>NZ_SVEV01000028.1:6911-47017 GCF_015057185.1 Pseudobutyrivibrio sp. | reverse complement strand
CTGCTTCAAGGAACAGGATGGAGATTTTTATGATGTTGAGATAACAGATTATCATTAGGATTTTCTGTTGCTAGGAGGAAAAGAAAATGGCAGTAATTATTCAGACCCCAACAATGGGTGAGATTCTAAAAGAAGAATTCATGGACCCATTAGGTATTTCTGCATACAGATTGGCACGCGAAATATTTGTGCCTGTTTCAAGAATACAGGATATAATTCATGACCGTAGACAGATAACAGTTGATACCTCACTGAGACTAGGAAAGTTCTTTGGAGTAAGTGACGATTATTTTTTGAAAATGCAAAATGATATAAACCTTAGAAACGCGAGAATAGAGTTGGAAGAGGAATTATCTAAGATTAGATTGTATAAATAAAGAAGAAATGAGTAGCCTTTTAGATCCTATCGCATCCCATAATTATCTCACAGAAAGTTCACACAAATATACCTATTACACAACAATATAATGGTAAATTATTATTAGATATGTGTGCGAATGATTTTGTGGGTTAAACTATAATGGATGAGAAAGCATTAAATAGTCTGAAACGGACGAGAAAATCCAAAGAGCAAATACATGAGTATTTTGAATCATGTAGAGAGAGCATTGATGAGAGCAATCTCTTTATGCTTAGAAAAGCATGCAAAAATATATCTATTTTGTATCTTATAATGATTGGTATTGCCCTTGCTTTTGTTCCAGGCTTTAGGATTACGCTTCCTCATCTTATAATGCTTCCTTTGATGGTAATGTATTATTTGATTAACCTTAATATCTTAAGAGAAGGGGGCACTCTTGGTACTACAGCTGCTTATCTTACATGCTATGGCTTTTACTTAGGATTGGCATTGGTATTTATTACAATAGACACAATAACTTATCCTAATATACAGGCCTTCTTTCTGCCAATGCTCATGCTTGTGTATCCGGCTTTGTTTATCGACAGGATGTGGAAGTATGGTGTAGAGGAATTGATAATATTAGCCATCTTCTTTGCTTTCTCATATGCTAATAAGGAATGGGCAATTGCCAGGAGAGATGTATATATGGGGCTTGGGGCCTTTTGTGTGTCTATGTTATTGGCACAAATTATTTTGGATGTTCGAAGCAGCCAAGGACTAATCATGAAAGAACTTAGGGGAATTAGCTCACTAGACAAGCTTACCCATGTTCTTAATAAAGGGGCACTTCTTTCAAAAATCGATAACTATTTCTTACAGAAACCAGAAGAAGATTCATGCGCCATGTGCATTATCGACATGGATGATTTTAAGCAGGTTAATGATAATTTAGGCCATGATACTGGTGATAAGCTATTAGAAAAAATAGGCACCTTATTGATTGATAGCTTTAGAGCCTATGATATTGTAGGTAGGTATGGTGGTGACGAATTTGTGGTGCTGATGCCTAAAATGAGTTCTCTGGAAATTCTTCAGAGACGTTGCCAAACGGTTCAAGAAGAAATAAGAAAAATAGATTTAGGAAATAGCAAGCCATTTTCTGCCAGCATTGGAGCTGTAATATGTTCAGATTTCAGAAGTGGAAAGAGTATTTTTTCAATGGCAGACGACGCCCTTTATAAATCAAAAATAGAGGGGAAAGGAAGCTGCACTATCTGGGTTTATGAACAGTTTGAGCATGATAGACCGCTGTTTATTGCAGTGGGAAGTGATGATTGTCAGCTGACTCAGCATATGAGTAATGACTTTGGAAATAGCTATAAAATAGTTCAAGTGAATAATGATAATGATGCTATACATCAGATAAGCCAGTATAAGAAGCTGATAAAGGGCGTTGCTATAGAGGTGGATAGTGCTAGCGGAATTGGCTTAACAGCCCTCAAATATATTAAATCTAGAGAATGCTTTGCAACTATTCCTACTATTGCAATAGTTTCAAATGAGCAGGATAGCCTTATATGCAGAAAGTATAAAACAGACGTTGTATTAACATCAGACACTCCGTATATAGAATACAGAGATAGAATCAATAAATTAATAGGTATTTAAAAAGTAACCCTCGGCGGCCAGTATAACTGTGTCGCCTTTTTTTATGCGAAAATCTGAAGTAGGTATAAGTGATTCTCCGTCTCGCATAATAATGGCAGGGCAAAAATGGTCAGGAGTGCAAATTTCAGAAACATTTAAATTTTCCCAACAGTGTCCCTCTGTCACGTGAATAGTCAATAAATCCACGTGCTCATCTCTAGCAAAACGTTCCATTAATTTTACACGAGAATAATGCTCGACGAATCCAGCACTGATGATACCAGTAGGGATAGCAACAACTCCAACTCCAAGAAAGGCAGTGATTATAGCCATTATTCTTCCTGTCGTAGTAATGGGATATATATCACCATATCCAACAGTTAAAAGAGTAGACATTGACCACCAAACACCTGAAAATGCATTTTCAAAGGCATGAGGCTGTACGTCATGCTCTGCATAATAGATTCCTATAGAGCTTGCAAGCATAAGAATTCCAATGATGATAAGTGAAGAAAGAATCTGATTCTTTTTCTCTTTTAATACTGTAAAAATAATAGCAAAGGAATCATATTGGCTGTTTATTCTGAATAAGTGGAATATACGGATGATTCGCAAAATTCTAAAGGCAACAAATCCAGATAAAAAGAAAAATGGCAATATAGTAAATAAATCTACAATACCATCAAAAGAAAATAGAAATTTAATAATAGCCTTTCGGCGTGGAAGGTCAGGATATAAAAGATCTGCAGTCCAAATTCTAAGACCATATTCTATACAGAAAATGATGATAGTAATTAAAACTATAGTATCTAAAACAGGGAAAAATGGTGATAGGTTGGAGTAGGTCTCCAACACCATCACGATAATATTTATGATGATAACAGCAGCAATAAAGATATCAAAGAAGCGGCTTACAACATCGTCTTTGTTTCCGATTTGAATAATATTAAAAACCTTCTGCTTTTTCACAATAAATATTCCCCCAAAGAAACTTTATTATTTAAGAGTTAATCCGTAATAGTTGGCAATGCCAGTAGCATCAGCTACACCAAGCTCCTGATATTGTTCTGGTGTGCTAAGATGGTTTACTCTGTCAGAGTAGTTAGTGCAAAAAGCATGCTCCACGATAATGCAAGGGAACCCGCTTGTTTTGGCCTTGTTAATCAAAGCATAGTAATCACGTGCTGTGCCATCAGGATAAGTGCTTGACTCAGAGTCTCTAGTAACAAGTCCTGTTCCATTAGGACAAAGCTTCCAGTTATTGATGTTTAGACCAGTAGCAACAAGCTCAGTGAGAATTGACTGTCCTAAATCGTGGCCAGTTACATAACATTCTGGTTTGTAGTTTGGATTTGGAATAATGACCTTTGAACCATTCTGAGAGTAATCAACATCTGGATCGTAATCATTGTGAAGACTAATTAAAACATCAGCATTAACTGATTTTGCATAATTAACTCTAGCTGATAAACAGTCGGCCTTGCTGTCGGCATCTAATCCATATGGGCAAGTAAAGCCGGTGCGTGTCATGTAGACAGTAACACCATAATATTTTTCTAACTCCTGCTTGCAGTAGTAAGCAATGTAAAGATTGGCAATGCCTTCTTCAAAGTTCTCATAGTGGCAACCAAAATGAGTTGTATCGTGGCCTGCATCTAAAACAACTATTAGATTATCTTTTTTGGCCTCAGAAACAACACTTGTATTAACAAAAAGGGAAATAGCAAAAACTAAACATAGAATAACGCTTAAGCATTTTTTAAGATTTGATTTCATGTCATATACTCCTATATATATTTCCTATTAATTTTAACATCATAAAAGATTATTAGCAATTTGTAGTTGACATAGGAAAAATGTAGATGTAGTATAAGTGCAACTTAATAAGAGATAGAGGTTGCGAGAAACATTAGTAATCTCATAGATGGGACAGGCCCATATGATATGAGATAAAAGGGAATTTCGCCGAAAGAGGGCATCGCCTGTAGGTGTCTGTCTTGGGCATACGATTAATAGTCGTATGACTGTCATCCGAAGTTATTTCAGATGGGGAGCTATCATACGTAATGCATATTGCAAAGCTGCTCATCAAATTTGGGTAGCTTTTTTTTATTATGTGAGTCTGTAGCTATCAAGCTCTTGGTGTTGGTGGAGGAGACGTGTTAGTCGACGGAACCAATACTAAGGCTTGAGAGCGTAACAGACTAGGATTAGGAGGAAAAGATGAGTATTTTTACTGGTGCAGCTGTTGCAATTGTAACTCCATTTGCTGGAGATGGTTCTGTGAATTATGAGAAATTAGACAACTTGATTGAGTTTCAAATTAAGAACAATACAGACGCTATTGTTATCTGCGGAACAACAGGCGAAGCTTCAACTCTTTCACATGAGGAGCACATCGATGTTATCAAACACTGTGTTGAGACTGTAAATCACAGAGTCCCTGTTATAGCAGGTACTGGCTCAAATAGTACAGAGACAGCAATTTATTTATCCAAGGAAGCTGAAAAGGCTGGGGCAGATGCAGTTTTACTTGTTACACCTTATTACAATAAGGCTACACAAAATGGACTCTATGTACATTTCAAGGACACAGCAGATGCTATTAATTTACCATGTATTCTTTACAATGTACCATCTAGAACAGGCTGCAATATAATGCCTGAGACAGCTGTTAGACTTGCAAAGGACGTTAAAAATATTGTTGCTATAAAAGAAGCATCAGGAAATATTAGCCAAATTGCCAAGCTGGCACATTTAGGTGAGGGAATCATTGATATTTATTCTGGAAATGATGATCAGATTGTACCAATAATGTCTCTTGGAGGACTTGGAGTAATATCAGTTCTTTCTAATGTAGCACCTAAGCAGACACATGACTTATGTCAGGCGTGCTTGGATGGGGATTTTAAGAAGGCAACAAAAATGCAGTTAGATGCATTGCCACTTATTGATTCACTGTTTTCAGAGGTCAATCCAATCCCAGTTAAAAAGGCTCTCAACATTATGGGCTTTGAGGCTGGCCCACTTAGAAAGCCACTTACAGAAATGGAAGAGGCACATGCAAAAATTTTAGAGGAGAACATGAAATCTTATGGAATTTACTAATACTATTTGGTCATTGCTACCACCATTAATCGCAATTATTCTTGCACTTATTACAAAAGAAGTTTACTCTTCCTTATTTATTGGAATATTCGCAGGCGGACTACTTTACGCCGGCTTTAATCTTACAGCTGCTATGGAGCACATCTTTGTTAATGGAATGATTGGACAGCTCTCTGACAGTTGGAACGTGGGTATCCTTATTTTCCTTGTAATCCTTGGAAGTATGGTAATGCTTATGAACCGTGCTGGTGGTTCAGCAGCATTTGGAAAATGGGCAGTTACACATGTTAAGACAAAGGCAGGTGCTCAGGTTGCCACTATCGTTCTTGGAATGCTTATTTTCATCGATGATTATTTCAACTGCCTTACAGTAGGCTCGGTTATGAGACCTGTTACTGACAAGCATGGTATATCTAGGGAAAAGCTGGCATACCTTATCGATGCCACTGCCGCTCCAGTTTGTATCATTGCACCTATTTCATCATGGGCAGCAGCAGTCACAGGATTTGTTGATGGCGCTAATGGTCTTTCTCTTTTTATTAGAGCGATACCTTACAACTTCTATGCATTACTTACTCTTGTAATGATGTTTTCTATTACATATATGAAGTTTGATTACGGTTCAATGAATCTTGCAGAGCTCAATCATAGAGCAGAATTAAAGGAGCGTAAAAAGAAGGATGCTGCCAGCCTTACAGGTGCAGAGGATCAGCCACACCCACCAATTTCAGAGCGTGGAAAGGTTATCCACCTTGTGCTTCCAATTGCAGCTCTTATCATTTGTAATGTAATCGGAATGATTTATACTGGTGGTTTCTTCCAAGGAGAGAGCTTTGTTGATGCATTCTCAAATTCAGATGCATCTGTTGGTCTTGTTTATGGTTCAGTAGTTGCCCTTGTAATTACTATTGTATTTTTCCTTGCTACTAGAGTACTTAGCTTCAGTGAGTGTATGAATGCTATACCAGAAGGCTTCAAGAGTATGGTGCCTGCAATTATAGTTCTTACTTTTGCATGGACACTTAAGGCTATGACAGATTCTCTTGGAGCAAAGGAATATGTTGCTGGTCTTGTATCAAATATTGCGGATAACCACGCGCTTATGAGCTTACTTCCAGCTATTGTATTTTTAGTTGGTATTTTCCTTGCATTTGCCACTGGTACATCATGGGGAACATTTGGTATTCTCATTCCTATCGTTGTAAATGTATTTGGCGGTGATATTAATAACGAGCTTATGATTATTTCTATTTCTGCTTGTATGGCAGGTGCTGTATGTGGTGACCACTGCTCACCAATTTCTGATACAACTATCATGGCTTCAGCTGGAGCTGACTGTGATCATATCAGCCATGTTACCACACAGCTTCCATACGCATTTACGGTAGCAGGTGTTTCACTTGTTTCTTATATTATTTCTGGTTTTGTAAGAAACTGGGCAGTGTGCTTGCTTATTGGTATTGTTCTTATGGTAGGCTCTTTAGCATGCATCAAAAAGTTACATCGTGAACCACAGTAATTTTCAATTATACTGACAATGTGGTACAATCTCCTTGGATTTTTCTAAGGAGATTTTTTATGCAAGATATTAAATATTTAGTTTTAGATGTAGATGGAACATTAACAGATGGCTGTGTTTACATGAGCGACAATGGTGAGCTTTGCAAGGCCTTTAATATTAAGGATGGCTATGCCATGGCTCATATGATTCCTGCCGCTGGGATGGAAATATTAATTATCACAGGACGTACTAGCAAAATTGTTGAGAATCGTTGCAAGGAGCTTGGTATTACTGAGGTACATCAGGGAGTTGCAGATAAATTAACAACACTTGAGGCTATTCTTGAAAAGAATGGTTCATCACTTAAGGAATGTGCATACATGGGTGATGATTTAAATGATTTAGGTGTAATGAATGCAATTCAAGCAGCTGGCGGATTTGTTGGATGTCCAGCTGATGCAGTGGACGAAGTAATCAAGCAGGCTGATTTTGTTTCAAAGAAAGACGGAGGAAGGGGCTGCGTTAGGGAATTTATTGAGTGGCTTATTAAATAGTAGTGAATAAGAATGATTCGAAAATTCGGATTACTGGTAACGGGTTAAAGCTAATAGCCATTGTCACTATGCTTGTGGATCATTTTGCCTATGGGATTTATTACAACATGGCTGTTCAAAATGGTTGGTATATCACTATTTTTGGCATAGAGCTTTATCGATTTATGCGATTGGTAGGACGTATAGCTTTTCCAATATATTGTTTCCTTTTGGTAGAGGGCTATTTCAAAACCAGGGACAAAAGGAAGTATGCCTTTAGGCTATTGGCGCTAGCTATTATTTCTGAATATCCATTTGACAAGGCACTTAACTATCACTCATCTTTTTGGGATTACAATAATGTTATTTTTACGTTGTTCGTTGGTTTGCTTGTTATTTGGGCAATTGATGAAATTAGATGGGGGAGAGTGTCCTTTATCAGTGATTACAGACTAAGAAATATTGCTCCAGTCATCCCATTTGCCCTGGGCTGTGGCTTGACTTGGCTTACCCATACAGATTACAAAGCAGTAGGAATTGCAACTATTGTTGTTATGTACTATTTGCATGGCGAAGAAAAAATATACAGACTTGTGGCTTTTGCAGCAGGAGTTGTGATTTTAATCCTAGGATGTTCTACTAGGGAAGCAACTGCTTTTGTAGCACTGATACCAATATATTTTTATAATGGTAAACGTGGCAGTGATTCTCTTTTACTACGCCATTTTTTCAATTCATTTTATCCGGTTCATTTAGCTGTTATAGCTATTGCAAAATATTTATTATTTTAGAAACAAGTATTTATATCACAATTTTTATAGAGAGCAATTTTTAACTTGCCGACCTATAGGGATTGTGATAGAATATTGAAAGTTTAAATATCTTTTAATAAAGGGAGGAAATAATGAATAATCACGAACCGATTAAAGACGTGTCCAAGCTAGGCACAACAAAAACGTTGATACTTGGTCTCCAACATTTATTTGCAATGTTTGGGGCGACTATTTTAGTTCCAATTCTAGTTAACAATTATTTCGACGGTCAAGGTCTTTCAATTCAGGTAACACTATTTTTCGCTGGTCTCGGCACCCTATTCTTTCATTTATGTTCAAAATTTAAAGTTCCAGCTTTTCTTGGTTCCTCATTTGCATTTCTTGGAGGATTTCACACAGTAGCTAATTTAAATACAGGCATGTTCAAGAACATGACAATGGGCGAGAAGCTTCCATACGCATGTGGAGGTATCGTTGTTGCAGGTTCTTTATATTTGATTCTTGCAATTATTATCAAAATTGTTGGTATTAACAAAGTTATGAAGTTCTTACCACCAGTTGTTACAGGACCAATCATCATTTGTATTGGACTTTCACTTGCACCTTCAGCTATTACAAATGCTTCTTCAAACTGGTTATTAGCATTTATAGCTCTTGCAGTAGTAATTTTCTTCAACATCTGGGGAAGGGGAATGTTTAAAATCCTTCCAATTCTTATGGGTGTTTTAATTTCTTATGGCTGCGCACTCATTTTCAATGCAATGGGTATGACAAACGCAGACGGCTCAGCAATCCTTGATTTTGCTTCTGTTAAGCAGGCTGCATGGGTTGGATTACCAGATTTCTTTATTTGCAAATTTAACATTCAGGCAATTTTAGTAATGGCACCAATCGCAATTGCCACAATGATGGAGCACATTGGTGACATGTCAGCTATTTCAGCTACAGTAGGAGAGGATTTGGTTTCAGATCCAGGTCTTCACCGCACACTTATCGGAGATGGATTTGCTACAGCACTTTCAGCTATGTTTGGTGGCCCTGCAAATACAACTTACGGTGAGAACACAGGAGTACTTGAGCTTTCAAAGGTTCATGATCCAAAGGTAATTAGAATTGCAGCTTATTATGCAATTGTACTTTCATTCATTCCTAAAATGGCAGATATTATTGGTACAATGCCTAGTGCAATCGTAGGTGGTATAAGCTTTATGCTTTATGGTATGATTAGTGCAATAGGAATTAGAAATGTAGTAGAAAACCATGTGGATTTCACACATTCTAGAAATCTTATTATTGCAGCAGTTATTCTTGTTTGCGGACTTGGCTTCACAGATGGACTTACTTTCACAGTAGGTCAGACAGACATTACACTTACTAGCCTTGCAATTGCTGCAATCGCTGGTGTCGCTCTCAATGCGATTATCCCTGGACGCGATTATAACTATGGTGAGCCAGAGAGATATCGTTTTGATAAAGAAGGTTTCTATGGCAATGTCAATGAAGAGATTGTTGTAGAAAACGATTCAGAGCTTCAGGAAGAAGCAGAATAATCTACTGACAAATTGATTGGTAGTATTTAGGAGGAAATTAAATGGAAAAACTTGATAATGTAGTAGAACTTACACATCCACTACTTCAGCACAAAATTACAATGCTTAGAGATAAGAACACAGGAACAGCAGAGTTTAGAGCTCTTGTAGAAGAGATTGCTATGCTTGAGGCTTTCGAGGCACTTAACGATTTACAGACAGTAGATATCGAGTGCGAGACTCCAATTGAGACATGCATGGCTCCAGTTATTGCTGGTCGTAAGATGGCTATTGTACCAATTCTTCGTGCAGGCCTTGGAATGGTTAACGGTATTCAGAGACTTGTTCCTACAGCAAAAATTGGTCATATTGGTATGTACCGTGATGAGGAAACACATATTCCACATGAGTATTACTGCAAACTCCCTAGCCCAATCGAGGAGAGGCTTATTGTTGTAACAGATCCAATGCTTGCAACAGGCGGTTCTGCAATTGATGCTATCGACCTTATCAAGCAGCACGGTGGAAAGAGAATCAAATTCATGGCTATTATCGCAGCTCCAGAAGGTGTTCGTGCCCTTCATGAGGCTCATCCTGATGTTCAGATTTATGTTGGACACATTGATCGTGAGCTTAATGCAGATGCATATATATGCCCGGGTCTTGGTGATGCAGGCGATAGAATATTTGGCACAAAATAAATTTTTTTCAGAAAAATGCATACAATATTATAAAAATATAGTATAATGCCATTCGTAAGACTTTTTTCACCAAAAAAGAATGATTGATGAAATATAGGAGGATGGCAATGAAGAAGTTTTTATGTACAATGTTAGCATCTGTTATGATGGCAGCTATGCTTTTCACAGGCTGTGGAAAGAGCTCTATGGCAGGTGTGTACAAAGTAACATCTATGACAGAGGATGGAGAGGATTACACAGAGTTATTAAATGCTATGGGTATGACTATCTATCTTGAATTAGAAGAAGATGGTACTGGTTCTATCAACATGTATGGTGAGACAATGGACGTTGAGTGGGATGATGATGAGATCACAATCGACGGAGAGTCTCAGGAGTATGATTACTCAAAAGGAACTATTACCATGGAAGAAGATGGTACATCACTTGTATTTGAGAAGCTTACAAAAGACGAGCTTGAAGAATACGAATCAGACAACTAATATGTAAAAAACTTAATGGCTTCCCAAAATGGGAAGCCATTTTTTTATGGTAATATTAATTTAAAATCTATTATTTAACATCATAATAAATTCTTGATTCTGGTGGAACTGATTCTGTGATAAATGTTGAGCCGCCTATAATTGAATCATGTCCTATTACAGTTTCCCCACCAAGAACAGAAGCGTTAGAGTAGATGGTAACGTTATCTTCAATAGTAGGGTGACGACGCACACCTCTAAGGCTCTGTCCACCTCTAGTAGAAAGGGCTCCTAATGTAACGCCCTGATAAATCTTAACATTGTTTCCAATTACAGTTGTTTCACCAACTACGATACCAGTGCCGTGGTCAATAAAGAAATATTCGCCAATTGTAGCACCTGGATGAATATCTATTCCAGTATTTGAATGAGCATACTCAGTCATGATACGAGGAATGATTGGAACTCCTAAGAGATAAAGCTCATGTGCTAAACGATAAATAGTTATAGCTAAAATTCCAGGATATGCAAATACGATTTCATCAATGCTAGTTGCAGCAGGGTCACCGTCAAATGCAGCAGCAAGATCAGTATCAAGTAGCGCACGTACCTTTGGTATTTTCTTTAAGAAGGCAAGTGAAAGCTCCTCGGCCTTTGTAGTGCATATTTCTTCGCAGCATCCATCAAAATCAGGACGATAGCACAAGATAAGTGAAATCTGCTTGTTAAGATTATAGACGACATCTTCCATTAGTGTATTAAGATTTGTCTCTACATTGTATACTTTGTAAACATGATCGCGATAATATCCAGGATATACAATTCTCAAAAGCTTCTTTGTGATATCAATAATGCTATCTTTGTTTGGCTGATGATAGGTATCCATCTTATCAATAGCTCTATCTGACTTATAATCCTTTATAAGTTCTTCAGTAATTTCCAGGATTTCCTGTTCAATTTTCTTACCGTCCATAGTTTCCCTCAATCCAATTTCTTTCAGTATTTTTGTATATTGTAGCACATTCGAAAGCATTATAAAAAATTTTTTGAAAAAAGTATTGACAATATTTTTGATAGTAGTATTATACTACTCAGAAAGAGGGGTGCAAATACTTAGGCAAATGCATTCCAGGATAAAATAATCAATCATATAAAAGGGAGAACAAATCATGAAAAGAAAAAGTTTCTTAGCTCTTGCTATGGTTATGGCTTTAGCCGGAGCTGCAAGCACAGCAACAACAATTACAGCACAGGCAGCTGGCCTTACACAGGCAGTAGCACCTTCACAGGTAACTTATGGTACTGTTACAGCTAGTCAAAAAGAAATGCTACATAAATTGTTTGATGCGCAGTTTTATGCAGAGAACAATCAGGATGTTGTGGACGTTCTTGGAGCAGATTCAGAGGTACTTTTTGAGCACTTCATCAAGTGTGGTATTTGGGAAGGAAGAAAAGGCTGGGCAGATTTTGATCCAGCAGCATACGCAAGCGCTTATCCAGATTTAAGAGCAGCTTTTGGTGATGACATCCTTTCTTACTATGTTCACTACATTAATCACGCTGCAGCAGATGGACGTACAATTACAACAGTTGAGGCTTGTATCGAAGCAGGTATTAGCGTAACACCATTCTTTGATGAAAGTGAGCTTTTAACAGCTCAGGTTTATTACGCAGCAAACCTTCTTGGAACTACAGATTATGCAAAGGTTCAGCAGGCAATCAGCACAGCTAGCTCATCAGGTGGATCAGTAGTTGTTAACAATTCATCATCTGGTGAGTCATATGTTATTGCTCCAAGCTATATTGATAATACAGCAGCTGGTTATGAGAAAATTGGTTCACTTGAGGTTGGAGAGTTAGGTCAGATTTCAATTTATAAAACTACATCTGGTTATGAGGTTGTTGGAAAGGATCAGGAGCCTACAGGAACTATTGTTAAGCCTGTTGGAGTGATTGCTGTTGGTGTAGAAAGCGTTGCTCAGGCTAATGAAGAGATGGCAGACGATGAAGACTTATCTATTGAAGGACTTCCTTCAGAAGGAAATTTTGTTATAACTGAAGGCTTTGATATTGACAACTCTTATTCAAATAGTGGAGTGATTAATGGCAGTGACCCTGCAGGTACAAATGAGAGCACAGTTACTGTAACAGATGGCGAAGTAACAGAGAACTTCAATCTTGGTTGCGATCCAACAGGTACAGCAGAATCTGAGTATGAGTATGGAACTGTTGTAAATGATAATGGCGATGGTTCCGTTTCAGTTACAGTTGTTGTAACAAATGATGAGACAGGATTTGTACACAACGAGACATATACATTCAGCGATACAGAAGAATAATTTACTCATTCATTTTTTCATTAATTGTTCTTTATATAAGAATGGCACAGAGAATTAATCTCTGTGCCGTTTTAGTAATATAAATTTATAAAGCTCTACAGATTTCTGCTGTCATCTTAGGCTTGTTCATACAATAAATATGTATATGTCCCATACCGCATTTACGAAGGTCTTTAATCTGATCAACCGCATATGCGATACCTGCTTGGCGCATATCCTCAGGTGATTCTCCGTAACGGGCACAAATGTCTGCAAGCTTTTTAGGAACGGAAGAACCTGCAAGTGTAACAGTTGAACCAATCTGTTTTGCTGAGGTAATAGGCATAATTCCGGCAACGATAGGAACTACAATACCAGCTCTATCAGCTCGTTCCACGAATCTATAATAGTCAGCATTGTCAAAGAAAAGCTGGGAAATAAACATCTTGGCGCCCATATCCTGTTTCATTTTCATGAAGGCTATATCAGAGTCTATTGAGATAGCTTCTGGATGTTTTTCTGGATAGCATGATGCAGAAACATCTAAAGATGTGTTACTATTAAGGAAACGAATTAAATCTGTTGCATGAGGAAAGATTCTCTGGGCAAATTGCTCCTCAGACATATCCCTAGGTTTATCTCCACGAAGAGCGAGGACGTGGGAAACTCCTTCCTTTTTTAAATCATTAGCAACAGTTAAAATATCATTTTCATTTGAACCAACGCAGGTCATATGAGCCATTGCATCAATTTTGAGAGTGTTTTGAATATAAGAAGCGATTTCGACTGTCTTCTTTGAACGGCTACCACCAGCACCATAGGTTACACTGATGAAGTCAGGGCTTAGCTCAGAAAGCGAGTCAAGTACCTTGAAGCAGTTGTCAAATTCGTCATCTTTTTTAGGGGGGAAAACTTCAAACGATAATGAAGAATCCTTTTGTAGCATTTCGTTTAACATAAATATCCTTCCTGAGTTGTATTCACACTAATTACACATATTTGAAATAAAAAGATAGTATCATATCTACTAGTTAAATTAAAGGGAAACTGGCTTTTTGAAACAAAAAAGATACAAGGGAGTACAACTATGAAGCTACAGAGTTTAAAAGAGGTTTTCTTTAGAGAGGGAAAAACAAAATTTCCAGAGCATAGAGCCTTGGTGCGGCAGCTTGGTGCTGATGGTATGGTGTTGTTAAAAAACAACGATATGCTGCCGCTTAATAGGGGAAAGATTGCTCTTTTTGGTGCAGGGGCCATAGATACAGTTTACTGTGGGCTCTTCTATAACTTCGTATATACGGATAAAAATATAAGCATTAAAGAAGGTCTTTTGGATAACGGATTTACGTTTTCTACTGACACATGGCTGGCAAAAATGGAGAAGGCCATGCGACAGGGTGAGAAGGTAAATAAAAGAGTAGAGGAAGAACGTTTCTATAGTGGTCAGCGTCAGAATGTGGAAGAGGTGCCAATTTCTGTTGCTGACATGGCAGAAGCTATTTTAGGAACTGATACCTGCGTATACATTCTAAGACATAGGCCAGCTGAGCGCTCTTTAGACGAGACTGACTATCGTCTCACAGAAACAGAGCTGGAGAATATCAAATTAATATCTAGCTCCTTTAAGAAAGTTGTACTTGTAATTAATGGTGGAATGGTTGAGATTGCTTCCATTGCTAGAATGAAGAGCATTAAGGCCATAATATATATGGGCTTGCCTGGTATGGAAGCAGGTAATTCCCTTGCTGATGTTCTTACAGGAATTGCAAATCCTAGCGGCAGGCTATCTGTTAGCTGGGCTAAAAAATACAAGGATTATTCAACCTGCATAAATGTGTCTCGCAAAAAGGGCGAGATAGATGAGATAGATTATAAAGAAGGCATTTATGTTGGATACCGTTATTTTGATGCCTTTGATGTGGCACCTCTATATCCTTTTGGTTATGGTCTTAGCTACACTGACTTTGCCATGGAGGCCACCTATTTCGAGGCGAGCTGGATGGGCATCATGCTCAGAGTAAAGGTAACAAACACAGGAAATGCATCTGGCAGACAGGTGGTTCAGCTATATTGCTCTCAGCCTGCAGGCCAAATAGAAAAGCCATATCAGATGCTTGTTAGCTTTGCCAAAACAGGAAAACTAAAACCAGGTGAATCTGAAGAGCTTACTCTTAAGGTCCCTATTATGCCATTGACTCAGTTTGATGAGGATATACCAGCGTGGGTTATGGAAAAGGGAGATTATTTATTCAGAATAGGCGTTAATTCAAGAAAAACAGAAGTATGTGCAAAGCTTGTTTTAGATAAAACCACAGTGATAAAAAGAGTCACTGATAGTATTAAACCGACTAAAAAGCTAGAATTTCTTACACCGCCTGATAGAGAAATGGAAGAAACAGGGTATATTTTTGCTGCCCAATTATTTGGCGATGATTACAATTCTGAGAACAAGATTGTAAAGCCTACCAAAACCTTTACAACTTATGTTCCAGAGGGCAGTAGCTACGTGTCCTATGTTAATAGTAATCCATATGATATTCCTGATAGGGCAAAGGAAAATATTGAGTACATCAGGCCTTGTGGAACAACCACGCTATTTGATGTTATTAAAGGTAATGTTACTATTCAGGAGTTTGTATCATCACTTTCACCAGAAGTACTGGCAAGAATCGTAGCAGGCGAAGTTGAGGAAACTAAAATAAAAAGCCCAAGCAGATTTGATTTTGATTTTAGCTTGGATAAAAATAATGTCCAGGTTGCAGCAAGAACAACATCCCAGTTTGCAACCTCACTTGGTATACCAGGTGTTACAATCGCCGATGGCCCATCAGGCTTGCATATTAAAGGAGAGTATTGCACATGCTTTCCATCCCCTATAAATATGGCTCAGACCTGGGACATGAGCGCAATGGTTAGGTTGGGCAGAGCCTATGGACGAGAAATGGAATACTACGGCATTGATTATTGCTTAGCTCCTGCCATAAACATTATTAGAAATCCTATGCAGAATCGTATTTACGAATTCTATTCTGAGGATCCAACATTATCTGGAATACTTGGCTCTGGATTCATAATGGGGGTAAAACGATATGAGGGAAGAAATGTTATTGTTAAAAACCTTCCAACCTTCAATCAGGAAACAGAAAAAGAAGACATTAATATAAATATATCCTCTAAAGCTTTTGGGGAATTATATCTGAGACCGTTCTCAGCCTGTGTGTTTACCGCTTCACCAGCTGGCTTTATCAATACCTGCAATAGGATAAATGGCGTGTACGCTACAGCTATGCGAGGCTTAAATACAGATATTGTTAGAAATGACTGGGGCTTCAAAGGCTTTGTATTATCTGACTGGGGGTCAATTTCTGAGAAAGCAAATGATTTGCGAGCAGGCTGTGATTTAATCATGCCAGGCTATGATCCGGACAAAATATTAGAGGCAATGATGGAAGTCGAGCCTACCTTTACAGCTGATGGCTATGTTCAGGTGGTTGAAAAAGCATTTTTCTATGGTAAACCAATGATTAACTATGAAAAATGGGGCTCATTTCTTCTAGATAAGGAAGGGCAGGACACAGTTGTAACCCACGTTCAGCCTGATGTTCAGCTTAATCCAATAGTTCTTGAAAAACAAAAACAGGGCTTATGTTTGGTTGAAAACGGTGCTGATGGAAGCAAAACAATCACTTATAAAGGAATTAATCGAGGCGCATATTTTGCCCTTGGCGAGCTGCAAAATGCAGTAATTAACATTCTATCCGAAATTAAGAATTCTGCTTCCATGAAAAAGTTGATGGACAAAGCCAACATTTAGCGGAAAATGTATATTACACAAACAAACTAGTGAAAATGTTTATTTTATAATTTGACTCCCTCGTATACAATGTATAAAACGTAATTGTATATGGAGGGGGTTTTTATGTTAGGGGAAGTATTTGCTGTAGTAATATTTGTCGCAATGTTTGGGTTTATAGTTTGGGATAGATTTCCTAAACATATTGTGACCCTTAGCTGCGGTGCACTTACTAGCATTCTTGTATTTGGGGTAGGAATGCGAAGTGCAAAGGCTTTTTGGAATACTATAGCTATTAGTGGAATTATAAAAAAAGAATTCTGGTATACTGCCGGCGAAGCTGCCGAGCAAACATCTGGAATTAATTGGGCTACCATTATTTTCCTATGGGGAATGATGATAATGGTTGAGGGCATGGCTGAAGCCGGTTTCTTTGATTGGCTTTGCCTAAAAATTGCAAAAATGGCAAAATATGAGCCGATTCGAATCTTTGTGTCTTTTATGATTTTGTCGGCATTTCTTGCCATGTTTATTGATTCAATTACAGTAATTCTATTTCTTGCAGCAGTTACTATAAGACTTGCAAGAACTCTAAAATTCAATCCAGTTCCAGTTATTATGGCAGAAGTGTTCTGTGCCAACCTTGGAGGCAGCGCAACAATGTGCGGAGATCCACCTAATATCATTATTGGAACTTCACTTGGATATTCATTTGCAGACTTTGTCATGAATACAGGTGTAATAGGTGCAGTTTCACTATTAATTATTATTTTGTATTTTTATTTTACAATGCGAAATAGATTGCAAGACCCTTCTGACAAAGTAGACATTTCAAAAATTAATGTAGAGGTAAAAATTGACAATAAGGTTGAATTTATAAGAAGCACGGTAATATTTGTTTTGGCGGTGATTATGTTAATTACCCATGCAATGACTGGACTAACAGTTTCATTTATCGGTGTGTTTATCGCCATAATTACCTTGATTGCATCTAGACGTAAAGCATTAATGCTTTTAAAAAGAGTAGATTATTATACATTGCTATTTTTTATTGGACTGTTTGTAGTAGTAGGCGGCTTGGAGCAGACAGGAGTTCTAGAAGAAATAGCTGGCTTTATAGCTAAGGTTTCTGGCGGTAACCCTTATATTATGATTGCAATCATTCTATGGGTAAGTGCAATAGCATCAGCATTTATTGATAACATTCCATTTTCTGCAACAATGATTCCTGTTATCAGCTCTCTTGCCGCTCAGACACCAGGAGTGGATTTACATACAATGGCATGGACCCTGGCAATAGGAACTGATATTGGTGGAAGCATGACACCTATTGGCGCCAGCGCAAATGTTGTTGGTATTTCTACAGCAGGTAAAGAAGGATATCCAATTAGTTGGTCAACCTATTGTAAAGAAATGGTTCCAGGAACAATGATTGTTCTAGTGGTATCAATGTTAAACATTTACTTTAGATATTTGTAATTGTGGAATATTTCGATTAGAATAAATATAGGTAGATACTGAAAGGGGGAGCGTATGGGGCAGTTTATTATTTCAGTAGGTAGAGAGTACGGAAGTGGTGGACATGAGATTGCCACTATCTTAGCGGACAAATTCGATGTGCCAATGTATGATCGCAATATGCTTGATCAGATGGCTGAGAAAAATGGTATAGATGCAGAGGATTTACACAAACATGAGGAGATGAAGCACAAGGGTCTTGTGCGAACAGTCAGAGGACATTCTTCATCAATGCAAGATACCATTGCCAAGCTACAGTTTGATTTTATCAGGAAAAAAGCTGAGAGTGGTGAGAGCTTTGTTGTGGTTGGTCGTTGTGCAGAAAATGTTTTGAGAGGGAATCCTGCATTGATTTCTATATTTGTCAGAGGAGATGAAGCTGCAAAGGTAGAAAGAATTTGTCGTTTATATAAGCTTAACAAGCTTGAGGCAAAGGCGAAAATGCTTCGCCATGACAAAAAGCGAAAGGCTTATCACAACTACTACTCAAAAATGAAATGGGGCGATAGTCGCGGCTATGACTTCTGCGTAAACAGCTCGCTTATGGGGGTTGAAAAAACAGCTAACGCTCTATATGAGATGCTTTCTGAGTATCTAAAAAACAAGTAATAAAGGTATTGGGGATTTTGGAGAATAATGTATAGTGTTTTTTTAGTTGAGGATGAAATTGTTATCCGCGACGGTCTTAAGGCTAGCTTCCCATGGGAGCAATACGGCTTTTCTTATGTAGGTGATGCTGCTGATGGAGAGGTTGCGTTGCCACTTATCAGGCAAACTAAGCCAGATGTTTTGATTACTGATATTAGGATGCCATTCATGGATGGAATATCTCTTTCTAAAATGATTAAAAAAGAGCTTCCTAACACACGTATAATCATCATCAGCGGCTTCGATGATTTTTCTTATGCCCAGGAGGCTATAAGCATTGGTGTTGATAATTATCTTTTAAAGCCTATCACAAAGGATAAGCTTGGTGAGGTGATGTCAGAAGCCAAAAGTAAACTGGATAAGGAAAATGAAAGAGATAATTACTTAGAGCAATTCAAAGCTGAAAGTCAGGAATATGAACAGTTCTCACGTGTACGATTTTTTAATCAATTGGTAGGGGGAACTTTGTCTGTCTCTCAGGTCTATGAAAAATCCGAGGAACTTGGATTATCATTTGATACCACAAATTACAATTTAGTGTTGTTGGATTTTACACCTATGACAGGTGCAGCCACAGCTCTTGCCTATTCAAAGCAAAGAGCAAAGCTCTCTGACCAGCTTATGCAGTATTTAAAATGTTGCCCAGAGTATTTAGTGTTCCATTGGAGCATGGATACCTACGCAATTATCGTAAAGGGCGACGAGGATTCAATAGACGCTAACACTACTAATTTGATAAATAACATTCAGCGAAGATGCATGATGTATGATGAGGATATTCACTGGTACTTGGCTCAAAGTGGAGTAATAAATCGTATATCCGAATTCGCTAAGGCTTGTCAGGTGGCAAACAAGAGATTGAGCTGTCGCTATATCAAGCCAAACGGTCATATTTTTACAGATGATGATATAAATGATATCCAAAAATATGATGAAAATAGTAATGCTACAGTTGACCAGAGATTAGTGCTTTTGTTTTTGGAAAATGCTGAAGAATCAGAAATCGAAGGCTTCTTGGATAACATTGTAAATCGCCAAAAGAAAAATGCACTGAAGTCTAGCATTTTCTGTAAATATTTTGCAATGACAATGTATATGTGCGTTTGCGATTATCTGAAGAAGCTTGGGGCAGATCCAGACCAGATTCTCGACTCAAGTGTAAGAACCTCTATTGAGAGTGTCACTGATCAAACAGTGCTTGAGTTTGTAGGAAAAATGTTTGAGGCTGCTATCGCAAAGAGGAAAAGTGAGTTTGGAAAGCAATCCCGTTCCCAGCTTACAGAGGCAATGAGATACGTGGATGCTCATTATACTGACCCAGGTTTAAGCTTAAATGAAGTGGCTCAAGAGGTTAATATTTCACCAAGCTATTTGTCAGCAATGTTCTCTAGAGAAAACAAGACTACCTTTGTCGAATACATTACATCAAAGAGAATGGAGCAGGCCAAAAAGCTTTTGCTTACTTCGAGTGAAAAAACGCAAGTTATTGCTGAACAGGTTGGATATAAGGACTCCCACTATTTTAGCTACATATTCAAAAAGACCTATGGTCTCAGTCCGAAGGAATATCGCACAAAGGGGCAGGGAGCATGATAGATAGCACATTGTCATTAAAATCAAAAACAACAATGAAGAAGCTACTCCGTAGACTTATTACGGTTATATTGGTACCTATGATTATCGTAATTGCGATACTCATAGGTATCTTATGTTGGAATTCTTTTCAATACAGAACTATTCTACAGAATGTTACAGCGGCATCTGCCTTTAACCAAAATTTCAAGGATGATATAGACCTTAAGATGTTCTATTACGTTAGTGATAGTGCTTATGCCGAGGGAAAGCCTATAGAAGAGGTAGAGAGCGCTAGAAAGCTTGCTGAGACATTGCTTGAACAGACTACAGAAAAGGATAGTATAGACAGCATTGAGTCCGTTAGA
The DNA here is from genome assembly GCF_015057185.1 of Pseudobutyrivibrio sp. Lineage (GTDB taxonomy): Bacteria > Bacillota > Clostridia > Lachnospirales > Lachnospiraceae > Pseudobutyrivibrio. The sequence goes on along the minus strand of NZ_SVEV01000028.1, from coordinate 26,204 downwards.
GATCTATGCCAAACTCTAGAGCTTAGAATGAACGAAATTGATGACGCAGAAAGCTATGATGAGGGCATGGAGCAGCTGGAGAATAATATTTATATTCTTACAGATTTGGTTCAAACATATATGTATGATTATCTTTACCATGAGTCGGTTTATCTTAGCAAGATTCAAGATGAAATTGAGCAGCAGGTAAAGCTGGTTATATTTATGATACTAGCCTTGATTATTGTGGTTGGTATATTTGTAGTCATTTATGTTTCTAGGCTTACCGAGGCCATAACAGCACCCCTTACTAAGCTTACAGGTCGTGTTGAGGAAATTAGTAACGGAGATTTTGAACCGAAGGAGCCGGTGGATGCAGCAGAGATTGAAATTCAAAAACTATCAAATGTTTTTGAGGAGATGGTTGGAAAGCTCAATTATTTGATTCAAGAAAATAAAAAGGTTGAGCGAAGAAAACGTCACGCTGAGCTTGAGCTTTTGCAGGCTCAGATTAACCCACACTTTTTGTACAATACATTGGATACTATCATTTGGCTAATCGAGGCAGATAAAAAGCAAGAAAGTATTAGCATGGTTAGCTCGCTTTCTGATTTCTTTAGATTTTGCCTAAGCAGAGGCAAAGATATAATCACCTTAGAGGAAGAGGAAAAACACGTCCTTAGTTATCTTGCTATTCAAAAAACCAGATATCAGGACCGAATGGATTACGAGGTAAATATTCCAAAAAGCTTATATCAATTTGCGGTGCCAAAGCTAACGCTTCAGCCCCTAGTTGAAAATAGTATTTATCACGGAATAAAGCTACAACGTGAGAAGGGACATATTCGTGTCCAAGCCACTGATATTGGCGATAAAATAGAGCTTTCCGTTACAGATAATGGTGCAGGAATGACAGCTGAACGATTATCTGAGATGCGCCAGGCAATAGAAACAGGTGAGAGAATAGGCTTTGGTCTAAGAACTGTTCATGAGAGAGTGCAATTATTCTTTGGGGAAGAATATGGACTCACCATTACTAGCGCAGATGGCGTTGGCACAACTATTACAGTGGTTATTCCAAAGCAAAAGCAGGATGAAGAGGTGTTGGTGGATGTTTAAATACAAAAAAGCCTTGTGTATAATGCTTTCTTTATGTATGGTTTGGATGGCATTTGCATGTGGCAAAGATAAAACAGATGATAGCCAAAGCAAAAAAACGGACGATTTGATTGTTATAGGCTTTTCCCAGCCAGGAGCAGAGTCTGCATGGCGAGTGGCGTTAACTGATTCTGTGAAAGAGTCTTTTACAGAAGAAAATGGATATAAACTGATATATAAGGATGGTCGTTCCAAACAGGATAATCAAATAAAAGATATTCGAACCTTTATCCAACAGGGCGTGGACTATATTATACTGAGCCCCATTGTAGAAACTGGTTGGGATACTGTTTTGTTAGAGGCAAAAGAAGCGGGCATTCCGGTGATAATCTGTGATAGAAATGTTGTTGTAAATAATCAGTCATTATATACAGCCTACGTTGGTTCCAATTTTTTATCAGAAGGGGAACGAGCCATTGAATACATAGAAAATCTATATCAGCCTGGTGATGATGGGGTGGAGCCAGAAGTAAATATAGTTCATATTCAAGGAACTATTGATTCTTCCGCACAGATTGGTCGCTCAAAGGCTTTGGAAAGAGCTCTTTTGGAGCATGATAATTGGCATATTATCGCAGAGGAATGCGGTGAATTTACAAAGGCGAGATCCAAAGAAATTATGAAGCAAACATTGACAGAGGTGGATAGTTCTGAAATCAATGTGCTTTACTGTGAAAATGATGAGGAAGCAATGGGGGCGATTGCAGCCTTAAATGAAGCTGGAATAAAATGTGGTGTGGGAACATCAATTGCAGTAATTTCATTTGATGCCACAAAGAGTGCTCTAGAATTATGCATGAACGGTCAAATTAACATGGTGGCAGAATGTAATCCTATTCAAGGCCCTTATTTATACGACATAATTGAGGCCCTTAATAAAGGTGAAAATGTTTCGAAAATAACATACATTGACGAAACATCCTTCACCGGAGATTCTCTGACAGAAGATTTCATAGCCAGCAGAAAATATTGATTATTTATATGGGATGGTGACTGATTTACAGTCGCCATTCTTTTTTATTGTGATTAAAGCGCTGGCACATTCCTTTCCAATGGATTTGGCAGGTGTGAGAGCTGATGTGAAAACAGGAAATGTTCCATCTAAAGAAATGGAATTATCATCTAGATAAACTGCCGAAACAATTGAAAGGGCGTTTTTCATAAATCTATTGATGGAAGCATTATTTTCCGCATGGCTCCATAGAAAGCATTCGTCAAAAATGTTTAAATCTGCATCACGAATGGCATCAACAAATCCGGAAAAAGCATTTGATGAAGCTTTGTCATTTACAGTAAAAATACCCCCAAGCTTTTTATAACCGCTATTTATAAGTCTTCTAGCCATTTGGTACCCACGGTTGTAGTCGTCTAATGAAATGACTGTTGGATTATAGATTCCAGCTGGAGCGGACTCTATAAAAACAATAGGAGTTTGACGCTTTAGAAGCAATTGTATTAAATCCACATTTGTTGATGGAAGATTTGAATTACACATATCAATAATTAGACCTGCATATATTTCTCCAAGCAATAGATTGAGATATGAACGCTCAAGATGGTAGCGATTATCTGTTATATGGATTTCTGTTTGGAAGCCATTTTTAAGCAATTGAGAAACCAAATCTGAGTAGTATTCCTCTGAACTGCATATAGCCTCTTCCTTCAAAATGAGCATAACAGTTTTTGATTTAGAACTGTCACTTTTGGTGATTACGGTATTGCCACTTCCCCATTTTTTCTCAATAATACCCTGATTAACTAAAATACCAAGAGCTTGTCGTACAGTGGAACGACTTACATTGTATATTTCAGATAGCTCCACCTCTGTTGGCAGCTTTGTGCCTATAGGATAAACATCTTTTAGAATATCTTGGTTTATTTTTTCTTTAAGCAAAATATACTTAGGTGTCATAAATTATTTACCCCTAATCTAAAAAAATTACACATTATTTAATAAAATACTAACATATATCCGTTAAAATTGGTATAAATATTATCAAATATTAAAACGTACCAATCATAAATATTTCACATTCATATATAAAAGAATTTAACCAAAAAACGAAAAAGTGGGAAAATATTTAAAATTGGTATGTATAATTTGTGAAAAAACAAAATTGGTACTATTGGAAAATTAGAAACAGACTTAATTGATTGAGTAATATTGTTGGAGAAAAATATACGTGTTAGATTAATTACAGAAAAAACAAGACCGCCAGGAATAAGGGGCCTGGCTAAGGAGAAGGAAGGAGAAAACCTTATGAAAAAAAGAATAGTAGCAGGAATGCTCACAGCTCTTATGGCTGTATCAATGGTAGGATGCGGTGGCGCTAGCAGCGACACAGCTGACAGCGGAAATGCTGGATCAGATGCTGGAGCAGACGCAGGAACAGAAGAAGCAGCAGCTGACGGTGATGTAATCACAGTTGGTTTTGCACAGGTTGGTCACGAGTCTGATTGGCGTACAGCTTCTACAAAGTCAGTTCAGGATGCTTTCTCAGCTGACAAGGGATATGATTTACAGTTTGTTGACTGCGATAATGATTCAGCAGCTCAGATCGAAGCAGTTAGACAGTTTATTCAGGATGATGTTGATTACATCGTAATCGATCCTATCGTATCAACAGGTTGGGACACAGTTCTTACAGAGTGCGAGGATGCTGGTATTCCAGTAATCGTTATCGATAGAACAATTGATGATTCAGACAAGTATGTTTCATGGGTTGGTTCAGAGTTCATGAACGAAGGTCTTGCAGCTGGTACATGGTTAAAGGATTATGCTGAGGCTAAGGGCATCTCAGATCTTAACATCCTTGTAATCGAAGGCTCAAATGGTTCTTCTGCACAGATTGGACGTACAGATGGATTTAAGAAGATTGCAGATGCTGAGGGATGGACAATCCTTGATTCTCAGGATGGTAACTTCACTCAGGATGGTGGACAGCAGGTTATGGAGTCATACTGCAAGTCTTATGAAGGACAGTTTAACGTAGTTGTTTGCCAGAACGATAACGAAGCATTTGGTGCTATGGATGCTATGACAGCAGCTGGTGTTTCATATGGTGTTGACAAGGATGTAATCCTTATCTCATTCGATGCTTGCAAGTCTGGTCTTGAGTTCGTACAGTCAGGTGACATCAATGCAGACTTCATGTGCTACCCACTTCAGGGTGAGTATTGTGCAGATATCGTTCAGAAGCTCGAAGCTGGTGAGACAGTTGAGAAGCAGACATTCATGACAGAGCCATGGTATGTTGCTGAAGATATTCTTCCAAGCATTACTTACACAAACAACGCTGGTGAGGAAGTTACAGAAGAACTTGTAGTTGTTACAGATGCAGCTTCACAGGCATCTTACTAAATCGTAATGTCTAAGCAGGGGAAGGGAATTTCCTTCCCCTTTTATTAAATCAGCTAGTAGGTATCAAGCTCTTAGTGTTGCGCAGCGAAACATGTTAGTTGAGCGGAGCAATATCTAAGGCTTGAGACCGTAACTAGCGTAATTATTAGAAAAGCGGAGAAAAGATTATGGATGAAAATTTATTGATTACAATGCGTGACATATCCAAATCCTTTCCAGGTGTAAGGGCTTTGAGCCATGCCCAGTTTACTCTCAGAAAGGGTGAAATCCATGCGCTCATGGGAGAAAATGGTGCTGGTAAATCTACACTTATTAAGGTTTTGACAGGTGTTTACTCTCTTGATGCAGGAGAGATTCATGTAGCTGGTTTTGATGGACCAGTAGTTAATCACTCTACTCTAGAGGCACAAGAAAAAGGAATTGCTACAGTTTATCAGGAAGTTAACCTTTGTCCTAATTTGACTGTTGCTGAAAACTTGTTTATTGGTCGTGAGCCAAAAACAAAAATTGGTACCATCGATTGGCGTGAAATGAATAAACGTGCAAAGGATATAATGGATGGTCTAGACATAAAAATTGATGTAACTATTGCGCTTGAAAATTATTCTCTTGCAATTCAGCAGATGATAGCTATTGCAAGAGCTGTAGATATGGATTGTAAGGTGCTTATTCTTGATGAGCCAACATCATCATTGGATGATAACGAAGTAGAAAAGCTCTTCAAAGTAATGAGAGACCTAAAAGCTAAGGGAGTTGGAATTATATTTGTAACTCATTTCCTTGAGCAGGTGTATGCAGTATGCGATACAATCACCGTTCTTAGAAATGGTGAGTTCGCAGGTGAATATACTGTTGAGGAAATGCCTCGTGTCAAGCTTGTGGCGGCAATGCTTGGCAAGGACTTTGATGATTTGGCATCTATTAAGAAAGAGGGAGCAGGCCATGTTTCTGACGAAGTAGTAATTGATGCCAAAAATCTTAGTCATAAAGGTAAAATCAAACCATTTGATTTCCAGATTAGAAAAGGCGAAGTTGTTGGCGTTACCGGCCTGTTAGGATCTGGACGTTCTGAAATGGTTCGATGCATTTACGGAGCTGATAGAGCTCAAAGCGGTACTCTTCAGGTTAAGGGTAAAACTGTAAATATTAAAGAGCCAATCGATGCTATTAAGGCGGGTATGGGTTACTTGCCAGATGATAGAAAAGCTGATGGTTGTATTGGTGATTTGTCAGTTAGAGAAAATATTATTCTTGCACTTCAGGCAAGAAACGGTTTGTTTAAGAAAATTCCAGCGGCTAAACAAAATGAGATAGCTGACAAATTTATTGATATGCTTCAGATAAAAACAGCATCTCGCGAAACACCAATCAATCAGCTTTCAGGTGGTAATCAACAAAAGGTTATTCTTGCTAGGTGGTTATGCACACATCCGGACTTCTTAATTTTGGATGAGCCTACAAGAGGTATTGATATCGGTACAAAAACTGAATTCCAAAAGCTTGCTCTTAAGTTTGCAGAGGAAGAGGGCATGAGTATCGTATTTATTTCGTCTGAAATTGAAGAGATGCTTCGTACATGCACAAGAATGTACGTAATGCGTGATGGTGCCCAGGTAGGGGAGATATCTGGTGAAATGACTCAGGAGACAGTCATGGCAGCCATTGCAGGAGGTGGAGAATAATGGAGAATTTTAAGAAGCTTACTAAAAAGCCACTGTTCTTACCAATTTTCTGTTTGATATTGGTTTTGTTAATTAATTTGATTAAATCACCAGATTTTTTTGCAATCAAAATTAGCAACGGTGTTTTATTTGGTAGAGTAATTGATATTTTAAATAGAGGTTCTGAAATTGCAATTCTTGCAGTTGGACAGACCTTAGTAGTTGCAGTTTCAGCGGGAACTGATATTTCAGTTGGATCAGTTATGTCACTATCAGCATGTAGCTGCTGTATGTTGTTGGCTGGTTACGGTAATACAAATGTTTCAGCTCTTGTTATGCCTATTGCAGTTGGAATGATTGCAGGTGTATTAATGGGCGGTGTTTGTGGAGCTTTCAATGGTGCGTTAGTTTCAAAACTTAAAATCCAACCAATGGTTGCAACGTTGATTTTGTTCACGGCAGCCAGAGCTATAGGACTTCTTCTTTGTAACAACCAGATTACATATATTCGTGTTGAGGAATACAAATACTTAGGTAACTTTATCCCTGGATGCCCTATTCCAACACCAGTATTTGTAGCTATTGCAGTTATTCTTGTTGTAGCTATTTTCCTTAGAAAAACAGCACTTGGACTTTATATTCAGTCAGTTGGTATTAATAGTAGAGCAGCAAGAATTTCTGGTATTAACTCAGATGTAATTTGCTTTATCTGCTACGTAATCTGCGGTTTATGTGCTGGTATTGCAGGTATTGTTGCTTCATCTAGAATTTATTCAGCTGATTCAAATAATATCGGTTTAAACTACGAGTTGGATGCCATCCTTGCAGTTGCACTTGGCGGTAACTCACTTGGCGGTGGTAAATTTAACCTAGCAGGTTCAATAATTGGTGCCTATACAATCCAAGCAATAACAACAACCCTTCTTGCTATGGGTGTATCAACAGATGTTGCACCAGTATTCAAAGCTATCATAGTAATAATAATTGTAGTTGTGCAGGCTCCTGTATTCAAAGCCTATATGGCAGCACGTAAAGCCCAGAAGGCTCATGTAAAGGAGGCAGCATAATGAAAACAAAAAAGAAACTTGATTCAAACACAGTATTAATTATTATCACAATCTGCTTATTTGTTTTTATGTATGCTGTAGGTTGTGCAATTTATCAGAATAAGGGCTTTGGAAACCTTCAGACTTTCCTAAACATCCTTATTAATAATGCAGGTCTTATCTGTGTAACATGTGGTATGACTTGCGTAATGTTAACAGGTGGAATCGATATTTCAGTTGGTTCTGTAATCGCCATGGATTGTATGCTTTTGGTATATGGCATGACAGAGTGGCATATGGGAGCAGTTCCAATGGTACTTTTAGTACTTCTTATCGGTTTGGTATTTGGCCTTGTACAAGGATTTTTAGTTGGATATTTACAAATCCAGCCATTCATCGTAACAATGGCAGGTATGTTCTTTGGACGAGGAATGACAGCCGTTATTTGTTCTGGACAGATTTCTATTACCGAAGCAGACAACCCTACTTTCTATGCTTGGGCTAATACAAAAATCAATTTACCAGAATTCTTAGGTCAGGTTAATAAGCATGGAAAGGTAGTTGTACCTTACATGAGACCAACAGTTTTAATAGCCATTATAGTTTTAGTAATAATCTTCCTTATGCTTAAATATACAAAGTTTGGTCGTAACCTTTATGCTGTAGGTGGAAACCAAACATCAGCAACAATGATGGGACTTAATGTTAAGAAAACAAAAATGCTTTCTCATGTACTTTCATCATTCCTTTGTTCAATTGGTGGAATCTTATATTGCTTAAATACAATGTCAGGTTCAGTTAATCAGGCAAGAGGACTTGAAATGGATGCAATTGCATCAGCGGTTATTGGTGGCACATTGCTTACCGGTGGTGTTGGTAATGTCATTGGTTCCTTCTTTGGTGTACTTATTAACGGTACTATTACAGTATTAGTAAACACAAATGGAAAACTTCTTTCTAGTTGGGCTAACATTGCAACAGCAGCTCTCTTATGTGTGTTTATAATCCTTCAATCGGTGTTTGCACTTGTTAAAGCACGCCGAAATAAGTAACTTTCTTTTTCAATAATCCCTCGGATGTGGGCAGATGCATTAGCATCTGCCCTAATTCGTTTTCTATAACACTGAATTTATAAGAAATAATCTATATTTGTTCACCATATAAACATTAATATTGCAAAAAGAAGATGTATTATACAATAGGATTAATGTAAAGTAGCAGGAGGCCTTATGGCGGATAAGAAGTTAAAAAATAGCTTAAAAAATCAAATGCTTAAAATGACACTTATACCTCTTATTCTTATGACAATTGCGATTGTGGCTGTAAGTGGACACGTTGTTCGAAAAACAATAACTGACCAAATAGAAAAAGAGCTAATTCGAGATGCAGAAGTGGTTGGGTTTATTTTTGATGAATTTTATGAAGGAGAATATAGAGTAGAAGAGTCAGAGGATGCTAATGAATTAAAAATATACAAAGGTGATCAGCTGATAAATAGTAATGATAGTCTCATGAATCTATTCTCCGAAAAACTAGACGTAGATGTTTCAATCTTTTATAAAGATGTTCGAATTATTTCCACATTAGCAGACGACGATGGTAATAGTGCAATAGGTACGCAAGCTTCTTCTATAGTAAAAAAGGAAGTAATAGATAGTGGACAATCGGCTTTTTATGATAATGTAATGGTTTACGACCAAAGGAGTTATGCCTATTACACACCTTTAAAAAATGATAAAGACGAAGTTATAGGAATGATTGCTGTTTGTCGTGCCAGTGGTGATGTTATAAATGAAGTAATTAGGTATGAGCTTCCTGTTGTAGGAATATGCGTCGTGGTAGCTTTATTCTTTGGTATAATCATGATTCGCTACAACAGACATCTTGCAAACAGAATTTTCAAAATGGATAAATACATGAATTCGTTGGCTAACGGTGATTTCGATAAAGAAATGCCTAGAGAGCTTATGCAGCTTGATGATGAGCTTCGTCATTTGGCCAATGATGGTAAACGCATGGCTCGTTCTATAAAAACCTTGGTAGAGTATGATGCCCTAACAGAGCTTAATAATAGACGCTCTGCTGATAAAAAGCTCGAAGAAATCAGGATTCGTTCTGTGGAGCAGGGCATTAAATATTGCATTTGCATTAGTGACATTGATTTCTTCAAAAAGGTTAATGATACATACGGCCATGAAATGGGTGATGAAGTATTGAAGATGGTATCCGCTAAGCTTAAATCCGGCATGGTGGGAAAAGGCTTCGTTGCTAGATGGGGCGGAGAGGAATTCTTGATTATTTTTGAAAATAGAGAGCTTGATATAGCTCGTAGAGAGCTAGAGATAATCATGGATGATATAAGAACCATCTGGGTTCCTGATTCAGATCGTCAAATCACTATGAGCTTTGGATTAACCTTTATGTCACCAGAAGAATCAGTTGATGAAACATTGAAAAGAGCAGATGACAATTTGTATGAAGCCAAGGAAACTGGACGTAATCAAATTGTCTGTAAGTAATAGTACATCTAAATTAGAACAGGTGCCACCTTATGGTGACACCTGTTTTTTATTTATTTAGCATATTTAAATTCAGGATGAGAAAACTCCATACGAACTAGTATCAAGCAAATTGTGAATGAAAGAACATCCGCAATTGGTCCTGCATAGAGAACTCCATTGAATCCAAAAATCATTGGAAGGAAAATAATTAGTGGAGCAAGGAATAGTACTTGTCTTGTAAGAGACATAAAAATTCCTTTATATGGTTTTCCAATTGATGTAAAGAAGTTTGATGATATTGGCTGTAAAAAAGCACTACATATACCAAATAAGAAAATTCTAAAGTACTTCTCACAAAACTGGAAGTATAGCTCATCACCAGAACCAAATATAGAAACGATTTGTCGTGGGAATAGCTGGAAGCAAGCCCAACTAGCAAATGTAATACAAGCTGCTATTTTTAAAGCAAGGAGTAATGCATCCTTAACTCGCTTATACTGCTTGGCTCCATAGTTAAAACTGATAATTGGCTGTAAACCTTGAGAAATACCAATTACAAATGAGAAGCAAATTCCATTAACCTTTGAGATGATGCCTGCGCATGTAATTGGAATATCTGAACCATAAATTGATTGTGCTCCATAATGTCCCATAACACGGTTCATTGTGATTTGTACAATCATCATCGCAATTTGATTGATGAAAGGTGCTGTTCCTAAGGATGCAATTGATGCAATAATGTGGGCCTGTGGAATAAAGTGCTTTATCGATAATTTTACAGTTTTAAAACGAGTAAGATATACGATTACCATTATGCCAGCAATGTATTGTCCGATGATTGTGGCAACAGCAGCTCCGGCCATTCCCCAGTTGAACACAGCAACAAAGAAGAAGTCTAATATCGTATTTACGATGGCACCAACTAAGTTGATGGCCATAGTAACATTTGGGCTACCGTCTGCTCTAACTAAATGACTACCACCTGCTGATAAAATGAAAAGTGGATATCCTAAAGCACAGACTCTTGAATACTCCACAGCGTATGGAAGAATATTCTCTGTTGCACCACATGCTAAAAGTATTGGCTCCAAGAAAAGCTCAGTTATGATTGTTAGGATAAGGCCCCCTAAAAACATTATTGTTACGGCGTTTCCAATATAATAACCGGCTTTCTTTGTCTCGCCGCGACCCATTGCCAAATTGAATGTAGAAGCGGCGCCAATTCCACATAACAATGCAATTGATACATTTAGAATAGAAAGTGGAAATTGAATATTTGTTGCACCATTTCCAAGAGCACCAACGAAATTTCCAATAAAGAGTTGGTCAACCATATTGTAGAGAGAGCCTACAAGCATGGCGATGATACTTGGTATAGCAAATTTACGTAACAATGGTCCGATTTGTTCGGTTCCCAATGGATTTGATGTAGTAGTCATATGTTTGTGTTCCTTCTATAATATAGTAATAATTATTGAGCTATTGTCTTGTCCATCTTCCGCTGGCACCGCATGGAAGAATAAGTCCTGATTCTGTTACTGGAAGACCAATTTCATCGGCGGTAACTGTTCCAGGATGATTCTTTAACAATGCGGTACTAATCATATAATTAAGTACAGCAGGCTGTAGACCAGTTGTATATGAGTTAACCAAGAAGAATAAAGCGTCTTCTGATAGAATTTGCTCACAAAGCTCTATAAATGGGAAAATATCATCTTCGATTTTCCATACTTCGTTTTTGGAGCCTCTTCCATAAGAAGGAGGATCCATGATAATACCGTCGTATTTATTACCGCGTCTAATTTCACGTTCAACAAATTTACGGCAGTCATCTACAAGCCATCTAATTGGAGCATCAGCAAGTCCAGATGAGACAGCATTTTCTTTTGCCCACTGAACCATTCCTTTTGAAGCATCCACATGTGTAACCTGTGCACCAGCAGCTGCAGCTGCCAAAGTGGCACCACCAGTATAGGCAAAAAGATTTAATACTTTTACTGGACGGTTCTTTTCTTTTATTTCCTTATTAATAATAGAAGAAAACCAATCCCAGTTAACAGCCTGCTCAGGAAAAAGACCTGTGTGCTTGAAAGCAAATGGCTTAAGGTTGAAGTGAAGATCATGACTGCAGACAGGATAACTAATGGTCCACTGCTCAGGCAAATCAAAGAACTCCCATTCACCACCACCTTTATTTGAACGATGATAGTGTGCGTTAAGCTTCTTATAATAAGAAGACTTTTTTGGGGTATTCCAGATAACCTGTGGGTCTGGACGAAGGAGAATATAATCACCCCAACGTTCAAGCTTTTCTCCAGAAGAACAATCGATTATCTCATAGTCCTTCCAATTTTTTGCTGAATCCATATGTTTCACTAATGCCATAATAAAAAGCTACTATGAATATGTGAAGTAACAAATATTGATGGCAATCCTTTCTATATTAATATGTAGGTATATTTCTTTACATAATGAATTACTTCATATGTTATATGAAAGAAATTCATCGTGCTTTGAATATTATACTTAAAGATTATCAATGTTCAATGTTTTATAGTTACAAAATTTTAAGAAAACCACTAGATTTTGTACCTCTCTATATTGTTCTAAAAAAAATACAATTATTTTATTCTTTTTGTTGCGTCTATCTATATTCTCGTGTATATTATTACTTGCTGTGACATGATAGCTATGAAGCGTGAGGTTGCAACCTTTAATGGTTGGTTTTCCGTGGAGCGAATGTCAAGTTAGGAAACTGACGACAAGTCACTGTACAACAGAAAACCGTCCGCGTTTGCGGAGACGACGTGTGAGAACTTGGTTCGAACTTTGAGTTTTAAACCATGATACACACGGGTAAGTGTACAGTCGCCACTTGTTCGATTTTTCTCAGAAATCAGAAAAACGAAAAAGGAGGAGACTTTTTTTATGGCAAATCAAGTTATGAGAATCACACTCAAGGCTTATGATCATGAGTTAGTAGATTCATCTGCCAAGAAAATCATCGAGACTGTTAAGAAGAACGGAGCACAGGTTAGTGGTCCAGTACCTCTTCCAACAAAGAAGGAAGTTGTTACAATTCTTAGAGCTGTACATAAGTACAAAGACTCTCGTGAGCAGTTCGAGCAGAGAACTCATAAGAGATTGATTGATGTCATCGACCCAACACAGAAGACTGTTGAAGCACTTTCTAAGTTAGAGATGCCAGCAGGTGTTGAGATCAGCATCAAGAACAAGTAATTAATTTCAGGATTTTCTATGAAAATCGTGAACGGCGACGAGCCTATTCGCAAAGCGAATTATGATGGCGAGTCACATTATGAGTTCAACCAATTTTAGTTAAACATCCAAGATGGTTTTATATAGAAGCAACTTAGATTTCTTATCTGGTTCCACTTATATGACACTGTTCTAGGATGAACGGTTCCGCTACCCCAACGATATGAGATGGGCAAGAAGCGTTCCGCTGTAGAAAATGGAGGTAAGAAAAATGAAGAAGGCTATTTTAGCTACAAAGGTCGGAATGACTCAGGTCTTCAATGAAGGCGGCGAGCTTATTCCTGTAACTGTTCTTTCTGCAGGTCCTTGTGTTGTTACACAGATCAAGACAGTAGAGAACGACGGTTACGATGCAGTTCAGGTAGGCTTTGTTGACAAGAAAGTAAAGCTTGTTAATAAAGATGCTAACGGACGCAAAGAAATCATTCATCGCAATGGCGTAAACAAGCCAGAGAAGGGTCACTTCGATAAGGCTGGTGTTGAGCCAAAGAGATTTGTTAGAGAGTTCAGATTTGATAATTGTGCAGATTACGCACTCGCTCAGGAAATCAAGGCTGATATCTTTGAGGCTGGCGACAAGGTAGACGCTACAGCTACTTCAAAGGGCAAGGGATTCCAGGGTGCTATCAAGAGATTAGGTCAGCACAGAGGACCTATGGCTCATGGTTCTAAGTTCCACAGACATCAGGGTTCAAATGGTGCATGTTCATCACCTAGCCGTGTATTCAAGGGCAAGGGAATGCCTGGTCAGATGGGCGGAACAAGAGTTACAATCCAGAATCTTGAGATTGTACGTGTTGACGTTGAAAACAATCTGCTTTTAGTAAAGGGTGCTGTTCCAGGACCAAAGAAGTCTCTTGTAACAATCAAAGAGTCAGTTAAAGCAGGAAAGTAATCTTACGATAGGAAAGGAGGAACTTAGCGATGGCTAAAGTATCCGTATATAATATGGAAGGCAAAGAAGTTGGCACCATGGATCTTAACGACAGCATCTTCGCAGTTGAGATTAATGAGCATTTAGTTCACATGGCAGTTGTCCAGCAGCTTGCAAATAACCGTCAGGGAACACAGAAGGCTAAGACACGTTCTGAGGTTTCTGGTGGTGGTAGAAAACCTTGGAGACAGAAGGGAACAGGTCATGCAAGACAGGGTTCTACAAGATCTCCACAGTGGACAGGTGGTGGCGTAGTATTCGCTCCAACACCAAGAGATTATTCGTTTAAGCTCAATAAGAAGGAAAAGAGAGCAGCTCTTAAGTCAGTTCTCACTTCTGCAGTTAACGAGAACAAGTTCATCGTTGTTGACGAGCTTAAGCTTGACGCTATTAAGACAAAGGATTTCGCAAAGGTATTAACAAACCTTAACGTTGAGAAGGCACTTGTTGTTCTTGATTCTAACGATCAGAACGTAGTTATGTCTGCAAAGAACATTCCTACAGTAAAGACAGCTCTTACAAACACAATCAACGTTTATGACATCCTTAAGTACAACACAGTAGTTGTAACAAAGGCTGCTGTAGATCAGATTCAGGAGGTATATGCATAATGGCAAATGTACAATATTATGACGTAATCCTAAAGCCTGTAATCACAGAGAAGTCAATGAACGCTATGGCTGAGAAGAAGTACACATTCTTAGTTCATCCAGAAGCTAACAAGACAATGATTAAGGAAGCTGTTGAGAAGATGTTCGACGGAGTAAAGGTTGCTTCAGTTAACACATTGAATGCTGATGGCAAGACAAAGAGACGTGGAATGACTTTCGGAAAGACAGCAAAGACAAAGAAAGCTATTGTTCAGCTTACAGCTGATAGCAAGGACATCGAGATTTTCTCAGGTCTTTAAAATATAGCTATTAACTAAATGTATGCACAGTCGAGTGCGATAATAAACGAGTTTTTGAAAGGAGAACCAAAATGGGAATTAAGACATATAACCCATATACACCTTCGAGAAGAAATATGACTGGTTCTGATTTCGCTGAGATCACAAAGAACTCTCCAGAGAAGTCACTTCTTGTTTCACTTAAGAAGCATGCTGGTCGTAACAATCAGGGTAAGATTACCGTTAGACATCATGGCGGCGGTAATAGACAAAAATATAGACTTATCGATTTCAAGAGAAACAAGGATGGAATTCCTGCAAAGGTAATTGGTGTCGAGTACGATCCAAACAGAACAGCTAACATCGCTCTTATCTGCTACGCAGATGGTGAGAAGGCTTACATCCTTGCTCCAGCTGGTCTTACAGACGGCATGACAGTTATGAACGGTGCTGACGCTGAAGTTAGAGTTGGTAACTGCTTACCACTTGAGAAGATTCCAGTTGGTACACTTATTCACAATATTGAGCTTTATCCAGGTCGTGGCGGACAGCTCGTTCGTTCAGCTGGTAACTCAGCTCAGCTCATGGCTAAAGAAGGTAAGTACGCAACACTTCGTCTTCCTTCAGGCGAAATGAGAATGGTACCTCTTAACTGCCGCGCATCTATCGGTGTAATCGGTAACGGTGATCACAACCTTGTTAAGATCGGTAAAGCTGGTCGTAAGAGACACATGGGTATCAGACCTACAGTTCGTGGTTCTGTTATGAACCCTAATGACCATCCACATGGTGGTGGTGAGGGCCGCGCTCCTATCGGACGTCCAGGTCCATGCACACCTTGGGGCAAGCCAGCTCTTGGTCTCAAGACAAGAAAGAAGCACAAGCAGTCTAACAAGCTCATCGTAAGAAGACGCGATGGTAGAGCTATCAAATAAGGAGGATACACATGGCACGTTCATTAAAAAAAGGACCATTTGCTGATGCAAGCTTATTAAAGAAGGTTGATGCTATGAACGCTAGCGGAGACAAGTCAGTTATCAAGACATGGTCACGCCGTTCTACAATCTTCCCACAGATGGTTGGACATACAATTGCAGTACATGACGGAAGAAAGCATGTTCCAGTATATGTTACAGAAGACATGGTTGGACACAAGCTTGGTGAGTTCGTTGCTACAAGAACCTATAGAGGTCACGGCAAGGACGAGAAGAAGTCAAAAGTACGCTAGTTAGAGGAAAGGAGTTTTAATCATGGCTAAGGGACATAGATCTCAAATTAAACGTGAGAGAAACGATGTAAAGGATACAAGACCTTCAGCAAAGTTATCTTATGCTAGAATGTCAGTTCAGAAGGCTTGTTTCGTACTTGATGCCATTCGTGGTAAGGATGTTGATACAGCACTTGCTATCGTAATGTACAATCCAAGATACGCTTCAAGCGTTATAGAAAAATTACTTAAGTCTGCTATTGCAAACGCTGAGAACAATAACGGCTTAGATCGTAAGGACCTCGTAGTAGCTGAGTGCTATGCAAACAAGGGACCTACAATGAAGAGAATCAGACCAAGAGCACAGGGTAGAGCTTACAGAATCGAAAAGAGAATGAGCCACCTCACAATCGTGCTTGATCAGAAAAATTAAGGAGGCAAAACATGGGACAGAAAGTTAATCCTCATGGCTTAAGAGTCGGTGTTATTAAGGACTGGGATTCTAAGTGGTACGCTGAGGGCGAGAACTTCTCAGACTACTTAGTTGAAGACTATAATATCAGAAAATTTCTTAAGAAGAAGCTTTATGCTGCAGGCGTTTCTAAGATTGAAATCGAGCGCGCTGCTGGTAGAGTAAAGGTTACAGTTTATACAGCAAAGCCAGGCGTAGTTATCGGTAAGGGCGGCGCTGAGATCGACAAGATTAAGACAGAGCTCCAGAAGCAGACAAGCGATAAGCTTGTTGTTGATATTAAGGAAATCAAGAGACCAGATCGTGATGCACAGCTTGTAGCTGAGAACATCGCAGGTCAGCTTGAAAACCGTGTATCATTCCGTAGAGCTATGAAGTCTTGCATGGGTCGTGCAATGAAGACTGGTATCAAGGGTATCAAGACAAGCTGTTCAGGACGTCTTGGTGGTGCTGATATGGCTCGTTCAGAGTCTTACAATGAAGGTACTATTCCACTTCAGACACTTCGTGCTGATATTGATTATGGATTCGCTGAGGCTGACACTACATACGGTAAGGTTGGCGTAAAGGTATGGATCTATAAGGGTGAAGTACTTCCAAAGAAGAAGAATGTGGAAGGAGGAGCCGAATAATATGTTAATGCCAAAGAGAGCGAAGCATAGAAAACAGTTCCGTGGAAACATGGCTGGTAAAGCTTCAAGAGGAAATAAGATATCTTACGGTGAGTATGGTATCGTTGCAATGGAGCCAGCTTGGATCAAGTCTAACCAGATCGAGGCTGCTCGTATCGCTATGACACGTTATATTAAGCGTGGTGGTAAAGTTTGGATCAAGATTTTCCCAGACAAGCCAGTTACTGCAAAGCCTGCTGAAACTCGAATGGGTTCAGGTAAGGGTACACTTGAATATTGGGTAGCTGTTGTTAAGCCGGGCCGTGTATTATTCGAGATCTCAGGAGTATCTGAGGAAGTTGCTAGAGAAGCACTTCGTCTCGCTACACATAAACTTCCTTGCAAGTGCAAGATAGTTTCCCGTGAGGATTTAGAAGGCGGTGAAGCATAATGAAGAATACAAAGTACGTAGAAGATTTAAAGAACACTTCAGTAGCAGAGCTTAATGCTCAGCTTGTAGAAGCTAAGAAAGAACTTTTCAACTTAAGATTCCAGAATGCTACAAACCAGTTAGATAACACAGCAAGAATTCGCGAGGTTCGTCGTAACATCGCTCGTATTCAGACTGTTATCACAGAAGCTGAGAAGAACGCGTAAAAAGAATCTTAATTATTTGAAAGGAGATCAAAAACGTGGAAAGAAACTTAAGAAAAACACGTACAGGTGTTGTTGTAAGCGACAAGATGGATAAGACAATCGTTGTTGCAATCCGTGACAATGTAAAGCATCCACTTTACAACAAGATCGTTAAGAAGACATATAAGCTTAAGGCTCACGATGAGAACGGCGACGCTCACATCGGTGATACAGTAAAGGTTATGGAGACAAGACCACTCTCTAAGGATAAGAGATGGAGACTTGTTGAAGTAATCGAGAGAGCAAAATAATTAAAGGAGGCTACTATAATGGTACAACAGGAAAGTAGATTAAAGGTAGCCGATAATACAGGTGCCAAGGAAATCCTTGTTATCCGTGTTATGGGTGGATCTACAAGAAGATATGCCAACATTGGCGACGTAATTACTGCTACCGTTAAAGATGCAACACCAGGTGGCGTTGTAAAGAAGGGTGACGTTGTTAAGGCAGTAGTTGTTCGTTCAGTAAAGGGTGCCCGTCGTAAAGATGGTTCTTATATCAAGTTTGATGAAAATGCTGCAGTCATCATCAAGGATGACAAGACTCCAAGAGGAACTCGTATTTTTGGACCTGTAGCTAGAGAGCTTCGTGAGAAGCAGTTCATGAAGATTGTTTCTCTCGCTCCAGAAGTATTGTAGGAGGAAGAACGAATGGCAACAATGAAAATTAAAAAGGGCGATACTGTTCGTGTCATCGCTGGTGGCGATGTTAACAACGAAGGTAAGGTTATCGCAGTAGATAAAAAAAATAACACCGTTACAGTTGAAGGTGTTAACATGGTTAAGCGTCATGTTAAGCCTAGCATGGCTAATCAGGCAGGCGGTATCATCGAGCAGGAAGCTCCTATCGATGCTTCAAATGTTATGCTACTTCATAACGGTCAGCCTACACGCGTTGGCTTCAAGATGGACGGCGACAAAAAAGTTCGTTTCGCAAAGAAGACTGGCGAAGTGATTGACTAATTGAAGAAAGGAGAACAGTTCGTTGAGTAGATTAAAAGATCAGTATCTTAATGAAATCGTACCAGCAATGGTTGAGAAGTTTGGATACAAGAATATTATGGAAGTTCCTAAGATCGAAAAGATCGTTGTCAACATGGGTGTTGGCGAAGCAAAGGACAACGCAAAACTTCTTGAGTCTGCAGTCAAGGATATGGAAATGATTACAGGCCAGAAGGCAGTTACAACAAAGGCTAAGAATTCAGTTGCTAACTTCAAGATTCGTGAAGGTATGGCAATTGGTTGCAAGACTACACTTCGTGGAGAGAAGATGTATGAGTTCGCAGATCGTCTCATCAACCTTGCACTTCCACGTGTACGTGACTTTAGAGGTGTAAATCCTAACTCATTTGATGGCAGAGGAAACTATGCACTTGGTATCAAGGAGCAGATCATCTTCCCAGAAATCGAGTACGACAAGATCGACAAGACTCGTGGTATGGATATCATCTTCGTAACTACAGCTAAGACAGATGAAGAGGCTAGAGAATTACTTCGTTT
>NZ_SVEV01000028.1:0-6811 GCF_015057185.1 Pseudobutyrivibrio sp. | reverse complement strand
GACAAGACTCGTGGTATGGATATCATCTTCGTAACTACAGCTAAGACAGATGAAGAGGCTAGAGAATTACTTCGTTTATTCAATATGCCTTTCGCTAAGGAAGCATAGGAGGAAAGTTATGGCAAAGAAGTCAATGAAAGTTAAGCAGCAGCGCAAACCAAAGTTCTCTACACAAGAGTACAGCCGTTGCAAAATCTGCGGTCGTCCACATGCATACCTTAGAAAGTATGGTATTTGTAGAGTATGTTTCCGTGAGTTAGCTTACAAGGGTCAGATCCCAGGCGTTAAGAAAGCTTCATGGTAAGATAACGAGCACAGATTGATAATTAGGAGGAAATTGCATCATGAATATGAGTGATCCAATAGCAGATATGCTTACAAGAATCCGTAATGCAAATACTGCAAAACATGATACAGTAGATATTCCTGCATCAAAGATGAAGCTTGCAATTGCAGACATTCTTGTAGATGAAGGATTTATCACAAAGTACGACATCGTTGATAATGGTAACTTCAAGGATATCCGTGTTACATTAAAGTACGGTGCAAATAAGAACGAGAAGATTATTTCTGGTATTAAGAGAATTTCTAAGCCAGGTCTTCGTATTTATGCAGGAAAGGATGATATCCCATACGTTTTAGGTGGTCTTGGTATCGCTATCCTTTCTACAAACAAGGGCATCATCACAGATAAGGAAGCTCGTAAGCTTCAGGTTGGTGGCGAAGTTCTTGCATACGTTTGGTAATCATTTCCAAACAATTTGTTACTAATTTACCTAAAAGTATAACCCGACTACAGAAGTCGGACATACAGCAAATTTAAGGAGGTACGGGCATGTCACGTATAGGAAGAATGCCAATCGCAGTTCCAGCTGGTGTTACAGTTGAGATTGCAGAAAATAATCATGTGACTGTAAAAGGTCCTAAGGGTACTCTTGAGAGAACACTTCCATCAGAGATGGATATTAAGCTTGAGGGTGCAGAAGTTGTTGTTACTAGACCTAATGATTTAAAGAAAATGAAGTCTTTACATGGTCTTACAAGAACACTTATCAACAACATGGTTGTTGGTGTTACAACAGGCTATGAGAAGACTCTTGAGGTTAACGGTGTAGGTTACAGAGCATCTAAGGCTGGTAAGAAGCTTACTCTTAACCTTGGTTACTCACACCCAGTTGAGATGGAAGATCCAGAGGGTATTGAGTCAACTGTTGACGGAAATAAAATTATCATCAAGGGTATCGACAAGGAAAAGGTTGGTCAGTACGCTGCCAACATCAGAGATAAGAGAAGACCTGAGCCATACAAGGGTAAGGGTATTAAGTACGCTGATGAAGTTATTAGACGTAAAGTCGGTAAGACCGGTAAGAAATAGTAAAGGAGTGAATGTAAAATGGTAAGTAAGAAATCTAGACAAGTAGTTCGCCAGACAAAGCATAGAAGACTTCGTAACACTCTAGCCGGTACTGCAGAAAGACCTCGTTTAGCAGTGTTCAGAAGCAACAATCACATGTATGTTCAGGTTATTGATGATACATGCGGAAATACACTCGTTTCAGCATCTACTCTTGACGCAGACGTTAAGGCAGATCTTGCAAAGACAAATAACGTAGAAGCTGCTTCAAAGCTTGGTACAGTTATTGCTAAGAAGGCACAGGAAAAGGGAATCAAGGAAGTCGTATTCGACAGAGGTGGTTACATTTATGCCGGCAAGGTTGCAGCATTAGCAGAAGCAGCTAGAGAAGCTGGATTAGAATTCTAGGAGGAGAACACATGAAACGTGAAATCATTGACGCTAGCCAGTTAGAGTTAACTGAGCAGGTTGTAGAAATTAAGCGTGTAACAAAGGTTGTTAAGGGTGGACGTAACATGCGTTTCACAGCTCTTGTTGTAGTAGGCGATAAGAACGGACACGTTGGCGCTGGACTTGGCAAGGCAGCTGAAATTCCTGAAGCTATCCGCAAGGGTAAGGAAGATGCTATGAAGAAGCTTATCACAGTTAAGCTTGATGACAACCACAGTATTACACACGACATCCAGGGTAAGCACACAGGTGCTTCTGTACTTCTTAAGAAGGCTCCAGAAGGTACTGGTATCATCGCAGGTGGTCCAGCACGTGCCGTATGTGAGCTTGCAGGTATCGGAAACATCCGTACAAAGTCACTTGGATCATCAAATAAGCAGAACGTTGTTCTTGCTACTATCGAAGGACTTAAGCTTCTTAAGTCACCTGAAGAAGTAGCTAAGGCTCGTGGCAAGAAGGTTGAAGACATTCTTGCTTAAGGAGGAAAGGTAAATGGCAGAGAAGAAGTTAAGAGTAACACTCGTAAAGTCTACAATCGGTGCTGTTCCAAAGAACAAGAAGACTGTAGAAGCACTTGGCCTTAGAAAGGTCAACAAGACTGTTGAGCTTCCTGACAACGACAGCGTTCGAGGAATGCTTAGAATGGTCAATCACTTAGTAAAAGTTGAAGAAATTTAATAGAAGGAGGTGCCATAATGGATTTATCTAACTTACAGCCAGCAGAAGGCTCAAAGCATAGCGATAATTTCAGAAGAGGCCGTGGTCACGGTTCAGGAAATGGCAAGACTGCTGGTAAGGGTCATAAGGGACAGAAGGCTCGTTCTGGCGGAAGCATTAGACTTGGATTCGAAGGTGGACAGATGCCTTTATACAGACGTCTTCCTAAGCGTGGTTTCAAGAATAGAAATACAAAGGAAATCGTTGGTATCAATGTTTCTTATTTAGAGAGATTTGATAATGGTGCTACTGTAACTGTTGATACTCTCATCGAGAGTGGTATCATCAAGAATCCTCGCGATGGCGTTAAGATCCTTGGCGGCGGAGAGCTTACAAAGAAGCTCAACGTTCAGGCTAACGCATTTAGTGCTAGCGCAAAGGAGAAGATTGAGGCCTTAGGCGGAACAGTAGAGGTGATCTAATGTTTCAGACACTTCGAGATGCTTTCAGAATTAAAGATTTAAGAAGACGTATAGGTTTCACATTTTTAATGTTAGTTATCGTCCGACTTGGAAGTTTACTTCCAACTCCGGGCGTTAACGGAAGCCTTATTAGTAGCTATTTTGAAAATAATAGCAATACAGGATTGAACTTTTTCGATTCAATCACTGGTGGTTCTTTCTCATCAATGTCAGTATTTGCATTGAACATCACACCATACATTACAGCTTCTATTATCATGCAGCTTCTTACTATAGCTTTTCCAAAGCTTGAGGAGATGCAGCGTGATGGTGAGGCAGGCAGAAAGAAGATGACACAGATTACTCGTTATCTTACTATTGCCTTGGCATTGGGTGAATCAATTGCTATGGCTATTGGATTTGGAAAGAGTGGATATTTATTGCAGTACAGTCCACTGTATGTAATCTTAGTTGTAGCATCTCTTACAGCTGGTTCGGCAGTACTTATGTGGATCGGTGAGAGAATCACTGAAAAGGGTATCGGAAATGGTATTTCTATTGTTCTTACAATAAATATCATTAGCCGTATTCCAGCTGATTTACAGCAGCTTTATACACAGTACATGGAAGGTAGAACTATTCCAAAGGCTGTTTTAGCTGGCGTAATCATTGCAGCTATTATTGTAGCGCTTGTTGTCTTTGTAGTTATTCTACAGAGTGCTGAGAGACGTATTCCTGTACAGTATTCAAACAAGATACAGGGACGTAGACAGGTTGGCGGTAATTCATCTGTTATTCCTATGAAGGTTAATACTGCAGGTGTTATCCCAGTAATCTTCGCACAGTCTCTTCTCCAAACACCAATTATGCTTGTTCAGATTCTTGGCAAGAATAATGTTTCTGGTGTATGGGCAAAGATATTAGGTGCTATGAATCAGCAGAATTGGTTTGATACAACAAATTGGGTTAATTCAATCGGTGCGGTTGTATATATTCTTTTAATCATTGGATTTGCATATTTCTATACAGAGATTACATTTAATCCTCTTGAAATTGCAGAGAATTTAAAACGCTCTGGTGGATTTATTCCTGGTATTAGACCTGGAAAACCAACATCTGATTATCTTACAGCTATTCTTAAGCATGTAATTTTTATCGGAGCAATTGGCCTTTCAATAGTTGCAATACTTCCAATCATCTTTAATGGTTTACTTGGAGCTAGTGTTTCATTTGGTGGAACATCAATCATCATTATTGTTGGTGTAATCATCGAAACATTAAAGCAGGTTGAATCTCAGATGATGGTTCGTAATTATAAAGGATTTTTAAATGACTAAAAGTCATTAATGCATCTAAGGAGATACGTGGTTTTCCGCGTATCTCTTAAGGTGTTTATTAGAGAATATTTATTACTATCTTTGCAGGGAGGTTTATTAAATATGAAGATTATTATGTTAGGTGCACCTGGTGCAGGCAAAGGAACACAGGCAAAGCAGATTGCTGCTAAGTATTCGATTCCTCACATTTCTACAGGTGATATATTCCGAGCTAACATTAAAAACGGTACAGATCTTGGCAAGAAGGCAAAGGAATACATGGATCAAGGTTTGCTTGTTCCAGATGAACTTACATGTGATCTTGTAATGGACCGTATTGCACAGGATGATGCTAAAAATGGATTTGTATTAGATGGTTTCCCAAGAACAATTCCACAGGCTGAGGCACTTGATGCTGCTCTCACTAAAATTGGTGAGTCTATGGATTATGCTATTGACGTTGATGTTCCAGATGAGAACATTATCAATAGAATGTCTGGTCGTAGAGCATGTCTTAACTGTGGTGCAACATATCACATTGTTTCTATTCCACCTAAAAAAGAAGGTGTTTGTGATTCATGTGGTAGCCAGCTTGTCTTAAGAGATGATGATAAACCAGAGACAGTTAAGAAGAGACTTGATGTATATCATGATCAGACACAGCCACTTATTGATTATTACAATGGTAAGGGTATTCTTAAGTCTGTTGATGGCACACAGCCAATGGAAAAAGTTTTTGAGGATATCACAGCTATTTTAGGAGCTTAAGATGTCAGAAGCTATAACTATTAAAACTGAAGAAGAAATTCAATTGATGCGCGAAGCTGGAAAGATATTAGCGCAAGTACATGAAACTCTTGCAAAAGAGCTTCATGAGGGAATGTCTACATTAGATGTAGATAGACTCGGTGAAGAAGTAATCAGAAGCTATGGTTGCGAGCCTAACTTTAAAGGATTATACGGATATCCAGCAAGTGTTTGCGTATCTGTAAATGATGAAGTAGTTCATGGTATTCCAACTGCTGATAGAATCCTTGTTAATGGAGATATCGTAAGTTTAGATACTGGAGTTCTTTATAAAGGATATCATTCAGATGCTGCTCGTACTGTTGGTGTTGGAGAGATTTCTGAAGAGGCTAGATTGCTTATAGAAAGAACAAGACAGTCATTTTTCCAGGGAATGAAATTTGCAACAGCAGGAAATCATTTATATGATATATCCGGCGCGATTGGTGATTATGCTGAGAGCTTTGGCTATGGTGTAGTTAGAGATTTGGTTGGACATGGCATAGGTAAGTCTTTACATGAGGCTCCTGAGATTCCTAATTTCAGAAGAAAATTTAGGAAGGGTCCTAAATTAGTAAAAGGAATGACGTTGGCAGTAGAGCCAATGATTAATGCAGGAAGCTTTGATGTGGCTTGGATGGATGATGATTGGACAGTGGTTACTATGGATGAGTCGCTTTCAGCACACTATGAGAATACTATAGTTATTACAGATGGTGAGCCTGAAATTCTGACACTGACACCTACTGAACTTGCTAATCCGGAGGGAAATAAATGGATTTAATGCTTGCAACATCAAAAGCTGGGCATGATAAAAAACAAGTTTATGTTGTTGTTTCACAAGATAATGATTTTTGCTATCTAGCAAATGGAACAACTAAAACCTGTTCAAAACCTAAAAAAAAGAAAAAAATTCATTTACAGCTAATAAAAAATATACCGTCAGATGTTCTTAAAGAAATAGAGGGATTAAGCACATCAGATGATATTTCAATCAAAAGAATTCTTAAAGTTTATAATAGGAGGAACAAAGATGTCTAAGGCAGATGTAATTGAAGTAGAAGGCGTGGTTGTAGAAAAACTTCCAAACGCAATGTTTAAGGTAGAGCTTGAGAATGGTCATCAGATTCTTGCTCATATAAGTGGAAAGCTTAGACAAAATTACATTAGAATTTTACCAGGTGATAAGGTAACAATTGAGATGAGTCCATATGATCTTTCTAAGGGAAGAATTATTTGGAGAGATAAATAATAAAAATGTTATTGACATACTAGCAAACGGCCGCTATACTATTAAGCGGACGTTTTTAGGAATGTTCAAATAAAGTTGACCACAACCCTTGAAAAAAGGGGCATGGAAAGGAGGAAAATCGTGAAAGTAAGATCTTCTGTAAAGCCTATGTGCGAGAAGTGCAAGGTCATCAAAAGAAAGGGTAGCATTCGTATTATTTGCGAGAACCCAAAGCATAAGCAGCGTCAGGGTTAATTCTGATTAGTTTATGTAGCATTTTATTATGTGCGGCTGCAGTCTAAAGAGTATCTAATTTAGACTGTTCATAATAAATAGGCCTATCATACCGAGGCCAAATTGGACAAGATATGGAAATGCACACATTTCAGGCCGATTATTCGGAGCTGTATTATCTATATCGCTTATTAATTGTAGAAATTTTATGGAGGTGTAAACACACATGGCTCGTATTGCAGGTGTAGATTTACCAAGAGACAAGAGAATTGAAATTGGTTTAACTTACATTTACGGAATTGGTAGAGTAAGCTCAAACAAG
>NZ_SVEV01000027.1 GCF_015057185.1 Pseudobutyrivibrio sp. | reverse complement strand
AGATCCAAGAATTATAAACGTAGCTACTTTTTTGGAAATGTAAATTGATATAATAGAGCATTACTATTCATGATAGTAGTGCTTTTTTAATGTAAAGGTTGTCGGTTCGAATGTCAGTATATTATAAAAAAGCCGAGTTTATGTATAATGTACTGTAGAAGATTCAAATATCATTCACTGAAGAAATAGGGAAACTAAGAATGAGTAAAAGAAAAACTATATCAGCCCTCACAGCAATAAGCATACTGCTAGTAGGCTGCAGTGAGAAAGCTAGTCAAACAGAAGAAGTAAAAAGTAAAGAGATAACTACTACAGCCGCCTATACCCAGCAGGAACCGACTGAAGACAATGGAGAATACGACTTCACCTTATGCTTTGCTGGGGATATTAATTTTGATGAAAACTGGGCCACGACACAGTACATGAATACTTGTGTAAACGGGATTTATGACTGTATCGATTCTGAGTTGATAAATGATATGCAGCAGGCTGACATAATGTGGATAAACAATGAGTTTACCTACAGTGATGGTGGACAGCCGCTGGCCGGAAAGGCATATACGTTTAGAGCAAATCCAGATAGAGTGGAGAATTTGGAGCTACTTGGTGTGGATATAGTTGGTCTTGCGAATAATCATGTTTATGATTACGGCAAAGAGGCATTGTTAGATACATTTGAAACATTGGAGCAGGCGGACATTCCTTATGTCGGAGCAGGACGGACTCTAGAGGAGGCAAGCGCTCCAGTATACATGGAGGTTGATGGCAAGACAGTGGCGTTTGTTGCAGCTAGCAGAGCTGAGAAAAACAAAATGACACCGCAGGCTACAGCTACTGAGCCAGGAATATTAAGATGCTATGATACCACCTTGTTTGATGAGAAAATAGCAGAAGCCAATGAAAACGCGGATATTGTTGTTGCGTTACCACATTGGGGGACAGAGTATTCCACAGATTTAGAGCAGGTGCAGATTGATACAGCAAGAGAATACATTGATGCCGGGGCGGATGCTGTAATAGGAGCACATACCCACTGTTTACAAGGATTTGAATATTACAATGAGGTTCCAATAGTGTATAGCCTTGGAAATTATTGGTTCAATGAAAAGACACTAGATACAATGCTTGTGAACTTACATTGTTACGGAAACAATGATGAAAGTCACATGGAAGTGAAGATTATTCCAGCCTTGCAATCAAACTGCAGGACCACATATGTCAGTGATTCTGAGGCTCAGAGGCAGCTATATGACCGCCTAGAGAATATTTCAGTTAATGTAGAAATTGATGATGAAGGCATAGTTCGAGAAATAAGTGAGTAAAAAAGGGGATTAATATGTTAAGTATGACTCACATAGCCGTGGGGTTGGCTAGTACCATTGCAGTTCTGTCGCCACAAACACCAACAGAGCTACGTCCGGTAGTTATTGGTGGTGCTGTAGGAAGCATAATATGCGATATAGATTGTAAGTACGGCAAATCAAAGGATGCAGTGTTGGGAAGAGCTGTTGCTGGAGTGATATCAGCAGTGGCATTGTATATTGATATTCAAAATCAGGGGAAAATATTTTTCTATGCCAGGGAAACCAGTATAGCTTTGATGTTCCTAGGATTAGCAATGATTTTTGTGACAGGGTATTTTGCAAGAGAATCTGAGCATCGATTCTTTTCACATTCTTTACTAGCCTTTGTACTATACAGCGTGGGCTTGTACTTGATGTGCAGACCTTTAGTTTTACCATTTATCATAGGGTTCGTATCTCATTTGCTATTGGATTTATTGAATTATCGTCCGGTACATTTATTATTCCCTTATAAAAATGGGTTTAGCTTAAAGCTTTGCAAGGCAAAATCAAAGGCAAATATTGTCATAATGATTGCAGGCTTTATATTGCTTGCAGTAGAGCTCTTTCAGAAAATATTGATCCACGTCTGATTCTTGATTTTCTGAGGAAAATAAAAAATATATGATTTTATATTAGAGGATTGGAAATGTATTTAATTTCAGCATATTTTGATTCAAACACTAATAAAATTCTACAAAAGTATATTGATGACATTGCAGCAGCCTCAGGAAACAGGTTTATGGTTGATAACAATGTGCCACCGCATTTGACTTTGTCTGCAATAGAGGCGAAATCTGTGGATGTGCTGGTGCCTGCATTTGAAAACTTAAGAGGTAGAATTAAAGCTGGTGAAATAGAGATAGTTACCATAGGGCAGATTATGCCGAAGGTCATATATGCAGCTCCATATCTCAACAGTTATTTAAATGAATTGTCAAAAAGCATTTATAGTACTTTTGCAGATATTTCAGAAACGACAATTAGCAAGTACTATAGACCTTTATCATGGCTCCCACATATTACCCTTGGAAAAACACTTTCATCTAGCCAAATGCAGGAGGCTTTTAAAGTAACCCAAGATTTCAAGCCATTCACAGGACAAATAGTAAAAGTCGGTCTTGCAAAGGTCAATCCTCATGAGGATGTGTCAGTAATTGAAATATAATTAAGCCCCTTGTAATGACTGGTAAGCAGTAGTATATTACTACTATATGAAAGGGGAAATAATATATGAAATTCAAAAGATTCATGGTACTCATTTGCGCATCTATGTTGTTTACAGGTTGTACATGGTCCAATAGAGAGCATCTTGATGAGTTAAAGGAAAAAGCGGAAGAAACAAAAGCAAAAAAAGCACAGGAAGAAACAGAAGAAACCACAACAGAGGATATCACGGAAACTGCTGAAAATGAGGATATGCTTTATCTTGGAGATATTCCACTAATCAGTTCTGAGGATAGTGCAGATGGGCTGGATTTGTATTTCCAGTATGATGGAGATGTAGATGATGAGAATCCTTTTATTGACAACTTGACACTTGTCAATGGCAGTAATAAAGACACAGCTACAGACATCTATTGCAGTTATAGTGAATTTGATGAAAGCTACCACATGTTCACAGATGATGATAGAGAGTATATTTATATTGATGCAGAATTAGGTAATGATTATTACAATATGTATGTTTTTGACATAACAGACGATAATGCAAAATTTGCAGGATTTTTTGGGCACACCAATGTATATGTTGAGGAACTTGATAGTGGTGAGGACTTTTCAGATCCAGACAATATGCTGATTTGTAATACAGAAGGTGTTCTAGGGACTTGTCAGTGCTATGATTATTATCATATTGGCGAGGATGGCATGCCTGAATCAAATACAAATGGGGCTACAATTTTTCATGTTAGCTCGAATAATATAACATCAAATGAATCCATGGAACTTGATATTGTGGATGACGAAGGTAATCTTACCGGTGATAAAATGACAGTAGCTTCAGGCACAACCTTCGTACCTGTTAGAACAGATCAGGAAACATGGATTGATGCTGAAATTGATGATGGCACCGTAGTTAGAATTTATTATGAATATGACTATGATGAATACGAATACATAATAAATGGTAAGACCTCAGATGAGATTTTTTCCGGACTTGAATACGTAGGATAGCAGCAATATAAAATAAAAGTGAGGACAATGTTTTGACAGAATTACAAAAGGGAAGACCGGCTGATACAACAGGCAGATTGGACAGAGAGATTCGAGTGTACGACTACCTTGATAATTTGGGAATCGAGTACATGAGAGTAGATCACGACCCAGCGGATACCATGGAGGTGTGTGCAGAGATTGACAAGGTGCTTGGTTCACTGATATGCAAAAATCTATTTTTGTGTAACAGACAAAAAACCAATTTTTATCTGCTCATGATTCCTGGAGACAAAAAGTTTAAAACGAAGGAGCTTTCGAAGCAGATAAACTCAGCAAGACTTTCCTTTGCGGATCCAGAAGATATGCTGAAATATTTGGACATCGAGCCAGGCTCTGTCAGTGTAATGGGTCTCATGAATGACAAGGACAATGTAGTCCAGCTGCTAGTGGACGAGGATGTGAAAAACAGCGAGTTTGTGGGCTGCCACCCATGTGTTAATACGTCTAGCTTAAAAATCAAAGCCAGCGATATATTTGAAAAATATCTCCCAGCCGTGGGACACGAGCCAATAGAAGTAAAGCTTTTGGGTGAAGATTAAAATGACATTAACAACACTTTGCTATTTAATAAAGGACAACAAATATTTAATGCTTCACCGCACCAAGAAAGAGCATGACATAAATGCCGGAAAATACATAGGTGTTGGTGGGCATGTGGAAGAGGGGGAATCCCCTGTTGATTGTATAAAAAGAGAGGTTCAAGAAGAGACAGGGCTGAGCCTTAACTCCTTGAAATGTAGAGGCTACATTACGTTTGTGATGGGGGATGAAACTGAGCATGCATTCCTTTATACAAGCGACGACTTTGTCGGTGAACTGGCAGATGAATGTAACGAGGGTGAGCTTGTTTGGGTGGATATAGATAAAGTTGAAGCTCTCAATCTTTGGGAAGGAGACAGAGTTTTCCTTAGACTTTTAAACGAAAGACAAGAATTCTTCTCTGTAAAGCTTGTTTATGACAGCGATGATAATTTACTTGAATCAATTGTAGAAATATAGATTAAGCTGATAAATTCATGATTTAGTCTGTAAATGGTCAAATCCTTTTCACAGAATGGTAAAGAGGAGATGGTATAATAACTCTGACTACAAATGTTTGTATGAGGATTTGCCATGACTAGCCTTAATCAAATGCCAAGCAGCTACGACGAGTTTTTGCTGCAAAATAGAAAATATATAAATACAACATTTTTATATATTGTTTTAACCTGCATACTTACAGGTCCAGCGATTGGACTTGGGATTTATGCAGGCATTTTTACGCATACATCTTATGAGACATGCATTATTATTTCTGTTGGCATGCTTTTACTGTATTTTGTCTGCCTGAATATTTATAAAAAATGGCCATATAAAGCCTATACGTCTTTTTTAGCAATTTTTGTAATGAATATACTGCTTGTGTACATGAGCTATGAGAAAATCAATGTCCGTGTAACTTGGTTTTTGATGCCTTTACTTAGCATGCTTCTACTGAGTTCCAAGTTTTATATTATCTCGTGTCTATTTAATTATGCCATGGTTTTGCTTTCAATATGGCTAGCAGCTCCATACATGAGTGCAATGAATGTAGATGAGTCTGCTTTTGATTATTTCAAATACGAAGCTGCAGCTCGTACAATAGAGACCTTTATAATGGCAGTGGTTGGGTATGAGATAGGGCGACTGATTTCGTTTTATTACAGATCATTGATAGAGGAAAAGCAGACGGTTTCTGCGGCTGAGCGCCAGATGGAAAAGCAGGTATTGCTGCTTGAGTCAATGAACGACTTGTATGACAAGGTTAATTACCTCGATTTTCAAATCATGAAAGAGCAGTCATTCCATGAAAATGAAGTGGAAGAGTACGACCTAGATTTTTCAAAAAGCACTCATTCTCACATGGTTCAGTCAATGCTTGAGTTCGTGCCAGAGGAAAGCAAAAATAGATTCCTTTGGTTTACAGATTTGCAGACAATACAAGAGCGACTTATTAAAAATAAAACTACCTTCGCAGAGTTTACTAATACAGAAAATGAATGGTATAGATTGCAGTATCTTGTGGTAGACTCAGATGAAAATGGATTGCCTACAAAAATAATATTTACAGCACAAAACATTGATGATGACAAGCAAAAGGAAAATGAGCTCCTCAAGATGGCATTAACAGATGAGCTGACAAAATTGGGTAACAGAAGATGTTTAGATATAGACATTGCAGAGTTTAACAGACATCCAATACCTGCCAATATCTGTGTGATGTCATGTGATTTAAACGGTCTTAAAATCACTAATGATACATGGGGACATCGAGCAGGAGATGAGCTGATTAAAGGGGCAGTACAGTGTATCCTAAAAGCTATGGAGCGATTCGGCAAACTATACAGAACAGGCGGAGATGAGTTTGTAGCCATTATTTTTGCAAGAAATTTTAGATTGGTTGAAAGTGCAATTATAGAGAATGCCAAAAGATGGCGTGGAGAGAATAATAACAGGCTGGCATTGTCAATCGGTGTTGCCTCTAGAATTGATTACCCAGATGCTTCAATTGCTGAGCTTCAGAAAATATCAGACGAGATAATGTACAAGAATAAAGAGGAGTACTATAAGGAAAACGGCATTGATAGAAATGCTTTGTATAATAAATATAAAGAACGGTAAAAGAAAACCACTATCCCTGACATAGAGATAGTGGTTGTTTTTATTGTATATAATTAAGCAATTCTTCGCACCTGTCCAGGGTCAGTCTAGCCCATTCTTCGTTATAGTCAACGGCCCACATTGAGCCATTAACCTCAGGACTAAATTGATCAAGAGTCTCTTCCTTGTCAGCAATCCACTGGCGCTGCTCGGCAAGAACCTTTTCATAAGTAGCATCATCAGTGTTGTATTTTACAAGAATCCAGAGACTATTAAGAACTCCGTCAACAGCATTTGCCTGTGCGGAGGTTATTTCTGTCATTTCGGCAGTTGTTACTGCATTTACAAGCTCCTCACTATAAGCATCATAGCTTTGTTTTGCCCCATCGTAAAGTGACTGTGCTTCTTCCTTATCAGACATGCGCTCATATGAGCAAATGCCCAAATCGTCTGTTACGTTTACAAGAGCAAGATGCTCAAGGGTATCCTGCTGGTCCTGATAATCAATGGATAACCACATTTTTAGATCATCGGAAAAATCATCAACAGGCTTGCCAGGAAGATAAATCTGAATTTCATCAGCATCATCTAAAGCATAAGGAGCAATTGGAATATATTTAATACCATCTTCAATATACTCATCTGGTTCAGTGGTTACAGTCAAATCAGTCAATTTCATGGTGTAGGTATACTCATCCACCTTCTTGATATCAGCGAAATGTCCTTCGTATTCGCAGATATAGTATGTGCCGCCTGGATAATCATCCCCTGTATCTCCCATATCAGAATCATGGTAGCAACCATGGAAATAGCCATCCTTTTCAATCTTAAAATCATCAGACCATCCACCTACACCGCTGGAAAATTCGTAATTGTATCCAGATAAAAATTTAAAATCGATAGTGTCTCCATCGTCCTCAGTAGCATTAGAATCATCTACTGAAATGTCCTCGGAAGAGCTTTGTTCCTCCGCCCTTGAGGCAGTGGATTCGGTTTTAGAATCTGTATTTGAAGCCACATTTTCATTCATTTTATTGTAGATTCCATAGCTTACAACTCCAGCAATCAAGCCAATTGCAATGACAATGAGTGTAATACTAATAGTTCTGTTTTTGCGTTTTCTTCTTCTAGCCATTTTATTATTCTCCTAAATCAAGTATTGTCCGAGTAACGAACAGAAATGATTTTAGCACAATAAAAGAAGTGTGTCGTAAAAATATATCATAATAAAGGAGCTAAAAATTCAAAGAAATTAATATAATTTGCATAGGTAGGGCATACTTGACATAAATAATTTTGAGTAGTAATATGCTACTTATAAAAAGCCGAGAAAGGTTATATTATACATAAAATCAGCTTTTAACAGGAGAAATGATAAGTATGAAAAAAGGTATTTTTGCTCTACTAGTAATGAGTTCAATTGTATTTATTGGTTGTGGATACACCAAAGAAGAGCAAGAACTCATGGATAAATATGAAGAAATTGGCGAAAGTAATGCGATAAAATATGTGGAAAACAAATATGGTTTTACCCCTAAGGTTATTGAAACAAAAAATACCTATAACGAACCAGGGATTGTTCCTGACTTTTCTCCTATGCCAAATGGAACGGTACTGGTGACCATGGAGTATGATGACAAAGAGTTTGAAGTGGAAATAACGGGCGAAGAGGAATCCTTAGAAGGTGCGGACAATTATCAGAAGGATGAAATTCTAGTATATCTGAATGATTATGTTGTAGAGCATTACCCAATGGTGGAGGAAGCAGAATTCTATGAATTAGAGCAGGATGATTATTATTTCTCTGAGCTGCTAACTGGGGATAATTTTAAAGATTATGTGGAAGATTACTATGTTGCTATAAAGCTTTGTGATAAGGATGTTAGTGAGTTTCCTGTAGCAGAATTTGGCGCGGAATCTAATTGTAGTGAGATTTCAGTACTTAATTATAGGGACAAGGATAAAATGCCTCTTTTGTTTAATTCAGGCATTTGGACATCATCTGGTGGTCCAGATATGGATTCGATTTTACCATACATAACTCAATATGAATGGTATAACCCAAGTGATGGAGAGACTATTGTTAAGGACGTTTATACTAAATACGACGAGGATATTGTGGTATGTACTTTAGTTGATGAGCCTGTCTATGTAACAAAAGCGGAAAAATCTGTTGATGATGAGGATTTACTGTCATACCAATCATTTATAAATGCATATAAAATCCAATCCAATGCAAAGGATGTGTGGATTTATGTTCCTCATAGCATGGTAAATAAAGACCAGTCGATAGCCTTTTACTGTGGAAAATATGAGGAAACTAGCTATGAAACTGAGGGCTATGATTACATTGACAATATGGTAATCAGTAATGATGAGTCCGATGAATTCGCTACTTCATTTGAAATAAATATTTGTACAGACAAAAAAAGGCAGAATGTAGAATATTAAAAGTAAAAGGTTGATTGAGCTAATTATCTTTTTCTATGGTTTAAAATCTAGTAAAATAGCTAGTAATTATAGTTGAAAACAATACATCAAGGAGGAGATTATGGTTAAGCACGTTATTTTATGGACATTAAAAGAGGAGTATTCTGCAGCAGAAAAGCAGAAAATTAAAGAGGAAATCAAGGCAGGACTTGAAGGCTTAAAGGGCCAGATTCCAGGACTTCTGGAAATACAGGTAAATATCGATGGTCTTGCAAGCTCAAATGCTGATCTTATGCTTGATTCTTCCTTTGAATCTGAGGAAGCGCTCAAAGGCTATGCAGTTCACCCAGCTCACGTTGCTGTAGCAGATGGCAAGGTTCGTCCATTTACTGCATCAAGAGTTTGCCTGGATTACGAAGTATAAAGGAATTAGCAATGAGCGAAAATGAAAATTTAGAGTGGGAAGAGATTTCCTGCGAGCATATCGTAAATAACGAATGGATAGATTTTAGAAAGAGTACTTACAGATTCCCAGATGGCAGGACATTTGAGCCTTACTATAGCTACAGCCGTAGGGATTACGTGGTTATCGTGGCAACAGACGAGGATGGAAATTATATCTGTGTACGCCAGTTCCGCCAGGGAATAAAGAAGGTTACCACTGAGTTTTGCGCCGGCGGCATAGAAAGAACTGATGGCAAGGAATACGGAGCAAATCAGGACGGCAAAAATTCAGAGGATGCTTTAGCGGCTGCAAAGCGTGAGCTGATGGAAGAAACTGGCTACGAAAGTGATGATTGGAAATTCCTTCTTCATGTACCTTCGAATGCTACGATTGCCGACAATTATGCATATATTTACGAGGCAAAGAATTGCAAAAAGGTTAGCGGCCAAAGCCTCGATGACACTGAGTATTTAAATGTTCATTTATATTCAAGAGAGCAAATAGATGAAATGATAAAATCAGGTGAATTCCCACAGGCTATACATGTGTTGGCATTATTATTAGCAGATAGACAAAATCTCTAATTTGATGTTTTTATTTACAGGACAGTTTTTATATGTTAGTCTATTAAAAGTAATTTTGACTAAGAAAGGAGGGCGTATTATGACTTGGAAAACAGTTAATATTCATTTAACAAAAGGTTCTATTTTTGCGAATGACAGGGATAGTGTGCCCTTTTTTAAGGGATAAACAAAGCTTCACATAAAGCAAAAGCACTATCTCCTAATTCTACTAAAATAGATAAGGAGATTTTTTTATGCAAAAATTTAATATAAAGACACAGCTTAGAAAGCTATACTGTATAGATACCTTTGGAGCATTGATGATTGCAGGGGGCTCTTGGGTAGCCCTACTCGCAGCCAGAGGTTTTTCCACATTTGAAATAGGAATATTTGAAAGTATATTCCATGTTGTAAGCATGATTTGCGAGGTACCATCGGGAGCCTTAGCCGATGTATTTGGACGAAAGAAATCTATGGTAATGGCTCAGATAATGTCCATGCTATCAGCGCTAATTATGATTTTTACAGACTCATTTTTTACTATCTCAATAGCAATGGGAGTCAGTGCTCTTAGCTACAATCTGGCATCAGGCACTCGCGAGGCACTTGCCTACGACAGCATGGTTTTGGCTGGTACTCAAAAGGATTACGAAAAGTTTATTTCTACAGATATGATTATCTACGAGATATTCAGCTCCAGCGCTACATTAATGGCAGGCGTTGCCTTGATGCTTGGCTATAAGCGAGCCTACCTCATAGACATCATAATGGGAAGCATTGCACTTATATTTGCCCTTTCACTTACTGAGGTACACGCCAAGGGGCACGAGACAATGACGATAAAATCTCGATTCAAGGATGTAGTTTACGGCAGTGCAAAGTTTATCAAGGAAAACCGTAAGGCGAGACTACTTATTGTGTTCAATGCACTTATCGGGGCAGTAGCAGTACTTATTGGATTTTTCTTACAGGCAAAACTGCCTGAGGTAGGATTACGCCCAGTATTACTAGGACCTGCCCTATTTACAATTGGAATCTTTGGAGCGATAGGCTCTAAGACTGTCACATTTTTCGACAGGTGCAGATATAGGACCATAGGACTCGTATCAGTAATAGGAGTTATGCTGGCATTTCTGTCAGTGTTTACCGGACATCCATACATAATGATCTTAGGAGGCTGCCTGGCATCCTTTTCCGACAGCTTCATAGAAATTCGCTCCGACGTAGTCCTAAATGATATGATTCCATCGGGGCAGCGAGCAACACTGATGTCCATCAATTCCTTCACCTACTCAGTGTTTATGATTATACTATCCCCAATATTTGGGTACATCTTTAGATAAAAGGAGACCAACAATGAACCAAGAACTTATCACCAGCTATTTGATTATGATCAACGCCTTCGGACTTGCCATCATGGGTATCGACAAAAAGCGTGCCATCCAGCACCAGTGGCGCATCCCTGAGAAAACCTTATTTCTCACCAGCATCCTCGGTGGCAGCGCTGGCACCCTAGCCGGAATATACCTATTTCGCCACAAAACCAAGCACTGGTACTTTGTCCTTGGCATGCCAGCCATCCTAATCATCCAACTCGTAATTGCATGGCTAATTTGCACCAAAGGCATCTAAGGCCCAATTGGCCCCAGCTTGCCACTATAAACCCTAATGGCCCCCGCAGGCCTGCCCACCCATCCACCTTAGGAAACACATCGCAAGAATATCTTGTTTTCCAAATATGCAAAGACTCGCATCTTTATTAGCATGTGTCTTTCTCATGTCTGCACAGTTTTGCAAAAAGTATTTTATGGGCGGACACAAAATAAAAAAATAGTACAACTCAGGCTCAGGGGGAATTGGGCGATTTTTAAGTGAACCTAGAAAAATAAAAGCAGGATTATCAATATATTGGCATGCGCCGCTAGGACGGCGGCGCAAGTGCGACACGCGACACGATGTCGTATAAAGCACGGTGCCAATATATGATAATCCTGCTTTTTAATTTTTCTTGGTGAACGATATATGAGCCCAATTCCCCCTTGAGACCTGAGTTGTACAAATTGAGAATTATCAATATGTCCGCCCAATAAAAATACATTTTTCAAAACAGTTCATCCATAGAAAGACACATGCGGATGCTCCCTTTTGCATATTGGAAAACTACGATATTCGCGAAATTGTGTTTCCTAAGGTGGCTGGGTGGGCAGGCCTACGGGGGCCCATGGAAAATGAGGTGGCAAGCTGGGGGCAATTGGTACCTATAGCTAATTTGCCGCAATTAAATTATGGTAAATTTAATATATTCTCGGTGGGTATAGATTTGGTAAAATGAAGGTGCACATGTTAATGTAAAAGGAGGGTGTAATATGGCAGAGAATAAGTACGCAGGCACTAAGACAGAGAAGAACCTTTTGGAGGCTTTTGCAGGGGAATCAATGGCTCGTAACAAGTATACATATTTTGCTTCGGTGGCAAAGAAGGCAGGATATGAGCAGATTGCAGCGTTGTTTTTAAAGACTGCAGATAATGAGAAGGAGCATGCAAAGCTTTGGTTCAAGGCCCTTGGTGGTGTTGGTACAACCGAGGAGAATCTTCTTCATGCAGCAGAAGGTGAGAATGCTGAGTGGACAGATATGTATGACCGCATGGCTAAGGAAGCAGACGAGGAAGGATTCCATGATCTTGCAGAGCAGTTCAGAGGTGTTGCTGCTATCGAGAAGGCTCATGAGGAGCGCTATCGCAAGCTTCTTCAGAATGTTGAGGCTATGGAAGTATTCAAGAAGAGTGGCGTAACAATGTGGGAATGCCGTAACTGTGGACATATAGTTGTGGGTACAGAGGCTCCTGAGGTTTGCCCTGTTTGCAAGCATCCAAAGGCTTACTTCGAGGTCAGAGAAGAGAATTACTAAGATATAAATAAAAATGCATCAGTATCGCTAGGCGATAACTGATGCATTTTTTTATGCTGAGAGTCGTTTAAGCAAAGGATGAAGGACTGTTGCAATAATGACTCCAAACACACCTTGTATAAGATTTGGAACGATGCCAGCTAGGGAAGCAATAACTCCGGCTGAAAGGCTAGAGTGGTTGGCAACTGCCAGCATAAATATTTCAAAAAGGAAATAGCCTAAAACCATCACAAGCTCGCCTAGGATAGATGCGATAATTAATTGTGGAATAGGGTTTTCAGTTTTAATTAACTTTTTCAACCCTGTGAAAACGAAGTAGGCGGTAATGGCTGTGAGGGCCTTTATTAACAATGTGGCAGGAACGTAAACGAAATATCCACCTATTAAATCTGAAAGTGCAGAACCAACTCCAGCGGCCAAGCTTCCCCATAGAGGGCCTAATATTAATCCGGATAATAACACAAAGCCGTCTCCTGGGTGAATGTATCCCATTGTAGGGGTTGGAACTTTGATAATCATTGTGCCAACGCAGGTAATTGCCGAAAATAAAGCCGAAAGAATAACCTTTTTAGTTTTGTCTGTTTCTAGATGTCTTACATTTATAGTTGTATCGCTCATAACAAAAACCTCCTAATTTTAAGTGTTGGTCAAAAAGCGCTTTCCTTTAATTTATGTTGGAGCTATAATATCACCAACCTGACAATATAAAAATATTCAAAAACAGATAATTTTTAGGGGACAGATATGAAGGTATATGAGAAAGTATATGATTATTTTGTAAATCAGATTCAAAAAAAGTCGTTGAAATCAGGAGATAAAATGCCATCCTTGAGGGAGACAGAGAAGCTTCTTGGGGTTAGCAGAACATCGGTAGAGACAGCATATTTGCAGCTTTCTGCAGATGGATATATCTATTCGGTGGAAAAAGTAGGCTATTTCATATCTGATACTGTAGATAGTGTGGCGATTATTAAGCCTGAAGAAAAAGAAATTAAAAAACAGACAGAAAAAATATATAAATACGATTTGTCTACAATAGGAGAGGATAAGGAGGTTTCCTGCCTTCAGCTTTGGAGACGCTATATGAAATCTGCCCTTCGTCAGGAGGATAGATTGCTTTCCTACGGGGATAATCAAGGGGAAAAGGACCTAAGAGAAGAGATTTGTAAGCATATTCGAAAAACTAGAAATATTATCTGCTCAGCTGATGAAGTGGTAATAGGTGCAGGCTTCCAGAATCTGCTTCAAATATTGGTGGCCCTTATTCCGGGAGAGAAAACAATTTCATTTCCAACTAAGGACTTTGCAGATGGTGCAACAACCTTTAAAAATGCAGGCTTTCAGGTAAGCTACCGTAATAAGGAAAGTCATGTTATTTATGTTACGCCCCAGTACATGACATTGTGGGGGGATGTGATGCCCATGAAGCGCCGTAGGGAGCTAGTGGAGCATGCCAAGGTTAATAATCATCTGTTAATAGAGGACGATTATCAGAATGAATTCGTTTTTTCACAAAAGCCAACACCAAGTCTTTATGCTTTAAATGGTGGTGAAAATACTGCATTTTTAGGCTCATTTTCTAGAGTGCTTTTGCCTAGTGTGCGCATAAGCTATCTTGTGCTGCCTAAGGGAATCAAAGAGGATTATCTAAAAATAAAGGATTTGTATAATCAAACAGCCTCAAAGGCAGAGCAGATAGCCTTGACCCAATTTTTAAGAGATGGCCATTTGAACCGTCATATTAAAAAGATGAAGAGATTCTATCAGGACAAGCGCAGCCTTATGGAACAGGAGATAGAAAAAGCATTTAGCTCAAAGGCTGAGATTATGATTGGCGACAGTGGTATGGAATTTGGTCTACGCTTTAAGAATTATGACAAAAAAAAGCTCCATGAAAACTCACAGGTAAAAACCACAATTCTCGATGAAAAGGATAATGAGCTGTTGCTTTTATTATCCTGCAGTAAAATACCAGAAAATGAGATTCACGAAGCTATTAATTCACTTAGTGATGTAATTATTTAACAGGCACGCAATGCTTGTCGTTGATATCGCAAACCTTTTGAACGCGCCGGCGATATTTTTCCTCCATAAGAGGGTCAGTGTTAAGCCATGTTTTTACAATCTCCATAGACATAAGTCCGCCGATTATTTTGGCGCCAAGGCAAAGGATGTTTGAATCTGTATGCTGCCTTGCAAGTGTAGCGCAAAGTGGGTCCTGGCAAACAGCTGCGTAGCAACCATTGATTTTGTTTGCGATTAGAGCGCTGCCGTAACCAACGCCGTCACAGAAGATACCTCTGTCACATTCACCCTTTGCTACTGCAAGTGCAGCAGGGTAAACAAAATCAGACAAATCGCAGCTTTCTTCATCATAGGTTCCAAAATCTACGACTTCATAGCCATTGCTTTCTAAGTATGCCTTAATCTCGTTTTTCATCTGTGTTCCGGCATGATCATTTGCCATTGCAATTTTCATATTTTATACCTCCATTAACTATATCAAGAAGAATACTTTTCAAGAAATTCATCCATAGGGATTGGCTTTGAAAAATAAAAGCCCTGTAGGTAGGTACAACCAATATCCCTCATCATGTTAGCCATCTGTTCGTTTTCGATACCCTCAGCAGTAATTTCAAAGCCTGAATTAATAAGCCCCTGAATCTCGGATGGAAGGATATCATCAGGTTTGTTGCAGTAATCCCATACTATGCTCATATCAAGCTTTACATTGATAAACGGCGTTTTCCTTAGGCGGGCGATGTTGGAATAGCCCTTGCCGTAGTCGTCTAAAACAAATTTGAAGCCCTTATTTGAAAGGGATGCAATCTGTTTTTCCATCAATTGCTCATCAGCCATATGCTCTTCGGTGATTTCTAAATGTATGAAGTCAGGCTTGGCTCCAATTTCAGAAGTATATGTGTAAAGGGAGTCATCTAAATCACTCCTCATAAACTGAACAGGAGAAAGATTAACATTGATGAACTGTAAATTGAGCTTATCAAAATCATTATCCTTTATAAAATGACAACATTTCTTGAAAACCTGTTTTCCTAACTGGTTAATCTTACCACTTTTCTCGGCAATTGGAATAAATAGTGCAGGGGAAATCAGATTTCCCTGGGAATCTCTGATGCGAGAAAGAGCCTCAGCTCCAACAATCTTGCGGGTTTTGCTATCCACAATCGGCTGCAGAAATACCTCCACTAGGTCGTTTGAAATGGCTAAATCCAAGGAATGCTTAACCTCATTTTCACGAACTAATTTATCTACCATTTCCTTTGAGAAAATGGAAATCTCGTTATCAGCCTGTTTATCAGACTCAAGGAAGGCTTCGATAAACAGTTTCAATAATATATCTGTAGGATGAAAGGTATCATCCAAATCGATGATGCATGCACCTATATCCAGATAAAGTTCAGTGTCGATTGAGGTCCAAGGCTTTCTAAATCTAGCTTGGAGTTTGGTGAAAATATCATGCCACTGGGAATTATCCTGGCTGAAAATAATAAAACGACCATTTCTGTAATAGAAAATCAGGTTCTTAGGGAATTCCTTCTGCAAATAGTTTTCAATTAAATAGATTCCTTGATTGATTTGCCTGGTTCCATATAGCTCAAAAGAATCCATGTAATTTTTGATAGAGAAAACTAAAGCACAAACAGGTTTAATACCATTGATTTCTCTAAGGTAATCACGTAG
The DNA here is from genome assembly GCF_015057185.1 of Pseudobutyrivibrio sp. Taxonomy (GTDB): domain Bacteria; phylum Bacillota; class Clostridia; order Lachnospirales; family Lachnospiraceae; genus Pseudobutyrivibrio. Next base: position 35,749 of record NZ_SVEV01000027.1, on the reverse strand, counting down.
ACCGTTTCGGTTAAATATGAATGTTCGCTCCTCTAAATAGTTATCAGGGTTTTCAAAGGAAAGGTATATAACAATCAGCGCCATCAAACAGAAGATGTCCATAAGTAGAAAGCGTGGGAAGGTATATCTGAGTGTAATTCCTAAAGTTAAAATGACGTTATACCAAAGTATTACGTACTTTTCTCGTCTAAGTACTAACCTTGAACGATACATGTACAAAGAAACAAAGGACAAAACAAGATAAAAGATAAAAATGACATACAAAAGACTATAGCAAGGACCGTTGTTGTACCCATTGTCGTTGATAAAATAGTATAAATGAGTCCACGGTGTGGATAAAACAATGAGAATTCCAAGGTTAACAGGAAGCTCCAAAATGAAAAGCCATGCTTTGCTTTTGGCAACGCCTGAGCCTAAAACATTTGCTGTGAACAGGAAGAAAGAGAATCCTTTTGCAAAAAATCCAATAAAATAAGCACTATTTAAGAAATAAAGTAGATAATTAGGGAAAAGCTCGTGGTTGATATCAGCCCATGTAGAAAGAATATCAAATGCCATAACGAAGCATGCGTTACCTATAAGCCATATGAAAATGCGATTTTTGCGCAAAGGAAGACGCGGGAGAGATAGGTAAAATCCCACAAAGACAGCTAATATTAAAAAGCTAGGTACAATATAGCTAAAATCCCACATATATGCTCCTAAAATCCTCATAAGAGGAATAATTCTACATTAAGACTATTAATGATTATAAAATAATATTGTGAATTATCTTTGGAGATGTAATGAAGTTACTATTAAAGAAATTATTGAAGTCTGTATAGTGGCTTAAGTATAATGGTTTTAACGGTTATGGGTTTTTAAAGAAAAGGAGACTGGCGTAATGGAAAAGGTTTTTAACGATGACACTAAAAAACTGGGATTTGGCTTGATGAGACTTCCACGTTTGGACCCTACAAGAGAGGATTCTATCGATATCGAGACTTTAAAGCAGATGGTAGATTATTTCATTGAGCAGGGATTTACTTATTTTGATACAGCTTGGATGTACTGCGGTTTTAAGAGCGAGGATGCGGTTAAGCCAGCTCTTGTTGACAGACATCCTAGAGATAGCTTTACTTTAGCTACAAAGCTTCACTGCGGATTCTTTAATAAGCCTGAGGAAATGGACAAGATTTTCAATACTCAGCTTGAGAAAACTGGCGCAGGCTATTTTGATTATTATTTGATCCACGATGTTGGAGAGGATCATTATAAGAAATATCAAAAGATGGGCTCCTTTGAGTGGCTGGCTAAGAAGAAGGAAGCTGGCCTTGTTAAGCACATGGGCTTTTCATACCACGACGGAGCAGATTTGCTTGATAGGATTTTGAATGAGCATCCTGAGGTAGAGTTCGTTCAGCTGCAGCTTAACTATCTTGATTGGGAAAGTGAGGCTATTCAATCTAGACGTTGCTACGAGGTTTGTGTAAAGCACAACAAGCCAGTTATCGTAATGGAGCCTGTTAAGGGTGGCACTCTTGCAAATGTTCCAGAGGGTGTTGAGAAGGTGTTCAAGGATTACAATTCAAGTGCTTCTATTCCATCATGGGCTATTAGATTTGCAGCTAGCCAGCCAAATGTAAAAATGGTTCTTTCAGGCATGGGAAATATGGACATGATGAGGGACAACACAGGCTATATGAAGGACTTCAAGCCTCTTAATGAGAGGGAGCTTGAGCTTGTTCACAAAGCTGCAGATATTATTAATGGAGCAGTGGCTATTCCATGTACTGCTTGTGCTTACTGTGTAGATGGTTGTCCAAAGAATATTGCAATTCCTAAGTATTTCTCACTTTATAATGCAGAAAAGCAGGAGTATGAAGGTAAAGGATTTACTCCACAGGGTGAGTATTATAATAGACTTACAGAAAACTTTGGAAAGGCAAGCGACTGTATTGAGTGCGGCAAGTGCGAGAAGATTTGCCCTCAGCATCTGCCTATCAGAGAGAATCTGAAAAAGGTTGCTGCTCAGTTCGAATAAGACATCATTTCTTCAAATTAATCTGATAGACTACTTTCCATAGGGAGAGCTTGGGAGCAGTTTATGGATTTTAATTTTGAAGATGAGAGCAAACCTTATACACCTGAAGAAGCCTATGAGGACCTTGAAAAAGTGCGAGAGATTTTACATGACGCTCAAAGAAAGATTAACAAAGACAAGCTCAGTAAGGCAGATATTGATGTGAGTATAAATATAGATATAGAGAACTGATTGAAAAAGGCTGTGTTTACAGTCTTTTTCTTTTACTATATTGTGCGCAATATAAATTTAGGATATATTTTAATCATCAAAAAGAAAGAGAGATTTAATTTATGTGGTTATTTTTCGCACTTGCAACAACTCTAATCTGGGGTCTTGCAGAATTATTCTATAAGAAGGGAGCACTTCCTGATGAGAAGTATGCTCACCTTAAAATCACTGTAACAGTAGGTATTGTAATGGGTATTCATGCAGCATTTTCGCTGCTGACAAAGGACATTGGATATGACCCAATGAACCTGATTAACTATTTACCTGTTTCACTTTGCTACATTCTTTCAATGGCATTTTCCTTCTTCGGAATGCGCTTCATAGAAGAGTCAATTTCAGATCCTATCGAGAATACTTCAGGTGCTATCTGTACAGTACTTGCAGTAGTAATCCTCGGTGAGTCTATTGCCCTTGGTTCTGGGGTAGCAATCGTACTTATTGTTATTGGTATCCTTGGTGTAGGAATCCTTGATAATACAGGAACTACAGACAGAAAGAAAAAGCTTGGTAAGAAGATGGCTATAGTAGCATTCGCAATGCCATTTTGCTATGCAACTATCGATGCTATCGGAAGCTTCTTAGATATCTATTTCCTTGAGATGGAAACTAGCCCACTTATCAATGTTTCAGAGGAGACAATCGAAGAGGTTGCAAATACATCATATGAGATTACATTTTTTATAGTGGCAATTCTTCTTATTATTTTCATGAAGATAAAGGGTGTAAAGTATGAGCTTCCAAAGCAGAAAGATAAAATCATTGCAGCTATTTGTGAGACAGCAGGTCAGTTTACTTATGTATTTGCAATGAGTGGTAACGGCGCAATTGCAGCACCAATTATTTCTGCAGTATGTGTAGTATCCCTTATTCTTTCAAGAATTTTCCTTAAGGAAAAGCTTACAAAATTACAGTATTTATTTATATTCATGGTTATCGCCGGAATCTTGATTTTAGCAGTAATTGAGGGGGATTGATTCTCACCCGAAAAATATACGAAAATATACAATACTTTAGTTGATTAAAGCGGTAAACTGGTGCTATAATGAAAGCATCCTTTTAGGAGAAAAAATGGGACAAACATTATATCTAGAATGCAATTCAGGCATTAGCGGTGACATGCTAGTTGGCGCGCTTCTTGATTTGGGAGCCAGCCAGGACACATTGTCCAATGTGCTTGATACTGTTCAGGCAGAGGGCTTTGATATCGTATATACGAAGCAAAAGCGTTCAGGCCTTGAGTGTATGGATTTTGATGTGGTTTTAGATGCTGACCATGAAAATCACGACCATGATATGGATTACCTGTATGGTCATTTGCAAGAGGACCATAGTCATGAGCATCACCATGACCACGAGCACACCCATGAACATGAGCACCATAATCAGCATAGCCATGAGCACCATCATTCTCATGACCATATTCATAGAGGAATAAAAGAAGTTAATGAGATTATCGATGCTGCCAAGATGACAGATAGGGCAAGAGAAATAGCAAAGGCTATTTTTGATCAGGTTGCCAAGGCTGAGTCAAAGGCTCATGGAGTGCCAGTGGAACAGGTTCATTTCCACGAGGTTGGAGCCATTGATTCCATCGTAGATGTAATTGCAATAGCCGTTTGTATCGATGATTTGGATATTACAGAGGTTATTGTTCCAAAGCTATATGATGGACAGGGCACCGTCAGATGCCAGCACGGAATTTTACCTATTCCAGTTCCAGCAGTAGCGAATATTGTAGCTGACAATGCAATCAAACTAGAAATTTTGAACGTAAGGGGAGAACTGGTTACTCCTACAGGTGCTGCAGCTGTGGCAGCCCTTCGTACTAGTGACAAGCTACCGGATGAATTTCTGGTTAAAAAAATAGGTATGGGAAGTGGCAAAAGAGACTATGGTTTGGCTGGATTTTTAAGGGCTATGATCATAGAATAATGTCACTCGGGGAGGTTGAGTTGAACAAAAAATTAGCTAATATTGACTTTTCTGATGGGGAAATATTGGGAATGCTTAAGGATTTGCCGGATGCTTGTTGTATTTTTCAAGTTGTAACAGATCCATTTGGTACAGTAAAAGATATGCAGTTTCTTTTTGTAAATGAAAAATATGCATCTTTAGTAGGCAAATCAGCGCCGGAGCTTGTAGGCTCCACCTTTTATGAGACCGTCTCTAATAGGGACGAGGACTGGATTAGGCTTAGTTATCAGGCGGCAATCATGCGTCAGTCTGTAATTAACCGCACCTACAATACCAAATACAATAAATGGTTTGAGTTTTGGGCAGTACCAGTTTATAAAAAAGGATTCTGCGCTTTTATTATTCATGATGTCACTGCAGAAAAAAGAGAAGAAGAAAATAGAACCATTCAAAACAACAGCAACAGAATTATTATCGAATGCGCTAAAAGCATGAATTCCAACGATTTCAAGACAGGAATCAATTTGGTTTTGGAGCAGCTTGGCAACGAGCTAAGCGCAGCCAGAGTTTTTGTTGTTGAAAGAAAAGAGGATGGCAGTGTAGGACAGTTTTATTCCTGGTCCCACAAGAATACAGGGATAGGTCTGCCTACGGTTAAGATATTCAAGAAATTTGATTTCTTCGGAATGTGGCAGCGACAATTGGATGAGGATAATATTTCCATCATCAATGACATAAAATCCGTTAATGAACATGCTCCTGAGATTTTTGAAAAGATATTGGAGGGCATTATCACCAATTACATGGTGGCGACTCTTAGAGACCATGATAGGATAATTGGCTATATGGTGGCAGATAATTACAATTATGAGGCTGATTTTGACATAGAAAATGTTTTCGAGACAGTTTCCATGTTTGTGGCATCAGAATTGAGTAATTATAATCTCAAGCAAGAGATTGATAATTTAAGGTGAAGGAGAGAATAGGCAAAATGGTTATTTCAAAAAACATGGAAACTCTCGTAGCAGGTAGCTCTACTATCAGAAAGCTTTTTGAGGAGGGATTGCAGCTTGCAAAGGAAGTAGGAGCTGAGAACGTATACGACTTTAGTTTGGGAAATCCAGCGGCTCCAGTTCCTGAAAAGGTCACTCAGTCAATCAAGGATATTTTGGCAGAGAAGCCAGATTCATACATTCATGGATATATGAAAAATGCTGGTTTTGATGAGGTTAGACAAAACGTTGCGGCAAGCCTAAATAAAAAGTTTGGCATGAGCTACGGACCAGAGGACGTTATCATGACTGTTGGTGCAGCAGGCGCCATGAACTGTATTTTTAGAGCTTTACTTGGATACGAGGACGAAGTAATCGCATTTGCCCCTTATTTTGGAGAATATCGAAGCTACGTAGCAAATTATGGCGGTAATCTTGTGGTTGTTCCAGCAAAAATGGACGACTTTGATTTGAATCTAGATGCTTTAGATGAGCTTATCAACGAAAAGACACGTTGCATTATCGTTAATAATCCAAACAATCCTTCAGGTAGAATTTTCCCAGAGGAGACACTTAAAAAGCTTGCAGAAATCATAGAGAAGGCTGAAAAGAGAGTAGGTCATCCGATTTATGTGCTTGCAGACGAGCCATACAGAGAGCTTGTATATGATAATGATGTGGTTCCATACATTCCATCAATTATCAAAAACAGCATTTACATTTACTCATTCAGTAAGACACTTTCACTTCCTGGCGAGCGTATCGGATACATGGCACTTTCCAAAAACATGGATTGCTATGACGAGATGATTAATGCAATGGCAGTAGCCAACAGATGTATTGGTTACATCAATGCACCATCACTTTTCCAGCTTGTTGTGTCTAGATGTCTTGATGTAGATGTGGATTTGGAATTCTACGATAAAAATAGAAGATTGCTCTATGACAAGCTGACAGAGCTTGGATTCAATGTGGTGAAGCCACAGGGCGCTTTCTACTTGCTTGTTCAGTCGCCATTTGAGGATGAGGCAGAGTTTGTAGCTCTTGCCAAGAAGCATCATATTATCCTGGTTTCAACCAAGACCTTCGGTTGCCCAGGCTACGTAAGAATTGCATATTGCGTAGATTACGAGATGATTAAGCGTTCATTGCAAGCATTTGAAGCATTGGCAAAGGACTGCGGATTATAAAATATATGGGATGTAGGTTAGCCTACATCCCATTTTTAAAGAATTCATTTATTTTCTTATAAAGCATATCTACTGGTGAAGAGATAGCATTTCTAGACCATGCGATGGAAATTGGCAGTGCCTCATGCAAATCAAAAATATGCATTCCCGGATGATGAATGCCCTGATACCAGGAATCTAGTACAGCTACTCCCAGACCATTCTCCACTGAAGCAAAAACTGAATTAATATTAGGAACTGCAAAAAACTTAGGAATGAAGCCATAAGGGCGGAACATAAGCTCAATATCCTGACATAGCTCACCAACCTTAGGGTCGTCAATCATGTAGAAGGTGTACTCCTCAAAATCCTTAGGGGAGGTGATGCTCTCATGATTTGGAAGCAGGTCAGAGTAGGCAATAATACGAGAAATACTAGTAAAATGATACTTGACGAAATCTGCTCGTCCCTCTAAATAATCATCTGTTGTGATAATCGCATCCAAATGTTTGTCCTCTATGGCCTGAACCAGGTCTCTAAAGCCCAGACATTCAAAGGAAATCTCCAAATCAGGATTCTCTTTTCTACATTCATCTACAATTGCAGGCAAAAAAGAGGATACATTCCAGCCGATATTGTAGCCTATTCTAAGGGTTGAGCTGGTGTTTGTAAGCATCTTTTTAATATTTCTAAACTCAGCATGGTAGCGCTGGAAGAAATTGAAATAGATGGTTCCCTCCTCTGAAAGGGATATATTTCTGCTATTTTCTCTAATGAAAAGAGACACACCTAGCTCCTGTTCTAGGGCAGAAATATATCGGCTGACAGCAGGCTGTGGAAGATATAAGTTTTGTGCAGCTTTTGTAAAGCTTTGATATTTACCTGTTTCTAAGAAACATTCAATTTGTTTATCAGTCATGCCCCTATTATAGCAAAAAAAAGAAAGCTGTCACGTGGCAGCTTTCTTTAAGAGAGAAATTAGAAATAATTGTAATATACAAACTATACGAGACACTTAAGGATGTAAACTCCATCATGCATAGCGTTCATATAGATGTAACCTCTATCATCAACGACAAGATCCTCGGCTGTTCCAAGAGGCTTGTTAGGCATCTTTACGTCGAAGCAAAGCTTCTCTGGATTTGGAGGAATAAAGTATGCTATCTCCTTTGGAACATATGGGTCTGAAATATCGTAAACACGAAGTCCAGCGTGGAAGTAGCAGTCGTAAGCACGATCGCTTCTGTCCTCAAGCCAAGGCTTTCCTGTCATTGGTTCATGTAAGTTGTGAGGACCAAATGATGTAGGGTAACCATATCCTAAATCATTAAAGTTCTTGTAAGGGAAGTTCTCAGGAACTTCTGGGTAAGGAAGTACTGAAATAAGTACTGGATCCTCAGGGTCTGAGATATCAAACATCTCAATACCGCACATAGCCTGAACGCCGAACTTATCAAAATCATTTTTGTTGTAAGTCCACTGACGTTCACCTTCCTGCATACCAATAGCGTATTTTGTACCGTGGATTGGCATGAATGTGTGGCAAAGTGCACCACCGAATTTAGTAGCAAATGGTGGAGTCATTTTTGCTTCTCCGATAACCTGTGGCCATTCAGGATTAGAAACATCAAGAATCTTGAAGCCTGCGCCAGCACAGCTAAGGTAAGCTGTATCTCCGTCAACATATGGGAAGTGTACGAATCCAGGGTAAGTATTGTAGCCCTGCCAACCGTTCCATTCCTTATCTCTTGTCTTCTTTGTCTGATTTCCAAAGAACTGACCTGGATTCCACCAGCGACCAACCTCATGTGGGTTAGTAGGGTCAGAAATATCTACAATTCTGTAAATAAAGTCCTTGAAACCAACAGCAGTAGCAGAAAGATGTAAGTATTTTCCACCATTGTAAGTAAATCTGTGAACACCAGCTCCTGGGTTATCAGTGTCGCCAGTTGCCCAGAAAGACAATTTCTTAGGGTGCTCAGGGTCTTCCTTTAATGAGAAGATATGAACTCCACCTGGAGCTGGAGTGTACTTCTCTGGTGCAGGACCATGTAAAAATTCAAGACAGTTTCCATTAGAAACAATCATTAAATCATCGGCAATCTGTACCTTTGGTGTAGACATGTATGGGTAAACCTCAGGATCCATAACTGGCATGTACTGTACGTGGCGTGGATTTGCCGGGTCAGTAACCTCTATAATTTCAACACCATATCCGTAGAAGCATCCACCGTAAAGGTAATAACGTCCATCTTGTGTCTTATATAACTGAGACTGGAAGAGATAGTGGTTATCAGCGTCGTGATAGCCAACGACTTCCATATTCTTTATATAGCCTTCGTTGCCGGGACTCTTAGCGTAAAACTTATCGCTCATTTAAAAACCTCCTTTTTCATAGCTGAGCACAATTGCAGTGCTCGTTCGTAATCAGATTGTAAGACCCATTTGGTAAAAACGTCCAATATTAAAGTTTGAATTTATCTATATCAAATTTGTTATTAAATCCATTGGATATTGATATTTTTTATCGAGAAAAGATGATGCTATGATTTAGCCACGGTCAATTTGCACAAAGAAAGTCAGTTAGGTTAATCTAACTTTGTATCTTTTTTTGTTAAAAAATAGTCAAAGTCGTATCTCATATGAATTTAAAGGAGGGTAATTTATGTCATACGAGTTTAATATCATGCGAAGCCTCATCTATGTAGGTCTTGCAAAGGAAGAGTACAGACCAAAGCTTGAGCATTGGCTTTACTATCATCACGTGCCAGAGAGCATCAGCAAGTTCAGCCCATACGTAACTAAATATGCATTTTATCAGTGCTATCCAACACCACCAGAGGGAGACAGATTTGGTGCTAGAGCGATGCAGCTTACTGAGCATTACTGGTTAGTAAATGAGCATCTTCCTGAGATGGCAAACAACATTTTCTGCGAGTACATGCCTATGGATGTTCTTCGTTGGCAGGGATGCATTCCAGATGTAAACAGCTCAACAGTACATAACAATGCTGAGTCTGGTGATGCAGGACGTGCAGCAGGCGGCGGAGATATGCCACCATTTATTTTCTCATTCGTCCCACTTAACTGGGAAGAGGACTTCAAGGGTAAGGAAAGAACACTTGAGGATGGACCAAACTTCCGTTGGCAGTTCCTTATCAAGTATCCAGAGGAGTGCGGCAAGGAAGAGGGCGAGAGATGGTTCCATGAGGAAGTAGTTCCATTCCTTACAGGATCAGTAAGAGTAAACAGAGTTGTAAGTAGCAAGGTAGTTGTGAATTATGGTGCTCCAGAAGCACAGTTCGATAGAGTTTGCGAGGTTTGGTTTGAAGGACCAGAGGAGTGGTATGACCTTTGTGTAAATCTTTCAAAGACACATCTTACAAAGCCTTCATGGGCACAGCAGGATGAGTTCCCATTCTTAAAGCCTCAGCACAACATCGCATCAGTATTCTTAGGTGACAGATGTACATCTGACAACTTAAGACAGTACAAGGGATATATAACAATGCGTTAATTGTGGATAACAAGGAGATGTAATTGAAATGAAGTTGATAAATGATGCTTTAAAGGCAGGAAAAACAAATTTCATATTGATTGGCGGTGCTGGCTGCGGAAAAAGTGAAATTTCACTAAATCTGGCAAAGTACTTAGCCAAGGAATCTGATAAAAAGGTACATCTCTTTGACATGGATATGACAAAACCGCTTTTTAGATCAAGAGATTTGCTAGAAAGCGAAGAGCTTGCAGATATTGCCATTCACTACGAGGAGCAGTTTTATGACGCGCCTACAGTAGTGGGTGGTGTAAGCGAGCTGTTAGCGGATCCAGAAAGTATCGTGGTTATGGACGTTGGCGGAGATGACATAGGTGCCAGAGCAATCGGAGGCTTCATGCTTCGAGCAAAAAAGGAATCCTTATGTGTCTTATATGTTTTGAATTATTTCAGACCATTCTGCCAGGACATTAACCATATAGATAGATTCTTATCAGAAATTCTTACAGTTTCACACTTAAGCCTAGAGGATATTCACTTTATTGATAATCCAAATGCCGGCATCACAACAACTATTGATGAAATGGTTGAGGGAGCAGGCAATATGGAAAAAATCGTCTCAGACCATAAGGAAATTGAGATGGTTTGCGTTCACGAGGGCTTGGTTGAGTCGGTTAAAAAGAATTTCAAGGTAGAAAAGATTATGCCTATACACTTGTACCTGACCTATGAATGGCTTAGGGATTGAGTTTATGGATATACAAGAGTAAAAGGAGGTCATATAATGGCAAAATTTAGCATTAATGTAGTTGCACAGCGATGCAAAAGCTGTGGTTACTGTATCAAGTTTTGTCCCAAGAATGTTCTTGAGATCGGAACTGAAGTAAATGCCAAGGGCTACGAGTATGTTGTAGCTGCAAGACAAGAAGATTGCGTAGGTTGTCTAACTTGTGGACGTATCTGTCCAGATGGGGCAATTGAGATTTATAAGGAGGATTAGATAAATGGCTAGAACATTTATGAAGGGCAGCGAGGCTGTAGCTGAAGCAGCAGTTCGTGCCGGCTGTCGTTTTTTTGCAGGTTATCCTATCACACCTCAAAATGAAGTCCCAGAGTATTTCTCAAGAAGACTTCCAGAGGTTGGTGGAAATTTCGTACAGGGCGAGTCAGAAGTAGCATCCATCAATATGGTTTACGGTGCAGCTTCTGCTGGTGTCAGAGCAATGACATCTTCATCTTCACCAGGAATCGCACTTAAGAGTGAGGGTATCTCATATTGTGCATCAGCTCGTATTCCAATTGTGTATACAAACTTTGCACGAGGGGGCCCTGGAGTAGGTTCAATCCAGCCAGCACAGATGGATTATTTTGAGGCAACAAAGGCAGCTGGTAATGGTGGTTTCCAGATGATGGTACTTGCACCTTCAACAGTTCAGGAGGCAGTAGACCTTACAGTTAAGGCTTTCGAGCTTGCTGATAGAGATAGAAACCCAGTTCACATTCTTGCAGACGGTGTTATCGCAACAATGATGGAGCCAGTTGAGCTTCCAGAGATGATGCCTGAGGAAGAGGTTCAAAAGATTAGAGAAGAAAAGAAGAAGTGGGCATGTGTAGGTCACAAGCTTGACTATGCTAACCGCTCTTGGATCCAGCCAGGTCAGTGGCAGACAACAGTTATGCAGAAGTGTAACGAAGAGGCTGCAGCACTTTATGAGTCATGGAAAGAAAATGACGTTATGGTTGAGGAATACATGGTAGAGGATGCTGAAATCATTCTTACAGCTTATGGTATTTCAGGCCGTATCGCTAAGTCTTCAGTTGATATCTTGAGAAAGCAGGGAATCAAGGTTGGTCTTATTCGTCCAATCACTCTTAATCCATTCCCAACAGAAGCTTTTGAGAAGCTTGACTATAGCAAGGTAAAGGCAATTCTTGATGTTGAGATGTCAATCCCAGCTCAGTATGCAACAGATGTAGAGGCAGTAGTTAGACGTCGTTGCCCAGTTGAGAAGTGCTTATGCTCAGGCGGTAACGTAATGTCAAGAGAGGCCGTGCTTGAGGCTGTAATGAAATTAGCAGGACAGGAGGCTTAACATGGCAGAATTATTATACGGAAGAACAAAAACAATTCAGGAGGACAAGGTTTCAGGATTTTGTCCAGGATGTATGCATTCTTCAATCATGAAGCTCATCGGTGAAGTTATTGACGAGATGGGCATCATTGATAAGACAGCTGCAGTTTTAGGTATCGGATGCTGTGGTCTTCAGATGGACTACATGGCATACGATAACATCACAGCTCCACATGGTAGAGCTTGTGCAGTTGCAACAGGTATGAAGAGAGCAAATCCAGATACACTTTATTTCACATATCAGGGTGATGGTGACCTTGCATCAATCGGTCTTGCTGAGACAATGTCAGCTGCAAACCGTGGCGAGAACTTCACAGTTATCTTCGTAAACAATGGTATTTACGGTATGACAGGTGGTCAGCTTGCACCTACAACTCTTTTTGGAATGAAGGCAACAACAGCACCAAAGGGACGTATTGCAGAGGAGCATGGTTATCCAATGCATGTTTGCGAGACACTTAACCAGCTTACAGCACCTTACTATCTTGAGAGAACAAGCTGTAACACACCAGCAAATGTTATGAAGACAAAGAAGGCAATCAGAAAGGCATTCGAGTATCAGCTTGCTGGCAAGGGATTCTCTCTTGTAGAAATCGTAACAAGCTGCCCAACAAACTGGGGACTTGATTCACTTAAGGCACTTGATTTCCTCGAGGAGAACATGCTTAAGGAATACCCACTTGGTGTTATCAGAGATCGCGGAATGGAGGAGAAATAATGGAAACAAATATATGTGTAGCCGGCTTCGGTGGACAGGGTGTTATGACCCTTGGAAAGTTCCTTGCTTCTGCAACATGTGATTCTACAGATAAGAATGTAACATTCTTCCCTTCATACGGCGCAGAGCAGCGTGGTGGTACAGCTAACTGCTACGTAGTTATTTCAGATGAAATGATTGGCGCACCACTTGGAGATGTTATGGATGACCTTATTGTTATGAATGGTCCATCTTTAAATAAATTCATCGGTACATTAAAGCCAGGCGGAAGACTTTTCATCAACAGCTCAATCGTAAAAGACAAGATTGAAAGAGATGATATTGAGCTTATTGAGGCACCTGTAACAGAGCTTGCTCTTGAGATGGGTAACTCAAAGGTTCTTAACGTAATCATGCTTGGTGTTTACGTTGGATATACAGAGGTTGTTGCTCCAGAAATCGTTTGGGGCACAGTAGAGCATAAGCTTGGTAGCAAGCCAAAGCTTTTACCTCTTAACAAGGCAGCATTTGATAAGGGACTTGAAATTGGACGCGAGTTCAAGGTAAAGAACGGCAAGAACTAGTTTTGAAAGGAAAATCAAATGGTATTTCACAATTTTGATGAATTGATTGCAAAGGTTAAAGGCGCACCTTCAAAGAAGATTATGGCTGTAGCTTGTGCAAATGATGATCATACTCTTGAGGCAGTTGTAAACGCTAGAAGAGAAGGCATCATCGAGCCAATCTTAGTTGGCGATAAAAAGATAATTACTGAGATTTTAGCAGACCTTAAGGAAGAGATTCCTGAGGAAAACATTATCGACGTACCAGCTGAGGATTTACAGCAGGCCTGCGAAAAGGCAGTAAAGCTTGTTAGCTCAGGAAAAGCTGATTTCCTTATGAAGGGTAAGGTAGATACAAAGATTATCCTCAAGGAAGTTGTTAACAAGGAATACGGACTTGGACAGGGAAGACTCATGTCACACTTTACAATGTTCGAGGTTCCTACATATCACAAGGTAATTCTTCCTGTTGACGGTGGAATGGTTACATATCCAGACCTTATGCAGAAGAAGGATATTATCCAGAACACAGTAGATACACTTTGCGCTATGGGTTATGACTGCCCAAAGGTTGGTGTACTTGCTTGTGTTGAGAAGGTTAATCCAAAGATGCCTGAGTCTGTTGATGCAGCAGAGCTTCAGGCAATGAACGAAAGAGGCGAGATTACAAACTGTATCGTAGAAGGACCTATCCAGTACGACTGCGTTATGAGAAAGGATCTTGCTGAATTCAAGGGACTTAAGTCTAAGATTGCTGGTGATCCAGACGTGCTTGTTGCACCAAATATCCATGCAGGAAACATCATGGGTAAGATGTATGCAATCAGCTGCGGTGCAAAAATGGCTGGCTTTATCGTTGGCGCAAAGTGCCCAATCGTTATGGTATCTCGCAGCTCTACAGCAGAGGAGAAGTACCTCTCAATCGTTGTATCTGCAGCAGCAGTTAAATAAAGGAGAATCCTATGGCAAATGAAAAAATATTAGTCATTAACCCAGGTTCTACTTCTACAAAAATCGCTATTTATCAGGGCGAGGAGCAGCAGTGGATTGAAAGCATTTCACATAGCTTAGATGAGCTCAAGGCTTATCCTACAATCTACGATCAGCTGGATATGAGAAAGGATTTGATTCTCGCATGTCTTACAAAGCACGGTGACAAGGTTGATAGCCTTGGAGCTGTTGTAGGACGTGGAGGAGCACTTCCTCCAGTAAAGACTGGAGCCTATGAAGTTAATGAAAAAATGGTTGAGACTTTACAGTTTCATCCAGTAGACCAGCACGCAAGTAATCTTGGTGCAGGTATTGCGTATTCAATTGCTCAGCAAATCGGTGTAAAGGCTTATATTTACGACGCAATCACAGTAGATGAGATGACTGAGGTCAACAAAATCACTGGTATCAAGGGCATTAGAGTTCCTGCAAAGGGTCACAACCTTAATACTCGTGCGGCAGCATTAAAGCTTTGCAAGGACAAGGGCATTGACTACAACAAGGTAAACATTATCGTTGCACACTTAGGCGGCGGTATTACAGTAAACCTTCACTCTAATGGACAGATTATTGATTTCTTCAATGACGAAATTGGAACATTCGCTCCAGAGCGTGCAGGTGGACTTCCAACTTATGCTCTCGTAGACATGTGCTACAGCGGTGAGTACACAAAGGAAGAGATGATGAAGAAGCTACAGCGTAGCGGTGGAATGATTTCTTACTTTGGCACAGCAGACATGCGCGAAGTTGAGCAGATGGTAGTTGATGGAAATGAAGAGGCAGCACTTTTATATGAAGCAATGGCTCTTAACACAGCAAAGACAATCGCAAGAATCGCACCATCTGTTGACGGAAAGGTTGATTACATCGTACTTACAGGAGGACTTGCTTACTCTGATATGTTCGTTGATTCAATCAAGAAGCATGCAGGCTTTATCGCACCTGTAGAGATTATCCCAGGTGAAAACGAAATGAAGGCACTTGCTGAGGGAACACTTCGTGTTATCCGCGGCGAAGAAAAAGCCAGAATTTTTGAATAAGACGGGAAATAGGAGGCTTTAATGAAAAAAACAAATAGATGGGCGCAAGCTATCTGGGGTGTTTTAATACTTCTATTTGCTGGACTTATATATGCATGGTCAGTACTTTCTAGTCCATTTGCAGCAGAATATCCAAATTGGAGCAAGGGGTCACTTTCACTCACATTCACCCTTGCAATGAGCTTCTTCTGCATCGGTGGACTAGTAGCTGGCCTACTAGCAGGAAAAGTGAAGGAATGGGTGATTTGCGGAATTTCTGCAGTGCTTTTCTTAGTGGGATTTATCATTGTTAGCTCAATGACAAATATCACACAGCTATATCTTGGCTTTGGTGTTCTTGCAGGACTAGGAGCAGGATTTGCCTATAACACAGTTATGGGCTCTGTAACAAAATGGTTCCCTGACAAGAAGGGCTTGATTTCAGGAATCCTACTTATGGGATTTGGAATCGGAGCCTTCATAATCGGAAAAGTTTATGCAGGATTTTTAGGCAGCTTTAGCTGGAGACAGGAGTTCAAAGCTCTTGGAGTTATCGTATGTGCAGTAATTTTAATTGGTGGTCTTTTTATTAAAAAGCCAACAGAGGAGCAGATACGAGAATATGTTCCAGCAGAAACAGCAAATAAGGCTGCAAAAGGCGCTGACTTTAAGACTGCCCAGATGATTAGCAAAGCATCCTTCTGGTTATATTTTGTATATGCGATTTTACTTAGTGCAGCAGCGTTGGCATTGGTAGCACAGGCTAGTGGCATTGTAACAGAGACATCGCCCAACCTCGCAGCAGGGACAATTGCAACTATCGTAGGTTTGATTTCAGTATTCAATGGAATCGGTAGAGTAATCTTCGGCGGACTCTACGATAGACTTGGTCAGAAAAAAACTATGTTACTCAACTGTGGACTTTATTTGGTTTCAGTTTTGATTAACATAGCAGCATTAAATGCTGGCAGCTTGGCACTTGTGGTACTAGGATTTATATTCTTTGGACTGTCATACGGCGGTGTGACACCTACCAATTCAGCTTTTATTATGGATTTTTATGGGGTTAAAAATTACCCAGTCAATTTCTCTATCATAAACCTGAATTTGCTTTTGGCTTCCTTCGGAGGAACTGCAGCTGGTGTAATTTACGACAAGCAAGGTACATACATGACCATATTTGTAATTATGATTGTAGCTATAGCCTTAGCTATTGGTTGTACTCTCTTAATTAAGAGACCAAATGAAGCAAAAAATAATTAGTAATAAGTCATTTGTTTCAGGAACAACCAATTATTAATAAAGGAAATCTAATAACTAAGACAAATTAAATTTAGGAGGTTTTTAATTTATGAAAATTTTAGGTTTGTCTTGTGGTACAAGAAACGGTAACAACGATACTATGTGCCGCGTTGCCCTTGAGGCAGCAAAAGAAATGGGAGCTGAGATTGAGTTTATCCACGTTTTTGATTGGGATATCAAATACTGCACAGGTTGCGTAGCTTGCTCAAGAAGCCTTGTAATGGGTAAGGGAATGGTTTGCTCTCAGAAGGATGATTATGCAGCACTCTTTGATAAGATGGCTGAAGCTGACGGTGTACTTGTTGTAGACCCAATCTATGAGTCAGGCGGATCTGGATTATTCCACGTACTTTGTGACCGTATGGGACCTGGACACGATATCGGAATGCTTCACATGCTTGATGGAAAGCTTAAGGAGCAGGGCAAGGATGGTCTTGATCCTAAGTACTTAAAGAAGAAGGCAATTTCATTTGTAGGTATCGGTGGTTCTGACTGGGCAGTTCGTGTTGAGACAGATCACGCTATGCTTGCTATGAGCCCAGCTTGGACAGTAATTAACAACGAGTACTTCTCATGGTGCAAGGACGTTATCATGCAGGATGACAAGGTAGAGCGTATGAGACAAATCGGACGTAACCTTGTTGAGGCTGCAAAGGATGTTGAGAATGCTAAGTGGATGGGTACACCAGGTGCTTGCCCACACTGTAACGGTAACAACTTCTACATCTTCCCAGGAACAACAGAGTGTGAGTGCGAGCTTTGCGGTCTTCACGGTACACTTGAGGTTGTTGATGGAGCATTTAAGTTCAAGTTTGATCCAGCAGATGAGCACAAGGCTCATGACACAATTTCTGGTAAGAAGCTTCACGGCGATGATATCTTCCAGAACGAGGGACGCCTTATGAACCTCTTCAAGGATCCAGAGTTCAAGGCTCGTAAGGAGCACTATACAGCTGTATGTGCACCAACACCTTCACCTAGCAAGGCAAATTAGAAGGGACCCATTTGAGGGTAATTAATAAAATCGGGGGAACTGGGCCCCTAATCCGTTAGGGGCCTAATTCTCTCTGGTAATAGAACAGCTAATAACTGTCATATAAAAGGAGAGAATAAAAATGGAAAAACCAAGTTTAAAATTTTTTGTTGTGTTCAATTTAGTAATGAATATTCCGCTTGCAACAGCAATGTCAGTGGGAGGAATGATATTTTCTGGAAACTCAGATAAGCTACTTACACCAGCTTTGCTGGTAAATATACTCTTGGGATTCGTGTTTGCATGTATTGTAAATGCAGTATTCCCAATACCTCTTATAGCCATCAATTTTCCTAAGTTATTTAAAGTAGACCCAGAGAGCGTTCCAGGAAGAATCCTAGGAAATGTGCCAGTAGTTTTAATTTTCGTAATCATCATTGGTTTGGTTATGAACTTCGTAAATGTGCAAGTATTTGGTGGAGCTCCTTTCCCAGCATTTTTATTTGCATTCCTAGGAACATTAATTCCTATGTACATCTTGTGCTTCGTAGTTGCTATGATATTTATTCCAATTGCGCAAGGTGCAGCAGGCAAAGCCTGTGCTCAATAATTTAATACTTTGGTTATATTTGACACTGAACTAAGCTTCAGTGTCAATTTTTATTATTTAAATTGCATCATTTGCAGAAAAGTGGTTAAATGTAACTAATAAGTATTTACAATTGCAAGATGTATGGGAGAGTTTAATGAGAAAAAAGTTAAAAGCATTGGCCATGTCAATCCTAGTTGCTTCTTCATTAATTGGTTGTGGTGAGAAAGAAGAAGCTCCTATGCCAATAAGTGAGATGAAAACAACCCTTACTGTGTGGGCCTGGGATTCTAATTTTAACATTCCAGCTTTGAAGGCAGCAGAGCAGGATTATCAGCAGGTTAACCCTGATTTTAAATTAGAAATAATAGACATGGGAAACTCGGATGCCATCGAGGACGAAATAGTGGCGGCAGACGAGAAAAAGGTTTATAAAAGCCTTCCAGATTTAGTGCTGTTTCAGGATCACAATATCCAAAAATACGTAAAAAACTATCCAAGTGCCTTTGTCCCAGTTGAAAGCGCAATTATAGATTGGGACAATTTAGGTCAGGACAAGGTTTCCTATTCTATAGTGGATGACGTGCACTACGGGGTTCCAGTGGATGCAGGAACATCGGTTTTTGCTTATAGAACTGATATTTTAGCGGAATGCGGTTACACAATGGATGATGTGACAGGTATCACCTGGGACAGATTTGCCGAGATAGGACAGGATGTTTACGAGAAAACAGGTAAGTACCTAATCGGCGCCATCGGTAAGGACAACGACCTTATTTATATGATGCTTCAAGCAGAAGGTGAGTCTCCATTTAGAGGAGGAAGCCCATACATCGTAGGAAATCATACTCTATGTGATGTTGTTTCAATGATTGTAAAGCTACAGCAGAATCACGTTTTATATTTGGCAGAGGATTGGACAGACTATATTGATAATGCCATTGGAAATGATATGCTTGCAGGAGTCTATGATGGAAACTGGATCATTAGCTCAATGGAGCAGGTTTCAGACCATTCAGGAGATTGGGAGATAACTACAGCCCCTTCATTTTCAGGGGAACCAGGATATTCTTCAAATGGCGGTTCATCCCTTTGTGTAACCACAAACTGCAAGAATTCTTTGGTAGCAAACGATTTTCTAGCCTATACATTTGGTGGAAATTCTGCAATTGATGGTCATTCAATTACCTATGATGAGGCACTAACAGAGGCAGGACTTATTGGTACTTGTGTGGCTGCAGCAGAGTCAGAGGTTTATAGTCAAGGAGTAGACTACTTTAACGGACAACCAATTTATTCTATAATTGTGGAGTACTCTCAGGAAGTACCACTTGTTGAGCAATCTGAATATCATTATGAGTGCAGAGAGATAATGTCCCAAGCAGTTCTTAGCATTATTGAAGGTAATAATATAGATGATGTTTTGGCAGATGCTCAGGTTAAATTAGAGGAGGTAATAGCGCCTACAGAATAGGCATTTTATTGGGGTTATAATGGCAAAACAAAAAAGACAGATAGAATATAGATATTATGAGATACCGTCTGATCAATATGTTTTGGCTCTTTTGGGAGATAAATGGATTCAAAGCTATGGTGAAGAAACTGGTAATATGCGACATTTTCATAATTATTTGGAGGTAGGCTATTGCTATTGGGGCAGCGGCAGGCTGATTATTGACGAAGCCACTGTAAATTATAAAGGGGGCATAATAACACTCATTCCAGAGAACATCCCACACGATACAAAAAGTGACGAAGGTGGAGTTTGCAAATGGGAATATTTGTTTATCGATATTGATAATTTTATAAAAAAGGAAATGCAGTTTCATAGACTTATTCCTGAGGAAGTTATAAAGCGGATAAATAGCCAAGGATACGTAATTCACTGGAGCAAAAATAAGCAGTTAACCAACATTGTTCGTAGCATTATTGAGGAATATCGCGAGCAAAAGCCTTATTACAAGCAGGCTGTAAAGGGCTATTTAAGGGCATTTGTGGCTGAAATGCTTAGACTTAATGAGAATTTGACCACATCATTGACCTTGGAGGAAAAGCGATTAAACGGCTATATAGAAAGAAGTGTTAACTATTTTGCAGAGCATTTTGCAGAAGATGTTAAAATGTCAGACGTAGCCTATGAATGTGGGCTGTCTGAGAGTCACTTCAGGCGTATATTTGAAGAAACCATGAGTATGAAGCCTCTTGATTATTTAAATATGGTCAGGATAGACAACGCATGCGAGCTTATTAAAAATAAGGATTATGGAATGGAAGAGGTTGGATACAGAGTTGGATATCAAACGCCTTCCACATTTAATAGAAATTTTAAAAAGCTGACAGGAAAAACACCCTATCAGTGGAAAATGGAAGAGAGCCATTTTGGTTCTACAAAAAAGAATTATAAGATTAGTGCCAAGAAAGGATGGTAATCGCGTTTTGTGATTACCATCCTTTCTTCACGGTTTCGCCACTTTTTCGTAGAAAAACAATTATTTAACAATCTTAAATAGTCGAATTTGCATGTTTTTGGCTTTTTTCTATTATATAAATAAATACTCAGTCGTGTATTATGACTATAGAAGAAAAGATTAAAGGGCTATTCATTATGCATATTGCACAAGTTGAGCCCGAGAATTTTTACAGAAGGAGAAGAAGGGGAATGAAGAAAAAATTAATTTCACTTATGCTCGTTGGGGCAATGGCAACTTCTTTAGTTGCTTGTGGCGGAGCAGAATCAACAGGCTCATCAGAGGTCGATAGCACAGGAGAAGGCGATACAGCGGCTGTGCAATCAGAGGATGAAAACACTCTTACAGTTTATGCTTGGGATGAGAACTTCAATATTCCAGCACTTAAAGCAGCAGAAAAGGATTATCAGGAGAAGAATCCTGACTTTAAGCTTGAGATTATCACACAGTCTCAGTCATCAGATGTTGAAAATGCTGTAACACTAGCAGCAGAGGCAGGAGATTACAGCACATTACCAGATATCGTTTTATTCCAGGATCACTACATTCAGCAGTATGTAACAAACTACCCAGATGCATGGCAGTCAGCTGAGGGAGCTACATGTGATTGGTCAGGTCTTGGAGCTGAAAAGCTTTCTTATTCTACTATCAATGGCACTCACTATGGATTCCCAGTAGATGCAGGTACAGCAATCTTTGCTTATAGAACAGACCTACTTGCAGAAGCAGGATACACAATCGATGATGTAACAGGTATCACTTGGGACGAGTTCGATGAAATAGGTAAAGCTGTTTATGAAAAAACAGGCAAGTACCTTCTTTGCATGGATGGTTCAGGAAACGACTTATTTTACATGATGCTTCAGGCAGAAGGTGTTTCACAGTTCAAGGATGGAGAGCCATACATCACAGAAAATGAAGACTTAGTTAAGGTATTTAATATCCTTGTTAAGCTTGCTCAAGACAATGTTCTTTACCTCGCAAATGACTGGTCAGATTATACAGATCAAGCTATCCAGGGCGACATGGTTGCAGGCGTTTACAATGGTAACTGGATTATCCCAACAATCGAGCAGGTTGCTGATAACGCAGGACAGTGGGAGATTACAACAGCTCCAACACTTACAGGTGCTCCAGGGTATGCTTCAAACGGTGGTTCTTCACTTTACATCACAGCTAACTGCTCTAAGACAGAGTTAGCACTTGACTTCCTATCATACACATTTGGTGGTGAGTCAGCAGCTGATGGACAGTCAATCACATATGATGAGGCCCTTACAAATGGTGGTGTAATTGGTACTTGTGCAGCAGCAGCTGAGTCAGATGTCTACTCACAGGGTGTTGATTACTTTAACGGACAGCCAATCTACTCAACAATCGTAGAGTACACACAGCATGTTCCAACTGTAGAGCAGTCAGATTATCACTATGCATGTCGTACACAGCTTGGTACAGCACTTCAAAACGTTCTTACAAATGGTGAGGATGTAGATACAGCACTTGCAACAGCTGAAGAGCAGTTAAGATTTGAAATGGAATTAGATTAATCTAAAGAAATCTTTGGGAAGTGGCTAGCCCACTTCCCATTTTTAAAAGAAGGGGGATGCCAAAGGTGAAAAATAGAAAAGGAATGACACTTGCTAATAAGCAATTGGCAGCCGGCTGGTTGTTCTTATTTCCAGCAACACTATTGATTTTCATAATGAATTTCTATCCTATAGTCAGGGCGTTTTTTATTTCGTTACAGACTGGTAAGGGCGTAAACATGAGGTTTGCAGACCCTTTATTTAACAATTACATTCGAATGTTCAAGGACGGTATTTTTTCTCAATCAATTAAAAATACATTCCTTTATTTAATAATAGAAGTACCTATTATGTTGATTTTGGCCATATTGTTGGCGCAGCTATTAAATAATAAGGACTTAAAATTTAAGGGACTATTTAGAACAGCAATATTCTTGCCATGTGCTACATCTTTGGTTTCGTATTCAATCATTTTCAAGTCAATGTTTGCAACTCAGGGACTTGTAAATTCGGTGCTTATGAAGCTAGGAATTATCAGCGAGAATATTAATTTTCTTGGAACGCCAGCTACAGCAAAGGCAGTTATCATCATTGCTCTTATTTGGAGATGGACAGGATACAACATGGTATTCTACTTGGCTGGACTACAAAATATTGAATATTCAGTATATGAGGCAGCAAAAATTGATGGAGCTACAGGCTGGAAGACATTCTGGTACATTACATGTCCACTGCTTAAGCCAACAATTGTTATGACAGCGATTATGTCAATCAACGGTACATTACAGCTCTTTGATGAGTCAGTTAACTTAACAAGCGGTGGTCCTGCAAACTCAACAATTACAATGTCTCACTATATTTACAACACTTCGTTTGGTGACGGCACAGGCAATATGGGTTACGCATCGGCAATGTCATTTATTGTATTTATTATGGTTGCAATTCTTGCATTTATTAACTTGAAAGTAGGTGATACACGTGAATAAGAAAAATAAATCAATGGTTCAACGTAGACTTATTCCTACATACATATTTTTAATAATTTGCTCACTCATATCGGTATTTCCACTGTATTGGATGATTGCAGCTGCAACAAATGCATCACTTAATATTGCTAGAGGTTCCATAGCGTTTGGAGACCAGCTGATGGTTAATTTCCAGCATTTATTAAATGCAGTTCAGGGAACACTTTGGTCATCAATGAGAAATTCATTTTTATTCTCAACAATCCAAACACTATTTACATTGTTTGCTTGTTCCTTGGCTGGGTATGGATTCGAGTTATATCACGACAAGAATAAAGATAGATTATTTGGAATAATCCTTCTTGCTATGATGGTTCCTCAGGTGGCAACACTTGTTCCACTTTATAAATTAGTTTCAGACATGAATATGCTTAACACAGTTTGGGGCTTTATTCTCCCAACAATAGCTACGCCATTTATGATTATGATGTTCAGACAGAATTCTCGTAATTTCCCACCTGACATCATGGAAGCAGCCAGAATAGATGGACTTCCTGAATGGAAAATCTTCTTCAAAATGTACGTTCCAATTCAAAAGTCAACTTATGCAGCAGCTGCTGTAATCACATTCATGACATCATGGAATGCATATTTGTGGCCAAAGGTAACAATGAGAGAAGCATCAGCTCAGACAATGCCTATGTTTATCGCTAACATAACAAGTGGTTATACAGTAGATTATGGAATGACAATGCTTGGTGTATTATTCTGCTCACTTCCAACAATGATTATTTTCTTTGTATTACAGAAGCAGTTTGCAGAAGGTATTACAGGTTCTGTTAAATAAAAAAATAATTGGGCGGTGTTCCCGCCCTTTTTTAAAGGGGAATGAAAAATGAGAAGTTCCGAATTTAATTACAAAATAGTAAAAGATCCAAGAATTTTTCAAGAAAACAGAATAGATCCACACTCAGATCATGAGTATTATGACAGCGAAGCGTATGGCTACGGTGATAGGTCAAATTTTAAATATCTATTAAATGGGATTTGGAAATTTGAGTATGCCAAGAATTACGATTCTTGCGACAAGGATTTCTATAAGGAAAACAGAGATTGTAAAAGCTGGGATGATATCAAAGTTCCTGCCCACATTCAATTAGAGGGATATGACAAGGTAATGTACGTAAACACACAGTATCCTTGGGATGGACACGAGGCAATCGATCCGGGAGAGATTCCAACTGAGGATAATTCTGTTGGCAACTACGTTAAATATTTTGAGCTTCCTCCGTTCATGAAAAACAAGCCTGTATACATTTCATTTCAAGGCGTAGAAAGCGGATTTGCTCTTTGGTTAAATGGCCAATACATAGGTTACAGTGAAGATTCATTTACTCCAGCCGAATTTGACTTAACACCTTTTGTTAAAGAGGGAGAGAATAAGCTTGCAGTTCAGGTTTTCAAATGGACTGCAGGAAGCTGGTGCGAGGATCAGGATTTCTTTAGATTCTCAGGTATTTTCAGAGATGTGTACCTATATACTGTTCCTGCAACACACATAAGAGACATTCGTATTCAGACTTTGTTAGATGACGAATATAAAAATGCAACACTAGTACTAGATATGGACGTTATTGGAAGTGGAATGGTGCATATGACACTCTCCAATGAGGAGGAGGATATTCTCAGTAAAGCAAATCTAGCAGAGGGGGCAAACCACATGGAGGTTCACGTTAGAGAGCCAAAGCTGTGGAGTGCAGAAAGCCCATATCTATTTGATTTACAACTAAATGTATTTGGAGAGGATGGAAGATTATCAGAGGTTCTCAAGGAAAAAGTTGGATTTAGACGATTTGAGATAATTGACAATATAATGCACCTCAATGGAAGACGTATTGTTTTCAAGGGTGTGAATCGTCATGAATTTTCTTCAGCTACAGGACGAGTTCTTTCTGAGGAAGATATTTTAAAGGATATAATCACTATAAAAAAGAACAATATAAATGCTATCCGCACAAGTCATTATCCTAATCAGACTGTATTTTATAGACTTTGTGATATATTCGGATTGTATGTAATCGATGAGACAAATCTTGAGACTCACGGTACCTGGCAGACACCTATTTTGATCCTTGGAGAAAAAGGAAACGATTACGCTGTACCTGGTGATAGAGAAGAGTTCACTGAGAACGTAATAGATAGAGCAAGAAGCATGTTTGAGCGTGACAAGAATCATCCAAGTATCTTGATTTGGTCACTTGGAAATGAAAGCTATGGTGGCTCAAACCTAAAAAAAATGAATGATAAATTCCATGAGTGGGATAACACAAGACTAGTACATTACGAGGGAATTTTTAACGATAGACGAGTGGACATGTCTGATGTTGAATCTACCATGTACGTCCCTACAAAGGATATAAAGGAATGGCTAGCAGAGCATAAGGAAAAGCCTTATATTAACTGCGAATACATCCATGCCATGGGAAATTCCTGCGGAGCAATGTATAAGTACACAGAGCTTGCTTATCAGGAGCCATTATACCAGGGTGGATTTATTTGGGATTATATTGACCAGGCAATCACCACAAGGGATTGCAACGGTGTAGAATTTGAGGGCTATGGTGGTGATTTTGATGAAAGACCACATGACGGCAGCTTCTCAGGAGATGGCCTTTGCTATAGCAAAGATAGAGAGCCAAGTCCAAAGATGCAAGAAGTTAAATATGATTACCAAAACATAAAAATCACAATTGCTGATGGTGTTGCTCATATCGAAAATAGGAATTTATTTACAAATACAAATGAGTTTACTGCAATTCTCACCATAGAAAAAATAGGAGAACTTGTGGCAGAGGAGGAACTGACAATTGATTGTCCACCTCTTGAGACAGTAGATTATCCATTAGAGCTTGAATTGCCAGAGGATAGCGAATATGTGGTTACTCTATCGTTTGTACTTAAGGAGGATACTCTATGGGCAGATAAAGGGTACGAAGTGGCGTACGGTCAGACCACAGTAGGCAAATATATAGTAGAAAAGGGACTTGAGCAAAAACTAAGAGTAACAAAGGGATTTTTCAATATTGGAATAAAGGGCGATGATTTCGAAATATACTTTGCAAAACAAAAGGGATTAGTTTCATACAAATATCATGGTAAGGAATTGTTAAAGCGCACTGTGTTGCCAAATTTCTGGCGTCCGCTGATAGAAAATGATGTTGCAAATCAGCTTCCATTTAGAGCAGGACAGTGGAAATTAGCAAGTAAATACCTCTCAACCATGATAATGGATGAAAAGAAATATGAATATCCTGAAATAGTTGAGGATGAAAAGCAGGTTAAAGTCATATTTACATATCATTTGCCTACAAATCCAGCCTCAAGCTGCAAGGTGGATTACACCATACATAGCGACGGTTTAATTGATGTAAAGGTTATTTTGGAAAAATCTGATATGGTTGGAGAATTGCCAGAGTTATCAATGGTATTTACTTTAGATAGCCAGTTAAATAATTTAGAATGGTATGGAAAAGGTCCAGAGGAAACATATTTTGACAAGGACCACGCGAAATTAGGAGTATTCAAAAATAAAGTAGCTGACAACATGGCAAAATACTTAGTGCCTCAGGAATGCGGAAATCATATGGATGTGCGCTATGCTGCACTTACAGATGATAGAGGCGATGGTGTGATGTTTTATGCGAATTACAATGGATTTTCAGCCCTCCCGTTTACAGTCCATGAGATAGAAGAAGCAATGCACCACACTGAATTGCCTCCGGTCCACTTCACCCATGTAAGAATAGGCCAGCAAATGGGTGTTGGCGGTGATGATACCTGGGGTGCAAAAACCCATCCAGAATACATGTTAAATAACAACAAAGAAATAGGTATTTCCTTTAGTTTTCGTGGGATTTAAGTTATAATTAATGTCGGCTGAGCGTTTCAGCCGGCATTTTTTTGGAGGGTAATGGATAATGTTTGAGACAAATGACACATTTATCGAAGAGGCAGTAAAAGCCAAAGCAAAACCTAGTGATGCAGCAAAAAAAGGCGGCATGGTAGCAGTTACCGTCATACTTTTGCTTTCAGTACCAGTATTAGGTGGAGTGCCTGGTCTTGTGGCTAGTGGACTTTTGATAGCCTCAGCAATCTATACCATTGTGCTTATGGGCTACAAAAACATCGAATTTGAATACGACTACACAAATGGTAGCCTTGAGATTGCAAAGATTATTAATAATGAAAAAAGAAAAAAGGTGCTTTCTATAGAATCCAGTGAAGTAAAGCTAGTAGCAGCCCTTGGAACTAACGAAGCTCTTAAATTTGACAATGTAAAGCTTAAAACATATGACTGTTCTACAGGAAATAGTGAGGATAAAACTTACATTTTAGTTGGACATAGCGAGGCAAAAGGCAACGATTTTAAAGTGATTTTCAATCCTTCAGAGGAGTTGATTGCTGCAATGTCAAAGTACAACAGAAATGAAGTATATAGATAGGAGATAAGTAATGAACGAGAAAGAATTAAGGGTTTTATTCGAAGAAAAATTTGGTGAGGGTGGAGATATCCGCACTTATTTTGCTCCAGGTAGAGTTAATCTTATCGGAGAACACACTGATTACAACGGCGGACACGTATTTCCATGCGCTCTTACCATTGGTACATATGCAGTAGCAAGAAAAAGAGATGACAGAGTAATCAAGTTTTACTCAGCAAACATGGAGCAGGCTGGTGTAATAGAATGTAGCCTTGATGACCTTAAAAACAAGGACGAATATCACTGGGCAAACTATGCTTTAGGTATCGTTTGGGCTTTAAAAGAAAAGGGTGACGAAATTAAATCAGGATTTGAAATGTGCGTTTGGGGCAATATTCCTAACGGTTCTGGCCTTTCTTCATCAGCATCACTTGAGGTGCTTACAGGCACAGTTCTCACAGATTTATTTGAACTTAACAAGACAATGACAGAGTTAGCCCTTATCGGACAGTACTCTGAGAACAATTTCAATGGATGTAACTGCGGTATAATGGACCAATTTGCGGTTGCAATGGGACAAAAAGACCACGCCATTTTCCTTGACTGTGCAGATTTATCCTATAAATATGCATCAGTTAAGCTACCAAATGCCAAGATTGTTATCACAAATTCCAAGGTAAAGCACTCACTTGTAGACTCAGCATATAATGATAGAAGAAAGGAAAGTGCTCAGGCTCTTGCAGATCTTCAGACAGTATGTGGCATCAGCACACTTGGTGAGCTCACTGATGAGGAGTTTGAAAAGTATGGCTCAGCTATTAAGGATGAGGTTTGTTATAGACGTGCTAAGCATGCAGTTTCTGAGAATCAGCGTACTATCAAGGCAGTTGATGCTTTAAATAATAATGATATTGCCACATTCGGACAGCTTATGAATGCCAGCCACGTTTCACTTCGCGATGATTACGAGGTTTCCTGTGAGGAGGTTGATTTCCTTGTTGAGACAGAGTGGTCGGTTCCAGGAGTTATCGGAGCCCGCATCACAGGCGGCGGCTTTGGTGGATGCACAGTTGCCATCGTAGAAAATGATGCTGTTGAGAATTTCAAAGAAACAGTTGGCAAGGCATACAAAGAAAAATATAACTTAGATGCTGAGTTCTATGTAGTAGACATAGGAGACGGCGCTAAAAGAATAGCATAGGATATAGGAGCACTTCGGCTCCTATTTTTTTGCCTATAAATATTTTTCTATGGAAAAATATTGGCTAAATGCATATTATTCTATAGAAAAATATTTACACATTGCATATTTTTCTATAGAATAATATCAAAGGAGGTATCTATATATGTTAGAAAGAAAGATACTTAACGACCTAAGAGACTGGAGAAATAAGAAGAATCATAAAAGTGTAATTGTTACTGGCCAACGCCAAGTAGGAAAGACATATGTTGTTGATCAGATGTTTGCTAATGATTATGATTCATATATTTATATAAATTTTATAGAAGAACCTTCCATGATTGGAGAATTTGCAGGTGATTTAGATGTAAACACACTAAAGCTAAACATATCTGCAAGGAGACCAGGGACAAAGTTTATAGAAGGAAATACATTGATTTTGCTGGATGAGATTCAGGAATGTCCGAATGCCATTGCATCTTTAAAGTTTTGGACTGAGGATGGAAGATATGATGTAATCGGTATGGGTTCATCACTGGGAATGAATTACATGAGTGAAATATCTTATCCTGTTGGAAAAGTCGAGTATTTATCTATGCATTCTTTGGATTTTGAAGAATTCTTATGGGCACTGGGAGTTGGTAGAGATGTTATTGAAGGACTGAAAAAATACTTTGATAATGTAGAAAAATTGCCAAAATCACTAATTGAGACTATGACAAAATATCTCCGTAAATATATGGTGATCGGTGGCATGCCAGAAGCTGTAGCTACATTTGTCGAAACAGGAGATTTGCATGCTGTAGATGAAATCCAAAGGCGATTAATTAGAGATTATAAAACAGATATTGCGAGATTTGCAGATGCAAATATTAGAATCAAAGCTCAGGAATGCTATGAATCTATTCCTTATCAACTGACGAAGGAAAATCATAAGTTTCAATACTCAAAAGTTGAGTCTAAGGCAACTGCATCAAAATTCGGTACAAGTATAGCATGGTTAAACAATCAGCTATTAACTTTGCAAGTCCAGAATTTAAAACGAATAGAGTTTCCGCTAGAATCATTTGCAGATGAGACTAATTTTAGAATATATCCAACTGATATAGGTATTCTTGTAGGAATGTTTGATGAAGGCCTAAAAAAGGCTTTGCTCGAAGACAACAATATTGAAGAGAAGGCAAATGGATTGATTTTAGGTACAGCAAAAGGGGCTTTGTATGAGGCTCTGGCTGCAGATATGCTTCACAAAAGGGGATATAATAAATTATTTTTTTATAAGCATGAAAAGAATACAAGCGAGATTGAATTTGTATTAATGAAGGATGATGAGATAATCCCAATAGAAATTAAGGCAGGTAAAAAGCAGGCAAATTCATTAAGGAATATACTCGACAATAACATTCAACTAAATAAGGGATATAAAATGGCATCAGTAAATATTGGGCAATCAGAAAAGATAATTTCAATGCCAATATTTATGCTAATGTTTATGTAAAATTTCAAGAGCCGGCTCGTATGAGGTGGCTTTTGTATATTTATAAATCTAAATGGCAGTCAGTTGACTGCTATTTTTTTTTGAAAAATTTTTAAAAATTTAAAACCTAATGGCAACCTTATCTGTAATAGAAGTAGAAAGAGAAAAATAAAGAACAAATTTTGAAGAAAGGTAGGTTAATTTACACTAATGAGAAAAATGAAGAAAAAAGTGGCGCAAACCCTTGAAAATACTGGGTTTTTTAGGGGTTGACATGGGGGGGGGTGGAATGGGTTTATAATGAATACACAATTCGGAAAATATTATGTTTTGAAAAAGCTGGTTTAAAATTTAGAAAAAAATAATGAAAAAATATAAAGGAGAAAATATATGATTTTTTGTAAAGAGTGTGGGACAGAATTAGGAGATGAAGCAGTATTTTGCACCACTTGTGGGGCAAAAATAGAAAGGGCAGAGGCTGTACAGCAGGCAACACAGCAGTATCAACAGCAACAGCAGTATCAGCAACCACAGTATCAGCAGCAGTATCAACAGTACCAACAGCCACAGTACCAGCAGCCTATGCAGCCTAGAAAACCAATTTCTAAGAAGTCTATCGCAGCAATCATAGCAGTAGTTGTAGTAATAATTGCATGTCTTGTTGCAAAGAATACAGTATTTGCACCAAAGATTGACCTAGAAGAATGCTTGTTAGTTGATGTAACAGGCTTTGATGGAGCAGGAAGACTCGACATAGATATCGATTACGATACTCTTATGTGGGAAATCAGCGATATGAATGACAATATATCTGATGACAAGATATATGAACTTGTTAGTTCAATCTCTTTTGAGCCTTCAGAGGATGAAAATCTTTCAAATGGTCAGGAAATCAAAATAAAGGTTAAATATAAAGAGAGTCTTGCTAAAAAATGTAAGGTTAAATTTAATGCAGAAGATATTACATATACAGTAGAAGGCTTAAATGAAGTAACAGAAATTGATCCATTTGAATATGTAAATGTTTTCTTTGAAGGTTATTCTCCAAATGGTTCTGTAGAAATTCAGGCTGATGGAATCGAAGATATAGGTGCATTATCATACGAAGCTGATAAGACAGAAGGCTTGGCAAATGGCGACACAGTTACTGTTAAGTGCACAAGTGAAGAGAGCAGATACAATGAGTTAGGATATAAATTTACACAGACTAGCAAGGAATATACAGTAGAGGGACTTGAAGCATATGTTACAAGCCCTAGTGAAATCGATGAGGCAACACTTGCAAGACTTCAGGAAAAAGCGCTTGCAGAAATCACTGACGATTTGTCATATGTTACTGATTTATATGAAATAGAACACACAGACTACACATATGAGGGAATGGTTGTACTTACTGGCAAGGAGATGGGTCAGTGGAATAAAAATGATAACGAGGTAATTCTTATTTATTCAACAACTGCTTCATGTGAAGATTTTGAGACAACAACATTCTATCTTCCATATAGATTTGAAGATGTAATCAAATATGAGGATGGAACGATTGATTATCAAAATGATGAAGCAGTATATGAATCTAATGGTGATTATTACTTTGGAGCTGGCGATTATTATAAAGGTTATGATGACGCATCAACAATGTTTACAGAGCTTGTAAGAAATAATACAGACGATTATGACTATGAGATAAGCAGTGATCTTGAGGATTTATACAATCAATAAAATGAAGGGTTTTGCTAAATGAGCAGCATAGAAGAACTAATAGCAAAAGCCAAAGCCGGTGAATCTGAGAGCTTTGGACAAATCTATGAGATGTATAGAGAAAAGGGTATAGCAATTGCCCGCCAATACGTGAAAACTGCAGAAGATGCAGAGGACATGTATCAGGACGCATTTATAAAGGCCATGGAGCATATTGACTCTTTTGATGAGACAAAGAGCTTTGGACCATGGCTTGATACAATAATTGTTAATACCTGTAAGAATTATTTAGTGAAAAAGAAGCCTACTAGCTTTACCGATGTATCTGATGAGGAGATGGACTTCGTAGATACCATCGCAAACAGTGACGAGGACATCATTCCTGAGAGCGCCTATGATAGAAAAGAATTGATGGAAATCATGGATGGAATCATAGGTGCCCTTCCTGCAGCTCAAAAAGAGGCAGTGGTTCTTTTTTACTACAAGGAAATGTCGGTAAAGCAGATTGCCCAGGTTCAGGAAGTGCCTGAGGATACTGTAAAAAGCAGGTTGAATTATTCTAGAAAAAAGGTATCTGAAGGGGTACTTGAGTTTGAAAAGAAAAATGGTATCAAAATACACAGCACAATTATCGTACCAGTTTTACTTTCTCTGCTTTACAAGAATACTGCACGAGCAGCTGCAGCAGAAACAGCAATAGTATCTGCAAAAGCTATTACAGCTACTGGTGCAAAAACAATTGCACAAAACTATGCAGCAGGGCAAGCCGCCACAGCCACAGGGACTACATCAACGGGAGCTGCGGCAACAGGAACCGCAGCTACAACTGCAGCAACCGCAGCCACGGCTGCCGCTGGTTCAGGAGCCTTAATTGCCAAATTAGCAATAGGTGGTTTAGCAGCACTTACGGCTGTAGGCGTGGCCACATCAAGCTCCCACAAGGATGATAGAAGAGAGGATAGAGAGGATAATTCATTTTTTGAGAAAAGCTATGAAGAGGATTATTACAGGGATTATGACTATTATTCTGATTTGATATGGGAAATAAATGATATGCTCGATGAACAAAACAAGAAACTTTGTGAGAACCTACCTTATATATGGAATGAAAGATAAAGATTATTAGGAGGAAATATTTTGCGAAAAGAAAAGATGTTAACTGAGGATTATGCATCCGCAGTTGAAATAAAAAACTATGCTGAGGAGCAGATTAGAAAAGCTAAAAGCTTGGAGCCAACAGCATTTAATATACTATGGACAAATTGGGCTATGATAGCAGCCCCTCTTGCCTTTTGTTTCTTATTTGGGCATGTACCAGTTTTAGAATATATAGCACAGTTGATGTTTTTTGTGGCGGTAGCACTTGCACTATATGGAGTCTATAGAGCATATATGGGTGTAGCTAAACCAATGGGAGGATTTGAAACTATATTTGGTTCTGTAAGTGTCCTAGCAAATAATAAAGTGACAACAAGTGGAATTGGAGCTTTCTCACTTTTATTTGGTCCTGAATTTTATGGAATGTCAGGTTTACTTTTTTCAATTTTAAAGCTGGGATTATATGTTGAGATTCCATTCTATATGATGGGGTATCCACCACTTTTCTTAATTATTATTAAAAAACAATACAGTAATCTTATAAAGAAATGTAATAAGGAAATGGATTACTATGTGAAAACTAATGACCCTAGTGTGCAAGAGTACATGGAAGATAAGGATTATTATACAACCTCTAGTTCAAAAGCAGAGCCAGTAGAATCAAGTTATCCAACAGTTACTGATTTATTTAATAAGATTAATGTAGTGACAAAGACAGCTTCATCAGCAGTAGTTGGGGTAAAAGAAAAATACATGCCAAATCAAGCACAAATATCAGAGCCTAAGAAGCTATTCTGCAGTCAATGTGGAGCAAAACGAGGCGAGGGAAAATTCTGCGGAAGCTGCGGAGCAAAATTAGTTTAAAAAACTAAGAAATATTAAAACCTAACACCTTCTTTATCTGTAATAAATATAGAAAGAGATAAAGGAGGTGAAGAAATGGAGTATTATCTAAAATTTACATTTCTGATTTCTCAGCTGGTAAAGGATGAGAAGAAGAAAAAAAGAGCCATAAAACTAGCAAGAACCATAGCTAAAAATGATGAGGCAATTTTAGATTTTATAAAAAATGAGGGACTTATCACAATAGGAGAAACCAAAAAAGATGGTCCTTGTGCAGAACCTGAGAACGCAGATAGAATTGATGAATTAATATATCAATATTTCAGGTACAAAGAGAATGAATGGAACAATAAGTTTTTAATAGAAAGGAATTGAGTATGAAAAAGTTTGTAAAGAGCATGTTGATGGTGGCAGTGGCAGGAACATTGCTTGTAGGCTATAGCACAAGCGCCCAGGCTGCTAACATTGGTTACGAGAACGTAACCCAGGACACACTTAATGCAGCCAATGAGTTGCACGCATACTATGGCAGCAAGATTCCACAGGAGGCTGTCACACTTGCAGAAGCAAATGCAAAATACTATGCAGATGCAATTATGGCAGACCCTGAGCTTGTAACAGATTATGACAGAATTAATGCAGCAGCATATATGGTAAGTCTTCATTGTGCAGAGTCACAGTATGGCTCAGATGATTTAAAGGCCTACAAGTCCCCAGCAGGTCCTTTCGTTTACGGAGTATACACATGCGCAGGCTCCACAAGAGCTCTTGGCAGAATCCTTGATTACATGGGCTACAATTGGTACCACGTAAATGAAAATGAAAACAAGCATCAGTGGTGTGTAGTTGAAATGGACGGACAGCTTGGATTTGCTGATGGCATGGGCGGCTTTGCAGGCTATGGAGAGATGGTAAATGGAATGACACTTCCAGACGGACAGGTCATAATGTTTGCAGAGTAAAGGAGTTGTGAAATATGAAGAAGTTTTTTAAAAAGTTAGCAGTTTCAATGATGGCACTTAGTGTGATTATTCCTGTACATTCAATTACAGCACACGCTGAGATAGTGGAGTTTTTGGATCCATATAGACCCCAAGATCACAGAACTGGTTTATATGAATTTGAACATTATGATACAGACTGGGAAGCAACAGTTCATCCATACATTGATAATCTGAATAAGGCAAGAGCAGAGGCAATTGCGCAAGTGGAAGCAAATGCTGCTCTTGCAGAGCAGGATAAAACAGGATACCCATTTGTAAAGATTCCAGCACGAGATTTTTTATGTAATTATCAAGTTTTAAGTTATTTTAATAATGATGGATTTGATTTTGATGCTGAGAGCTATGCAGCAATGTATCCAGAGGTTAAGGAACAGTACGGAAACAAGTTCTCGGATTTATGGAGTCACTACAAGACAATCGGAGTTTATGAAGGAAGAGTTGCCCATACAAATGGAATGATGTCATGTGGTTTTGATGCAATAATGGCATTGTACGAGGTATGGACACCAGAGATGACAGATAGGGAAAAGGTAATTTTTGTAAATAACTATTTACGTGAAAAATTATTCCCAATAGAGACAAATCCTGGTGTAAATATTGATGAATCGGGTCAATTAGCTGCTTTTGCAAGAGGTTATGAAATTGAATTTACAGAGATAATGCGCCAGTTAGGTATTCCTTGTATTAGAGAGAACAGTTATGAAATAAACCATTGCGTGCGTGGTGAAATATGGGATTCAGATTGGGATCAGGTTTATTTAGACGGAAAATGGTACATTGTTGATGTTTATATGAATGATGTAACAAATTCAGACCAGTATCTATTGATAGATAGACATCCACTTGCTTATCCAGATTATTGGGCTGAAAAGAATATTCA
>NZ_SVEV01000026.1 GCF_015057185.1 Pseudobutyrivibrio sp. | reverse complement strand
CCTTATTGTGATGCAATTAATTATTTAAAAAGTATATTTGAAATTCATACTTGATTTTTGTTAGCAGGTTTTTGTTAACAAAAAAGTGACTAAAAATACTGTTTGCTACACATTTTCTTCAAAAAATCGTTTTATAATTATTTTCAATTAAAGGTTACTTTGTATTGTGAGGGGATTAAAATGAGCAAAAAAGAAGAAAGAATTAAACGATTTGAGGAAAATTTAACTGAAGAACAGAGAGAAAACATGAAAGGTGTTGCCAAAATTGCTGAGTCAAATAAGGGTAACTTCTTCCAATCAATTTCTTTCCAAAACCTATTAGTTTACGGCATTATTTTAGTTGCCTTCATTGTTTATGCTATTGTTTCAAATCAGGCAATGAATAGTGTAAAGTCACAAGCGCTTGTGGCTAGTGAAAATGAATTAATATGTTCACAGGAAGCAGCTACATTAAAACAGGATATTATTCATATTTCTGCTGAAATAAACAAGAATCTTGGTCAAATGGAAGCTGGAACTGTTATGACAGAGGCTGATTTTGCAGACATGGATTCATATGTTTCGGATATAGATGGACATCTTAAGTATATGGATGACTGCCTTTTGGTTTCAAATCTACCTGATGGACCAGATAGAGTTGCCTCATTGAGATCTAGTGTAGAAGCTTTTGTTGAAACAGCCGTTAATATGAGATCATCTATTCTTGCGGGGGATATTGCTTCGGCAATTCAGTATGTGTCAACGGATTACGGTACTCAGCTTGGAGCTTGTTATGCTTCTCTAGACTCAATAGATGAAGGTATCAACTCATTGAGTGATGGCTTTGGTACATATTTAACAGGATATATTAAACAACAGTCATTCAAGGGCTACGTTGTTATGGCTATCGTTGTTATTATTATCATCTGTGGTTTCGCACTTACATTTTTTAGAATCAATAAAGCTATTCTTGGTATATCTTATGAATTACAGGAAATTATTAATAACATTAATAAGGGCAAGGGTAATCTTACTGCTCGTATTACTACAAAAACCAAGACTGAGCTGGCTATGATATCGGATGGTATCAACCAATTCCTTGAGACACTTCAGGGCGTTATCAAAGACGTTAAGGACGGCGCTTCTATATTAACTACATCTGCCGATAGCATGGTTACTAAAATTCAGAGCGCATCAGATAATGTTACAAATACATCGGCAGCTATGGAAGAGCTTGCTGCTTCAATGGAAAATGTTTCGACTACAGCAGTTGATTTAAATGACAAGGTATTTGAAGTTAGAGAGGCTACAAATGCTATAGATGCCGAAGCAAAAGAAGGCGCTTCTAAAGCAAATGAAATCAAAATGGCAGCTGATGAAATTAAGAAAGAAGCAACTGAGAAGAAGGATAACACTGGAGCTAAGATGGAAGAGTTATCTAAAGTTCTCGAGGTTTCTGTAAAAGAATCCGAGCAGGTTAACCAAATTGGTGATTTGACAAACGAGATTCTAGACATTGCCAGCCAGACAAACTTGCTTGCTCTTAATGCGTCTATCGAAGCTGCCAGAGCTGGTGAGGCTGGAAAGGGATTTGCTGTTGTAGCTGATGAGATTAGTAAGCTTGCAGCAAACTCAAGAGATACAGCTGGAAATATTCAGGAAATTTCCGCTAAGGTTACAGCGGCTGTTAAAACACTTTCAGATAATGCGGTTCAAGTTATTGAATTCATCAATGAAAATGTTTTGGCTGATTATGATGCCTTCGTAGAAACTGGATCTAAATTTGAAGATACAGCTACAATGATTGATGAAATGTTGGCTACATTCTCAGACAAGGCTGACAATCTAAACAATGTAATGAATGAGATGGCTGACAGAATTGAGACTATTTCTAATTCTGTAAATGAAAGCTCTAATGCAATAGGAATGTCTGCACAGGCTGCTACAGAAATTGTAGGTGAAATTCAAGGCATCAATGAAGCTATGGATCAAAATAATGATGTTACAAAACAACTTAATGCTAGCACCCAGAAATTTGAAATAGTATAATCCCTATTTGACAGTACCTCCTAGTATGTATATACTAGGAGGTACTTTAATGCTTTTAAGCGATAAAGCGAATGGAGGAAAAAAATAATGAAAAAAGAAATATCCAAGCTTTTAGAGGTAAGAGAAAGTGTGAGAGTTGTTGATGCAACTCTTCGCGACGGAGGTCTAGTAAATGACTTTTATTTTACAGATGAATTTGCTAAAGCTCTTTATCTTACAAATGTAAAGGCTGGAGTTGACTATATGGAGATGGGATACAGAGCTGATAAGGAGCAGTTTGACGTGGACAAATTTGGTCCATGGAAATTCTCGTCTGATGATGATATTCGCAAAATTGTTGGTGAAAATGATACAGATTTAAAAATAGCTATTATGGCCGATGTAGGACGATGCAATTACATGGAGGATATCCGTCCAAAGGATGAGAGCCCTGTTGATTTAATACGTGTGGCTACATATTTACATCAGTTGCCTGGCGCAGTTCAGATGATTGAAGATGCATATAAAAAAGGCTACGAGACTACATGTAATATCATGGCTATTTCTACTGCATCAATGGAAGACATCAAATCGGCTCTTGATATTGTTTGCCAGACACCAATTTCATGTATTTATATAGTTGATAGCTATGGTTCGCTTTATCCAGAACAGACAGAGCGTATTGCTGATATGTACTATGAGATTGCTAATAAATATGGCAAAAAAGTTGGTATGCATGCACACGATAATCAAAAGCTTGCATTCGCAAATACGATAGAAGCCTGCGGTGATATGGTTGATTATCTTGATGCAACATACTGCAGCATGGGACGTGGAGCAGGCAATTGCGCAATGGAATTACTCCTTGGTTTCCTTAAAAATCCTAAATATAAGGAACGCTATGCAATTAAATTCATTGAAGACTACATGCTTCCATTAAAGGAACAGGGCATTGTTTGGGGATACGATATGCAGTACCTTACAACAGGCCTTTTGAATCAACATCCACGTACAGCTATTGAATTTACAAAGCAGGGACGCAAGGATTATTTCGCATTCTATCAGGAAATGCAAAACATCGATTAATTTTCTATACATTTGTGGCAGAATCGTGTTATTATATCAAAGGGAAAATAATTGATAACAGGAGTTGTAACAAATAGTTATGATTAATATAATCTTGACAGACAGACAGACAGACAGACAGACAGACAGACAGACAGACAGACAGACTAGCTTAATCTTTGGCTATAACTATACATATTTTAAGCAACACTTTAGGAATACCCTAAGGTGTTGCTTTTTTTGTTGTAAAAAATGAATCGGGAAATGGTTTGATAAATGAAAAGGTTTTTGGAAATTATACTTGGTGTATCGCTTATTGTTGCCTTGGCGATGCTTTTTGTGTGGATTTTTAATGATGGAAAAAATGAGCAGAAAAAGGAAGTAGATACGGCTGTATCAGAAGATATAGAAAAAGAAGAGACGATAGAGTCTACATCAGAAGACAGTAATAGTGAATACAAAATCGTAATTGATGCAGGTCATCAAGGTTCTCCTAGTTTAGAAAAAGAGCCAATAGGTCCAGGTGCATCTGAGACAAAGCCAAAGGTAGCTGCAGGAACAAAAGGAGTATCCACGGGTGTATATGAGTATGAGCTAACGCTTGAGATTTCTCTACAGCTACGAGATGAATTGGAATCAAGAGGCTATCAGGTAATCATGATTAGAGAGTCTAATGATGTTGATATATCTAATTCTGAGAGGGCTCAGATTGCAAATGAAGCAAATGCAGACGCCTTTATTAGGATTCATGCAAACGGTTCAGAAAATAGCGCTGACACAGGGGCTATGACTATTTGCCAGACGATGGATAATCCTTATAATGGCGCTATTTATCAACAATGTTACGACTTATCAGAATGTGTTTTGGATTCGTATGTTGATTCTACAGGTTGCAATCGAGAATACGTCTGGGAGACAGACACCATGAGCGGTATCAACTGGTGCCAGGTGCCAGTTACTATAGTAGAAATGGGATATATGACAAATCCCGACGAAGATGAAATTATGCAAACTCCAGAATATCAGGAAAAAATTGTTCAGGGGATTGCTAATGGAATAGATGATTATTTTGAAAAGGAGAATGAAAATGGCGACTAATCAAACCCAAGTAGCAAGCAAAATTATGGAAGGGGAACAAACTTTAGCAAGGATTGATGCATCAGTAAAAGCGTTAGAAGCAATAATTGGAAAAAAGTATGTAGAAAAACATTTGGATGATGAGGCAATTGAGGCTGACTATAAGGAAGAGTTTGCTAGAATCACTGAATTGCTGGCTCAAAAAGAAGAAACAGAAGTGAAGATTCTTGCTTTCAAGGGAAAGAGAAAATGTGATTCCTGCAAGTC
This sequence comes from Pseudobutyrivibrio sp., assembly GCF_015057185.1. Classification (GTDB taxonomy): domain Bacteria; phylum Bacillota; class Clostridia; order Lachnospirales; family Lachnospiraceae; genus Pseudobutyrivibrio. The sequence continues at coordinate 49,310 of NZ_SVEV01000026.1, read as the reverse complement.
TGTAATTGAGTTAAATAGCATGTTCTGCAATAGATGCGGTACAAAGTTGGAACAGCTTGATTTTGAAAGAATCATTGGTGGACAGATATGTTCAAGATGCGGAGCAATAGTCGGAACAGATGTTAAATTCTGCACAAATTGCGGAAATCAAATAATAAAGTAAAGGTAGGAGGATGATATATGTATTGCGTAGCATGTGGAAAAGAAATTGAGAATGGATTAAAGTTTTGTCCTTATTGTGGACAGACTCAAGAGGAGAAGAAGGAAGCTAATGCATCTTATGAAAATGTGACAACTGAAAGAGCAGAAAACGCATCTGCTCCGGTTAATGCACCTGAGACTGTGGTTATGGCAAGCGACTCTGATGTGTTTGTAGATGCTGACGAACAAAAGATAGATGCCCTTGGAAATGGTTGGGTAAAAAATCTTGTATTATCCCACGGAATAAAGAATAATTCTTTGATGCTTTCAAATAAGAGATTGTATTTTCAGGGAAAGTCTTTGAAGAAAGGGAAAATTGTCAAATGTGAGCAGGTAGTTAATGTAGAGGATGTTTCTGGGGGTACTATAGAAAGTATTAGTCCTTTTAAATCGTTGATTATTTGGGGGGCAATATTAGTTTATGTGTTTGCAGATTATCTTAGAGCTTTTGGACATCAGGAATGGATTGATTATCATTATACATTTTTTAATGAAATAATATTAGGAGAATTATTTGGCTTTAATGGGAATGGTGATGTGGGAAGCATGAAGGTTACGTATACTTGGGTCATAATTATTTTGATTTCTATTATCGTATTAACATTCTTTTTAAAAAGAAAATCGTATTTGAAAATAGATTATTCTGGTGGAGAAATTCTATTTGAACTAAATGCATCAAACAAACATAAAGCATCAGGTTTTATGAAAAAACTTAATAAAATTAAGGATAAACGTCGAGCAGAGCTAGGCAGTAAATAAAATTTTGGAGGATGATATATGTACTGTAAAAAATGTGGAAAGCAGTATCCAAATGATGTCAAGTTCTGTGGAGACTGCGGTGTGCCATTAGAGGAAGATGTTGTTGCATCAAAGCATTTTCCGTTTAAAATAGTTATTCCCGTTGTGGCTGCTGTGTTGGCGGTCGCAGTTGGCGTAGGTGCATTTTTCTTTATCAAAAAGGGAGATGAAACTGATAAAAAAGATGAAACTACAGTAACTGATGAAGTTACCTATGAGCAAGAGATTTCTTCTACAAATGAGCTTGCAGATTTGATTGCAAGTCTAAATAGCAGTGACTATGAAATGGCTACAATTGATGTATTTGCCGAGAATTATTCTCCAGCGGACAAGGATGAGAATGCGGTTTGGGATCCAATTTTGTTCTACGCACTAGAGGGTTACGAAGATAATAGCGGATACATCAGCAAAAACAACTGCGATCTTATCAGAAAGCAGCTAAGAAATGCGTCTACTGGAAATATAATCCAGTATGAAATTTATATTAACCCTAATTCAGGCAAGCCTAATAAAATTGTAAGCATTGAAAATGTGGAATCTGGAATTGATGTCATGGAGTACTATTTCACTGATGACAGCAAAATTAATTTCATTTTTATGTATTCTACTGACAATTATGTGACCACCTATGCCACACCAGACAAGGATGGTCAGAGATTCTTGTTTAATAATGATTCATTGTGCACTTGGCGATTCATTCAGGATGGAGAAATTGCAAACTTTGTCTGCGGTCAAAATGAGGCTGACCGCCTAAAAGATAGCTATCATTCTAATCAGATTTACAAATATTCTGACTTAAATGATGAGCAGAAAAATCAGGTGGATACCTACGAAAAACAGATGATTAATGCTGCATACAATACTTTGAATACAGTAATGGCGGCAGATGGAATTGCTACTATTTCAGGTATGGCAGTTGATTCAAATGGTAATGCTCTTGCAAATGCTACAGTTGATTTGTTTGGTGATGATTTTAGCACAGAGCTTTTCAGTTGTACTACAGATGATACTGGTGCATACAATATTTTAGTCCCTGTATCTGACTACAATTATAATATTACTGTAAGTTTAGATGGATGTTTGGCTTGTAGTATTTTTGACATTCTCATTAATGCAACAAATATAGAGGCTTATCCAGATACTGCATATTTAGTGCCTCAGTCAGATTCTGACGCGGAGGTACAACTGACCCTTGGAGATGCTGCAAATTATGCTGATGATGGGGAGACCCTCAAGCGCTTATCAAATGCAGTTATAAATGTAAGAGCTGGTATCAACAACAAGCTTGGGGACATTCTATACACCTTTAATTCAGACGAAAATGGTTACAGCGCAATGTCTGTAAAGGCTGGTGTTTACACTATCGAAGTCCAGGCTACTGGTTACGAGAGCATGTATTACACTATTGTTTCCAATCCTACAGTTGGTACTTCAAGCTATTCCTTCTATGCAGCGCCTGAGCTTGCCGAAGGACAGCTGGCAGTGGTACTCACCTGGGGCGAGACTCCTAACGATTTGGATTCTCATCTATTCACCTCATCAGGAAGTGACACTCAGCAGGTTTGGTATTCCAACAGATCCGACGATTATGGCAACTGGCTTGACGTGGATGATACTTCTTCCTATGGCCCTGAAACAATTACTATCAGCCAGTTTGATACATCAAAATATTACAAATACTGTGTAGTAGACTTTTCAAACTCAAGCGCTGGCAATTCCTACTCTACCGAAATGTCATACTCTGGAGCCAATGTCAGCGTCTACAACAGCAATGGACTTATCGCATCCTACAACATGCCTAAGAACGTAAACGCCTTGGTTTGGGAGGTATTCGAAATTCGAAACGGCGTAGTTTCGCCTATACAGCGTTGCTACAATAATAACTCTGTGGAGAATAATTATTGGTGGGATGGTAATGACGATTCCGCTTGGGCACAGGCGTATTATGATTTTTTGAATAGTAAGACAGAGGAAGAGTGGGTTCTGGACAATATAGATGCTTTTAATTATGTTGATATCTCACTTTGTTTTTATTCAGAGAATGAGGCTCCCTTTTTAATTTTTAAATTTGTTGGTAGTGAAAGAGATTACAAAAATGATAATTATAATTATGCTAGTTATTATTGTTATGCTTATGATTCTCAGCAGGGGGTATCTCAAGTGTATCATACTAATTCAAGGTGGAGCGAGAGCGAGTACGAACACTCGTTGGGAACAGTAGATATTGACGGGAAGAAATATATAGGCTTTGCGGAAGATGATGATGTATTTCTGAATCTGATTGAGGGGAATAAAATTAATCAGAAAACTTACTTTTTTTCTAACATGACAGATACTTATCTAGCTTATACAGAGAATGAAATAGATAGCGACGAGAATTTTATTTCAAAATATGAAGATATAAGAAATAATTTTGTAAAATGTGATTTTGGTCCCTTTGAAGAGATGAATTTTATTCTTCAGAATTATTGATAGTCTTGTTATATGAAAACAATGCTTTGTTTAATCTCAAAGAGGTAATAATTATTATAACAGGGAAAGGGAAAAATTATATGGATATAATAACTAATTATAATAATTCAAGTTCAGTTGCAGAAGCAAATGCAACAACAACTTATAATGAGATTAAGGCGTATAGTGAGGAACAGAGGCGAATAGCAATTGCAATCCTTAAGGGGAAAATGGCTGATTATGAAATATATAATGATTTAATAACTCTTTTAGGATGGGTTGTTACGATTGTTGCTTCTTCAGCAATCAATAATCTGAAGTCTGCAATTGGTGTAGCGTGTACTATTGCTGCTTTATGGGGAATATGGTGCTTAGTATGTAAAGAAAAAATTAGAGTTATAAAATCGTTGCTTGCTATTATTGAACAAACAATGGAATAATGTTTCAATGGCTTATAGTTCTGCAATAACAGAGCTATAAGCTTTTTTCTATTGAAATAAAACATTGACAACATATCCAATGGTTACTATAATACATATTATCGGTGTGCAACAAAATTGTATGATAGATTACATTTTGTGATAATATATATCTAATAGGAGGTGTATTTTATGTTACCACAAGAAACACTAGATAAATTAGATTCATTATCTCAAGAAAAAATGAATGCTGTGATAAATTTTATAGATCAGTTGACTGCTTCTACTGATGCATTAGATGTTTTTGATGCTTTATGCGAAGATGGCTCAAAGAATCCTTTGTCAGAGCAAGAAATAAATGATTTTGTGTCTGAGGTTAGAAAAGAGAGACGATGCTAGTTGTTGTAGATACTAATATACTTGTGAGTGCAATAAAAAGTAAATTAGATAGAGATAATCCTACTAAATCGCAGAGATTAATTATGGATATTATTTCAGGCAATCATACAATTGTTATTTCTACACCGATATTACGCGAATATGAGGATGTTTTGTCCAGACCATATCTAAAGCTGAATCCTATTTTAGTTGAAAGATTTTTGGCGTTTATAAAAATTAATTCAATATGGATTGAGCCTCTACCAACGAAGAAGCACGAAGTTGATATGGTTGATGAGGATGATAGAGCCTTTTTTGATGCAGCTAAGTGTATGAATGCAAAACTTGTTACTGGAAATTTAAAACATTATCCAGTACATGAACTGCGCACATCTCTAGATGAATTATATGGAGAGGAATAAAATGAGTCGGGGTGAAATATATGCAAAAATGGGAAGAGGAAGCCATCATAAGAGCTGAAGGCAAGGCTGAAGGCTTTGAGGAAGGCATAGAAAAAGGCATACAAAAAGGTAAGGAAAATACAATCCTTAATAATATTACCCAATTAATGAACAACTTGAAACTTACGTCAGACCAAGCCATGGAAGCTCTAGGCATTCCAAAAGCAGACTACAAAAAATACGCAGATAAACTTTAAACTGCGTTATTACACTAAATAAATTATGCCGCAACATCAGTTGCGGCATTAATAAATTGGTTCAGTTTTTAATCAACTTTTACATCTAGCAATTTTGTAGCATAAACAGCAATCCTCTTTATCTGGGCATCATCTAAATTAGATAGCCTTTTCACTAAATCAAAAAATGTAGGATTGTTATTTTTATCTATTACGATTTTATCAGGCGCAATTTCATCAGTTTTTCCAGTAAGATAATCCACTGACGTCCCGAAGCATTGTGCAATAACCTCTAATGTTTGCACTGATGGAGTCCTTTCGCCGTATTCATACCTACTGTAGCCGATTTTTGATAAATTCAATCGGCGAGAGGCCTCAGCCTTTGTAATGCCAAGCTGTTCTCTAGCGGCAGTGATGCGTTCTGAAATAATGTTATCTGACATAAATAATCTCCTAAACGAAAGATATTTGTTAAGCAGCTTTTAAAAGCCAAATCTATCAATAGCTATTTTACAGCATTTATAACTATATCGGCAATATTAGCCCATGTATGTCGAGTTGTTGCAATCTCAAATCCATTTTGAGCTATTTTTTGGAGATTTCCAAGGTCATTAAGAGCATCGTCCACCTTTTGAGCTGCAGCATCAATATCAGATAATTCATAAAAAAGAATGTTTTCCATATCTGAATACTCACTACGTAAAAGCGTAGTAGGGTCAGTTAATGATACGGCACCATTTAGCTGGGCGGAGAATACTCTGTCGTGACTGCCGGCTTTAAAGTTGGGCTGTATGTTAACGGAAATTTTCGACTTCGCAAATACGGTAAAAGTAAGGTTAAATGGAATCTCTCGATGTATAGTGGCATGCTTTAATTTTAATTCTTCCCAAAGAGCTCCAAATAGCTGAGTTTCATGGCCACAGTTATCAATTGCTTCCACAAGCTTTTTCCTATTTATGCATCGTATATACGTATCTGCAAGATAAAATATTTGAGTATGTAGAGGCTTGTCTGAATTGATGTAGTCATAGAATTCATTTGCTGCAAGCCTATCAACAGCGTCTTCAATGGTAAGAGAGCTGTCGTGCTTCATCATATCTATAAGTTCATATACATTTTCCTTTACTAAATCAGGAAGCTTATCTATGGCAGTTTCGATTCTGGTAGGAGAAGTGTAGGTTCCAGAAAAAATAATGTCATAAGGACGTTTTTCCCAATTGTCCCACTCAACATTTTCCTTGCCAAAGGCTAATTCTCCTGTCATAGGAGTTACCGTAACTGATTTGATATGAGGGTAGTATTTTAGAATGTAATCACGATGTATTGAATCAAGGCAGACAACATGAAAATTCTGCAATTTGTGCTTGAGGGTATCGTGGTGATATAGAGGATGGTCCAAAATAATATCAAAAAATGGAGCATCTATATGATCTAGAAAGAATGAATCATCATCCATTAGAGCCCGAGGTAAATCGGAATTAAAATCGAAAACGGCGTCATATTTTGCACCAACGAATTTTTCTAAATCATCTAAGGAATCTTCGTCGACCTTAAAATAATCTACCTGGTGGCCAAGTGATGACAATGCACTTCCCAAGGAATCACCAAAATATAGATATGAATTATAGCAAACAGTTTTCATTTCAAAGATTAAAAACTTCATAAACTCCCCCAATAGAAAACACAATAGACATTGATATTTAATAGAATTTTAACATACTTTTTTATCACTATGTTATACTTTTACATATACAGATAAGAGGAGAATGGTATGATTAAAGCAGCAGCCTACAATTGTGAACCACTACAAAATCCATTCATATTTGACCAGGTTTATGACATGATAAGTCCTCAGCGCAGGGCTCATGTTGACGAGGCCAAAACTCTTAAGGGAAAGTGCGAGCGTTTAGGCGCTGCACATCTTTTAGAAAAGCTTTTATGGGAAAACCATATTCAAAGACCTTACGTTTATTCAACAACATCCCAAGGTAAACCAATCTTTTTACAACCGAAAAATGTAGATTTTAGTATTTCTCACTCTAATTTTTTCGCTGTTGCAGCGATTTCTGACAAGCCGGTGGGAATTGATGTTGAGCGCATTAGACCTTACGACAAGGATTTAGTTCAGCGTTTCTTTACAAAGTATGATTTGGAATTTTTAGAATCTGTAAAGCAAAATGAGGTAAATAAAAAATTTACCGAGGTTTGGACCTTCAAGGAAGCTACTTGTAAAATGATGGACAGACCGTTGATGCAGATTCTGCAGTGGATTGATTATAGCGAGTATTGCGACTGTGAAAAGGGCAAAACTGAATGGACTAAGCAAGGTTTTGAGTTTAGAGATTTTTATATCACTCTTTGTTACCAGGATAAACGACAGCCAATACAAATGGGGTTGTATAATCCTTACGATGGAAAATACTATTAAAAGCATATTTAACACGGAGCTCCTTTATTTAGGAGCTCTATTTTGTAGTGTTTTAGATGAGTTGGTAGGCATCGAGCTCTTAGAATTCTTAAGCGAGGCGTTTTGCCGAGCAGAGAATTACTAAGGCTTATATCCGTGACCAACGGAATTAAATTTACTCTAAATTTTCTGTTGACATTGGAGCATAGTGTGATAGAATTTCAATAACAGTTTTATACTGTAAATCATTAAAGTGGTAAAATTTTTGTGTTAGGAGCAAATGTTATGGAGTCTAAAAAGGTTCTATCTATCTTAGTTGAGAACACACCAGGTCTCACAAGCCGCATTTCAGGCTTATTTTCTCGTAGAGGATACAATATTGATAGTTTCTCGGCAGGAGTAACTGCTGATCCTAGATATACAAGAGTTACTATCGTTACTCATGGTGATGATATGATTCTTGAGCAAATTGAAAAGCAGGTTTCAAAGCTCACTGAGGTTGTTGATCTCAAGGTATTAGAGCATGGCCTATCTGTAAAGAGAGAGCTTATGCTTGTTAAAATCGCAGCTACAAGCATGGAAAGACAGGATGTACTTACTATTGTAGAGATTTTCCATGGAAAAGTTGTAGATGTTACTCATGATTCTATGATACTTGAGCTTACAGGAAATCAGGACAAACTCGAAGCGTTCTTAGATATGCTTGGAGCATACGACATCTTAGAGTTAGCACGTACAGGAGTTACAGGACTTACACGTGGAACAGATGATGTTGTTATTCTTTAAATCGCTTGTTCATTATTAATTATAAATATTAGGAGGATAAAGAAATGTCACAAGAAGCAAAGATCTACTATCAGGAAGACTGCAATCTTTCATTATTGAAAGGTAAGACAATAGCTATTATTGGTTACGGCAGCCAGGGACACGCACATGCACTTAACCTTAAGGAGAGCGGTTGCGACGTTATTATTGGTCTTTACGAAGGCTCAAAGTCATGGGCAAAGGCTGAAAAGCAGGGACTTACAGTTTACACAGCAGCAGAAGCAGCAAAGAAGGCTGATATCATTATGATTCTTATCAATGATGAGAAGCAGGCTGATATGTACAAGAAAGATATCGAGCCAAATCTTGAGGCTGGAAACATGCTTATGTTTGCTCACGGTTTCAACATTCACTTTGGATGCATCAAGCCACCAGCAGATGTTGACGTTACTATGATCGCTCCTAAGGCTCCAGGTCATACAGTTCGTTCTGAGTATCAGGCTGGCAAAGGAACTCCTTGCTTAGTTGCAGTATATCAGGATGCTACAGGAAAGGCTCTTGACCTTGCGCTTGCTTATGGCGCTGGTATCGGTGGTGCCAGAGCTGGTATTCTTGAGACAACATTTAGAACAGAGACAGAGACTGACCTCTTTGGTGAGCAGGCAGTTCTTTGCGGTGGTGTTTGTGCACTTATGCAGGCAGGCTTTGAGACACTTGTTGAGGCAGGATATGATCCAAGAAACGCATACTTCGAGTGCGTTCACGAGATGAAGCTTATCGTTGATCTTATTTATCAGTCAGGCTTCGCAGGCATGAGATATTCAATTTCTAATACAGCTGAGTATGGTGATTACATCACTGGACCTAAGATTATCACAGAAGATACAAAGAAGGCTATGAAGAAGATTCTTTCAGATATCCAGGATGGTACATTTGCTAAGGAATTCTTACTTGACATGTCACCAGCTGGACGTCAGGTTCACTTCAATGCTATGCGTAAGCTTGCTTCAGAGCATCCAGCAGAGAAGGTTGGCGAGCAGATTCGTAGCCTTTACTCATGGAATAATGAAGAAGATAAATTTATTAACAACTAGTCACAGCTTTTAAATGGGGCTGACTATCATTGCTAAAAATAGCCACCTAGAACAATTGGTTCAAGGTGGCTACATTTTTAAGCCTCACGGAAATTTTTATTACGGAAAAATTTGTACAGGTGAGATGAAATTTTTATTTCTGTGTATATGTCAGCGTATTCACGAGGCGTGTACTCGGAAATAAAGTTTGTTGGGAACTTTTTAGTCATGCCTCGTGCTTTACAAAGGTCTACGGCCTTGTTATATGCAATGGCTGCAACCGCTTCATCCTTATAACGCCCGACGATAAAATCTCCGTTTAAATGAATTCTGGCAACATATTTTACTTTGCCCTTTTTCTCTTCTCGAAAGACTCCGTGATATTTGTTAACAAGAATAATGTTCGAGTATCTGTAGTCAGTTTCGTCTCCGTTAGCAAATTTATAATCACGATTTTTGACACTATAGGGCTTGATTCCGTAGCGACCTAAAATGTTGTATTGCATTCCATAATCGCTTACGAATAAGTGACCGCCTCGATTTTGAATTTTGTGGCTTGAATAGTAGAATAAGTCATCATTGTCAAATTTTAGAACAGTTAACTGGTCAAGATAATATACGAAATATCCCTTAAACAAATAGATTGGGTTTTTGATGTAAATGTGGTTATCTCTAAAGTTAATTAATGAAATGCATTTATCAAAGGGAAGAGATTTTAAGATATTTTGATAGGAGAGTAAAGTTACTTTATTATCTTTTAAAATGGTCCAGGCTTCGTTGTAAGCCTCGCTGCATTCAGCCTCAGTATCAAAGCTGCCAAGACTTATGTGTTTTCCATTATAGGTTATATTTCCTCTATAGTAGATTTCACCATTTTTTCTTTTTGCTTCATATACTCCAGGTTTCATATTTTACCCCCTATCCCCATAACATGATTGTACACTTTTGAGAAAAAGAAAGTATTAAAAAACTATGAATTATGAAATGAAAACAAAAAAACAGGTCTTTAGAGAAGGCTTTAAAGATGGTATTCCTATAGCCTTAGGTTATTTTGCTGTAGCTTTTTCCTTGGGTATAATTGCTAGAAAGGCTAATTTTACGCCCGTTCAAGGCTTTGTAAATTCCTTTTTGAACCATGCAAGTGCTGGTGAATATGCTGTATATACTGTGGTTGGCGCTGGAGCAAGCTTTATTGAAATGGCTATTATGACTTTAGTTGTAAATGCAAGGTATTTGCTTATGTCAACAGCATTAAGCCAAAAGTTTGACTCTAAAACTTCCATGCTTCATAGAATACTTGTTGGCTTCCAAGTTACAGATGAGCTATTTGCTATCACAATAAAAAGACCAGGGTTTATAGAACCTCTTTATAATTATGGCGCATTTGCAATTGCTGCTTTTGGTTGGTCAATTGGAACAGCTTGTGGAATTGTAGCTGGAGAGTTGATGCCAATTAGACTTGTATCGGCACTTTCAGTTGCCCTTTATGGAATGTTCTTAGCATGTATTATGCCTGAGGGCAGAAAGCATAAGATTGTTGCAGTATTAATATTTATTAGCTTTGCACTAAGTTATGTAGCCACAAAAGCTCCATTGCTCTCTGAGGTGTCAAGTGGAACGAAAACTATAATTCTTACAGTAGTTATTGCTTCTGTTGCAGCTATTGTATTTCCACATCCGGAGGTAGAAGATGATGACTAAAATATACATTTATATTTTGGTTGCTGCGCTGGTTAGTACCTTTATTAGAGTCTTGCCAGTAACAGTGTTTAGAAAACCAATAAAAAATAGATTTATCAGGTCGTTTTTATATTATGTTCCATATGTGACTCTCGCAGTCATGACATTCCCTGCAATTGTTAATGCTACCCAAAGCAAGATATCAGGTATCTTAGCTTTGGTAACTGGCACAATTGCAGCTTGGTTTAATATGAGCCTATTCAAGGTGGCTTGTATTTGTTGCGCTGTGGTATTAATAAGTGAATTCGCACTTGTTTAGAAAAGACTCGGTTGAGTCTTTTTTAAATGCGTTATAAAATGTCTTATTGACGTTTTCTATAATGGCCTCTATAATGAACTTTTGGAATGAAGTAATACCATGAGAGAGGTAAATATGGAAAAGTTATCAAATAATAGGGAAATGGTAAGAAAGCTTTCGCGTGTTGAAGATATTTTTAAAACATACGAACGACTTAATGAAAGCTTGGATGATGCTTCGGCTGAATTAGAACAAGTTAATACTACATATGGATACTATAAGGATATAGATGATTCTGCAAAAATTACACGTAAAACATCTGTATATATTTTAGCGTTTGTTATTTGTTTAATTGTTGCATTCATTGGATTTAAAAAAGCTAATAATTCTATGGTAGGTACATATGTATCCACCGAAGATGAGTCTTATGTTTTGACAATTAATTCAAATAAGACATTTGAATTTGAATCTCCTAGATTTAGTTTTGATGGTACTTGGTACATAGAAGATAATATTCACTACACAATTAATTTAGTTCCAGAATCAGACGAATTTTTTTCCGGCGTAGTGACAGATTATCCTGATGATGTTCCAAGGTTTGGTTTTGCTACACCTAATTATGAAAATCATATAGAAGCAACTTGCAAATTCAGAGTTGGATTGGGTTTAATAATTAAACCGATTTTTATTATCTTAATCATTGGTTTATTGTCATATTTTTACGAGCGTAGAAGCGTAAAAAAACATAATATGGGTGTTGATTTATGTAAAGAACATGCGAAGGAACTAGAATTGCAGATTTCTTTATGTGAAGACAAGATATATTCTATTGAATCCGAGTTAAATGATTTAGCTATTGAATATCAGCAAGATTTTGCAGATTGGTATCCACCTAAATATTCATATCCAGAGGCAGCTGCATATTTCTGTGAGTTATTTGAAAATAACAGAGTTTCTAATATGCGAGAAGCTATGGACAAGTTTGAAGAGTATCTATACAGAAATGAAATGCTTAGAATGCAGTGTGAACATAAAGAGATGTTAACGCAGCAGATGGAATTACAAATGAATACTTTTAATGCTGTAAATGAAAACTTTACAAAGTTAAGCAACCAAATTGAGGCGGATGGAGCTATGACACGTGCGACTGTGGTTGCAGAGTCTGAAAGTATTAAACATAAAATTACTGAAGAAGCTAATTACATAAATAATAATATCGCAGCAGAGTCAGCAAGAATAAATAAGAATATTAAGAAATATTCTCCATTTAGTTAAGACAAAAATTTAATAAATTTATTGCTAATATAGGCTTTAAAGGTTTATAATCTTTAAAGTCTATTATTATGTCTAAATATAAAATTTGGAGGAGATAAGTGTTAGATAAACTAGAAAAGAAATTCGGAAAATACGCAATTAATAACTTAATCATTTATTTGTTAGGCGGATATATCATCGGCTATCTATTACAATTTGGACAGAGTTTTACAGGCGTTAGATACTTAGACTTATTAAAACTTGAGCCGTATTTAATTATAAACAATTTAGAAATATGGCGTATTTTTACATGGGTTCTTATTCCACCTTCAGGAAATCCTCTTATTTTATTGATTATGTTCCTGCTGTATTATCAGCTCGGTGGTACATTAGAGAGAACTTGGGGAACCTTTAAATTTAATGTATATATCTTCGGCGGAATAATTTTTACAATAATCGCTGCTTTTGTTTCATACTTTATGTTAATGCTTCAATATGGCGATAAATTCAATACTGTATATCAATTAAACGGTGGTATGATTGTTGGTAATATCATTACTACTGAGAATATACTAATGACAATATTTTTGGCTTTTGCTGTTTGTTTCCCAGATATGCAAATCCTTTTATATTTTATTATTCCAATAAAAATGAAATGGATGGCAATATTCTATTTAGTTATCATTGGATATAATATTATTTCTTATATTACTGCTGGTGCATGGTGCGTTGTAATACCAGTTATAGCATCATTATTAAATTTTGTTATTTTTTATTTCTCTACAAGGAATATGTCTCGCTATAATCCAAAGGAGATTCATAGACGAGCAGAGTTCAGAAGACAGGCAACACCACCTCGTACACATTATAGGGATGGATCGCCTATTTCAAAGCACAAATGTGCCGTTTGTGGCCGCACTGAGCTTACTAATCCTGAGCTTGAATTTAGATTTTGTAGCAAATGTAATGGCAATTACGAATATTGCAGTGACCATTTGTTTACACACAACCACGTAAAATAATTAGAAGGGATTATATATATAATGAGTGAAGAAGTAGTTAGCAAAAATTTTATCGAGCTTGAAATCGATAAGGATCTTAAGGAAGGCGTTTACGATCATGTTTGTACACGCTTTCCACCAGAGCCAAATGGCTATTTACATATAGGACATGCAAAATCAATTATCCTTAATTATGGCCTTGCTAAAAAGTACAATGGTGAGTTCCATATGAGATTTGATGACACAAACCCTACAAAAGAAAAGGTAGAGTTCGTTGATTCAATCAAGGCTGATATTCAGTGGCTTGGAGCAGATTGGGGCGAGCATCTCTATTTTGCTTCAAATTATTTCGATAAAATGTATGAGGTTGCTGTTGACCTTATTAAAAAGGGACTTGCTTATGTCTCAGACCTTACAGCTGATGAGATGAGAGAATACCGTGGCGATTTTGAAAAGCCAGGTAAAGAAGACCCAAACAGAAACCGTAGCGTAGAAGAGAATCTTCAGATGTTCGAAGATATGAAGAATGGCAAGTATGAGGATGGCAGCCACACACTTCGTGCAAAGATTGATATGGCATCACCTAACATTAACATGCGTGATCCAATTCTTTACAGAGTTGCACACATGACTCATCACAATACAGGCGATAAATGGTGCATTTACCCAATGTACGATTTTGCACATCCACTTGAGGATGCTTTCGAGGGTATCACACATTCAATCTGTACACTTGAATTTGAGGACCATAGACCTCTTTATGATTGGGTTGTTAAGTCAGCAGGCTTTGCAAATCCACCTCGCCAGATTGAGTTTGCAAAGATGTATCTTACAAATGTTGTTACTGGAAAGCGTTATATCAAAAAGCTTGTTGAGGATGGTATTGTAGATGGTTGGGATGATCCACGTCTTGTATCTATCGCAGCTCTTAGACGTAGAGGCTTTACACCTTCATCAATTAGAAAGTTTGTTGAGCTTTCAGGTGTTTCAAAGGCTAATTCTTCATCAGATTATGCAATGCTTGAGTATTGTATTCGTGAGGATTTAAAGACTAGCCGTCCACGTGTTATGGCAGTACTTGATCCAGTAAAGCTTGTAATCGATAACTATGAGAGTGATGATGTTGAATGGCTTGATGCTCCAAACAACCTTGAAAATCCAGAGCTTGGTAGCCGTCAGGTACCATTTGGTAAAGAGCTTTACATCGATAGAGAGGACTTCATGATTGAGCCACCTAAGAAGTACTTTAGACTTTTCCCAGGCAATGAAGTACGTCTTATGAATGCTTACTTTGTTACATGTACATCATATGAGACAGATGAAAATGGAAAGGTTACATGTATTCACTGTACATATGATCCAGCTACAAAGGGTGGAGATGCTCCAGACGGACGTAAGGTAAAGGGAACAATCCACTGGGTTGCTGCAAAGACAGCTCTTAAGGCCGAAGTACGTCTCTATGAAAACATTGTAGACGAAGAAAAAGGAGTGTATAATGAGGATGGAAGTTTGAATATTAATCCAAACTCTCTTACAGTTCTTAAGGATTGCCTTGTTGAACCATCTCTTAAGGATGCAAAGGCATATGACAGTTTCCAATTTGTTAGACAGGGATTCTTCTGTGTAGACTCAAAGGATTCAAAGCCAGAGTCTCTTGTATTCAACAGAATCGTATCCCTAAAGAGTTCGTTTAAGTTACCTACTACAAACTAGAAAAGGATATATTATGAATTTACTTTCAGGAATGGAAAAGTTTGGCTTCTCAATGGATGGGGAGCTAGATATTTTGGCAGAGGACAAACCTAAGAAAAATGCAGCTGGTCCAGCACAGGCGGCTGCCCCTGTAGTCAAAGAAGAAAAGGACTTCATACTTGATAAAAAGGTTAGATGTCCAGTATGTGATAATGAATTTCCTATAAAGGCTGTTCTTACTACAAAGCTCAAAAGACTTGAGCCAGACTATGATCTTAGACCTAACTATGAATATGTAGACAAATGCAAATATGATTTTATATCATGCCCTAAGTGTGGATATTCAGCTTTGGACACTACATTTTCAAAGATAGATACAGCGAGAGTGAAGCTTATTCGTTCAGAATTTTGCCCTAGCTTTAAACCACAGACAGGAGAGACACTTCCTGAGACTTATTCATACGAATATTCAATAGAAAAGTTCAAGCTTGCACTTATTTGTACCCTGAAGAAACGTGCCAAAATGTCAGAAAAGGCTTATGTTTGCCTTAAAATAGCTTGGTTACGTAGAGCTCAGCTCAAAGAATTGCAGGGGCAGAAGGATGCTGATCCAAAAATCGTAGAAATGATTAAAAAGGAATATGATGGTTTCTATCGACAGGCTTATGAGGGCTTCATGAAGGCTATTTCTTCAGAGACACCACCATATTGCGGAATGGCATCAGAGGCAGTTGAATTTATGCTTGCCAATATGTCTATGCATTTCAAAAAATATGATGCAGCTATGAAACTTGTTGCTAGACTTATTCAGTCGCCTAGTACTTCTCGCAAGTTAAAGGATAAATGCGTTGACTTAAAGGAAGAGATTACTGCAAAGGCGGCAGCAGCCAAGTCACAAGCTTAGTATTTTATTTATTACACATATCAGAGAAACTCTGATATGTGATTTTTTATGAGGTTAATATGAATTGGATTAAATATTCTATTAATACAACTACACAGGCAGAAGATTTTGTTAGTGCAGCTCTTATGGAGCTTGGCATTCTGTCAATCGAGATAGAAAATAATGTGCCTGTATCTGGTGAAAAGCAGGGGGGCGAGTACGAAGAGCTTCAGCCTGATTTGCCAGAGGATTTAGGTTTATCAAAAGTGTGCTTCTACCTTGGAGAGGACGATGATCACGAATCATTATTACTTCAGGTTAAGGCTGCTCTTGAAGAATTAAAGCAGAATATGGATATTGGAGAGGCTACAATCGATACTTCTGTTACAAAGCAAGAGGATTGGATTAACAACTGGAAACAGTTCTTCAAGTCTTTCTATATCGATGATATTTTAATTAAACCTACATGGGAAGAAATTGCACCTGCAGACCAGGGCAAAATTTTCGTTGAAATTGACCCAGGAGTTTCTTTTGGTACAGGTAAGCATGAGACTACTCAGCTTTGCATTAGACAATTAAAGAAATATCTTAAGGCTGGGGACGAAATTCTTGATATCGGCTGCGGCAGCGGTATTCTTTCTATCATCGCCAACAAGCTTTTAGATGGAAAATGCCATTTAGTAGGTACAGATATCGATGAGGATTGTATTGCTTCCACCTATGAGAATTTTGAGGTTAATCATATTGATAAATCTGCTGGCGATTTTTATGTTGGAAACCTTATTGATGACAAAAACCTACAGAATCAGGTAGGATACGGCAAATATGATGTGGTTGTAGCTAATATTTTAGCAGACATCATTATTGCAATGGCTCCAGCCATTCCACCTACTATGAAGGATGGAGCGTACTTTATTTCCTCAGGTATAATTGACTTCAAGGAACAAGAGGTTAAAGCCGCTTTAGAGAATGTTGGACTTACTGTAGTAGAGATTAATCATCAAGGTGAGTGGGTTAATATCACCGCTCGTAAATAATAATTATGCAACAGGTTTTTATTGAAAATTCTCCAGTTAATGGACAAATTAGGATTTCTGGCCAAGACGCACATCATCTTATTAGAGTTGTGCGCCTTAAAAATGGCGAGAAAATTAGAGTTTCATGCTCAGATGGTGAGAACTACATCTGTCAGGTTGAACAAGCCTGCGATGATGAACTGGTTGTTTCTGTGGTAGAGCAGGTTCCTTCTACTGAGCTTCCTAATAAAATATATCTATTTCAGGCTCTTCCAAAGGGAGATAGAATCGAAACTATCATCGAAAAATGTGTGGAGCTTGGAGCATACGAGATCATACCAGTTGAAATGAAAAACTGTATAGTAAAGCTGGATGATAAAAAGAAAAAGAATAAATTACAAAGATATCAGGCTATTGCTGAGTCTGCGGCAAAACAATCTAAGCGATCAATTATCCCAAATATTCACGAGATAATGACCTTCAAACAGGCTTATGAATATGCCAAGGATTTAGACATAATTCTTTTACCATATGAGTGTAAAAATGGAATGCAGGATACTTTTGATGTTCTAGCAACAATTAAAAAGGGTCAAAGCATTGGCGTATTTATTGGCCCTGAAGGCGGATTTGATTCCACTGAAATCGAAATGGTTAAGGATTCTGCCAGACTCATTTCGCTTGGAAGTAGAATCCTAAGAACAGACACCGCAGCTATTTGTACACTCAGTATGTTGATGCTTAAATGCGAGGAAATGTAATGATTTATTTTGATAATTCCGCAACCACCAGATGCTCTGATGGTGCGATGAAAATAATGCAGGAATGTCTCCAAGAGAACTTTGGTAATCCATCTTCTTTACATAGTATGGGAGCAAAGGGTAAGGATTATCTTAAGGAAGCTAGAGAGATTATTTCGGGAGTTCTAAAGGTTCAGCCAAAGGAAATATACTTTACTTCTGGTGGAACTGAGAGTAACAATCTTGCTATTAAAGGCGGGGTAGAGGCTAAAAAGCGCCGTGGCAATCATATTATCACCACCAAAATCGAGCATGCCAGCGTTTTAAACCCTATCAAGTATCTTGAAAAACAAGGCTTTGAAATTACATATCTTGGTACAGATGAGTATGGCGTTATTGACCTTGAGGAGCTAAAATCAGCACTTAGAGAAGATACAATTTTTGTATCTATTATGATGGTTAACAATGAGATAGGTGCTCTTCAGCCAGTTGCCGAGGCCGGCAAGCTCATTAAAGCTTTTAATAAAGAGATTATTTTCCATGTGGATGCTATTCAGGCCTTTGGTAAGTTCAAAATTTTACCAAAGAAAATGGATATTGATATTCTTACTGTTAGTGGTCACAAAATTCACGGTCCAAAGGGTTCTGGATTTATTTATATTAATGAGGCACTTTACAACATCATGGTTCCACAGATTCTTGGTGGTGGCCATGAGAGAGGTATGCGCTCTGGTACAGAAAATGTTCCAGCTATTGCAGCTCTTGGCGTTGCTGTCAAAGAAGCCTACGATAATCTTGACAGTAATCGTCAGCACATGTATGCTATGAGACATCGACTGATTGAAGGCCTTTCGGCTATTGACGGAGTCACAATCAATGGTCATGTTGATGAGAATAGTGCACCACAAATAGTTAGTGCATCTATCAAAGGAAATAGAACAAGGGCACAGGTTATTTTGAATGCTCTTCAGGACAATTACGGAGTATTTGTTTCTGCTGGCTCCGCTTGCTCATCTAACAAGCCAGCAATTAGTGAGACTCTCAAATCTATTGGTCTTGAAAAGGATTTACTTGAACGTACTATTCGTTTTAGTTTCTGTCCTGAGAATACAATGGAAGAAGTAGAGGCTACAATTAAAGCAATGGAAGAACTAGTACCATTAATGGTTTTATAGAAAGGTTATTATGACATATCAAGCATTTTTAATTAAATATTCTGAGATAGGTGTTAAGGGCAAGAACCGCTATGTTTTTGAGGATGCACTTGTTCGTCAGATTAAGAGAGCACTCTACGAAGTAGATGGCAACTTTATCGTTAAAAAACAAAGTGGTCGTATCTTTATCTCTGTTGAGGGAGAGTACGATTATGATGAGGCAGTAGCTGCATTGCAGCATGTTTTTGGTATCAGCGCAATCTGCCCTACAGTAGTAGTCCCAGACGAGGGCTTCGATAAAATGGCAGAGGCAGTTATTAAGTATGTTGATGAAGAGTTTGAGGACAAGAACTTTTCATTTAAGGTAATGGGACGCCGTGCAAACAAGCAATACCCTATGACATCAATGGAGGTTGCTGCAGAAATTGGTGCACGCTTACTTGATGCATTCCCAGAGATGCATGTAGATGTACACAAGCCAGACAAAATTATCTATGTAGAAGTTAGAGAGAACATTGCGATTTATTCTACAGAGATTCCTGGACCATGTGGTATGCCAGTTGGCACAGCAGGCAAGGCTATGCTTTTGCTTTCAGGTGGAATTGATTCTCCTGTAGCTGGTTATATGATTGCAAAGCGTGGCGTTACACTTTCTGCTACATATTTCCATGCGCCACCATATACTTCAGAGCAGGCAAAGCAAAAGGTTGTTGATTTAGCAAAGCTTGTTGCTAAGTATTCTGGACCAATCGATTTACATATAGTTAATTTTACAGATATTCAGTTATACATTTATCAGCAGTGTGCTCATGAGGAGCTTACTATTATCATGAGAAGATACATGATGAGAATTGCTGAGCATTTCGCTAAGGAAAATGATTGTCTTGGACTTGTTACAGGTGAGTCAATTGGCCAGGTTGCTAGCCAGACTATGCAGTCATTAAATTGTACTAATGCGGTATGTTCACTTCCTGTATACAGACCATTAATTGCTTTTGATAAGCAGGATATTGTAGATATTTCTGAAAAGATTGATACTTACGAGACATCGATTTTGCCATACGAGGATTGTTGTACAATTTTCGTTGCAAAGCATCCAGTGACAAAACCAAAGCTTGAGGCTATTGAGAAGCATGAGCATAATTTGGATGAGAAGATTGATGAGCTTATGAAGCAAGCTATAGAGACAGTTGAGATTGTAAAAGTAAGATAAATAAAAAGGAGCTTTGCAATTGCAAGGCTCCTAATATTATTACTAATAGCGAAGATTAAACGATGTAATCCTTTAATGTAGACATTACGTCCTCAGCATCGCCTTCAGCATGAACTGTAAGATCGATAGGCTTAGATAAGTCAAGTGAGAAGATGCCCATAATAGACTTTGCGTCAATTACATAACGTCCGCTTACTAGATCAAAATCATAGTCAAATTGGCTAATTGTGTTAACAAAAGACTTTACCTTGTCGATTGAGTTAAGAGAAATTTGAACTGTTTTCATTCTGCTGCCTCCTCCAAAGATTTATATTAAATATATAAATTTATACTAAAACAATGGCAGTTAAAAGTCAAATAGAAAGGCTAAAATATCAATGAAAAAAGCAGCTTTACACAACCTTGGATGCAAGGTTAATGCATATGAAACAGAAGCCATGGAAGAGCTCTTAAAAAAAGACGGATTTACCATAGTTAGTTTTGATGAACAGGCAGATGTATATGTCATCAATACTTGTTCTGTTACAAATATTGCTGATAGAAAATCAAGACAAATGATACATAAATGCAAAAAGCTTAATCCTGATGCCTGTGTTGTGGCAGCTGGTTGCTATATTCAAAATTTTGGTAAGGATATAGCAGAGGAGCTTGGAGCAGATATTATCCTTGGAAATAATAAAAAGAACGATTTAGTTCCTAAAATTCACGAATATTATGAGAATCTTGGTGGAGAACCAATTCTTGATTATATAGATATTAACGAAGGCAATGTGGACTACGAGAATATGATTATCGAGAAGGATTCTGAACATACTAGAGCCTTCGTTAAGGTTCAGGATGGATGTAACCAGTTCTGCAGCTACTGCATTATTCCATTTGCTCGAGGTCGCATCAGAAGCCGAGACATTGAGGATGTTGTGACAGAGGTTACAGGGCTTGCAAACAATGGATATAAAGAGGTTGTTATTACAGGCATTCATCTAAGCTCATATGGAAACGGCAAGGATTATGGTTTGGCAGATCTACTAGAGGCTGTAGAACAAATTCCAGGTATAGAGAGAATTAGAATGGGCTCGTTAGAACCACAGATTGTCACAGAGAATTTTGCAAAGAGAGTATCTGCATTGAAAAAGATATGTCCACATTTCCATTTATCTTTGCAATCAGGATGTGATACTGTTCTTAAAAGAATGAACAGAAAATACACAATTGAAGAGTATACTAATGGAGTCGCTATTCTTAGAAAATATTTTGATGATCCTGCTATCACAACTGATATTATTGTTGGATTCCCAGGTGAGACAGAGGAAGAATACCAGATTACAGAAGATTATGTTGAGCAGATAGCTTTTTATGAGCTTCATGTTTTTGCCTACTCTAAGCGCGCTGGTACAAAGGCTGCATCAATGCCTGGCCAGTTAACTAACGCGATTAAAAAGGATAGAAGTGCTAGACTTATTGCAAAGGGTAATGAAAGCACACTAGCATATAGAAAGAATCATATTGGTAAAACGCTTGATGTTCTACTAGAAGAAAAAGCTACTATCGATGGAAAAGAATATTTTGTAGGTTATTCAAAAGAGTATATTAAATGTGCTCTATTGAATGAAAATAATAAGGATTATAGCAATTGTATTTTGAAAGCGAAAGCTACAGATGTTGCCGGTGACGGGCAGTACTTGGTTATTGAAATTTAGGCATTTCTATATTACAATAATCTCAGTAATGGTTGCTATATTGTGGGATTTTTGAGAGACGAGGTAATTATGGCAGATTTAAGTAACACACAATATTTTAAGGTTCAAAAGGAGAATCCTGTTGGAGTTAAGGATGTACTTGAGCAGGTGTATAGTGCATTATCAGAGAAAGGCTATAATCCGGTGAATCAGATTGTGGGATACATTATGTCTGGTGATCCTACATATATCACAAGTCATAATAATGCAAGAAGCCTTATTATGAAGGTTGAACGTGATGAGCTCGTTGAGGAGCTTCTTAAGGAATACATTTCTAGTGAGAGCTGGAGCAAGTAATGGCAGGAAGAATTCTTGGTCTTGATTATGGGACAAAAACTGTGGGGGTCGCGCTTAGTGACCCTTTGCTTTTGACTGCACAAGAATTTGAGACAATCACTCGTGAGAGAGCCAGTGCTTTGCGTCATACTCTTGTTAGAATAAAAGAAATTTGTGATGAATATTCAGTAGAGAAAATTATTCTTGGATATCCACGAAATATGGATGATAGTGAGGGATTCCGTTGTGAGGATACCCTCAAATTCAAAGCACTCTTAGAAAAGAGAGTTGATATTCCTATTGAGCTAGTTGACGAAAGACTTACTACTGTATATGCGGATGAGATTCTTGAAGAGTCTGGAGTTGCTAAAAAAGACCGCAAAAAGGTTATTGACCAGATTGCAGCGGCAATCATTTTACAGGATTACTTAGATAATAGGAGATAATATGGATAAGATTATTTTAGCTGGAGCAGATGGAGAAGATTTAACATTTTATGTACTAGAAGAGACCCAGCTTTCTGGAAATAAATATTTACTTGTTTGCGATAGCGAAGATGAGAATGAGGATAGTGAAGGCACTATCCTTAAAGCAGTTGCTGATGAAGGCGACAATATTGTCTATGAATTTGTAGAGGATGATGTTGAATTCGAAGCAGTAGCAAAACTATTTGAAGAGTTAGTTGGCGAGGATGCTGACATTGATTATTAATTACGATGTTTTTAAATTGAATTAGGAGGTTATTTTTTGAAAAAGAAAACTGAACAGACAGCTGAAAGGCTAAAGATTATTCCACTTGGAGGTCTTGAGCAAATCGGCATGAATATTACTGCTTTCCAATATGGAGACAGTATTATTGTGGTGGATTGCGGACTTTCATTTCCTGAGGACGATATGCTGGGCGTAGATCTGGTTATTCCAGATATTTCATATCTGAAGGAGAATCAAGACAAGCTTAAAGGCTTTTTTATCACCCATGGTCACGAGGACCATATTGGTGCTATTCCTTATGTTTTTAAGGAGCTTAATGTTTGTCCTATTTACTCAACTAAGCTTACAAACGGCCTTATTGAGCACAAGCTCGAGGAGCACAAGATGCTTACAAAGGTTAAGCGTAAGGTAGTTAAATACGGTACACATATTAATGCTGGTGATTTTAGAGTAGAGTTTATTCGTACAAATCACAGTATTCAGGATGCTGCGGCTCTTGCTATTTATTCACCTGCAGGTATCGTAGTTCATACTGGAGATTTCAAGGTAGATTACACACCTGTTTATGGTGACCCAATTGACTTACAGCGTTTAGGAGAAATCGGTAAAAAGGGTGTACTTGCTCTTA
Organism: Pseudobutyrivibrio sp.; assembly: GCF_015057185.1. Lineage (GTDB taxonomy): Bacteria > Bacillota > Clostridia > Lachnospirales > Lachnospiraceae > Pseudobutyrivibrio. The sequence continues at coordinate 25,902 of NZ_SVEV01000026.1, read as the reverse complement.
TGTGCGATAGTACAAATGCAGAGCGCCCTGGCTTTACTGCCTCTGAGAAAACTGTAGGTAAAACAATTGATTCTATTTTTGCTGACAATGATAAAACACGTATTATCATTGCAACATTTGCATCAAACGTAGACCGTGTTCAGCAGATTATTAACTCAGCTGATAAATACGGACGAAAGGTATGTGTAGAGGGCCGTTCAATGGTTAATACTATTGATACAGCTCAAAAGCTTGGATACCTTCACATTCCAGATAATACACTTATTGATATTGAATCACTAAAGGCATATCCTGATGAGAAGATTGTACTTGTTACAACTGGTTCTCAGGGTGAGTCTATGGCTGCGCTTTCGCGTATGGCTAACGGCACTCACAAAAAGGTTCAAATCAAGCCTGGAGATATGATTGTATTTTCATCACATCCAATTCCAGGTAATGAAAAGGCAGTATCCAATGTTATAAATGACCTTACTATGCGTGGAGCACAAATCGTAATGCAGGATGTTCATGTTTCGGGACATGCTTGTGCTGAGGAAATCAAGCTTATTTATTCTTTGGTACGTCCTCAGTTTGCCATTCCAGTGCATGGCGAGTTCAAACACCTTACAGCTCAGGCTAAAATCGCTGAGTCCCTTGGTTGGGATCATGACCATATCAAAATTATTCGTTCAGGAGATGTTCTTGAATTAGGAGATAATTATTCTAAGATTACAGGTCATGTACATACTGGCGCTATTATGGTAGATGGTATTGGTGTCGGTGATGTAGGTAATATAGTTCTTAGAGATAGACAGAAGCTTGCTGAGGATGGAATTATTATTGTAGTTCTTACTTTAGACAGCGCTTCAGGTACAGTTCTTGCTGGTCCTGATATCGTATCGAGAGGATTTGTCTACGTTAGAGATTCTGAGGACTTGATGGACAGCGCAAGAGCAGTTCTTACCGAGACAATGGAAGCTCTTGAAGAAAAGAATATTACTGATTGGAACAAAATTAAATCAGAAATCAGAGATAATCTTTCTGATTTTGTATGGCACGAAACACAGCGTAGACCAATGATTATTCCAATCATTATGGAAGTTTAAAATGATTGTTGATGAAAGATATACCACTTACCTAAATAGTCTCTATCCAGAGCTTAGTCCTGTTTTACAGGAAATCCAAAAAGAAGCTTTAGAGACCTACGTTCCGATTATTAGAACTGAAACAGTTAATCTGCTTCAGCTGCTAATCAGAATGAATCAACCAAAGCGTATTTTAGAGGTGGGGGCCGCAGTTGGCTTTTCTGCAAATGTTATGGCTGAGGCAGCTGGCGAGGATGCAGTGATTACCACTATTGAGAATTACCAGCCTCGCATTCCTATCGCAAATGCGAATTTCAAAAGAACTGGCAGAGATAATCAAATTACACTTTTAGAGGGGGATGCAATGGAAATTCTCCCTACTCTAGAGGGACCATTTGATTTCATATTTATGGATGCAGCTAAGGGTCAATACATTAATTTCTGGCCAGAAATAAAAAGATTGATTCGAAGTGGCGGTGTGGTAGTTACTGACAACGTTTTACAGGATGGAGATATTATTGAGTCACGTTATGCTATTACCAGACGTAATCGTACCATTCACAAAAGAATGCGAGATTATCTTTACGAATTGACACATGATGGCGATTTTACTACGACGATTCTTCCTCTTGGAGACGGTGTTAGTATTAGTGTGAAAGGATAGTAATGAGAAATACAGAATTATTAGTTCCAGCTAGCAGCCTTGAAGTATTAAAGGTTGCTGTAATTTATGGAGCAGATGCAGTTTATATCGGTGGAGAGGTTTATGGTCTTAGAGCAAAGGCAAAGAACTTCTCAAAGGAAGATATGATCGAGGGTATTAAATTTGCTCACGATCATGGAGTAAAGGTTTATGTTACAGCCAATATTTTAGCTCACAATGAGGATCTTGAAGGCGTTAAGGAATATTTCAAGGAATTAAAAGAAATTGGTCCTGATGCTTTAATTATTGCTGATCCAGCTGTATTTATGTTGGCAAAGGAGATTTGTCCTAATATTGAGCGTCATGTTAGTACACAGGCAAACAATACTAATTATGGTACATACAAATTCTGGTATGATCTTGGGGCCACTAGAGTAGTTTCAGCCAGAGAATTATCTTTAAAAGAAATCAAAGAGATTAGAGCAAATATCCCTGATGACTTAGAAATCGAAACCTTCATCCATGGTGCAATGTGTATTTCTTATTCAGGTCGTTGCCTTCTTTCAAATTACTTTGTTGGAAGAGATGCTAACCACGGCGAGTGCACTCATCCATGCAGATGGAAATATGCTGTTGTTGAGGAACAGCGTCCAGGTGAGTACCTTCCAATCGAAGAAAATGAGAGAGGTACATACATTTTCAATTCAAAAGATTTGTGTATGATAGAGCATGTTCCTGATTTGTTAGAGTCAGGTATTGACAGCTTCAAAATTGAGGGTCGTATGAAGACTGCTCTTTATGTTGCAACAGTAGCTAGAACTTATCGCAAGGCTATTGATGATTGCAAGGAATCTGTTGAAAAATATGAAGCAAATTTAGATTGGTACAAGGAACAAATTTCTGCATGTACTTATCGTCAGTTTACTACTGGATTCTTCTATGGTAAGCCATCAGAGGAGTCACAGATTTACGACAACAATACATATAATATCGGATATACGTATTTAGGTATCGCTGGCGCTACTAATTCCGAAGGTTTCTTTGAGATAGAACAGCGTAATAAATTTTCAGTTGGCGAAACTATTGAAATTATGAAGCCAAACGGAGATAATATAGAAGTAAAAGTTTTAGGTATAAAGGATGAAAATGGAGCAGATATGGAGAGTTGTCCTCATCCAAAGCAAAAGCTTTTCATTAAGCTTTCAGTTACTCCAGATGAGTTTGATATACTTAGACGCAAAGAAGCATAGCTAAATACGAGGAGAATACAATGGCAGACAAATATGTAGCTTACGTTGGAACTTACACTCATGAGACAAGCGTTGGTATTTATGTTTATGATGTTGATCCTGATACTGGCGTACTTAAAGAACAGAGTGTTGCACCTATTAATAATCCTTCAGATATTATTAATTCAAAGGATAATAAATTTTTATATTCTATTGCAGATGAGGGTGTTGCATCATTCAGAATTCTTGAGAATGGCGACCTTGAAAAAATGAATCAGGAATGGGTTGGAGGTATGCGTGGTTGCAACCTTTGCGTTGATTCTCAAAATAGATATTTATTCGTTGCAGGATATCATGATGGTCGTGTTACCATGATGAAGCTTAATGAGGATGGCAGTATTGCTGGTATTGCAGATGGTATTTTCCATCAGGGAATTGGTAAATCAGTTGCTGATAGACCTCTTTACCCACACTGCACATGTGTTGAGCTTACTCCAGATGAGAGATTCCTTTGTGTTGTAGAAAATGGTCTTCATCAGATCAAAATATACGAGGTAGACTACGAGATGGGCAAGCTTCGTCTTGTTGATATCGTTAGATGCACAATGGGTTCAGCACCTCTTAAAATGAAATTCTCACCAGATGGCAAATATGCATATGTCATTACTGAAATGTCTAATGAGATTTTAGTTTATGACTATCATATTATTGAGGATCATCCTGATTTCGAGAATATCCAGACTGTTTCACTTCTTGTTGGGGAGGATGAGGAAATTAGTACTGGTACAAATATTAGATTCGGTGAGGATGGCAATTTTATATATGCCAGTGTTGATGGTCTCAATGCTATTTGCATGTACAAGAGAGATCCAAAGTCAGGAAAGATTTCTTATTTCTCACACAGCTTTATTAGTGGAGATTATCCAAAGAGCTTTGCTGTATTACCAGGTGATAAATATTACGTTTCACTTAATCACGATACAAACGAAATCAGAAGCTTTACTATTGATAAAGAACATGGACATTCACTTATGCAGAATGCACCAATCAAAATTGCTAAACCAAATAGCATTATCATTGTAAAGATTAAATAGGGCTTTTACTTGGGGCTGTGATTACAGCCCCTTTTTTGGAGGTATTGAAATGGCAGGTTCATCATTCGGCAACAAAATTACTATTACAACATGGGGTGAGTCTCATGGAGCTGCTTTAGGCGTGGTTATTGATGGTTTTCCAGCAGGCTTAAGTCTTTGTGAAGAAGATATTCAAATATATTTAGACCGTAGGAAACCAGGACAGTCTAAATACACAACCCAAAGAGCTGAGGGCGATAAAGTAGAGATTCTTTCAGGTGTTTTTGAGGGACATACTACCGGAACACCTATTTCTTTGATGGTTAGAAATAATGATCAGCATTCAAAGGACTACGGCAACATTGCAAATACTTTTAGACCAGGTCATGCTGATTTTGGATTCTATGAGAAATTTGGAAGACGTGATTATAGAGGTGGCGGACGTTCCTCTGGTAGAGAAACTATTGGAAGAGTTGCTGCAGGAGCTATTTGTGCCAAGCTCCTTAGAGAATTAGGAATAGAAGTATTCGCATATACGAAATCTATTGGTGATGTATCTATTTCGGAGTTTGAATTGGGTGAGCGTGATCTGAATTCTGTTGCCATGCCAGATGCATTCGCTGCTAAAGCTGCAGAGGAATATCTTGATGCATGTATCATGAATCAAGATAGTGCAGGTGGTGTAGTTGAATGTGTTGTAACTGGAGTTCCTGCTGGCATAGGAGATCCAGTATTTGATAAATTAGATGCTAAGCTTGCTCAAGCATTAGTATCAATCGGTGCAGTTAAGGGTGTGGAGATTGGCGATGGCTTTGCTGCTGCTAAATCTACAGGAAAACTTAATAATGATGAATTTGAAATTTTTGATGATAAAATAATTAAATCTACTAACCATAGTGGTGGAATACTTGGAGGCATTTCTGATGGTGATGACATTATCGTTAGAGCTGCCATCAAACCAACTCCTTCAATTTCTCAAATGCAGCATACTGTAAATGAGAAGGGGGAAGAAGTAGATATCGAGATACATGGTAGACATGATCCTGTTATTGTTCCAAGAGCTGTGGTTGTTATAGAGGCCATGTGTGCTATTACTATCTGTGATGCAATGCTTAGTCATATGACAGATAGAGTTGAATATATTAAGGAGTTTTATAAAAATTGAAATACGAATTATTAAAAACTGAGGGAAGGGCCAAAAGGGGAAGATTTCACACTGCTCACGGTGTTATTGAGACACCTGTATTTATGAATGTTGGTACAGTTGCTGCAATCAAAGGAGCTGTATCTACTGATGATTTGCGTGAAATAAAATGTCAGGTTGAATTATCGAATACATATCATCTTCATGTTAGAACTGGAGATAAACTCATAAAAGAACTTGGCGGTCTTCATAAGTTCATGGCTTGGGATAGACCAATCCTCACTGATTCAGGCGGATTCCAGGTATTTTCTCTTGCTGGTATCAGAAAAATCAAGGAAGAGGGTGTTACCTTTAATTCCCACATCGATGGGCGCAAGATTTTTATGGGTCCAGAAGAGTCTATGCAGATTCAATCAAATCTTGGTTCTACAATTGCTATGGCATTTGATGAGTGCCCACCTGCACTTGCAGAACGTAAATATGTAGAGGATTCTGTCGCTAGAACAACTAGATGGCTATATCGATGCAAAGAAGAAATGAATCGCCTTAATTCCTTAGAGGATACCATAAACAAAGAACAGCTTCTTTTTGGTATTAACCAAGGTGCCATTTACAATGACATTCGTATTGAACATGCAAAACAGATTTCAGAGCTTGATTTACCAGGCTATGCTGTTGGTGGACTTGCTGTAGGTGAGAGTCATGAGCAGATGTATGATGTTTTGGATAATGTAGTTCCTCATTTACCACAGAATAAGCCTACATATTTGATGGGCGTAGGAACACCTGCTAACATTTTAGAGGCAGTTGACAGAGGAATTGATTTCTTTGACTGTGTTTACCCAAGTAGAAATGGACGCCATGGTCATGTTTATACAAATCATGGCAAACTCAATCTTTTCAATCAGAAGTTTGAAAAGGATATGAGACCTATCGAAGAGGGATGTGGATGCCCTACATGTAGAACATATTCTAGAGCCTACGTTAGACATTTGTTAAAGGCCAAAGAAATGCTTGGTATGAGACTTTGCGTTCTGCATAATCTTTATTTCTACAATACTATGATGGAAGAGATTAGAGATGCCTTAGATACAGGTAATTTTGCGGCTTACAAGAAGTTCAAATTAGAATCTATGGCTGCAGGAGAAGACTAATTCTTAAAATAATATTAATTAGGCTAAATTTTCTTGCTTAAGAAATAGTATTTATGTAAAATAGATTTCAGTGTTATAAAGACTTCTAGTGAGTCAAGATTTAGGAGGATAATTTGATGGACGGAATGAATAGTTCAATCAGCTTGATTATTTGGATTGTAGTACTTTTTGTATTCATGTATTTCTTCATGATTCGCCCACAGAAAAAGGAGCAGAACGCTAAGACAGCTATGATGAATGCTCTTGCTGTTGGAGATACAGTACTTACAACTAGCGGTTTTTACGGTGTTGTTATTTCAATTCCAGATGAGACTACAGTTATTGTAGAGTTTGGTAGCAACAAGAACTGCCGTATTCCAATGCAGAAGGCTGCTATTGCACAGGTTGAGAAGCCAGAGGATGCAGTTAAAGCTAACGAGAATGCTAAATAATAATTAGGTAAAATAAAACATCTGCTTATCAATTCGATTGGCAGATGTTTTTTATTACTTCTTTTTTCTTCTTAAATATTCAGAGCCTTTATCCAACAAAGCTTTTGTAGACGCTACAGGGTGAGTAAACTTTGCAATGTGACGGAACTGGCCACGCTGAGTAGCAGTGGCGTTTTTGATCCATTGTTTTACGTATTCAGTAGAAAGCTGTTCCTTCATGTCTATGTCAGACTGGGTAACAGGTTCGTGCTTTGCAAAGGCAGCCTGAATTCTTTCAGCCATTTGAGCATTAATTTGTTCATTGATACGTTCAAATTCTTTGGCAAAACTAGTAAGAGCAGAAATAGTTAATGCCATGTCAAATCCAAACAAAAACATGAATATGAGAGCTAGTAGCTCGATTATAGTCTCAGGTATAAAAGCTAGTACCCATACCACAGGTGGGACAATATACTGGGTGACTATAATGCCTGCTACGCCAAAGCATGCAGTAAATATTAGACATACTCGACCATTGATATTTAATGGAAATTCTGAATAATCCCACCATCTGGCATGGAAGCGTTTTTCCAAAACGTATGAGGTGGAATATTCTAGAATGAAAGAACCTAGAGCGCAACCAAGGAAGATTGTTAAATATGATGGGTGGTTGACTCCATAAAAAGGTAAATCAACAAATAAAAACTGGGCTAGCGTGGCACCAACACCGTAAAGGGGAATACAAGGTCCATATAAGAAGCCTCTGTTTTCCCATGCTTTCTCGTGTAGAGTGCAATAGATTGTCTCGTAAATCCAACCTAAAAAGCTATATATAATAAAGTATACAAAATATCTACTTAACATAATTCTTCCCCCGCATTTAACATAATATTGATAGTATAAAACTCATTTTAACAAAATAAAAGGTGTTCATAGATTTTTCTTATTAAGATGATATAGTAAAAATAACTATAGGCAGTGGTAAAGGTGGTGTTTTTATGCTAGGTATTAGTTCAGCATATAATATGCCAGGTGCTGGTATAGGACCATACAATTCATATGGATCTACTCGTGTGGCTGAGGAGCTTAAAGCAGAGGGTAAAAATGATGCGTTAGCCAAAAATTTTACCTCTGAACGTGCGGCCAAACGAGCAGGTATTATTGAATGTGAAACCTGTGCTTCAAGAAAATATCAGGATGGAAGTGATGAACAGGTTTCTTTTAAGTCTGCCCAGCATGTTTCTCCTGAGGCTGCGGCGTCTCGAGTTCGTGGTCATGAACAGGAGCATGTTTCTAACGCTTATGACAAAGCTAAAAAAGAGGGCGGGAAGGTTCTAAATGCATCGGTTGCTATACATACTGCAATCTGCCCTGAATGCGGTAAATCTTATGTTTCTGGCGGAACAACCACCACACAAATAAAATATCCTAATGAAGATAATCCTTATCAAAAACAGAGAAAAGCTGCTGATGAAGGACTATTGGCAGGAATGAATTTTGATGCTCGATTATAAAGGGTTGAAATCGAAAGAATGCTATGATATACTTCAAATGTTGCGAAAACTAGTAACAAGTATTATAAATTTTAGCCCTAATTAGGAGGCATTATGCAAACATTAAAATTAGTACTTATTATTCTATTAATAGCTATTTGTGTGGCACTCACAGTTATAATATTATTCCAGGAAGGAAAGCAGAACGGACTCGGTTCTTTATCAGGACAGCAGTTTGACTCATATTGGAGCCGCAACAAAGGACGTTCTAGAGAAGGATTACTTGTTAAGCTTACAAGCGTTTGTGTTATTCTTTTCTTTGTACTTTCTGCAGTTCTTAATATTAAGAGTTTTTAAGTTTTATGATATTTATGCCACCCGTTTGGGTGGCTTTTCGTGTTTTATGTAGACGTTACTTAGGAGGAATATGAAGGAATTCGACAAACAAAAACATTTTTTAATGGACGTTTTCAAAAGCTCGGCTTATATCCCTATGAAGAAAAAGGATTTAGAAATTCTTTTAGATGTAGAAAAGGATAAACGCGCAGAATTTGCCCAGGTTTTACAGGAGCTTGTTGAGGAAGGACAGGTAGAGATTACAAAACGAGGCAAATATCAAATCGCTGAAAATAGACCTAAATTTATTAAAACAAAAGACCATCGTTCTAAAAAGCCTACAAAGGCAGAGGCGGCTGCTAAAAAGCAGTCTCTTAATGAGGTGGCAAAAAGGGCAAACAAGCCTAATTACGATAATGTAGAGCCTGATATCATAGGTAGATTTATTTCTCACAAGGATGGATTTGGATTCATAGAGGTAGAGGGACAGGATGAAGATTATTTTGTAGGCAGAGACAATACAGGCTTTGCTATGCAAGATGATACTGTTGCTGCTGTTCTCACTTTTGGAGCGCCAGGCAAACGCCAGGAGGCCAAAGTAATTAGAATCATTACACATGGTTTTTCGGACGTAGTTGGTACTTTTGAAAAGAGCCAGAATTTTGGATTTGTTGTAGCTGACAGCCAAAAGCTTGGAAGAGATATTTTTATCCCAGCAGGTAAGGATATGGGAGCTGTTAGCGGTCACAAGGTTGTCTGCCATATTGATGATTATGGTGATGATAGCCACAAGCCAGAGGGACATATTACTGAGATACTAGGCCATAAGAATGATCCTGGTGTAGATATTTTATCCATTGTTCGTGGCTTTGGAATCGAATCAGAATTTCCTGCTAAGGTAATCAAACAGGCATCAACAGTAGCCAAGCCAGTTTCAGAGGCAGACATGGCTGGGCGTAATGATCTTAGAGATTTATGCGTTGTCACTATTGATGGTGAGGATACAAAGGATATTGATGATGGTGTTTCACTTGTAATGGAAAATGGTAATTATGTGCTGGGTGTACATATTGCTGATGTTACAAATTATGTACAGGAGTCATCGGCACTTGATGTAGAGGCATTAAAGCGTGGAACTTCTGTTTATTTGGCAGATAGAGTTATTCCTATGTTGCCACACACTCTTTCTAATGGCATGTGTTCTTTAAATGAAGGAGAGGATAGACTAGCCCTTTCTTGCATTATGACCTTTAATAAAAAGGGCGAGCTTATTGACCATGAGATATGTGAGTCAGTTATCCATAGCAATCATCGCATGACATATACTAGTGTTTATGCCATTATGACAGGTGATGAAACAGAGCGTCAGAAGTATGCTGATGTGTCAGAAATGATTGATAAAATGTATGAGCTTTCACAGATTCTTAGAGCTAAGCGCAAAAAGAGAGGCGCAATAGATTTTGATTTTCCTGAAACTCATATTTTAATAGACGAAAATGGAAAAGTAATTGGGCTGGCTCCATACGAGAGAAACGATGCTCATAAGCTTATTGAGGATTTCATGCTTGCAGCAAATGAAACTGTTGCAGAGCATTTTAATCTTATGGAATCACCTTTTGTATACAGAGTTCACGGTGCACCTGATCCAGAGAAAATGCAGACTCTTGGCAAATTCTTAGGGGCATGCGGTTATGTGCTTAAAGGAAAAACAGACAATATTCATCCAAAGGAGATTCAGAAAATGTTAGAATCTCTAAAAGGACATGAGGATGAGGCTGTTATCACTAAAATGACTCTCAGAAGTATGCAACAGGCTAGATATGATGTAGAGTGTAAAGGCCACTTTGGTTTGGCAGCCCAGTATTATTGTCACTTTACATCTCCAATCAGAAGATATCCTGATTTACAAATTCACAGAATCATAAAGGATCATCTCAGAGGTAGAATGAATGAGAGAAAGCTTTCTCACTATGAGAGCATCCTTCCAGAGGTTGCAATTCAAACTAGCAAGCTTGAGCGTCGTGCTGAGGATTGCGAGCGTGAAGTAGATAAACTAAAGATGGTTCAATACATGAAAGAATTCATTGGACAGAAATTCCAAGGCAATATTTCTTCTGTTACAGGTTGGGGAATTTATGTGGAACTTGAAAACACCGTGGAAGGGCTTGTTCATGTGTCTACTTTATATGATGACCACTATGATTTCATAGAAGAAAATCTTACATTAGTAGGAGAGCACACTGGTCGTACCTTCAAATTAGGACAGTCGGTAACTGTCATTTTGGATTCTGTTGATGAACAGGCTCGTACAATTGATTTTATTCTTGAGGAGTTTAAACGTTTTTAATATTTAAATGAGCTAGTAATAGACAAGCTCTTAGATTTCTTAAGCGAATCGTGTTAGATGAGCGAAGAAATACTAAGGCTTGTCTATGTAACTAGCGGATTTGGAGATTATGTAATGAACAAAGAAGGCAGAAAGCTAATTGCAAATAATAAAAAGGCTTATCATGAATATTTTATGGAGGAGGAATATGAGGCTGGTATCGAGCTTCATGGCACCGAGGTAAAATCCATGAGAATGGGCCAGTGTTCTATCAAAGAGGCTTTTGTACGTATTGATAATGGGGAAATGTACATATATCAGATGCACGTTAATCCTTACGAGAAGGGCAATATTTTCAACAGAGACCCACTTCGTCCTAGAAAGTTACTTTTACATAGGACTGAGATTAATCGACTTTTCAGTAAAATCAAGGAGAGTGGGTACACAATCGTTCCTTTGGAGGTTTATCTTAATAATGGACTTGTAAAGGTTAAAATTGCTCTTGCAAAAGGTAAAAAGCTCTACGATAAGCGTGCGGATATTCAAAAGAAGGATATGAAGCGCGAGGCAGAGAGAGATTACAAAATGTCACTTAGATAAGGGGAAATATGAAAGTTATTTTAGCATCAGGTTCTCCAAGACGACGAGAACTATTAGAACAGGCCGGAATTGAATATGAGGTATGTCCTGCCGATATAGAAGAAGCTACAAATGAGGTGGAGCCTTATAGAGTCGTAGAAGACCTTAGCAGACAAAAGGCTATGGCGGTTGCAAAGTCTCATAAGGGCGAAACAATTCTTGCGGCTGACACCGTTGTGGCTTTAGATGATAAGGTTTTAGGAAAACCTAGAGATGAAGAGCATGCTTTTGAGATGCTTTCAGAATTATCAGGTCGCTTACATCAAGTATTTACTGGGGTTACTATTGTATATCCAGATAATACAATAAATACATTTTCTGTTTGTACAGATGTTAGAATGTATGACCTTACAGAAAAGCAGATTAGAGATTACATTGCCACCAAAGAGCCGATGGATAAAGCAGGAGCTTATGGTATTCAAGGACGAGGAGCTCTTCTGATAGAGAGTATACAGGGAGATTACAACAATGTTGTTGGATTACCTCTTGCCATTGTCTATCGAGAGCTTTATAATAGATAACACTTGAGTCTGTGATGGTTGTATAGCCATTTGCAACAAACTTTGGGTCTGTCATGGTTTCGACAGGGGTCATGCAGCGGAAGAAGCGAGTCCCACGCTAATGGGTTAAATGGGCAAAATTAAAATTAAACGCTAACGATAGAGTAGCATTAGCTGCCTAATGGCAGCAGTCTGACCTAGGGCACCTACACCTTAGGACCCAGGCTTCGAACTTGTAGGAAACGACATTATCTAAGCTTTGCGATAGTGGGCGTATTATGAAGCTACTTAAGCATGCAGCCTGTTTGTGGGCGTCATGTGGAGGGAATGTAAAAATACAAACTACACTCGTAGAAGGGCCGGGAATTGGCTTTTGGACACGGGTTCGACTCCCGTCAGATCCACTATTAATTTAAAGCTCAGGAAGAAATATTCTTCCTGAGCTTTTTCTTTTGGACAAATGTCACGAAATGTGTGTTCTGAATTGAACAGAATACATGGCAATGTTAAAATTTTTTATGTAATGTAACGGGGTATGGAGAATTAATTGTTATGAGTAAAAGAAGAGAAATGTCTTACGAGGAACGTCGTGCCTATCGTAGGCGTAAAAGATTGATTCGTCGTATTCAAGTATATTCTGAATTGGCACTGATTGTTATTGTTATAGGATTGGTTGCCGTTCTAGTTGTTTCCAAATTAGGTAAAAAAGATACAGGTATGACTGTTGCTGCTGAAGAATCAGAAGCTAATGCCGCTGTGGAAGAGGATACAGGATTAAAGGTGTCTGCTATGGCTGGAGAGGATCCTGATGCTGCCTCAGAAGAATCTGAAACCACAGTAACTGAAGAATCAGAAGTCGCAGCAAGCACTGGCACTTATTCTGCTGTAGACACTGGCGACACAGTTTCTATTGGTGGTGATGTAGTCAGTGAATATGGCATTTTGATTAACAATGACACTAAACAAATTGTTGCCAGCAAAAATGCTACAGAGAGAATTGTACCAGCATCAATGACAAAGGTTATGACAGTTTTAGTAGCTGCAAAAAATATTTCAGCCGATCAGCTGGATGAGGTGGTTACAATGTCTCATGAAGCAGTTGATTACTCTTATGCAGGTGGCGGCTCCACATCTGGATTTGTTGAAGATGAAGAGGTTACTGTTAGGGATTTGTTTTATGGAACAATTCTTCCTTCAGGTGGTGACGCTGCAGCCCAATTAGCTATGTATGTGGCTGGTGATATAGATTCTTTTGTAGATATGATGAACAAGGAAGCTGATTCGCTTGGTTTGACAGGTACACATTTTACAAACCCTGTAGGCTTCTATAATGAGGACCATTACAGTACGCCTTATGATATTGCTATTATCATGATGGCTGCTTTGGATGATGATATTTGTAATGAAGTTTTAAATACCAAGGTTTATCAGTCCACAGCTACAAATGTTAATCCAGAGGGAATCACTATTTCTAACTGGTTCCTACGTAGAATAGAGGACAAGGATATAGGTGGTACAATTGGTGGAGCCAAGACTGGCTATGTTGATGAGTCTGGCAGCTGCGCTGTTAGCTCAATGACATCAGATTCTGGCACGAATTATATTTGCTGTACTGCAAAATCATCTAGCTCTTGGCAATGTATATATGATCATGTAGCAATTTATAAAAATTATACGAAATAAAAAATGGCAATCTAGATTTCTAGATTGCCGTTTTTTATGCTATAACAGATAATAATTCTTCTATATTGTTGATAAAGGCTACAGGCTTAAAGTCTTTCAAATCATCCATATCTCTAAAGCCGTAGGTGCAAAGCACATAATCAAGTCCTGAGTTTTCTGCGGTGGTGGCATCTACATCTGAGTCTCCCACATATAAAACCCTTGATTTGTCAGTGATGCCTAAGGCGTCCATGGCCATGTTTATTGGCTCTGGATCAGGCTTTCTTGCGTGCTTTCCATCATCTCCGATAGCTATAGTGATATGTGGCTTGAAATAGTCGTCCATGAGAGAGTTGGTGGCTGTTTGCCCCTTGTTTGTGACAATGGCCATCTTTATTCCCATTGAAGCAAGCTTTTCTGTTGTTTCGGTTATTCCAGGATATGGTTTTGTCTTTATTCTATTGTGACCGTTGTAGTAATTTACAAAGTCTTTAAAGAATTGGTCGAATTTCTCGTAGTTTTCACCTTCTGGAAGAGCGCGGATAGCAAGCATTTTTAAACCGTTTCCTACAAAGCGTCTAACGCTTTCGATAGGATGAGTTGGAAGCCCGTACTCCTTCAAAGTATGATTGATTCCGTCTGTTAAATCCTCAAGTGTGTATAGAAGTGTCCCATCTAAATCAAAAAGTATTGTGTCGTATTTCATAAAATCATCCTTTTAGTATTTTTTACAATTAATTGTTATAAGCCTAAAGAGGATTTTTGTAAAGGTATATTGTTCATTCCATTGAATAATTAGGCCTAGTTTGTTATCCTTTTAATGTTAGTTTTTACACACGGAGAATAAAATATGAATTATACAATTAGAAATGCCAAAGCTTCAGATGCCCAGGCAATTCATGATATTTATGGCTATTATGCCGAAAATACATTTGTCACCTTTACAGAGGTTAACCCTTCTGTATCAGAATATAGAGATTCTATTATTGAGACTCAGAAGCATTATCCTTATATAGTTGCATGTGATGAATCAGGGAAGGTTGTTGGCATGGCTTATGCTGGTCAAATCAGACACCATGATGCATACAGATTCTCAGTAGAAGCAACTATCTATTTGTCTCATGAGGCGCCAAAGCATACTGGAGTAGGTTCTAAACTATATCAAGAACTCCAAAATCGACTTAGTGAAATGGGATATAAGTTTATGTATGGAGTTATAACCGATGACAATCAGGACAGCATTGAATTCCACAAGGCTAATGGGTTTGAGCTAGTTGGCCATTTCACAGATATTGGATACAAATTTGGAGAATGGAAGGGGATTGTGTGGTATCGCAAGCAGATTGGTTCGCTTGATGATATGACACTTAACATATAGCATGAAAAAAGCATTTCGTTATTTTTTAGTTTCAATACTATCGATTTTTTTCACACTTATAGCGGTTAGTGTGATTTATATAATCGCGGATACACATAACCGAATTAACATTATTGATGATGGAGACTATTCCACTGCCGAGGTAGAAGAACTAGTTGATGAGGCAAAGGCAGAAGGTGTTGCAGAAGGTAAAGTTACTGTATTAGATTCACTAAAGGACTCTCTAGAGGATGGCTCTACCATTATTTCTGTTTTAAAATCCTTATATCCAGAATATATTGTTGTCGCAGCTAATTCCAAATATAACTTTGTTCCAATTGATAATTCCTTGGCAAAGAACAACTATAACATTGATAATCTTGTGGTTAATGAAAATAACAACAGATATTCATATATAGTGGATGATACAGATGTTTCAAAATTTGGCATAGATGTTAGTGCCCATCAGGGCGATATCGATTGGGAAGCAGTAGCTGCTGATGGAGTTGAGTTTGCTTTTATCAGAGCAGTTTATCGTGGCTATGGTACAGGAAAGCTTGTTGTAGATGATAAATGTATAGAAAATATAGAAGGCGCTCAGGCTGCAGGAATTGATGTTGGTGTATATGTGTTTTCACAGGCTATTAATGAAGCAGAAGTGTTAGAAGAGGCATCAACAGTACTTAATTTATTAGATGGCTACACATTGCAGCTTCCAATTGTTTTTGATGTTGAAAAGGTTAATGACAGCGAAGCACGTACTAATAGCTTAACAGTTGAGCAACGTACTGACCTTACCAAATCCTTTTTAGAAGCAATGGAAAATGCCGGATACGACACAATGATTTATCATAATACTGAAATGGGGGCAATGCTTTTAGATTTAACTCAATTAACTGAGTATAAAAAGTGGTTTGCAGGATACAATAGAGAATTTTATTGGCCCTACGAGTACGACCTATGGCAGTACTCGGAGACGGGCCATGTAAATGGTATCAACGGAAATGTTGATTTAGATTTGTGGTTAGCTGAGTAGCAATTCTGCTAATCGATCGTTATCAGAAGGATTCATGAAGCAAAAGCGAATGTAGTTTTCTCCAAGATATGGGAAAGTTGAACAGTCGCGAATCATGAGTCCTTTTTTGATGCATTTGTCAAATAGCTCACCACTAGTGATGCCTTCTTCAAGGATTCTCAAAAGCATAAAATTGCCTTGTGGGTAGTATGCTTTAAAACGAGTGCTATTATCAAAGATATCGTATAGACGTTTTCTTTCAGATGATATAAGCTGGCGGGTTTCTTCAATGTATTCCTTGTCTGAAAACATGAGTGTTCCTGCAACTACAGCAATGGAATTGATAGTCCAAGGGTCTTTTCTTTGATTCATGATAGACATAAGGTCTGAGTTTGAACAAATAGCATAGCCTAAACGTAAACCTGGTGCTGCAAAAAACTTTGAAGTGCCACGAAGAATAGCAATGTTTCCATAGGTACGTGTCAAAGTTACTGATGAAATATCTTTTATGTTTTCAGCAAATTCTACATAGGTTTCATCAACCATCACGAAGATATCGCATTCCTTGCAGGCGTCGAGAACCTTTCTCATGTCATGATTGTTTATGGCTGTGCCTGTAGGATTGTTTGGATTGCAAATTACAAGCATATCGATGTCTTCTGAAAGCTTGCTAATAAAGTGATTTACATCAAGCACAAAATCGTTTTCTTCACGAAGAGGATAGTAGATAGTTTTGCCACCTTGGAGTGCAATCTCTCTTTCATATTCAGAATAAGTTGGACCTAATATCATAGCCTTTTGAGGCTTTTGTATCTGAATGAATAGAGAAATTAATTCAGTAGAACCATTTCCAACGATGATATTTTCTACTTCGGTCTCGCAATAATTGGCAATTGCTTTTCTCAATTCTACGTAATCCCTATCAGGGTAAGTAGTAATGCAATCTATGTTAGAGGCAATGCCGTTTTTTAACTTAGGTGATATTCCAAGGGGATTAACATTAGCAGAAAAGCTAATGATATCTTCCTTTTTGATTCCATATATTTGCTCTATTTTTTCCAAATCACTTCCATGAAAATGATCTTTATGTTTAATCATGAAATGCCTCCTTAATTATGCCTAATAATGTTTTTTATCATTCTAGCACCTAAGGGTCTAAATATCCATAAGTTTGTTGGCTATTAAGTTTGAAAACACAACATGTTGTGCTATAATCAATTATGAATATGCTAGGTTTAGACTGCAAAGGATAGCGATTTTCATCAGAAAATCGTCATATTTTTATATTTTTGAAGAGGGAATAAGTTTTGAGAAAGAGAATCTATCGGATTTCTGAGGATAAATTCGGAGACTTAAAACCAAATATAGATTTCGAAGTTGAACAAATTAATGAGACATGCTTCATTGGAGAGAAATTTAATGGCACATTAAGCTTCAAAAGCAATAACAATGTAAAGATTCGAGGCGTTGTATATTGCACCAATCCTTACATCAAGTTAGAGGAGCCATTATTTGACAGTGTAAATGTCAAAATTAACTATAGTGTAGATGATTACAACTTCAAAGTAGGGGAGGAGCTATCTGGAGATTTTGTAGTAGTTGCTGTTGGATACGAAAAATACATCCCATTTACCATTACTTATTGCAAACAGCCACTTATGACCTCCACAGGCGAAATCAAAGAACTTAAGGATTACGCGGATTTTGCCCAGAATCGATTTTCTGAAGCAGTAAGTCTATTTTATTCAGATAGATTTGGTGCTTTTATCGAAGGTCTAGACAAACGTACCCGATTGCTTTACCGAGGCTTTAAATCAGCTCCTATATCTGCAATTAACGTAGATGAGTTTTTGGTTTCTTGCGGCTTCAAGGAGAAAATGACTTTTGATCTTGAGGAGCGTTGCGATAAATATTATGAGATAAATGAGAATGTCAAAGGGGAGATAGAATTATCCCGTTCTACATGGGGATATATTGATATTGAGGTCAGCTGTGATGCTGATTTTGTTTCTATCGATAGGACTCATATCACTAATGATTTCTTCTTGGGTTCTATTTTTACCTTAAACTATTATGTTCATAAAGAAAAAATGCATGCAGGCACAAACTATGCCAAGATTTCTTTTGATTATAGAGATATTCACAAAGAAATTACTATTATGGCCACATGCCTCAAAGAAGGGGAGACTTTAGAGTCCCAGTCCCATAAAACAAATATTGCAAAGCTGAAAGCATGTCGTTTATATGAGGACTTCCGTTTACGTAATATCACTGCAAATCAGTGGTCTACTAGGACTCTAGAATTATTAGATTCATTAGAAAATGATTTTTCTGATGACAATTTTGTTCTTCTCATGAAGGCACTACTTTATGTAACAAATAATCAAAAGCAAGAGGCTCTTTGGATTATCCAGGACTTGAAGCGTACCATTGAGGACAAGGGTAGCTGTGAGTGGGCATTTTTACTCTACATTTGCACTTTAATAGAGCGCGAAGAAGACTACGTGGACAGACTTACAGAAAATATTGAAGGTATATTTAGAGAGCACCCTGATGATGTTAGGATTTTTTGGTTCCTTTTGTTCCTTAGAACTGAGTACATAAAAAATCCTGCTTCAAAGCTTAGAGATATTGCCGAGTGGATTAATACCGGATATGATTCACCACTACTATACATAGAAGTCTATTCTATTTTCCTGCAGGATCCTTACATGATTGCAAACTTTGACGACTTGAATGTAAAGGTTCTTAACTGGGCTAGGAAAAAGAAAGCGCTTTCTAAAAATATTGCAATCCAAATGGTTCACGTGCTTGAGACAGAGCATAATTTTAACCCAATGGTATTGCCAATACTAAGCGACTGCTATGATATTTACCCTGATCCTAGATTCCTTTTAGCTATTGTTACCTATCTTTTAAAAGCACCAACTATGGAGTATAGCTTTATAAAATGGTTTGCATTAGCAATCGAAGAGAATCTTCATATTTCAGGTTTGTTTGAAGCATATATGGATGCTTTGCCACTTTATTCAGTGGATAGGTTACCAAAGCTTCTTACAATGTTTTTCAAATATAATAACGAGCTTACTTCTGAGAAAAAAGCTTTGCTTTATGCAAATATTGTTTTACACAAGGACGAGGATCCTGACACCTATGAGCAATATGAGTCTGCCATTGAGATATTTTCCTTGGAACAGCTTCGTATGGGCAAATTAGATGATAATCTTGCAGTTTGCTATCAGCGTCTCATGGAAATGGGAATCTTTGATAATGAAGTTGCTAGACTTATTTCGGAGCTTAGCTTTAAAAAGAAAATTGCTGTTATTAGCTCTGATGTGCGCAGGATTTTCTTATATCAGGATGAGTTCAAATTACCAACTATTGCCAATATTAATGATCATAGAGCTTATTTTAATTATATTGGTAAGGATGGTGTTATTTTCCTAGAGGATAGCAAGGGCTACTTATTTGTGGATGATGAAGCATATCTTCTTGAGGATATCATTCATCCAGAAGCTTACATGGGCAATCTAAAAAATCTTACGTCAATCAACTTGCCATATACACTTATGGACTTTGATGGAGATAAAGAGATTCAGCCTGACAATGAAAAGGCATTAGAAGAGGCAGAGCTTCTGCTTAATTCTAACCAGTTGTCCCCTGATTATCTTAGAAAGCTTTATCCAAAGATAATTAATATTCTTAAGCTTCATGATAGAGAAGCGCTAATAGAAAAGCATTTCATGAATGATGCAGATTTAAAGGCACTTAATGCTGAAATTATTGCATCGGTTCTTGAAACCTTTATATATAGAAGCAAATATGAAGAAGCTTTCTACATGATTAAACATACTAATGCAACTATGCTTAAGCCTGAAATTGCAACAAAGCTGTGTCAGTTTATTATTAATCAGGATACTAGCAAAGCTGACGATTTCTTGATTCTGATGGTTGCATCATTGGTAGAAAAGGGCTATTGCCACGGCGATATGATTCGCTATTTGATTCGCTTTTATGTTGGCCCAACAAAGACCTTGATGAAAATTTTTAATCATGCCTATGAAAAGGGTGAAGATGTTGTCGAGTTTGCTGAGCGCATAATCACTCAGGTACTTTACAGAGATTTTCTGCCAGATGGCATTATGGATATTTTTGAAGCTTATGCATCCCGCCGCAATAACAAAATGATTGTTGAGGCATTCCTTACTTATGAGGCTCATGCATATCTTTCAAAGGGTGAGGATATTCCAGAATTAATATTCTCATACATTTACAACAGATATAAAAAGGCACAGCCTGTTAATGAGAGTATGAGAGTTGCCCTTTTAAAATATCTGTGCACAAACAAAGATTTAGATGATGACGATTTAGAAATGCTTGATATATTACTGGCTGACGCAATTCTTAGAAATCAGTATTTTGGTTTCTTTGTTAATTGCAATGACAAGCTTAAAATCAAATATCATCTTTATGATAAACACTTTATAGAATTTAATAGTGATTCTAGACTTCCAGTTACCATCGTATATTCGATTAATAATGGTCCTGAAATAGAAGAGGACATGATTGAAATGTATGATGGATTATATGTTAAACAGTTTATTCTTTTCTACGGAGATCAGCTTGAGTACCAAATATACTGCGATGAGATTTCCGAGGATCCAATCAAGAGCGACACTTTCGTGGCTAGTGATGAATTAGAAAAGACAAAAGGCCGTTATGCTTTGATGAATGATATTTCTCGCCATAATCTATATGGAGAGCTTAATGAACTTGCTACCAGCATGAAAAAATATCAAGGCTTACAAACTGTTACAAACAATATTTTTTCGATACTTTAATTTGATGTTTAAGGAGTTATATGAGTAGTTCAGAGGCTGCATATTTAGGAATAGATATAAGTTCAAAATACACTGTAGTCAGTGTCTATAGGGCAGATATGCCAGAGCCAGCCACAGTTAGTACTGTATTGGGGGAAGAGAGCTATTCCATTCCGACTGTACTAGCAAAAAAGGTTGGTATGGGACAGTGGTTTTTCGGTGATGAAGCCATAAAACGCAGCCGCACAAAAGAGGCAGTACTAGTTGATAATCTGTTTTTGGCTGCCTTGAAAAATGAGACAGTCTTCGTTGACAATACCAGCTATGAAGCTAGACAGTTACTTGTTATTTTCTTAAAAAAGATTTTTTCAATTCCTGGCCCTATGGCTGCCATGGATACAGTTGCAAAGCTGGTTATATGCGTGGAATCAGTGAGCTTAGAGGTTATGGAGCTGATGAATTATGTGGCATCTATGCTTGAAATAGACACTAAGCGTTTGATGCTAATTGATAGAAACGAATGCTTTTATCATTATGCTCTTTCCCAGAAACCAGAACTATTCTTATACAATGTAGCATTGTTTGATTATAGCGGCACCAATGTGGTCTCCTGCTTATTAAATCGCAATCAAAGCACTAGACCACAGCTGGTTACACTTGATGTATGTAATCATGGAGATATTACAGACAATCGAGATGAGCTTTTTGATGATATTATTACTAGAACAATTGGTAATAATCTATTCTCGGCAGTATACCTTGTGGGTGATGGCTTTGATGGAGATTGGATGAAGTCGTCTCTTACAAGGCTATGCAAAGGCCGTAAAGTATTTCTCGGTAAAAACCTTTATTCAAAGGGAGCTTGCTATGCTGGCTATACCAAGGATGGAAAAAGAGATTGGCCATTTGTATTTATAGGTGATAACGATTTAAAACTAAATCTATCAATTAAAATTTTAGATAATAATGTAATGAAATTCTTCACATTAATCGATGCCGGTGAAAGCTGGTACGATGTAAAGGGAGAATGTGAGGTCATCCTTGATGGTGAGCCTGAGATAGAGTTTTTTATCCAGAGACCAGAATCAAGAGAGGCTCACACCGAAGTCTTAGAGCTAACGGATTTGCCAAAGAGGGAAAACCGTACTACTAGACTTAGAATCGAAGCAAGTCCTGTATCTGATGTGGCTGTTGCCATTTCTATTACAGATTTAGGCTTTGGAGAAATCTCACCAGCTTCAGGTAAAAAATGGGAGCACGTAATATCCATTAAGTAGGTGTTTTATGAGTACATTAATTTATTGCAAAAATTCAATAGCGGCTTCGCCATACTACATAGAAGAGGCATCTCTTAATGTTTATTCTTTAGAAGAGCTTAGTTATTACATTCTAAACAATGTATACCTGCTTTCTTCTAAAATGATGAATCCAGAGCTATGTAATTGGATTGGTAGAGAACTTAAAAATCCTAATCTTGCAAAGGAGCTTTTAGGCTTAGTTCAAAGTAATGCACCGCTTCACATTTTCATAGGACATATTTTAGGCTCAAATGGCTATTCCTCAAACAAAGAGATAAAGGATGCACTTGCTATAATCTCAACCTTTGAAAATAAATCTGAATCTGAGAGACGTAAAATCAGGGCCGATAGACTTATGGCATCAAACAAGCTTGTGGATGCCATTTACGAATATGAGACATTGCTTGCAGACGATTTAGTTAAGCAATTACCATCTGCTATAGAAGGTGATGTATACCACAATTTGGGCTGCGCTTTTGCTAAGCTATTCCTTTTTGACGAAGCTATTAAATGCTTTGATGAGGGATACAAACGCAATAGAAAAAAGCAGACGTTGTATTGTCTTTTGTATGCCAATAAATGTTTAGGCAGCCCAGAAGGATTTGAAGAATACGTTAAAAAATATCAGGTTTCATCAGAAGATGTTTTAGAGGTAGAAAACATTGTTTTGACTGCCTCAAATAATGAGCAAATTCTTGATTTTGACAAGGCTGTAAACGATTTGGTGTATGATGATACCGCTACAGACAATTCAAAAGAAATAATAGAAAATATTATTAATAGCTGGAAAAAGGAATATATCAAGCTTTGTAAAATTTAAACTGGGGAGATACGGGGATGGGTTTATTTACAAATCGTAAGAAGAAAAAAGAAATGAAGGCGGCTAAAATTGATGACGCCTTTAATAGAGTCTATTCTCAAATCGAAGGAATTGACACATGGAATCCAAAGAAACTAGAACGATATATTCTTGATTCCTGTGAGCAAATCATTGCTTCAACCAAGGAAATGGAACGACAAAAAACAGAGTACAGAGTTGTTACTCAGTATCTTAATGATATTAAGGCTCTTGAAAATCTTCCAAAGGATAAGGCAAAGAATCTTCGAGGAACTGCAGCAAAAATATGTGAGCTTGAGGAAAATCTCACTAACGCCAAGGATATAAAAAGAAATATAACTGAAGAACAGTTCGAGGTTATTTCTTCAGATGAGGCAGACATGCCTGAGATAATCAATAGGTATATTGATAATGAAATCTACCAAAGTAAGCTCAAAAGAAATTTGTCATATTTAGAGGGCGAGAAAAGTCGTTGGGAGATAGAACGAGAAGAACTCCAAGAGCAGGCTAAGCTTTTCAAAAAAATGGCAATGGTAATCATGACTTCGTTTACAACTTTGTTGATATTGCTTTTTGTAATGTACAACACCGCAAATACGGATATTTCTATTTGGGCGTATATAGTTTTGTTTATCTGTGCTGCTTGCGGATTTATCATTTTCCTTAGACAAAATTACATAGTAAAGGGCAATAGAGTTGCCATTGTTCATTTGAACCAAGCAATTAGTGTTCTTAATGTTGAACGAATGAAATATGTAAATGTTACAAACGCTATCGAATACACCAAGGATAAATATCATGTGAAAACTGCCACGGAGCTACAATATGTATGGGAGCAGTATCAGGACAAGGTTAGAGACCAGCAGAGGTATATTCAAAACAATTACGATTTGGAATTCTATAATGACAAATTAGAGAGAATCCTTGGGGAAATAGGACTTGCCGATGACAAAATTTGGCTTAATCAGGTTAACGCTTTAATTGATAGGCATGATATGGCTGAATGTAGGCATAGACTGGTTACTCGTCGTAAAAAAATCAGAGATAGAATAGAAGATCATAGAAGAATTGTTCAAGAAGAAAGAGATGAGATAGATAGACTCATGGTTGAACATGAGCACTATCTACCTGAAATACAAGAAATCATCAAATCAGTGGACAAGCTTTGTGGTACTAGCTCTAGAAATGGCCAAATAAATGCTTGATTATTTGAGAATGAAATCCATATAAACTGGGTTGTGATCTGAGTATTTAAACTGTAAATCTAATACATTAGACTCTACAACCTCTACATTAGAAGAAACTATAAAGCCATCTAATGTTAATACGAAGTCTTCTTCACAATAAGGCATGTCTGCATTTCGACATGTTGGAACAGGATTTGATTCATCAAATGGGGCAACAAGAGTGAATTCATCATCTAGTAGTTCTGTTGGAAAGGCTACGGCCCAGTTAACAGATACGCCATTTACACCGAAGTACTTTGATGAGTCGCCTAATAAATCCTTGTTCATATCGCCACCGGCGATTACATAGTTTCCCGACTCTGCTTCGGCTAACATGTCTTCATTAAGCATTTTTAGCTGGTATTCAGATGTCTCTGGATTTTTGTTGTAAGCAGAAAGATGTACGTTGTAGATTACAAGTTCCTTTCCATTGTCTACAGGTATACGATTTTTGGAATAGCATCTATCCAAATCCAAAACCTTTGTGATTCCTTCATCAATAGGAAGGGAACGTCTGATGGAATCAGTGATTGTTGCAGTGCTTATGGTAAGCAATCCAGCCTTGGATTTTCCATGAGGCTGAGTAAGTGGATACATTAAAAATGGGCTGTCATAATTACAAGCAAAGGTATATGAAAAATCATCATATTGCTTAGAAAGTGAATCAATCATCAGTGCTGCTTCATCTACATGGTAGCTGCGAGTAGAGTCTACATCAACTTCCTGCAGGATGATAAAATCAGGATTTAATGATTTGATATTTTCAATTAAGCCTGTTGTGTTGTTGATTACATCTTCTTTAGAGAAGGCCCAAGATTCTGTTCCACCATCCATAAAGAAGGAGAATGTATCCTGGTATGCGCCAAAACCAATATTATTTGATGCTATTCGATAATTGGTTTCAGTGGATATTGATGAAGATGGAGCACCCTTAGATTCTACATCCAATGGTAAATTATCTTCAATTCTTTGATAAGAGATAAATACATAGGCTAAATAGCCGATAACTACTAGTAGAATAATAATGAAAATAGAAAGAATAAGCTTAAGTATTTTTTTCAAGATGAATTCCTTTCTTTATTCGAATTTTGCCTAATTATTTTACCATAAGGCACCCTTATTTCAAGGATTTGTAACAGGTTAACAGGATACTATATTCCATATATTTATCAATTATTTGGAATTAAACTAAAAATTTAAAGATATTAATAGATTTTTCTATACAAAATTGCTAAAATAAACATATATAATAATCAGGAAAAAGATATGGCGAAATATAACATTGGTGGGTATATCTTTAGCGACGAAGAAAGCGCCAAAAAGGCGGCCAAAGAACTTAAAGCAGTAGAGTATATTCTTGCTCAAATAAAGACTGCTGACGAAACTGAAGTTCTTCAGATTTATAAAAAGCTTATAAATCAAAGGCTGTTTTCAACTGAGATTGGAATGGGGTTTCTTTCTCAGTTATATCAGAATCTGATTACCGTAGAATCATTCAATTCAAATGATATTCCAAAGGTTTATTCGTTGGATGGCGATGAGCCTTCATCAGATAATCAGGTCATAGATAATTCTACCCAAGAGAAGGAACCTATAAAAAAAGAAACTTCAAATGGGCAAGAAGCTTCTTCAAAAAAATCTAAAAATAAAGAAGTAAAAAAAGAAAAAACAAAAA
>NZ_SVEV01000025.1 GCF_015057185.1 Pseudobutyrivibrio sp. | reverse complement strand
TAGATTTACCAAGAGACAAGAGAATTGAAATTGGTTTAACTTACATTTACGGAATTGGTAGAGTAAGCTCAAACAAGGTTCTTGAGGCAGCTGGTGTTGATCCTAACACACGTGTCAAGGATTTAACTGATGAAGAAGTTAAGAAGATTAGCACAGTTATTGATGAGACATTAACTGTTGAAGGTGATCTTAGAAGAGAAGTAGCTCTTGATATTAAGAGACTTCAGGAAATCGGATGCTATAGAGGAATCCGTCATAGAAAGGGTCTTCCAGTTCGTGGACAGAAGACTAAGACAAACGCTCGTACTCGTAAGGGTCCAAAGCGTACAGTAGCAAATAAGAAGAAGTAATTTATTCAATAGAAAGAAAGTAGGTTAGTTTAATTATGGCTAAAGTTGCAAAGAAGACAACAAAAAAGCGTGTAAAGAAAAACGTTGAACACGGACAGGTACATGTTCAGGCATCTTTCAATAATACAATCGTAACTATTACAGATGCTCAGGGTAATGCTCTTTCATGGGCAAGTGCTGGTGGTCTAGGATTTAGAGGTTCAAGGAAATCTACTCCTTATGCTGCACAGATGGCAGCTGAGACAGCAGTTAAGGCTGCATTAATTCACGGATTAAAGAGTGTAGATGTATTCGTAAAGGGACCAGGTTCAGGACGTGAGGCTGCAATCAGAGCAATCGATGCAAACGGCGTTCAGGTTCTTACAATCAAGGATGTTACTCCAGTTCCACATAACGGATGTCGTCCACCAAAGCGTAGAAGAGTCTAATTAGGAGGAAAATCTAATGGCAGTTAATAAGACACCAGTTCTTAAAAGATGTAGATCTCTTGATTTAGATCCTACATTTTTAGGATATGATAAAAAGTCACGTAGACAGAAGAATAGAGGAAGAGGTAAGAAGTCAGAGTACGCACTTCAGCTTCAGGAGAAGCAGAAGGCTAAGTTCATCTATGGCGTACTTGAGAAGCCTTTCCGTAATTATTATGAGAAGGCTGACCGTCAGAAGGGTATGACAGGTGAAAACCTTATGACAATTCTTGAGAGCCGTCTTGATAACGTAGTATTCCGTATGGGATTTGCTCGTACAAGAAAAGAAGCTCGTCAGGTTGTTGATCACAAGATGTTCCTTGTAAACGGTAAGTCAGTTAACATTCCTTCATACCTTGTAAAGGCTGGAGATGTTATCGAAGTTCGAGAGAAGTCAAAGAGCATTCAGAGATTCAAGGATATCGTTGAGGTAACAGCTGGTAGAACAACACCAGAGTGGGTTGACGTTGATTCTGAGAATCTTAAGGGTACAGTTAAGGAGCTTCCTAATAGAGAGCAGATTGATGTTCCTGTAGACGAGATGCTTATCGTCGAGTTATATTCAAAATAATAAATTTTAGTGAATTCTTACAAAAAGCACTTATACCAGCTTGCTTGTATAAGTGCGATTTGTTAAAATTTTACTATGCGACAATGAGCAATTAAGCAGGATATTTTAAATATTCTGTTTTTTCAGTCTAATACATTATATTAAGGAGGCAATGTAGTGTTAAATTTTGAAAACCCAAACATTGAAATCGCTGAGATTTCTGAGGACAAAAAATACGGCAGATTCGTTGTAGAACCTCTTGAGAGAGGTTATGGTATAACACTTGGCAATTCTCTTCGTAGAATTATGCTTTCATCTCTGCCAGGAGCTGCAGTTAGCCAGATTAAGATCGAAGGCGTTCTTCATGAATTTAGTGCTATTCCAGGCGTTAAAGAAGACGTTACAGAAATTGTTATGAACATCAAAGAGCTTGCTATTAGAAATAACAGTAGCTCTGATGAACCAAAGACAGCATATATTGAGTTCGAGGGTGAAGGAGTTGTAACAGCTGCTGATATCCAGGTAGATTCAGATATCGAGATCATTAATCCAGATCTTGTTATTGCACATCTTAATGGTGGCAATGATTGCAAGCTTTATATGGAGCTTACAATTACAAAGAATCGTGGCTATGTTTCAGCTGACAAGAACAAGACTCCAGATACACCAATCGGTAAGATTGCGGTAGATTCAATTTACACACCAGTAGAGCGTGTAAACATGACAGTTGAGGACACTCGTGTAGGTCAGGTTACTGATTATGACAAGCTTACACTTGATGTATATACAAATGGTACAATGGGTCCTGATGAGGCAGTTTCTATGGCTGCTAAGGTACTCAGCGAGCATTTAAATTTATTTGTTAATCTTTCAGAGGCTGCTCAGGATCTTAGCGTTATCGCTGACAAGCCAGATGATACAACAGGCAAGACTCTTGAAATGAGCATTGATGAGCTTGAGCTTTCAGTTCGTTCATACAACTGCTTAAAGAGAGCTGGTATCAATACAGTAGCAGAACTTTGCGACAAGTCACCTGATGACATGATGAAGGTTCGTAACCTTGGTCGCAAGTCTATGGAAGAAGTAGAACAGAAGCTTAGCGAGCTTGGTCTTTCACTCAGAATGATTGAGGACTAAATCGTTTTTATAAGTAACAGGAAATAATACGTGAAAAATAAGACCGATGAGCATTTTCGCGGATGCCTTTCCATCACAAAGTTACGGGGTAAGACCGATGAGCACCTGTAACGCCAGTTATTAAGGAGAAAAGAAATGGCAAAGTACAGAAAATTAAGCAGAACATCTTCACAGAGAAAAGCGCTTTTAAGAAATCAGGTAACTGAGCTTCTTTATCACGGAAAGATTGTTACAACTGAAGCTAAGGCTAAGGAAGTAAAGAAGATTGCTGAGCACATCATTACACTTGGTGTAAAGGAAAAGGATAACTTCGAAGAAGTTACAGTTCAGGCAAAGGTTGCTCGTAAAGATAAAGATGGTAAGAGAGTAAAGGAAGTTGTTGATGGCAAGAAGGTTACTGTATACGATACAGTTGACAAGAAGATCAAGAAGGATTCAGCTTCTAGACTTCACGCTCGTCGTCAGATGATGCAGGTTCTTTACACTCCAACAGCTAAGGGTGCAAAGAAGTCTGAGACACACAAGGTTGACATGGCTAACTTTGTATTCGATGAGATCGCTCCAAAGTACGTTGATCGCAAGGGTGGTTACACACGTATCGTAAAGATCGGACCACGTAAGGGCGATGCAGCTATGGAAGTTGTTCTTGAGTTAGTATAATTATATTGACTTTTAACCAGGACGTTTAGTCCTGGTTTTTTTTATACACAAAATTTTTATTTAAAAAAATATTTATTATTTAAGTATTTTCTAAAATGATGTAGTATGACAATATAATTATAATTTTACTGTGAGGTTGATATGGGGAAGACTAAGATTACAAAAATGACTGAGGGACGACCTCTTACATTAATCCTTAATTTTTCAATTCCGATGTTGTTTGGATTGCTGTTTCAGCAATTATATAATCTTGTTGATACTATTATAGTTGGTCAAACACTGGGAGATAATGCTCTTGCTGCTGTTGGATCTACTGGCTCAATTAATTTTTTGATTAATGGATTTTGTATAGGCATTTGCTCGGGCTTTGCTATACCTGTTGCCCAGCGTTTTGGGGCGGAGTCCTATAGTTCAATGAGGAAATTTGTAGGTAATTCTATTGTATTATCAGCTATATTATCAGTGGCAATTACTACTGTAGTTTGTATTTTTTGCTATCAGATTCTTTCGTTGATGAGAACACCAGAAGAGATTATAGATTTAGCATATATATACATTGAGATAATCTTTCTAGGTATTCCTGTTACATTTCTCTATAATCTTACGGCAGGCATCATTCGTTCATTGGGAGATAGTACAACACCTACCTATTTTTTGATTTTGGCGGCAGGAATAAATGTTGTACTAGATATCGTTTTTATATTGGTATTTAAAATGAATGTTGAAGGTCCAGCATTAGCTACAGTTATTTCGCAGTTTATTGCAGGAGCTAGCTGTGTCATTTACATGATTAAAAAGTTTCCTATACTAAAACTTAGTAAAGGCGATTTGGTTTTAGGCAAGCATCATACCCAAGTCCTTATGTTTATGGGTATTCCATTTGGATTACAGTATTCAATTACGGCCATTGGGTCTGTTGTTCTTCAGACTGCGGTAAATGGCCTTGGAACAGTTGCAGTAGCTTCAATGACAGCCGGTGGTAAGCTCTCACAATTTGTTGTGTGCCCATTTGATGCCTTAGGCGGAACCATGGCTACATATGCTGGTCAGAATGTAGGAGCAAAGGATATACCTAGAGTAAAAAAGGGCATATGGACAGCACAGCTATTAGGAACAATTTATGCGGTTATTAGTTTAATAGTTTTATTCTTTGTTGGAAGAATTCTTCTTAGAATGTTCACTGATACACCAGTTGTAATTGAACAGGCAATGCTATTATTGATTGTTAATGCTTTGACCTATACATTATTAGCGGCAGTTAACATTTTTAGATTTGCTATTCAAGGAATGGGGTTTTCTGGATTTGCAATTTATTCAGGAGTAATGGAAATGATAGCCAGAATCTTGGTTGCATTTGTATTGGTTCCAATAATTGGTTATGAAGGCGCAGTATGGGCTAGCCCAGTTGCTTGGCTATTTGCTGTAATATTCTTAGTCCCAGGTTTTTATTCATGTTGTCATAAATTAGAAAAAAGATTTTGCAGCGAGAACTGTCATTATATATAAATCATCGGACCATTTTATTAGGATTTAAAAGTCTTAATAAAATGGTTTGTTAATTAACAAACAATATTCAGAAAAGTATTAAATAAATATTAAATCTATAGAAAAACGCTTACACAAATATCAAATATACTATACAATACCTCTTAAGTTTTAAAAATTTAAAGAAAGAAATTTTTAGGAGGAAGAAAAATGTTAAAAAAGTATTTTGATTTATCAAACCATGTAGCGTTGGTTACTGGATGTTCATCTGGACTTGGAGTTCAAATGGCAAAGGCATTGGCTTCACAGGGCTGCAATATTGTGGCAGTTGCAAGAAGACAGAATTTGATTGATGAGGTAGCAAAGGAAATAGCAGAAACATATGGCGTGAAAGCTATTGGTATTCCTTGCGATATTACTGATACTTCAAAGGTAAATGAAACTGTTGATAAGATATTAGAAGAGTTTGGCAGAATAGATATTTTGATTAATAACGCAGGAACAGGATCAGGTGCAACATCTGCTGAAAATATGGAAGATTCTCAATTTGAAGGAGAAATAGCTATAGATTTAACAGGTAGTTTTAAAATGGCTCGAGCAGTAGCGAAAAAGGCAATGATTTCTGCTGGATATGGAAGAATAATTAATATTGCATCAATGTATGGCCTTGTAGGAAACAATATTGCTCCAGCAGCCGCATACCATGCTGCAAAGGGTGGCGTGGTTAATCTTACACGTGCATTAGCATCTGAATGGGGAAACAAGGGCATTACGGTAAATGCTATTTGTCCGGGATATTTTGAAACTCCTTTGACAAAGGAAACCCTTGATACTGAATTCTTCCAGCAATATGCTAAAACAATGATTCCATTGAATAGATATGGAAAAGAGGGAGAGCTTGATACAGCAGCAATTTTCTTGGCGTCTCCATGCAGTACATATGTAAATGGAGTAATATTGCCAGTAGATGGCGGATATACTGCAATGTAATTAACTGGCCTGTAGCGATTATGCTACAGGCTTTTTTAAATTGAAGGAAATAAACAAAAATTAAATTTAAAATTTGCAAATTGACTTTAGTCATTAAAAGTGCTAAAGTATCCAACATAAGTAAATATAGGAGGAGAAGACATATGAAGAAAATTCTTGGATTTGTTACTGCATCTGTTTTGGCTTTTAATATGGTAGCATGTGGAACAAATGCTGCAAAAGAAAAAGCTGAACAGTCAGAGACTGAGCAAACGACTGATGCACAACAGTCATCAGATTCTGGTGATCAGACATATAATGTGGGAGTTTTACAGTTGGTACAGCATCCAGCATTAGACGCGGCTACAGAAGGATTTCAGGATGCATTAACTGAAAAGCTTGGGGATAAAGTAAACATTGAGGTACAGAATGCTTCTGGCGAGATTTCTAACTGCTCAATTATTGCAAATGCATTTGTAACAGACAATGTTGATTTAATTATGGCAAATGCTACACCAGCTTTGCAGGCTAGTCAGACAGCTACTAATAGCATTCCTATTGTTGCAACATCTATTACTGACTATGCTACAGCATTGGACATTGATGATTGGTCTGGTTCAACAGGTATTAATGTAACTGGAACTTCAGATTTGGCTCCATTAGATGGCCAGGCAGAAATGTTAAATGAGCTTTTCCCAGATGCTAAGGAAGTAGGTATCATCTACTGTTCTGGAGAAGATAACTCAATTTATCAGGCAAACCAAATCACAAAATACTTACAGGAGTATGGCTACAACGTAACACCTTATACATTTGCAGATTCAGCAGATGTATCCACAGTAGTACAGACAGCATGTAGCTCTAGTGATGTTTTATATGTTCCAACAGATAACGTAGCAGCAGATTGTGCTGAAACAATAAATAATATTGCTTTAACAGCAGGTGTTCCAATTGTGGCTGGTGAAGAAGGAATCTGCAAGGGCTGTGGAATCGCTACACTTTCAATTTCATACTATGACATCGGTTATGAAGCAGGCCTTATGGCTTACGATATTCTTGTAAATGGTGCAGATCCTGCAACTACAGAGATTAATTATGCTACAGAATTTACAAAGGAATATAATCCAGTAATCGCTGAGCAGCTTGGAATTACACTTCCAGATGACTATACAGCAATTGAGATGGAAGAATAAAAGATATTCAAAATATTTAGTAAGGATGTGGGCAAGGTCTTTTTAGACCTTGCTCTTTGGAGTTTTAGATTATGATAGAAACAATAATAGCAGGGTTACCTGGTACTCTAGCACAGGGAATTATATACGGTATAATGGCCCTAGGAGTATATATAACATTTAAATTATTAAATTTCGCCGACTTGTCTGTTGACGGTTCATTCTCCACAGGAGGAATTGTTGCGGCAATGGTAATATTATCTGGAAAATCTTGGGTTTTAGCCCTTGTATTAGCTTTTATAGCAGGTGCTGCAGCGGGACTAATCACTGGAGTACTTCATACTACCTTTGGTATTCCTGATATTTTGGCCGGAATTTTAACGCAGTTAGCTTTATATTCAATAAATCTTCGAATTTCAAATGCTCAATCTAGTGTTCCAATTTCAGTTGATAAATATGATTTGGCAGTTTCTCTGAGATATCAGAATGATGCGCTGATTACTGTAGCTATTATTGCTGTTGCTATTATAGCTGTTATGTATGCATTTTTTGGAACAGAAATGGGTTCTGCTCTTAGAGCAACAGGAACAAATCCAGCCATGGCAAAGGCACAGGGAATTAATATAAATATTATGAAGACTATAGGTCTTGTGATATCAAATGCATTAGTTGCCTTTGCAGGTGCTTTATATGCGCAGTTTAATGGCCAAGCAAATGTTAATAATGGACGTGGCGCTATTGTTATCGGTTTGGCAGCCATTATCATAGGTGAAGTTATCTGCAATGTTATTTTTAGAAAAAAGATAAATTTTGCCATATTATTAGTATTTGTTGTACTTGGCGGAGTGCTATATTACATCTTCATGGATTTAGTTTTGAAGCTGAAGCTAAATACTAACGATTTGAAATTGTTTACAGCATTGATAGTTGCTATATTCCTTGCGGTACCATACTTAAAAGGAAAGGCAAATAGCTCATTTAGAAAAGCTGCTAGAGAAGGAGGTAGAAGACATGCTTAGTGCTAACAATTTGAAAAAGACCTTCAACCCTGGCACAATTAATGAAAAGGTTGCTTTAGCAGGTGCTTCTCTTTACCTAGAGGAAGGAGAATTCTGCACAGTTATCGGAGGAAATGGAGCAGGTAAGTCCACATTTCTTAACGCTGTAGCTGGTGTATGGCCAGTGGATCGAGGAACAATTACAATTGACGGTGTTGATGTTACTGGATTACCAGAACATAAAAGAGCTAAATACTTAGGCCGAGTATTTCAGGATCCAATGACAGGTACCGCTGCAAATATGCAGATTGATGAGAACATGGCATTGGCAGCGCGTCGTGGCAAAATTAGAGGATTAAAGTGGGGTGTTACCTCATCAGAACGTGAAAAATATCATGAAATGCTCAAACAGCTAGATTTAGGTCTAGAAGATAGACTAACAGCAAAGGTTGGCTTGCTTTCAGGTGGACAGCGTCAAGCGTTAACACTTTTGATGGCAACAATTCAAAAGCCAAAGGTATTACTTTTAGACGAACATACAGCGGCTTTGGATCCTAAAACTGCTTCGAAGGTTTTGGAAATCACAGACATGCTAATTAAAGAGAATAATCTAACTGCAATGATGGTAACTCACAATATGCGTGATGCAATCAAGTACGGCAATAGACTTATTATGATGAATGAAGGTAGAGTTATTCTTAATATTAGTGGAGAAGAAAAGAAGCAACTTTCTATCGAGGACCTGTTGCATAAATTTGAAGAAGTATCTGGTACAGAGTTTACTAATGATACTGAAATCCTTTCTAAATAATTAATGAAAATAAAGCAGCTTGCGTAGCGAAATGTAAAATATTGTATTGAAACAATTTTTGCAAATCGATGTCGCAAGCTGTTTTTTCGTTACAGAGAATTAACAAGAAATAATTGTGAATAAAGACGTTAATATGTATTAAAAATTTATTAAAAACGATACTTTTACCCCTATTTATGATAAATTAGAGTAGATGAATTTATAAATGCGGAGGCAGATGTGAACGAGAACAACAATAACAACCAAAATGGAAATAACAAAAAGAATCATCAGCCGTTTTATACATTAGGAATTTTAGTGCTTATTGCGCTTTTCTTTACAAGCATGATGTACAAGGGTGTTGCTTCTGGAACAAGTCAGGAGATAACATATTCAGAATTCCTTGAATTAGTAGAGGCTGATAAGGTAAAAGAAGTAACCTTTAAGGATGACGTAATCAACATCACTTTAGTAGATGATGCTGATTATAGTGATGTGAGTGATGAGACAAGTATATCACCTCAGATTTACGATACATCCATTAAATTATACACTGCTAGGATTTTTGAAGATGAAGAATTAGTACAGCTTCTAAAAGAGCATAATGTTAATTTTGAAGGTACAATAGCTGATTCAACAGCGGCTATTATTTATAACATTCTTTCATTTGTTTTACCATTAGTACTTTTATGGGTAGTACTAGGCTTCCTTATGAAGAAAATGGGTGGCGGCCCTATGGGCGTTGGTAAATCTAATGCAAAGCTTTACAACATGGAAAAGGCTACTGGCATTACTTTTAAGGATGTTGCAGGCCAGGATGAAGCAAAAGAATCTGTTCAGGAAATGGTAGATTTCCTACATAACCCTAAGAAATATACAGAAATTGGTGCGAAGCTACCAAAGGGTGCGTTGTTAGTAGGCCCTCCTGGAACTGGTAAGACACTTCTTGCAAAGGCTGTAGCTGGTGAGGCGGGCGTTCCATTCTTCTCATTAGCTGGATCTGACTTTGTTGAAATGTTCGTTGGTGTTGGTGCTTCACGTGTTCGTGACTTGTTTAAAGAGGCACAAAAGGTAGCACCTTGTATTGTTTTTATTGATGAGATCGACGCAATCGGAAAGAGCCGTGATGCTCATTACGGCGGCGGAAATGATGAACGAGAGCAGACATTAAACCAGTTATTGGCAGAAATGGATGGTTTCGATTCTAATAAGGGACTTCTTATTTTAGCGGCTACAAATAGACCAGAAGTACTTGATAAGGCTCTTTTACGTCCAGGACGTTTTGATAGACGAATTATTGTTGATAGACCAGATCAAAAGGGACGTCTTGAGATTCTCAAGGTTCATGCCAAGGATGTCAAAATGGATGAATCTGTAGATTTGGATGCTATGGCGCTTGCTTCAGTTGGTTTGGTTGGTTCTGACCTTGCTAATATCATAAATGAGGCAGCTATTCTTGCAGTTAAGGACAAAAGAAAATTCGTTAATCAAAAAGACTTGTTCGAGGCATTCGAGCTTGTTGCAGTTGGTGGTAAAGAAAAGAAAGATAGGGCAATGAGTGAGAAGGAACGCAGAATTGTTTCTTATCACGAAGTAGGACACGCTCTTGTTTCTGCTTTACAGAAGGATTCAGAGCCAGTTCAAAAGATTACAATTGTGCCTCGTACTATGGGTGCTCTTGGATATACATTACAGACTCCAGAAGAAGAAAAGTTCCTTGAAACAAAGGACGAGCTGCTAGCAAAAATTGTTACATTCATGGGTGGACGTGCAGCTGAGGATATTAAATTTGGAAGCTATACTTCCGGCGCTGCCAATGATATTGAGCAGGCTACCAAAATTGCTAGAGCTATGGTTACTCGCTTTGGTATGTCGGAAAAATTCGGCATGATGGGACTTGCAACAGTAGAAAGCCAGTATCTTGATGGTCGAGCTTCTCTTATCTGTGGTGATAACACTGCAGGACAAATTGATGAAGAAGTACTTAAAATGATTACTGATGCTTATGCAAAGGCAAAAGAGCTTCTTACTGAAAATATGCAAAGCCTTGATAAAATTTCAGAGTATCTATTTGAGCATGAAACTATTACAGGCAAAGAATTCATGAAGATATTCAGAGAAATAAAAGGACTCCCTGACCCAGAAGAGGAAAAAGCGAAAGAAAAGGCAGATGCAGAAGAGTCACAGGATGATTCAGATAACAACTCTAGTCTTTTTGAAGATAATAAGAAATCTAGTATCTTTGATGACAATGATCCTAACAATGTAGTTACGGATAGTATTTTTGATGAGTAATTTATGGTAACAGAACAAGACCTTGGAAAACTCCCGGATCAACCGGGAGTTTATCTAATGCATGGGAAAAATGATGAAATTATATATGTTGGTAAGGCACGCTCTCTGAAAAATAGAGTACGACAGTATTTTCAGCCGAGCCATGATGAAGGGCTTAAAAAGAAGCAGATGGTGGCTAATATCGATTATTTCGAGTTTATAGTTACTGATTCTGAACTTGAAGCCCTTATTTTAGAATGCAATTTAATAAAAGAATATCGCCCAAAGTATAATACAATGCTTCGAGACGATAAGACCTATCCATACATAGAGGTTACTCTAACCGAAGCTTATCCACGTGTTATGTTTTCCCGCAGAATGAAAAAGAATGGCAATAAATTTTTTGGTCCATTTACTTCGGCAAATGCGGTACATGATACGGTTGAACTTGTTCAAAAGCTTTACAAAATAAGGACTTGTAGTCAAAAGTTTCCAGAAAGCTTTGGAAAAAATCGTCCATGCTTAAACTATCATATTGGCCAGTGTCTAGGCGTATGCCAAGGAAACATTTCCAAGGAAGAGTATGCTAAAAATGTAGAAAAAGTAATAGATTTTTTGAATGGTGACTATTTTGATACCCTCAAGGATTTAGAGGCTAAAATGTTATCAGCTTCTGAGGAAATGGATTTTGAAAAGGCAGCATTATACAGAGATTTAATAGAATCTGTTAAGGCTTGCGCTGGTAGACAAAAGGCAACCCAATTAGACGGAGAAGATAGGGATATAATTGCGATGGCTGCAGCAAAAGAAGATGCAGTTGTTCAAGTCTTTTTTATACGTGATGGTAAAATGATTGGGCGTGAGCATTTCTTTATTAATGTACGTGTAGATGATACAAATGAGGACTTGCTGCAATATTTTTTGAAGGATTATTATACGGGGACTCCATTTATTCCACGAGAAATATTTGTGCAATATGATTTGGAAGAGGCAGAACTATTAGAAAATTGGCTGACCGATAAAAAAGGGGCAAGAGTATATATCAGAACCCCAAAGAGAGGTTCAAAAGAAAAATTGGTAGAGCTTGCGGCTAAAAATGCGCAAATGGTTCTTGACCAAGATAGAGAAAAAATAAAAAAAGAAGAGGGCAGAACCTTAGGTGCAATGAAGGAAATTGCAGATATGTTAGGATTACCTGGTGCTAGCAGAATGGAAGCATTTGATATTTCTAATATTTCAGGATTTCAATCAGTCGGCTCCATGGTTGTATTTGAAAAGGGCAAACCTAAACGTTCAGATTACCGTAAATTTAAAATAAAGACGGTAGAGGGACCAAATGATTATGCATCTATGCATGAGGTCCTTACTAGACGATTTTCTCATGGTCTAGAAGAGCTTGAAGCAAACGGCGGTCAGCAGGAAGACAGCTTTACGAAATTTCCGGATATCATTATGATGGATGGTGGTAAAGGACAAGTACACATTGCTGAACAGGTAATGGCAGAATTAGGGCTACATATACCAATCGCAGGAATGGTTAAGGACGACCACCATAGAACTAGAGGGTTATATTTTAAAGACCAAGAACTACCAATCGATACCCATTCCCAAGGCTTTCAGTTGATAACTAGATTACAAGATGAAGCACATCGCTTTGCTATTGAGTATCACAGAAGTCTTAGAAGCAAGGGGCAGGTACACAGCTTCCTAGATGATATCGAAGGAATTGGACCAGCTAGACGAAAAGCGCTTATGAAGAAATATGTTTCTGCGGAGAATATGGCAAAGGCAACAATAGATGATTTGAAGGACACACCATCCATGTCTAGAGAGGCCGCAGAAAATGTGTATAATTACTTTCACCCTGTTAATTAGGGGTTAAATGATATACAATTTTTATAGTTAACTTTGTATTATAATATGTGGGAGGAATTTATATGGCAACTACAAAATTCGTTACTGTAGCAACTATTCAGGAGAGATTTAATCTCGTAAACTATACACCAGAGCTTAACTTAGAGGAGTCTCATGTTACAGTTGCTGATGTTAATCGACCAGGTCTACAACTTCACGGATTTTATGAGCATTTTGATCAGACAAGAATTCAAGTAATAGGAAACGTTGAAGCTGCTTACTTATCAAAAAAGACAGATGAGGAGCAGGCTGAGAGCTTTTCTAAATTATTCTCTTATCAGATTCCATGTGTTATCTTTTGCCGTGAAGAAAAGCCTGTAAAGGCTCTTTTAGATGAGGCTGTAAAGGCAAAGGTACCAGTGCTTGGCACAGATCGTGCTACTTCAGAATTTATGTCAGCCCTTATTTATTCATTAAACAAGGATTTTGCTCCATATACAACCATTCACGGCGTTTTGGTTGATGTATATGGCGAGGGACTTCTTATTACAGGCGAATCTGGTATTGGAAAATCAGAGGCAGCTCTAGAGCTTATCCGTAGAGGACATAGATTAGTATCAGATGATGTAGTAGAAATTAGAAGACCTAACAATGAAAGATTATATGGTCGTGCACCATCAATCACACAGTACTTAATTGAGCTTAGAGGTATTGGCATTATTGATGTTAAATCTCTTTATGGTGTTGAGGCTGTTAAAGATGAGCAACGAATTGATTTGGTTATTAAATTAGAGGATTGGACGAAAGAAAAAGAGTACGACCGTCTTGGAATGACAGATGAATACATGAATATTCTTGGTATTGATGTAACTTGCCATTCACTTCCAATTAGACCAGGTCGAAACCTTGCTATTATTTGTGAGACTGCAGCAGTTAACCATCGTCAGAAGAAGATGGGCTACAATGCAGCAGAAGAGCTCTATAGAAGAGTTCAAAATAATATAGATGAAAATAAATAAAGGCAATTTTTGCTTTTAAAGAAATAGGAGTGAGTTTTTAATGGAACGCAAGAACGCATGGAGTAAATATACTTCAGAAAAAGACAAGAAAAAAGTATTTAAGTTTGGCGAGGAGTATAGACAGTTTATCTCTGAGTGTAAAACCGAAAGAGAGTGTGTTGAATTCTTTATCGCTGCAGCAGAAAAGGCTGGTTATAAAAACCTTGAGGATGTAATCAAGAGTGGCAAGAAGCTTAAAGCTGGAGATAAAGTATATGCAGCAAATAAGGGTAAAGAGCTTGCTGTATTCAATATTGGAACAGAGTCATTAGAGTCTGGATTAAACATTTTGGGAGCTCATATTGATAGTCCAAGAATGGATTTAAAGCAAAATCCTGTTTATGAGGACACTGATTTAGCATTATTAGATACACACTACTATGGTGGAATCAAGAAGTATCAGTGGGTAACTATCCCACTTGCACTCCATGGAGTACTAGTTAAAAAATCTGGAGAAGTAGTTACTGTAAATGTGGGTGAAGACCCTGCAGATCCAGTTTTTGGTATTTCTGATTTGCTTATCCATTTGGCTGCTGATCAGATGGACAAAAAGGGTGCTAAAGTTGTAGAAGGTGAAGACTTAAATGTAATCATCGGAAGCATTCCAGCATTTGACAAAAAGGGCGAAAAAGAAAAAGAAGCTGTTAAGAAAAATGTATTAAAGCTTCTCAAGGATAAATATGATATTGAAGAGGAAGACTTTATTTCAGCAGAAATAGAAGTCGTTCCTGCTGGTCCAGCTAGAGACTTTGGTTTTGACCGTTCTATGATTTTGGGATATGGACATGATGATAGAGTATGTGCGTACCCTTCATTTATGGCTCTTCTTAATTGCAAGGAGACACTTACAAAGACAGCATGCGCTCTCTTAGTTGACAAAGAAGAGATTGGTTCAGTTGGTGCTACAGGAATGCAGTCTAGATTCTTTGAGAATACAGTTGCAGAGCTTTACAATTGCATGGGAGATTATTCAGAGATTAAGCTTCGTCGTGCACTTACAAATTGCAAGGTGCTTTCATCTGATGTATCTGCAGCATTAGACCCTACATATGCATCAGCTTTTGAAAAGAACAATTCTGCTTATTTAGGACGCGGACTTGTATTCAACAAGTATACAGGTGCTAGAGGAAAGAGCGGTTCTAACGATGCATCTGCTGAATATGTGGGAGAGGTTCGTGCAATCATGGACAAGGACAATGTATTTTGGCAGACAGCAGAACTTGGTAAGGTTGACCAAGGTGGCGGCGGCACAATTGCCTACATCATGGGTAACTACAATATGCAGGTTATAGACTCAGGTGTTGCAGTTCTTTCTATGCATGCTCCTTGCGAGATTATTTCAAAGGTTGACTTGTATGAAGCACTATTAGGATACGAGGCATTTATTAAATATGCATAACAATAATTATTACGGATTAGTAAATGATC
The DNA here is from genome assembly GCF_015057185.1 of Pseudobutyrivibrio sp. Taxonomy (GTDB): domain Bacteria; phylum Bacillota; class Clostridia; order Lachnospirales; family Lachnospiraceae; genus Pseudobutyrivibrio. The sequence goes on along the minus strand of NZ_SVEV01000025.1, from coordinate 40,665 downwards.
TTCAGGCTCATTTTCCAAAATCGACCATTTTGGTTGATGAGCCAATGAAGAAACATACTACCTTTAAAATTGGTGGGCCAGCAGACGTTTATATTGAGCCAACCACATCCGAAACAGTTAATTTGATAAATCTACTTCGCAACCAACAAATACCTTTTATGGTAATAGGAAATGGTAGTAATTTGCTGGTTTCTGACGAAGGAATAGAAGGCGTTGTTGTTTCATTAGGAAAAAAAGCAGGTAATATTACTATTGAAGGTGATACTATTATTGCGGAGGCAGGCGCTCTTTTATCTACTGTTGCCAATAGGGCAGCTAATGCAGGCCTTACAGGCTTAGAGTTCGCATCTGGCATTCCTGGCTCTATAGGTGGTGCAGTTTATATGAACGCAGGCGCATATGGTGGAGAAATCAAGGATGTATTGGTGTCTGTTGATATACTTACACCGGATTATAAGTTTATAGAATTAAGTCCAGAAGAATTGGATTTGTCATACAGACATTCAAATCTTATGGAAAATGGTGGTATTGTACTAGGCGCCAAGATTAAACTAAACAAGGGTAATCCAGAAGAAATTAAAGAAAAAATAAATTCTATTCGTGCCCAGAGACAAGAAAAACAGCCACTTAATTTTCCAAGTGCGGGTTCTACCTTCAAACGCCCAGAGGGATATTTTGCTGGCAAACTTATAGATGATGCAGGACTTAGAGGATATACTGTAGGAAATGCACAGGTATCCGAGAAGCATTGTGGATTTGTTGTAAACAAGGGCGATGCAACAGCAGAGGAAGTTTTACAACTAATGAAGGATGTAGATGCAAAAGTTTATGAATCATTTGGCGTTCACTTAACACCAGAGGTGAGAATAGTAGGGAGGAATATCTAGTGAATCTACTTATATTGACAGGAATGTCAGGTTCAGGTAAAAATACAGCCTTTAAGATTCTTGAAGATATGGGCTACTATTGCGTGGACAATTTGCCTATACAATTGCTCAAGTCAGTAGTGGAGTTGGCAGAAAATGGCGCCTTCGACAAAAAAATTGTAGTTGGTATTGATGTGCGCGGGGGCAATGCAGTCAAACTTTTGCCGGACATATTGCAGGAACTTGATAACGATCACAGGCATTATTCTATACTATTTTTAGATGCTGAGGATGATGTCCTAATAAAAAGATACAAGGAAACTAGAAGAAATCATCCTTTATCAGGTAGAGAGAGAATCGCAGCAGGTATTGTCAAAGAGAGAGAATCTATTGGTTTTCTTAGAGACGAAGCAGATTATGTTATCGATACAACACATCTTCTCACAAGAGAGCTTAAAGAAGAATTACAAAAGATATTTGTAGATGATGTGGACTATAAGAGTCTTTTTGTTACCATTATTTCATTCGGCTTTAAATATGGAATTCCAGAGGATGCTGATTTAGTTTTTGATGTGAGATTTTTACCAAATCCATATTATGATACTGAGTTGCGTCCTTTTACAGGAAATGATCAGCCAATCAAAGACTTTGTTTTAAAGTATGATGAGGCTCAGACATTTCTAGCTAAAACCACAGATTTGATAAAGTTTTTGATTCCTAATTATATTAAGGAAGGAAAAAATCAGTTGGTTATAGCAGTAGGCTGCACTGGCGGTAAACATCGTTCTGTTTGCCTGGCAGATGAAATTTTTGAAGCGCTTAATGGCGATGAGACTTATGGACTAAAAATAGAGCATCGTGATATTGGAAAAGATGCGTTGAGAGGAAAGTAATTGTCATTTTCAAAAGAGGTTAAAGAAGAACTTATTAAGGTGATTCCTAAAAGCAGACATTGTATGGTGGCTGAACTTGCTGGAATTATCTTAACCCAAGGCATTAATGATATTAATATTAATTCTGAAGATGCTTTGGATAGAAAAGTCTTTACTTTATTAAATAAAACACTTAATATAGGAAAAGATGTCACATCTTTGTCTACGGATGTTTTTTTAGAGACTCGTGAAATGGTCAAACTGTCTGAGGACGGGACGGCTGTGGATGATATTATTTTGCAGCAACCATGCTGTAAGAGAGCGTTTATTAGAGGCTCATTTATAGCTGCAGGGTCCATTTCGGATCCTAATAAAGGGTACCATTTCGAGATAGTATGTGAGAGTATAGCTCACGCCAACCAATTGATAAAAGCTATGAATGTTTTTGATATTGGTGCAAAACAAGTCCAGCGAAATGGAAAACATGTGGTATACCTTAAAGAAGGAGCTCAAATAGTTGAGGTTCTTCGTGTTATGGAGGCTGCCCATTCCGTCATGGAACTGGAAAACATTCGAGTGGTCAAAGAAGTTCGTGGCACAATAAACCGTAAGGTTAACTGTGAAACAGCTAACATTGGCAAAACGGTAAATGCAGCAGTTAGGCAAATTGAGGATATCAAGCTTATTGATGAAAAAATGGGTTTAGATACATTGCCTGTTCAGCTTCAAGAAATAGCCCAAATCCGTCTGGATAATCCGGATACATCTCTTGGAGATTTGGGACAGTTTTTAGATCCGCCAATTGGAAAGTCTGGAGTTAATCATAGGTTTAAAAAACTGGCTTCTATCGCGAATGGGTTGCGATAAGTCAGATATAGGTTTTATTTAGTTAGTCAGGAGGACGTCATGCAAAAAGAAGTTACTATTCAGATGTCAAATTCAATGGAAGCAACACCTATAGCACATTTAGTGCAGCTTGCAAACCAGTTCACAAGCTCAATTTATTTTGAGATGGACGAGAAAAAGGTTAACGCAAAGAGCATTATGGGAATGATGAGTTTGGTATTAGCTTCAGGTTCAACAGTAGTTATTGATGCAGCTGGTGATGATGAAGAAAAAGCAGTAGCTGAGCTTTCTGATTTTCTTACAAAATAATTAATAGAGGGAATTATGTCAAAGAGATTACTATTTATAATAAATCCTCGCTCAGGAAAGGGGCAAATAAAAGCACATCTTGCTGACATCCTAGATATTATGATAAAGGCAGGCTATCAGGTATCGGTGCATATTACACAGGCTGGTGGCGATGCAACAAAACAAACAATAGAACAAGCAGAGAATTTCGATAGAATTGTTTGCTCTGGTGGAGATGGTACCTTGGACGAAGTAGTCACAGGTATGATGAGTTTGTCACCAGAGGCTAGAAAGCCAATTGGTTATATTCCAGCTGGCTCCACAAATGATTTTGGTAATTCTCTGGGCATAGATAAAAATATGATAAATGCGGCCCAGTTGAGTGTGTCTGAACACCTATTCCCTTGTGATATAGGTAGATTTAATTCGGACTCATTTGTATATGTGGCTGCATTTGGTATTTTTACAGAGGTTTCTTATGCAACATCACAGGACTTAAAAAATATTCTAGGACATGCAGCTTATATAATAGAGGGAGCAAAACAGCTTAGGGATATACCTACATTTAGAATGCAGGTAGAGTATGATGGCAATGTTGTATATGACGAATTCATATATGGTATGATTACAAATTCAAAGTCTGTTGGAGGCTTCCAAGGAATAATTCGTGGTGATATAGGATTAAATGATGGCGTACTTGAGGTTACACTCATTCGCAGACCAAAGAATCCTTTAGAATTAAACGAGATTATCGGATATATGACAGGAATTATCCCTGATTCAGATATGGTATATTCTTTTCAAACAAGTGATATAAAATTCACAAGCGCTGAGGAAGTGCCATGGACATTAGATGGAGAATACGGCGGCAGTCACAAGCTTGTTCAGATTTTGGATGAGCAGAGTGCGCTGGAAATAGCTATTGAATAGCAAATTGCGTTATGTTAAAATTTGCGTTAGGTAGGGTCATAAAGACCCAAATAACGTTTTTATGGAGGAATAATTATGTTAGTTTCTGCAAAAGAAATGCTTGATAAAGCAAAAGCAGGCCACTATGCAGTTGGTCAGTTTAACATCAACAACCTTGAGTGGACAAAGGCCATTCTTCTTACAGCTCAGGAGCTTAACTCTCCTGTAATCCTTGGTGTTTCTGAGGGTGCTGGTAAGTACATGACAGGCTTCAAGACAGTAGCTGCTATGGTTAGAGCAATGGATGAGGAGCTCGGAATTACAGTTCCTGTAGCACTTCACCTTGATCACGGCTCATACGAAGGATGCTACAAGTGCATCAAGGCTGGTTTCACATCAATCATGTTTGATGGTTCTCACTATCCATTCGAGGAGAATCTTGCAAAGTCTACAGAGCTTGTTAACGTTGCTCACGGACTTGGCCTTTCTATCGAGTGCGAAGTTGGTTCTATCGGTGGTGAGGAAGACGGCGTTGTAGGTATGGGCGAATGCGCTGATCCTAACGAGTGCAAGACAATCGCTGATCTTGGCGTTGATATGCTTGCAGCTGGTATTGGTAATATCCACGGTAAGTACCCAGAGAACTGGCAGGGACTTTCATTTGAGACTCTTGATGCTATTCAGCAGAAGACAGGTTCTATGCCACTCGTTCTTCACGGTGGTACAGGAATCCCTTCAGATATGATCAAGAAGGCTATCGAGCTTGGCGTTTCAAAGATTAACGTTAATACAGAGTGCCAGCTTTCATTTGCTGATGCTACACGTAAGTACATCGAGGCTGGTAAGGATCTTGAGGGCAAGGGATTTGACCCACGTAAGCTCTTAGCTCCTGGTACAGAGGCTATCAAGGCTACAGTTAAAGAGAAGATGGAACTCTTCGGATCTGTAGGCAAGGCTAATTAATAATGATGAAATAGCTCATACATGAGCTTTTAGAATAGACAATCGGTGAATTATGCTGATTGTCTATTTCTATATAATGTTTGAAAGGATAACAAATAATGGAAGAATATTTTAATGTGGCAGATATCTTTGGTGAGAATGTATTCAATGATTCTGTTATGCAAGAACGACTCCCAAAGAAGACCTATCAGAAGCTTAAGCAGACTATTTCTGAGGGTAAAGAGCTAGATTTAGAGACCGCAGATGTTATTGCCCACGAGATGAAGGAATGGGCTATCGAAAAGGGCGCAACTCACTATACACATTGGTTCCAACCTCTAACTGGTATCACAGCAGAAAAGCATGATTCATTTATTTCTGCTCCACTTCCAAGCGGAAAAGTATTAATGAGTTTTTCTGGAAAGGAATTAATAAAGGGTGAGCCTGATGCATCTTCATTTCCTTCGGGTGGACTCCGTGCCACATTTGAGGCTAGAGGATATACTGCTTGGGATCCAACATCACCTGCTTTTGTTAGACAGGATGCTGCAGGCGCTACGCTTTGCATTCCAACAGCATTTTGTTCTTATACAGGCGAAGCATTAGACCAAAAGACACCTCTTCTTCGTTCAATGGAGGTTGTTTCAGAACAGGCAATTAGATTACTTAGATTATTTGGTAATACAACTTCAAAACGTGTTATCCCTTCTGTAGGAGCTGAGCAAGAATACTTTTTGATTGATCGTGAAATGTATCTTGCCAGAAAGGATTTGATGTACACTGGACGTACTTTATTTGGCGCTATGCCACCAAAGGGTCAAGAGATGGATGACCATTACTTTGGAACGATTCCAGAGCGTATAGAGGCATATATGCGCGATGTAAATATTGAGCTTTGGAAACTAGGAGTGTCATCAAAAACACAGCATAACGAGGTAGCTCCTGCCCAGCATGAGCTTGCTCCTATTTACGCACAGTGCAATGTGGCTGTGGATCATAATCAAATTATTATGGAGACATTACGTAAAGTAGCTAATCGTCATGGACTTCAATGCTTATTACATGAAAAGCCTTTTGAGGGTGTAAATGGTTCTGGAAAGCATGACAATTGGTCCCTTGTTACTGATGATGGAATTAATCTTTTTGAACCAGGTAAATCTCCACATGAGAATATTCAATTCTTATTGATTCTTTGCCTTGTTCTCAAAGCTGTAGATACTCATGCAGATCTTTTACGTGAATCTGCATCAGATGTTGGAAATGATCACAGATTAGGCGGAAATGAAGCACCTCCAGCTATTATTTCTGTTTACTTAGGAGAGCAGCTTGAAGATGTTTTGACTCAGTTGATTTCTACAGGTACAGCTACAAAATCTAAGAAGGGTGAAAAGCTTGCTACAGGTGTAAAAACTCTTCCAGATTTCAGAAAAGATGCTACTGATAGAAACCGTACATCACCATTCGCATTTACAGGAAATAAATTTGAGTTCAGAATGCCTGGCTCTCAGGACTCAGTTGGTGAACCAAATGTAGTTCTTAATACAATTATGGCAGAAGCGCTTTGCGAGGCTTGTGATGAGCTTGAAAAAGCAAAGGACTTTGATAGTGCAGTTCACGATATGATTAAGAAGCTCGCTACTGAACACCAGCGTATTGTTTTCAGTGGTAACGGCTATGGCGAAGAGTGGGTAAAGGAAGCTAAAAAGAGAGGACTTCCAAGCATTAATTCTCTTGTTGAAGCAATTCCTGCACTTACTACAGATGCAACTGTTTCCATGTTTGAAAAGTTTGGTGTATTCTCAAAGGTAGAGCTTGAGTCACGTGCAGAAATTGAGTATGAACAGTACATTAAATCAATTAATATCGAAGCTCGTACTATGATTGATATGGCTTCTAAACAGATTATTCCAGCTGTAATTAGCTATGCGACAGAATTAGGATTATCAATTGGCACAATCGCTGATGCTTGTCCTGAAGCAGATGTAAGCACACAGAAGGAGCTTTTAATCAAGCTTTCAAATCTTCTTCGTGAATCAAAAGATGCTCTTGTTACTCTTAGAGAGACAAACGAGAAGGCATACACAATGAAGGCAACAAGCTGCAAGAAGGCAAACTACTATCATGATGAGGTAGTAAAGGCAATGGAAAATCTTCGTCGTCCAGTTGATGCCCTAGAAATGATTGTAGACAAGGAATCTTGGCCAATGCCAAGCTATGGAGACATGATTTTCGAAGTGTAGTTCCTGATATAGCGAATAATATAATAGTATAAAATAAAAAGAACCAATTTGTAGGCATCAAGCTCTTAGGTTACTTCCACGAGACATGTTAGTCGAGTGGAGTAACACTAAGGCTTGTAGCCGTAACAAATTGGTTCTTTTTTGTAAATATATAATTTATTCGCTATTACCAGGAACTACCTCGATTGTTCCCTCGCTGCCTCCGCTGTCGGTAACAGTGCTAGTGCCACCACCAACAGAGCCAGAGTTAGGTAGCTGGTAACCACCGTGGATAGGACAATATTGTCCGAATGTGGCTGCATCGACACCATAAGCTTCATCATCTGAGCCTGCAGCAGCACCTATTATAAATACTCCTGTGTAATAAGGACATTCAGAATTTGCAAACATGTGAGTGGCGGTACAAACACTACCTAAATAGTGGTGATCACAATATTCTGTTGGCTCTGTACCTTCCTCAAAGTATTCTGTATAAACCATTGAACCACGAGGGTCGCAATCACAAACGCCTGCAATGGCAAGCTTTCCAGATTTCTTACAAACTTGAGCAGTAACAATTCCACTCGGCTTGGTAAAGTCTTTATAGGCCAAATTCTCGTGAATTCGGCTCATTACGGCCTTCCAAATAACTTTAGAGTAAGTTGTATAGCTTTGAGGTGTATTGTCGTCAAATCCACCCCAAATAACGGCTGTGTAGTAAGGTGTAAATCCTGCAAATACAGTATCCTTATTTTTGGTTGTTGTTCCTGATTTACCAGCAACTGCCATTCCCTCAAAGTTGGCAACCTTACCTGTACCAGCAGTCATAACATCCTGCATAGCGCTTGTTAAAAGCCAAGCAGTTGTTTCTTTTAAAACTCTTTTTGGACTATTTTCTCTATTATCAAGAATTATATTACCCTGATGATCTACAACTGTTGTGTAGAAAACTGGTTCATTATATTCACCGCCATTGGCAATTGTTGCATATGCGGTTGTAAGATCAAGGTTTGTTACACCGTCTGTAATACCACCAAGGGCTAATGCTGCGTTGTTATCAGTATCAGTTAAGGTAGTAATTCCAAGGTCCTGAGCGTATTGATAACCAAGGCTTGTTCCAATATCCTGCATAACTTCAACAGTTACGACGTTAATGGAATTGGTGATAGCTGTACGAATGTTTGTCCAGCCTAAATACGCTTTATTATAGTTTGAAAGCTTTGTTCCATCTGCGTATGTGGTAGGCATATCGTTTTCTACAGATGCTAATGTCATTCCACCAGCATCAAGAGCTGCGGCATAACAAGCGATAACCTTGAATGTAGAGCCAGGCTGACGAGTAATGCCTGTTGCACGATTAAGTGTTTTTGCGGCTGTTTTATCACCGCGACCACCTACCATAGCAACTACCTGTCCAGTTGATTGATCAATAACGGTCATTGCGGCCTGAGGCTGTAATGTATATGTAACACTTTCACCTTCAACCTTGTCGCCGTCTTCTAATACGATTTCCTTATAAGCTTCAATTGCAGCAGCGGCATCTTCTTCCGAATCAAATTCAAGATTGTAGTCTTTGTTGCTAGCTTGGTAATAAGAAAGCATTGTAATGTCAGAATAGTTAGCCGTTGAACCATCTGCTTTTGTTATGGTAAGTCGATAAGAGAAGGAAACCTTTTCTAAGCCATTGTAATTGTCAGTGTTGTTAATTTCTTCCTCGACGATTTGCTGAATTGATGTATCCTGTGTTGAATAAATTGACAAACCACCTGAGTAAAGCAATGTATAGGCTTCTGTCTCAGAGTAACCAAGCTTTGACTGTAAATCGGCAACGACTTCATCTGTAAGTGCATCAACAAAATAAGAGGTTGATGAGTTGGCGATTTCTGTATTTAATACTTGGATTCTGTCATAAACATCATCGGCAAGTGCTTCCTCATACTCACTTTGATTGATATAACCTTGATCAAGCATATTGCCAAGGACCTTTTTCCTACGCTTTGCGTTTTCGTCTGGGTGAGTAATAGGATTGTATTTAGTTGGGTTCTGAGTGATACCTGCAATAACTGCACATTCAGAAAGCGTTAGGTCACCGACTGATTTATTAAAATATCTTTCGGCTGCAGCCTCTACACCAAGTGTGTTCTGGCCTAAGTTAATACTATTTAAATAATTCTCAAGTATTGTATCTTTGCTAACTATTTTTTCAAGTTGAACTGCAAGGTACTGTTCTTGAATTTTTCGGTTGATACTATCGAGCTTTGTACGCTCAGATGTCCATGTGGTGAAATAGTTGTTTTTTAATAGCTGCTGTGTCAGTGTACTAGCACCTTGTGAAAAGTGAAAACCATTTAGGACACCATCAACAGCTGCTCTAACTATACCCTGTGGATCGATACCGTTGTGCTCGTAAAAACGGGCATCCTCAATTGCAACAAAAGCATGCTGTAAATCTAAAGGAATATCTTCTAATGTAACGTAAGTTCTATTTGAGCCTGTAGAAGCAAGTGTTTCAATTTCATTCCCGTCTGAATCATATACAGTGCTCAGATATCCTGTAGGGGAAATATCTATAGTAGATACATCGGGAAGTTGGTCGATAAGATTTTTAGCATAGAGGTAAGCAAATATACCAGTGGCTACAATAACAGAGACGATACAAATTAGCGACATTCGGATAATCGCAAGGCCGGCACTTCTACGCCTCTTCTTGCCTCGTCCTGCAAGCCTAGCGGATTGCTTAGCTGCATTTTCTTTTCCGTAATTCATAATAACCTCCAATTTAGACTTCATTATAGCAAAAACAGAGTAAAAATGTTACTATTCACTGTGAAAAACACAATTGTAATTAGTGACAATTAATAATTGAAATTAAGGAAAAAGTATGGATATAAAAGAATATAAAATTGTCTATCAGGGTGGAACGGGAGAAATCGAAGAGAAGAAGTCTAGATTTATTGCTCATGTTGCACCAGTGACAACTGAAGAAGAAGCAGTAGCGTTTATTAATGGAAAGAAAAAAGAGTTTTGGGATGCTAGACATAATTGCTCTGCATTTGTTATAGGTGAAAATAATGAGATTACCCGCTGCAATGATGATGGGGAGCCAGCTCAAACTGCTGGTAGACCTATGCTGGATGTTTTATTAAAAGAAAATATCCATAATTGTGTCGTGGTGGTAACAAGATATTTTGGCGGAGTACTATTGGGGACAGGTGGATTAGTACGTGCTTATCAAAAAGCAGTACAAGAAGGATTAAAGGAATCAAAAATACTTGCTCCTAAAACAGGAAGGTGTTGTACTGTATCCACAGATTATAATGGCTATGGAAAAATAGAATATGTTCTCAGAGAAAATAATTTTCCAATTTTGAATACAGATTTTGGGGTAAATGTCATTATTTCATCGGTTATTCCATCAGAAAGTATAGAAATTTTTGAAAAAAATATCGCAGACAAAACTGCCGGAAATGCCGTAATTACGTGGGATGACGAGATTAAATACGACATTTTAGAAGGCCAACTTTTAAAATTTTAAAAAAAGTTGAAAAAAGTACTTGCTATTCTAAAATCTATGCTTTATAATAGCATTCGTTGACGCGGGAAAGCAACAAAGCAAAGAGCTCAACGTATTGGCCCATCGCCAAATGGTAAGGCAACGGACTCTGACTCCGTCATTTCAAGGTTCGAATCCTTGTGGGCCAGCTAAGGACCTAAGCATAGCGCTTAGGTCTTTTTTTTTACAAAAACAGATTTGCTTTAAGGAGAAGTCATGTATCAGTATAGTGATCGAGTTAGTTATAGTGAGGTGGATTCAAATCTTAATCTTACATACTATGCACTTGTAAATTATATGCAGGATTGTAGCTGTTTCCATTCTGATGATGTAGGAGTTGGTGTTCATTATTTAGCACCACGTAGTAGAGGATGGTTTGTTACTACTTACGAAATTCACATTAACAGACTTCCTAAATACATGGAGCGTATCAAAATAACAACATACCCTTATCAGGTGAGAGGGATGATGGCAAGACGTGTGTACACCATTTGTTCCGAAGAAGATGAGGTACTTGTATATGCAGATTCTCTTTGGGTATTGATGGATTTAGAACATCTTAGACCAGCTAGAATTGATGACAAAATGATAGCGGCCTATCCTTTGGATCCTGATATGCCAAAGTTTGATTTTGAGAGAAGCAAGCTTCAATATAAAGCAGAAGGTGAAAAAGTAGGCAGATTTGTTGTTAATGAAAATCACATAGATACTAATGGGCACATGAATAATTCATTCTATATAGATGTGACTAGAAGGTATTTACCAAAAGAAAATTTTTTTCAAATTACGGTTAATTATAAAAAGGCAGCATTGCTATTTGATGAATTAGATGTATATTTGGTAGAATTAGAAACAGGTTATCAAGTTGTTCTTAAAAAGGACGACGAAGTTTATACGATTGTGGAGTACAAATAATGAAATTAGGCGAGATTCAAAAGCTTAAAATAGAAAAGAAGGTAGAGTTCGGAGTATATCTTTCAGATGGAAATGAGAGAGTATTACTTCCTAAGAAACAGGTACCAGAAGAATATCATATTGGTGATGAGATATCAGTCTTTTTATATAAGGACTCAAAGGACAGAATGATTGCCACTACCAATACACCAAAGCTTACATTGGGACAGTTTGGCGTGCTGACTGTAAGCCAGGTTAACAAAGTTGGAGCATTCCTTGATTGGGGACTTGAAAAGGATTTATTCTTACCATTTAAGGAAATGACTCGTCAGCCATCAGAGGGTGATGAGATTATTGTTAGAGTATATATTGATAAAAGTCAGCGTCTTTGTGCTAGTATGAAGGGCATATATGATTTGCTTTCAAAGAAGCCGCCATATCAGGTTGGAGATGAAGTTGAAGCGAGAATATATGAATTCGGACATGACTTTGGCACATTTGTTGCATTAGAAGATAAATATTCTGCTATGATTCCTAGACACGAGGATGTTTCGAAGTTTAGAATAGGTGATATCCTAATGGTTCGTGTCACAGGTATAAAAGAAGATGGAAAATGTGACGTTACAATTCGTGACAAAGCTTACGTCCAAATGGACGAGGATGCTCAGGCACTTCTTGAATTGATAGATAGTTATGCGGGAGTTCTACCATTCACAGAGAAGGCTTCACCTGAGGTTATTAAAAGGGAGACAGGACTTTCAAAGGCCGCTTTCAAGCGTGCAGTTGGACGTCTTTATAAAGAACGTAAAATCTCTTTAGAGAATGGTAAAATTCGAAGAATTGATTTGTAGTTCACAATATTAGGGATTTAACAAGGAGGACAATGTAATGAAAAATGTAATTGCAACAGACAAGGCACCAGCAGCTATTGGACCTTACTCACAGGCTATCGAAGTTAATGGTATGGTATATACATCAGGTATTATTCCTGTTGATCCTGCTACTGGTGAGATTCCTCAAGGAGCAGCAGCTCAGGCTGACAGAGTATTCAAGAGCATGTCTGCACTTTTGGATGCAGCAGGCACATCTATGAAGAATGTTGTTAAGACAACAGTATTCATCAAAAATATGGATGATTTTGCAGCGATTAATGAAGTGTATGCAAAATATTTTCCTGAGCCATTTCCTGCTCGTTCATGTATAGAAGTGGCTAGAATCCCAAAGGATGTATTATTAGAAGCAGAAGCTATTGCTACAAAATAATTACAGCGGAGATTTGTTATGATTTATGATGTAATCGTAATTGGCGCAGGTCCAGCAGGTTTAGCAGCCGGAATATATGGCAAGAGAGCAGGACTTGATATTCTGATTTTAGATACTAGTTCAATCAGCGGCGGACAAATTCTTAATACATATGAAATAGACAACTATCCTGGAATGCCTGGCATTTCTGGAACAGAGCTAGCCCAGGCAATGCGTGACCATTGTGAAAAGCTTGGAGTTGAATTTGCTAGAGGACGAGTTACTTCAATCAATGAGGTTGATGGGAATAAAGAGCTTGTCACTAAAAAAGGTAATTTCTACAGCAAAACTGTCATCATAGCAACAGGAGCATCAAATACAAAGCTTGGTTGCCCTGGTGAAGAAGAATTTTCAGGTGTTGGCGTTTCATATTGTGCTACATGTGATGGCGCTTTCTTTAAAGATAAAGAAGTTGCAGTTGTAGGTGGCGGAGACGTAGCACTAGAGGATGCTATTTATTTGGCTAGATTTTGCAAGAAAGTCTATCTTATTCATAGAAGAGATGAATTTAGGGGTGCAGCGCTTCTACAGGAACAAGTCAAAGCCTCTGACAAAATTGAAATAATCTATGATACAACTGTGGACTCTATTAATGGTTCTGATGCAGTTGAATATCTTCTTATAAAAAATAAGAATACAAATGAACAAACTGAACTAAAGGTTCAAGGCGTGTTTATTGCAGTTGGTTCAACACCAAATACTTCTTCTATACAGGGATTGCCAGAAACTGACGAGAGAGGATATTTAGTTGCAGATGAAACATGTGTTACGTCAAAACCTGGAATCTATGCCGCAGGAGATGTTAGAGCCAAACAGTTAAAACAGGTCATTACTGCTACTGCAGATGGCGCAAATGCAATTACATCAATCGAGAGGTATTTGCAGCAAAAATAGTTTACTAAATTATTACAAATTTCCACATGAGGATTAGCCCATAAATACAATGTAAAGTCAAGGGGTTGACATCATTAGCATTAGATTATATAATGTCAACAGTTGTAATAAGTTTGTAACAAATTCGGAGGTTTTTTTACAAAATGAATTATAAATTGACAAAGACTGTTAGCTACTCCCTTGCAGCATGTGTTTTATTATCGAGCGTTTCACTTTGCTCAGATGCTGCTAGTACTACTTCTGGTGTCAGCTCTATCTCTAGTACGACTGGAGTTTTAGAGGAGACAGAGTATTCCGCATATGCGGGAGCACAGCTTTCAGTTAACGATATGCTTGCTAATGCTACTGCTATTTCAGCAGAGACACAGTTAGCTGATAATGATGCTAGTACAGTATCTTCTTCAGACAATCCATATGCTGATATTGCTATCGCTCAGGTAGATAATTACGTTTATATTAGAGAGTCAGCTTCAGCAGATAGCGAATATGTTGGTAAATTATATAACAATTCAGCTGCAACAGTTTCTGAGACTGTAGATACAGACGATGGACAGTGGCTCAAAATAACATCTGGAGATGTTACAGGATATGTTAAAAGTGAGTATGTAGTTCAGAATGATGAAGAACTTGCAAAGTCAGTATCTAGACGACTTGCTATTGTTAAAACTACTACTCTTTACGTTAGAGAGGAAGCTACTACAGATTCAGACGTAATTGATCTTCTTCCAGAAGGAGACGATTTAACAGTTATCGATGAATCAATGGTAGATACAGGCTGGGTAAAGGTTACATGTAATGCTGGTGAAGGTTATATCTCAACAGATTATATAGAGCTTTCAACAGACTTTACAGTTGCTGAATCTAAGAATGCAGAAATTGCTCGTTTAGCAAAAGAAGAAAGAGAGAAAGAAGAAGCACAGGCAGCAGCTCAGAGAGCTACTCAGGCTGCAGCAGCAGTTTCTAACTCATCATCATCTTCTTCTTCTGGAACAACCTATGCAGCACCATCTGGATCATCAGGAAGTTCAGTAGTAGCCTATGGTTCACAGTTCGTTGGTAATCCATATGTATATGGTGGTACATCACTTACAAATGGTACTGACTGTTCAGGTTTTGTTATGAGTGTTTACTCAGCATTTGGTGTAAGCCTTCCACATTCATCATCAGCACTTCGTAGCGTTGGTTATGGTGTATCATATGATGAGATGCAGCCAGGTGATATCGTATGTTATTCAGGTCATGTTGGTATTTATGCTGGTAATGGACAGCTCCTTCATGCATCTACATACAGAACAGGTATTACATACTCAAATGTAAACTACAAGAATATCTTAGCAATCAGAAGAATATTCTAATTCAAATTAATAATTAATAGGGCATCTTCAGATGCCCTATTTTTGATTTATAGAATTCTTATTATTAAAGGATGTAGTAGAAGTTTTATTGAATTATAGAAAAGCCACATCTGGATACACGTGTGATTTATATAATATTGAATGTATTTTATCTTCAATTGTCAGATAATAGAATTTAAATTCTTTTACTTTAATCTTAAAAAGTGCACAAAAAAATAAAAAGTTAAAAATACATATAATATAGATTAATGTGTATATACAAAATTTTATCAACAGATGTTCACACTTTCTTCACGTAAAAATGAACTTGTAAACGTGTTATCCACTTTATCCACCATAATTGTGAAAAAGGAAATGGAGTTATCCACAATTCACATAAACGAATGTTTTGGTTCAATTCTACAAATGTTGGCAATTTGTCGGAATTACTTGACTTTATTGCTGATATACTATTTTCAGATATAAATGTGTATTTACTGACAATATTTCGAATTATACTTCAGTTCACAATAGCTTCATATTTGTCCATCATCATATTAATTTGTAAATTTGCATAAATAAATATAAGTTTCCTATTTCATTTTTTGGTTATTTATATTAGAATGGGCATAGGTTATGTGTAATTGTATGCAAAAAAGGGTTTTTGCATTGTTTATATTGCATATAAAAGTAGGAGGTATTCGATATGATTTCGAATCAGATTATGCAAAATACAATAGAAGGGCTGCATCAGCTTACAAAAATAGATTTGGCTGTTATGGACTCTGAGGGGGTTGTTTGTGCAGCTACTTTCACGGAAACTGCACAACTAGCAGACGCTGTATCAGTTTTTGCAGCATCAGAGGCCGATAGTCAGGTGGCTTTGGGATATCACTTTTTCAAGGTGTTTGATGATCAGCAGCTTGAATTCGTTATTTTAGCTCAAGGAGATGGGGAACAAGCATCTACAATTGGCAAAATCGCGGCATTCCAAATCCAGGAGTTGATGATTGCCTATAAGGAACGCTTTGATAAAGATAATTTCATCAAGAACTTATTATTAGATAATTTGCTTCTTGTGGATATTTATAATCGTTCTAAAAAACTTCACGTAGATATTAACGCTCGAAGAGTAGTAATGATTGTGGAAGTTGGCCCAGATAAGGATGGTGACGAATTAGATAGAGTTCGTTCTGTCTTTGGCGGCAAAACAAAGGACTTTGTTACTGCTGTTGATGAGCATAATATTATTGTAGTAAAGGAATTAGGCGAGAATGACAGCTACAGTGATATCGACAAGATTGCTGCTGTTATTATCGATGCATTCCACGATAAGAATTCAAAAGAAATCAGAGTGTCATACGGAACTGTTGTTGGCGAAATAAAAGAAGTATCACGTTCTTATAAAGAAGCGTCTATGGCTATGGATGTTGGTAAAATATTCTTCAACGACAAACGTGTTATAGCATACTCTGCTCTTGGAATAGGTCGTCTTATTTATCAGTTGCCAATTCCTCTTTGCAAAATGTTTATTTCGGAGATTTTTGAAAATAAATCACCAGATGATTTTGACGAAGAGACTTTGACAACTATCAGCAAATTCTTTGAGAATAGCTTAAATGTATCTGAGACATCTAGACAGCTATATATCCACAGAAATACTTTAGTATATCGTTTGGACAAGCTTGAAAAGAGCACGGGGTTAGATTTAAGAGTATTTGAAGATGCAATTACTTTCAAAATTGCACTTATGGTAGTAAAATACATGAAGTATATGGAGGATGAAAAGTTCTAAATATTACTTTACAGTTATTCAGCGGAAAGAGGTAATTAATATTGATACGATTAGATCATGTTAGTAAATCGTACGAAGTTGGGAAACCAGCTCTAGAGGATGTAACTATACATATTGATCCAGGAGAATTTGTTTTTGTTGTTGGTGATAGTGGCTCTGGTAAATCTACACTTATTAGATTATTACTTAAAGAATTAGAGCCTACAAAGGGTAAAATATACATCAATGGTCAGGACCTTAAAAAGGTTACCCACAAAAAGATTCCAAAGTATAGACGTAATGTTGGAGTAGTCTTCCAGAATTTCAGACTTCTTCCAGATAGAAATGTTTATGAAAATGTTGCCTTTGCAATGAAGGTAGTTGAATCTCCAAATAGAGAGATTAAGAAAAAGGTTCCTACTATTTTATCTCTAGTAGGACTTGCAGCTAAATACAAATCTAGACCAAGTCAGCTTTCTGGTGGAGAACAGCAGAGAGTGGCTATTGCTAGAGCTCTTATTAATGAGCCAAAAATTATTTTGGCAGATGAACCTACTGGTAATTTGGACAATGATAATACATGGGAAATTATGAAGCTACTTGAGGAAATCAATCAGCGAGGAACTACAGTAGTTGTTGTTACCCATAATATGGAAATTGTTAGAGCAATGAATAAGCGAGTTATCACCATTAAAAAAGGCGTGGTAGTAAGTGACGTTGGAGGTGATGACTATGAAGATTAGTACCCATATTTACAACATTGGACAGGGTATTAAAAACGTATGGAGAAATAAACTCTTTTCGTTGGCGTCTATAGCAACTATGTCTGCATGCATATTCTTATTCGGTATTTTTTACTCATTAGGAACTAATTTCCAGGCAATGCTTAAAGAAGCAGAAGAAGGCGTAGCTGTTACTTGTTTCTTTGATAAAGGAATTACTCAGAATCGTATAGATGAGATTGGTAATGAAATAGCAAAGCGCCCAGAGGTTTCAAAATATGAGTTCGTTTCTGCTGAAGATGCTTGGGAAGAATATAAGAGCATTTACTTCGCAGGACACGAAGATGCTGCTGATAGTTTTGCAGATGATAATCCTCTTGCAGAATCAGCTAACTATGAAATCTATTTGAGCGATGTTTCGATGCAGTCTACTTTGGTTTCATATCTTGAGAGTCTAGATGGCGTTCGACAGGTAAATAAATCAGAGGTTGCTGCCAAAACTTTTACAGATATTAACAGAGCCATCACAATAATATCAATGGCGATTGTTACAATTCTTCTATTCGTTTCTGTATTCTTGATTAGTAATACAGTTATGGTAGGTATTTCCGTACGAAAAGAAGAAATTGCTATTATGAAATTAATTGGAGCTAAGGATGCCTTCGTTAGACAGCCATTCGTTGTTGAGGGTATTTTTATCGGCTTGATTGGCTCGATTATTCCACTAGTTCTTCTATTCTTTATTTATGAGAAAGTAATTTCTTATGCAGCGAGTGAGTTCAATTTCTTGAGTGATATGGTATCTTTTATACCAGTAGAAACTATATTTAAAACCCTTGTACCAGTGTCATTAGTGCTTGGCGTTGGAATAGGTTGGGTTGGCTCGAGATTTACTTTGCATAAGCATTTGAGAGTTTAGCTATTATAAATAATAGGGGAGTGCCTTGGCGATTGCTGAGGCACTTTTGTATATAAGGATTTTTACTTAAATGGAAAGGCGTATAAAAATGTGTGAGGATATTGAGGAGGTCTCAATAGAAGAGACTGTAGAAAAGAAGAGTACAAAAAAGTGGCCTATATTTCTAGCTGCTGTTTTGGGAATAGCATTAGGTGCAGCTATAACCTTAGGTATATTATTTGCAGTTGGAACAGTTAACAAAAAGTCAGCGGTTACATCATCAACAGTTGGCGAGAACGCAAAGCTAAGCTCATTAATCCAATTGATTAAAGACTACTATTATATAGATGTTGATGATGAAACTTTACAGAATGGATTGTATGAGGGCTTATTTGAAAGCTTAGATGATCCATACTCAGAGTATTATACAGAAGATGAATACGACGAATTAATGTCTACCTTGTCCGGCAACTATGCTGGAATTGGAGCTCTTCTTCAAAAAAATATAGAAACTGGTGAGGTTAATATAACAAAGGTATACAGTGACACACCAGCAGAAAAAGCCGGCTTGCAGGCTGGTGACAGTATTGTTTCAGCAGATGAATACCTAGCTGTGGATATGGATTTGGATGAATTTGTTCAACATATTCGTGGAGAGGAAGGCACATCTGTTGCCCTTGTTATTTCTCGTGATGGCGAGGAAATGACAATTACATGCGAGAGAGAAACTATTGCTACTCCTACAGTCGAATCAAAGATGTTAGAGAATAATATAGGCTATATTGCAGTATCTCAATTTACAGAGAGTACGTATGATGATTTTGTTGAAGCCTATGAGGATTTGGAATCTCAGGGAATGACTGCTGTCGTTTTTGATATGAGAAATAATGGTGGCGGACTTGTTGATTCAGTTGTAAAAATTTTAGATTATCTTCTTCCAGAGGGTACTGTGGTTTACACAATGGATAGAAATGATTATAAGGTTGAATATTCTTCGGATGCAGATAACTACAAAGATATTCCAATGGCAGTTTTGGTCAATGGAAATACAGCATCGGCAGCTGAAATATTTACAGGTGCTATTAGGGACTTTGAGTATGGTACAATTATAGGAACTCAAACCTATGGTAAAGGAATTGTCCAGTCTACAATAGATTTGGGGGATGGAACAGCAGTAAAAATTACAACCTCTAGATATTACACACCAAGTGGAGAATGCATACATGGCAAAGGTATTACTCCTGACATAGTCCTTGAATATGAGTTCCTTGGTGGAGAGAATGAGGCCTATAGCATAGAATATGATAATCAGCTACAAAAAGCGTTGGAAGTACTGGGGGAATAAATGCTATTTTGTAGGCGGGCAACTGTAAATAATTAGGTAGAGTATAAATAGCCTGTAACTATCAAGCTCTGAGTGCTGCTGCGCGAGACATGTTAGTCGAGTAAAGCTGCACTCAGGCTTGAGAGTGTAACAGGCGAGACAAAGGTGGTGATTTCGTGATAGAACTAGATCAGTTCAAGGTGCGACTAACGTCGCAAAAAAATTCTATGACGGAAGTGAGGGATTCACTTTGACGTCGCAGCTAAAAAGGCTCGAATTGAAGAGCTAGAGCGAGAGATGGAGGCTCCTGATTTTTGGACAGATGCTAACGCGTCCACTGCAAAGATGAAAGAGCTAAAATCAATGAAGGACGACGTAGCTGTCATAGATAAACTTGATGATTTATATAAAGAAATTGAAGACTACATAGAGCTTGGAAACGAAGAAGAGGATCAGGAAATCGTCGATACGGTTGCTGTCCTTATAGAAGAATTCGAAGCTTCACTTGAAAGTCTAAGAATGAAAACATTGTTATCTGGAGAATATGATAGTGATAACGCTATTGTCACCTTACACTCAGGTGCTGGTGGTGTAGAGGCTTGTGACTGGGTACAAATGCTATACAGAATGTATACCCGTTGGGCTGGCGATGCAGGCTTTTCTGTGGATGAGCTGGACTATCAAGAGGGTGACGAGGCAGGTATTAAATCTGTTACCTTCCAGGTTAATGGAGAAAATGCGTATGGATATCTTAAATCCGAGAAAGGAATCCATAGACTGGTTCGAATTTCTCCATTTAATGCCCAGGGCAAACGACAGACTTCTTTTGCCAGCTGTGATGTAATGCCTGATATTGAAGAAGACGTTGATGTTGAGATTCGTGATGAAGATATTCGAATTGATACATATCGTTCTTCAGGCGCAGGTGGACAGCATATCAACAAAACGAGTTCGGCAATTAGAATTACCCATTTTCCTACTGGTATAGTAGTTACCTGCCAAAATGAACGAAGCCAATTCCAAAATAAAGACAAGGCAATGCAGATGTTGAAAACCAAGTTATTGCTTTTAAAGCAAGAGGAAAATGCTGCCAAGGCTAGTGGTATCCGAGGCGAGGTTTCTGACATTGGCTGGGGTAATCAAATTCGTTCCTATGTCCTTCAACCATATACCATGGTCAAGGATCTTAGAACAGGTGAAGAGTCTGGAAATGCAGATGCAGTGCTAGATGGTAAGCTTACACCATTCATGAATGCGTATTTAAAATGGCTCTCTTTAGGCTGCCCTGATAGAGGCGCAATGGAAACAGAATAAAATTTGACACTTTAATTTAATAAAGTACTTGAAAATAGGTAGTATTTAATGTTATTATCTTCTGAGCGTGTACAAATGTTTTTGTACAAAAGACACTAGGAGGAGCTATGGCAGAGAAGACTACCTATTTTGTTTTAAAGGAAAAGGCTGTGCCTGAAGTATTACTTAAGGTTGTAGCAGCAAAAAAGCTTATTGATACAGGGAAATGTGACTCAGTACAAGAGGCTACAGAGCAAGTTGGTATTAGCAGAAGCTCTTTTTATAAGTACAAAGATGACATTTTTCCATTTCATGAGGATACTAAGGGCAAAACCATAAATATGGTAATTCAGCTTGAGGATGAACCAGGAATTCTATCAAGAGTTCTTGATGTTATGGCTAATTCCCGCGTGAATATTTTAACTATTCATCAGAGTATACCGGTTAATGGTTTTGCAACACTTACAATTTCGGTGGATATTTTGGAAGATTCAGGAGATTTTACCGATTTAATCAGCGCCATTGAGAATGTGGAAGGCGTACACTACGTAAAAATATTAGCAAGGGAGTGACAAGATGAAAGCAGCAATTATGGGATACGGAACAATTGGTTCTGGTGTGGCAAAAGTTTTAGACACAAATAAAGATATCATCAAGGCCAGACTTGGCGAAGAGCTTGAGCTTAAATATATCTTGGATTTGAGGGATTTTCCTGGTGATCCACATGAGGATTGTTTCGTAAAAGACTACAAGAAAATAGCAAAAGATAAAGACGTTCAAATCGTTGTTGAAACCATGGGTGGGGTTGAGCCTGCATTTACATTTGTAAAAGAAATGCTTGAAGCTGGAAAGTCGGTCACTACTTCAAATAAAGCCTTGGTTGCAGACAAGGGCGCAGAGCTCATGGAAATTGCAGAGAAAAATAATGTTAACTTCGTATTTGAGGCAGCAGTAGGCGGCGGAATTCCAATTATTAGAACACTAACAGCTTGCTTGACTGGTGATGTTATCGAAGAAATCGATGCTATCTGCAATGGAACAACTAATTACATGCTTACAAACATGGAACAGTTTGGAAGCGATTATAATGAGATTTTGGCAGAAGCACAGTCATTAGGATATGCAGAAAAGGACCCTACAGCTGATGTAGAAGGACATGATAGCTGCCGTAAAATTGCTATTCTTACTTCATTAGTATCAGGAAAAAATGTAGACTTTAATGAAATTCCAACTGAGGGAATTAGCAAAATCTCTTCAACAGATTTTAGATATGCAAAAGCAATGGGGTGCAGTATTAAACTTATTGCTCGTAGCGTAAAGGTTGGAGATACATATTCCTGCAGAGTTGCTCCATTTTTAATTAAGCCTGAACAAATGCTGTACCATGTGGCAGGCGTTATGAATGCTGTTTCTGTAAAAGGCAATATGCTTGGAGAATCAATGTATTATGGAGCTGGTGCAGGCGCTCTTCCTACAGCATCTGCAGTAGTTGGAGATATGGTTTTCTTGGCTAGAAATACTAATAGACACGTTAAAATTGGTTGGGATCATGAAAAACTTGAATTAGCTGATTCTGCAAAGCAAGAATATAGATTCTTTGTTAGAACATCTGCATTGCAATCAAACATTGAAAACGAATTCGACAAAGTAGAGTATTCAAACTTAGACTTAGATGAAGAAGTTGGATTTGTTACTCAGCTTATGACAGAGGCAGAGTTTGATGAGCGTGCTGCTGCTCTTGGTGGTGTTAAACAGGTTATAAGAGTATTTTAGCTTTTTAGGAGAAGAATTATGTATATTACTTGCTTAGATTTAGAAGGGGTTTTAGTTCCTGAAATATGGATTGCTTTTGCGGAGGCTACTGGTATTCCAGAATTGAAAAAGACAACAAGAGATGAGCCTGATTATGACAAGCTTATGAACTATAGAATTGAAATTCTAAAGGAGCATGGTCTTGGACTCAAAGAAATTCAAGAAACAATAGCAAAAATAGATCCACTTCCAGGGGCAAAAGAATTTTTAGACAAATTAAGAGCACATGGACAGACAATAATTATTAGTGATACTTTTTCGCAATTTGCAGGTCCTTTAATGGAAAAGCTTGGTATGCCTACTATTTTCTGCAACGAACTAATTGTTGGAGCTGATGGAGAGATAACAGGCTATAAAATGCGCTGCGAAAAAAGCAAGCTTACAACAGTCAAAGCTTTACAGTCCTGTGGATTTGAGACAATAGCAAGTGGCGATAGCTTTAATGATTTGGCAATGATTCAGGCTTCAAAAGCAGGATTCTTATTTAGAACAACTGAGGCAATAAAAAAAGATTACCCTCAATATCCAGCCTTTGAAGAATATGATGATTTGTATAATGCTATAATAAATGCACAAAAATAATTTGCTTCCCCTTAATGGGGAAGCTTTTTTTATGCAAATAAACGATTATTACTTAATTTGAAATGCCGTGAAATAGGTTATTATAGGTAATTGTGTACATAGTATTTCTATTTTGTGAAAAATGTATGTTGAATTTTACCCATGTGAGGTGTATTATTAGTATACAAAGTAAATAAATGCCCGTGAGAGATGAGAATGTGGCTGCGACTTAACATAAGGTGATTCTTGTGTATTTCTAGGCATGTTCTTTTTTTGTGCCTAGGGATTGGAAGATTACTATGAGGGAGTATAAGTAATGCACAGAGAGTTTATCGATAAACTGGAAGCAAATCCAGTTATTGCAGCCATAAAGGATGACGAGGGATTGGAGCATGCTATTGCATCTGATTGTGAGATAATATTTATCTTGTATGGGGACGTTTGTTCAATTCCAAGAATTGTACAAAAAATAAAAGATGCAGACAAAGTAGCGATGGTACATTTGGATCTGATTGCAGGACTAAATAATACCAAGGATATCTCCGTTGACTTTATAAAAAATAATACTGTGGCAGACGGTATTATTACAACAAAGGGGAATCTTATCGGAAGGGCAAAGGAGTTGGGTCTATATTCGGTACTTAGATATTTCGTAATCGATAGCATGGCACTTGTTAACATTGAAAAACAAGACAGGCACGGGATATCTCAGCCGGATGTCATCGAAATCCTTCCAGGAATAGTCTTACCAAAGATTATAAAAAGGGTTAAATCTGTTAGCCGAGTCCCTGTTTTGGCAGGAGGCTTGATTTCAGATAGGGATGATGTTATGAATGCGCTTAATAATGGGGTGCTTGCTGTATCTACCACCAATGAAAAGGTATGGCAGCTTTAAGCGTAGCTAATTAGGACTCACTTCAAAAGTAACTTGCTAATGCCAAAGGCAAAAAGGAGGAGTAATAATGGCAAAATACGTAATGGCTCTCGATGCCGGAACAACAAGTAACAGATGTATCCTTTTCAATGAAAAGGGCGAGATGTGCTCTGTTGCACAGAAGGAATTTACACAGTATTTCCCACAGCCAGGTTGGGTTGAGCATGATGCAAACGAAATCTGGCAGACACAGCTTTCAGTTGCTCGTGAAGCAATGAGAAAAGTAAACGCTAAATCAGAGGATATCGCAGCAATCGGTATCACAAATCAGCGTGAAACTGTTATTGTTTGGGATAGAGCTACAGGACAGCCTATCACACATGCAATCGTATGGCAGTGCCGTCGTACAGCAGACTTTGCTGAGCAGATGAAGGGAAAGATTCCAGGTATCGTTGAAAAATTCCAGCAGAAGACAGGTCTTAAATTTGACCCATATTTCTCAGGAACAAAAATCCGTTGGATTCTCGATAATGTTGAGGGCGCTCGTGAGAGAGCTGAAAAAGGCGAGCTTTGCTTCGGTACTGTAGATTCTTGGTTGATCTACAAGCTTACAAAGGGCAAAGTACATGTTACAGATTATTCAAATGCAAGCCGTACATTATTGTTCAACATCAACACACTTGAGTGGGATGATGAGCTTTGCCAGATTCTTGAGATTCCAAAGAGCATGCTTCCAGAGGTTAAACCTTCAAGCTGCATCTATGGAGAATCAGATCCAGAATTCTTTGGTGGTCCTATCCGCATCGCTGGTGCTGCTGGTGATCAGCAGGCAGCTCTTTTTGGACAGACATGCTACAACGAAGGCGAAGCAAAGAACACATATGGTACAGGTTGCTTCATGCTTATGAATACAGGTGAGAAGCCAATCTTCTCTAAGAACGATCTTCTTACAACTATCGCTTGGGGACTTGATGGCAAGGTTACATATGCACTTGAAGGCTCTGTATATGTTGCTGGCGCTGCTATCCAGTGGTTACGTGATGAGTTAAAGATTGTTGATTCTTCTCCAGATTCAGAGTACTTTGCTACTCGTGTTAAGGATACAAATGGTTGCTACGTAGTACCTGCATTTACAGGTCTTGGCGCTCCTTATTGGGATCCATATGCACGTGGAGCAATCACAGGACTTACACGTGGTGTTAATAAATATCACCTCATCAGAGCTACTCTTGAGTCACTTGCATATCAGACATATGACGTACTTCATGCTATGGAGCTTGATTCAGGCAAGCACCTTACAGCATTAAAGGTTGACGGTGGTGCATCAAACAACAACTTCTTGATGCAGTTCCAGTCAGATATTATTAATACTGACGTTCTTCGTCCAAGCTGTGTTGAGACAACAGCTATGGGTGCTGCTTACTTAGCAGGTCTTGCAGTTGGCTATTGGAAGAGCAAAGAAGACGTTATCAAGAACTGGTCAGTTGACCGTGAGTTCAAGCCAGAGATGACAAATGCTGACAGAACAGCTGCTATCAAGGGATGGTCAAAGGCTGTTGCTGCAACAAGAGGCTGGGCTAAAGAGTAAATAAAACAACTTAAAAAGGGGGTAAAGTTTTTATGAATCCAATTTATGTAGGTGAGTTTATTGGTACTATTTTACTTGTACTTCTTGGCGATGGCGTTTGCTGTAACGTTTCATTGAACAAATCAGGCTTCAAGGGCGGCGGAGCAGTTCACATCCTCATCGGTTGGGGAATGGCTGTTATGGTTCCTGCATTTGCAATGAGCAACTTTACTGGATGTCCATCAGCTTTTAACCCAGCAGTTACAATTGGCCTTGCTATCAGAACAGGCGACTGGAGCACAGCAGGCGGCCAAATAGTAGCTCAGATGCTTGGTGGTTTTGTAGGTGCAGCTATCCTTATGCTTCTTTATCATGATCACATTAAGGAAACAGCTGATGATGCAGTAGTTAGAGGATGCTTCTGTACAGCACCTTCAATTCCTAATCAGTTCCTTAACTTTATGTCAGAGTTTGTAGCTACATTCGTACTTGTATTTACACTTGCACTTATTCCAGCAGGTACAGACCGTGTTGTTTGGCCACTTGTATACGGTGTAATCGTTGCTTGCGGCGCTTCATTCGGTGGATTAACAGGATACGCAATGAATGCAGCAAGAGATACAGCTCCTCGTATTGCTTATCTTTGCCTTGCACCAAACTTTGGCAAGAAGAATGGTAACTGGTCATATGGCTGGATTCCAGCTGTAGCACCTATCTGTGGTGGTGTTGTTGCTTCTTTACTTTACAATGCACTTGCAGCAGCTCAGATGTTTGGCTAATTAGTCATTCACAGAATTACAATGTTTGTATTGTAATATAAGTTCAGTATTCAATACTGTAACCATTTATTTTACAACTTTATTATTGATACACTGAGGATTGGAGTCGGTATTGAACGCATGATGAGATGCGTCTAATTGCCGACTCCTTTTCTTAATGAATAAACATTTTTAGTTAGGAGAAAAAACTATGTTGTATGATGTCATAATCATAGGCGCAGGCGTTTCTGGTAGCGCAATTGCAAGAGAACTCTCACGCTATGAGGCAAATGTCTGTGTTTTGGAAAAATGTGAAGATGTATGTGAGGGAACGTCAAAGGCAAATTCAGCAATTGTGCATGCAGGCTTTGATGCTGCTGCTGGATCATTGATGGCAAAATTAAATGTACGAGGAAATGAAATGATGGACGACCTTTGCCGTGATTTGGACATTCCGTTCAAAAGAAATGGTTCTATGGTTGTTTGCATTCATAAGGAAGCTCTTCCTGGTCTTCAGGAGCTCTATGACAGAGGAATAAAAAATGGTGTAAAGGATATGAGAATCCTTAGCCGTGAAGAGGCTCTTGAAATGGAACCAAATCTTTCAGACAACGTAGAAGGAGCTTTATATGCACCAACTGGCGGTATTATTTGTCCATTCAAGCTTTGCATTGCGATGGCAGAAAATGCAAATGTAAACGGAGTCGATTTTAGATTTAATACAAAGGTTGAGGCTATCAAAGCCGGTGAAGACGGACTATGGCACATTCGCACCAACAATGGTGAGTATGTTTCAAAATATGTAGTAAATGCAGCAGGTGTATATTCTGGTGTTATCCACAATATGGTTAGCCAGGACGACGACAAAATAGAAATTATTCCAAGACGTGGTGACTACTGCTTGCTTGATAAAGAAGTTGGAAATCATGTTAGTCACACTATTTTTCCACAGCCAACAAACCTTGGAAAAGGTGTTCTGGTATCTCCAACAGTTCATGGAAATCTTATTGTTGGACCTACAGCTATTGATATTGATGACAAAGAGGGAACAAACACAACAGCTGCTGGAATCAATGATTTAATTGCAAAGGCAAATGACCATGTAAAGAATCTTCCAATGAGAAAGGTTATCACATCATTTGCAGGTCTTCGTGCCCATGAAGCTCGCCATGAGTTCATCATCGGAGAAGTAAAGGGTGCAAAGCACTTTATTGATTGCGCTGCAATCGAATCGCCAGGACTTACATCTAGCCCAGCCATCGGAGAAATGGTTGGAAATATGTTAAAGGATATGATGGGACTTACACCAAAGACTAATTGGATTAGCACTAGAAAAGATGTAATGAACCCAGCAGACCTTTCAGTTGAAGAAAGAAATGAGTTAATTAAGAAAAATCCAGCATATGGTAACATTATTTGCCGCTGCGAGTCTATATCAGAGGGAGAAATTCTTGATGCAATTCACAGACCTTTAGGTGCTCGTTCGCTTGACGGAGTAAAGAGAAGAACGAGAGCTGGAATGGGAAGATGTCAGGCAGGTTTCTGCTCTCCAAAAACTATGGAGATACTCCATAGAGAGCTCGGCCTCGATTATGAAGAGATTACAAAGAGTGGTGGAAAGTCAAATATTGTAATCGAGCGCACAAAGAATCAGAAGGGAGGCGAGCAGTAATGATGAATTACGATATTGTTATTGTTGGCGGCGGCCCAGCAGGACTCGCAGCTGCTGTTGCAGCAAGAAATGCCGGCGTAGATAAAATTCTTATTTTAGAGAGAGATAAGGAATTAGGAGGCATTCTTAACCAGTGCATCCACAATGGTTTTGGACTTCACACATTTAAAGAAGAGCTTACAGGCCCAGAATATGCATATAGATTTATTGAGAAGGTTCTTGATGCAAAAATCGAGTATAAACTCAACACAATGGTAATGGATATTTCTGAGGACCGTGTGGTAACAGCCATGAGTCGTGAAGATGGAATGTATCAGATAAAGGCTGGAGCTGTTATTCTTGCAATGGGATGCCGTGAGCGTCCAAGAGGGGCATTAAACATTCCTGGCTACAGACCAGCGGGAATTTTCTCAGCAGGTACAGCACAGCGCCTTGTAAACATTGAAGGCTATATGCCAGGCCGTGAGGTTGTTATCTTAGGCTCTGGTGATATTGGACTTATTATGGCTCGTCGAATGACTCTTGAGGGAGCAAAGGTTAAAGTTGTTGCAGAACTTATGCCATATTCAGGTGGCTTAAAGAGAAATATCGTTCAGTGTCTTGACGATTTTGGCATTCCTCTTAAACTTTCCCACACAGTCGTTGACATCGAAGGTAAAGAGCATGTAACTGCAGTTACAATTGCAGAGGTTGATAACAAGGGCAAACCAATTCCTGGTACAGAGGAGAGATATACATGTGATACACTTCTCCTTTCTTGCGGACTTATTCCTGAGAATGAGCTTTCTAGAAATGCAGGAGTTGAGATGAGTCCAATCACAAGCGGCCCTGTTGTAAATGAATCTCTCGAGACTAACATTCCTGGTGTATTTGCTTGTGGTAATGTACTTCATGTACATGATCTTGTTGACTATGTTTCTGAGGAAGCAGATAGAGCTGGTCAGAATGCAGCTAAATTTGTTAAGGGTCAGCTTTCAGATGCAAAAGCTGATATCGAGATTGTGGCTACAGAAGGCGCTCGTTACACAGTTCCATCTACTATCAATGTGGATAGAATGGATGACAAGCTTACAGTTCGTTTCCGTGTAGGTGCTGTATATAAGGACTCTTACGTAAGTGTTTACTTTGATGATGAGAGAGTAATGCACAACAAGAAACGTATTATGGCACCTGGTGAAATGGAACAGGTTATTTTGCTTAAAGATAAACTAAAAGAGAAGTCAGGGCTTAAGAAAATAACTGTAAAAATAGAGGATAACTAAGGAGGCAGAAGATAAATTATGGAAAAGAGAGAATTGACATGTATCGGCTGCCCAATGGGTTGTGCCATTACAGTAGAATTAGAAAAAGGAGAGGTAATCTCAGTTACAGGAAACACCTGTAAAATCGGTGAGAATTATGCAAAAAATGAGGTTACACATCCAGAACGTACAGTTACTTCAACTGCTATAATTCTTGGTGGTGATAAACCACGTGTATCGGTTAAGACAAAATCAAATATTCCAAAGGATAAAATTGGTGCTGTCATGAAAGAAATTGATGCAGCAGTAATGAAAGCGCCAGTTCATATTGGTGATGTAGTAGTTAAAAATGTATGCGGCACAGGTGTAGATGTTGTTGCCACAAGAAATGTAGAAGTTAAATAATATAACAATTATGGCCCTCCCCTTGAAGGGAGGGCATTTTTGTGCTTATTTGGCTGAGCCCAACTATTACTTGCTTTTTCAACCCCTAATTGAATATACTTAATAAAGAATTTAATCAGAGGAGATTCTTGATTATGAAAAAAAGAATAATTGGTCTCGATATCCTCAGGGATATTGGAGTTATTTTTATATTTCTGTATCATTTCTGTATAGAGTACATTAATTTAGCCCATGGCACGGATCCTATTATGCCATCCGTCAATTATTTTGCTAATATCTGGGCGCGTCCAGCTAGCTTATTTTTGTTTATTATATCTGGTTATGCTCTTATGTATAATCATGAGAATGAATTAAGCATAAAAGAATACTACATTAGAAGATTCAAAGGTTTGTTTATTCCTTTTTATATCGCATATACGATAATGTTTCTTGTGTATTTCGCAGCTAATAATGTTGCAGCAGGTAGTACATCTCCATTATATATGTTCGTATTTACAATATTGGGCGTTGATGCCATGGTTCAGGAAATGAGTGGTGGACTAGGGTTTTATCTAATTGGCGAATGGTTTATGTCATGTATTGTGGCTTGCTATTTGCTCTTCCCGTTATTTGCAAAGTTAATCAAAAAATTTAAATATACAATTTTTGCTGTTTTAGTTGCTTGGAATATATTATTGCTATTTTTCTTTAATCCATTTGATATTCAAGTGGAGCACAATCCACTATTTGTTTTTTTATACTTCTTTGTTGGAATGCTCCTTTATGAGTTAGTTGGAAAAAAGGAAATTTCAAAAACAACTAGGATTATTTGTGCAGTTGTTTCTGTGGCAATATTTGTATATTTATTGATTGCTGGCTATACTGCGATTTTCCCAGTAGTTTTAGACCAGCCCTTTGAGATAATCTGTGTAATTTGGTCGATAACTATGTTTCTTGCTATAAGAGATGTGGATATCTCTCCTGAAAAGAAAATATATAAAGTTATCGCCTATATTTCAGGTATCAGCTGGTATGTTATTTTGACACACCACATCATTATCACCTTATTATTTAGGCATTATGACATTTCATTATATAGTCGCCGTGAGACTTTTACGATGTTATTACTGTCCATCGCATTGACATGGGCATCATCCGCGCTGGTGAGATATTTCACAAACCGTGTAAAGAAATGTTTATAATTGAAAAGTAAAAATAGCCTGTAGTAAACAATCTCATAGATTACTCAAGCGAAACGTGTGTTGAGCGGAGTAATACTATGGATTGTTTGCGTAACAGGCGAGAAAAAACCTATAGGAGTACACAACATGGATATTACTAAACAGATTGCAGCAGAACTTCAGGTGCGTCCGGCGCAGGTTGAGGCTGCAGTGAAATTATTAGATGAAGGAAATACGGTTCCATTTATTTCTCGATATAGAAAGGAAGCTACAGGCGGCCTTAATGATGAGCAGCTTAGAGCACTTTCAGAGAGACTTACTTATTTACGTAACTTAGAGGATAAAAAAGCCACATGCCTTGCTTCAATCGAGGAACAGGGGCTTCTCACAGAGGAACTGAAAAAAGCAATACTTGAGGCTACAACACAGGTTGCAGTTGATGATTTATATCGTCCATACAGACCAAAGCGCCGCACTCGAGCTACTATCGCAAAGGAAAAAGGCTTAGAGCCTCTTGCAAATATTATTATTCTTCAGATGACAGATAAGTCCCTTGAAGAGGAAGCGAAAGCATTTATCAATCCAGAAAAAGAGGTCAATACTCCGGAGGAAGCTATTGCTGGCGCTTGCGATATCATTGCAGAGAGTATTTCTGATGATGCGGATTACCGTACATGGATTCGTGAAAAGACTTTCAAAAATGGTCGTATTGTATCAAAGGCAAAGGATGCTGAGGCTGAGTCTGTATATGAGAATTACTATGATTATGATGAGGCTATCGCAATGCTTCCAGGTCATAGAATTCTTGCTCTTAATCGTGGAGAAAAAGAGAAAATCCTTAAGGTCTCAATTGAGGCTCCAGTAGAGGATATTCTCAAGTATCTCGAAAAGAAAATTATCAGCCGAGATAACGTAAATACGAATCAAGCTTTACAGGCTACAATTGAGGACGCATATACAAGACTTATTGCTCCATCAATTGAAAATGAAATTAGAAACAATCTTACAGAGATGGCTGAGGATGGAGCTATCAAAGTATTCGGAAAGAATCTCACACAGCTTCTTATGCAGCCACCTATTGCAGGCCGTGTTGTTCTTGGTTGGGACCCAGCTTTCAGAACAGGATGCAAAATTGCAGTAGTTGATGCTACAGGAAAGGTTCTTGATACTACAGTTGTTTATCCAACTGCGCCTCAGAACAAAGTTGAGGAAACTAAGAAAGTAATCAAGGCTCTCATTAAAAAGTATAATGTTTCGCTCATTTCTCTTGGAAATGGTACTGCAAGCCGTGAGTCAGAGCAGATTATTGTAGATATGCTTAAAGAGATTCCAGAAAAGGTTGAGTATATTATTGTAAATGAAGCAGGCGCTTCAGTTTACTCTGCAAGTAAGCTTGCTACAGAAGAGTTCCCTAACTTTGATGTAGGACAGCGTAGTGCCACATCTATGGCCCGTCGACTTCAGGATCCACTTGCAGAGCTTGTAAAAATCGATCCTAAATCAGTTGGTGTTGGACAGTACCAGCACGATATGAATCAAAAGAAGCTTGATGAGACTCTTGCAGGTGTAGTAGAGACATGCGTTAATGCTGTAGGTGTAGATCTTAATACTGCTTCAGCATCATTATTAGAATACGTTTCAGGTATCAACAAAACTTTAGCTAAAAACATCGTTGCTTATAGAGAAGAGAATGGTAGATTCAATTCTCGTGCAGAGCTTAAAAAGGTGCCTAAGCTTGGGCCTAAAGCATTTGAGCAGTGTGCAGGTTTCATGAGAATTACAGGTGGTAGAAATCCACTTGATTCCACAGCTGTACATCCAGAAAGCTACGATGCGGCAAAGGCTCTCCTTGAAAAACTCGGGTTTGATGTAAAGGATATTGCAGCAGGCACTCTTAAAGAAATCCACAAGAGTATCGCCGATATCAAGGCGTTATCCACAGAGCTTGGTGTTGGCGAAATGACACTTGAGGATATCGTAAAAGAATTAGAAAAGCCAGGACGTGATCCTCGTGAGGATATGCCAAAGCCAATCCTAAAGAGTGATGTTCTTGAGATGAAGGATTTAAAGCCAGGCATGCAGCTCAAAGGAACTGTACGAAATGTAATTGATTTTGGTGCATTTGTTGATATTGGCGTTCATCAGGATGGTCTTGTGCACATTTCGCAGATGACTGACCGTTATATTAAGCATCCTCTTGAAGTAGTATCTGTAGGAGATATCGTTGATGTAGAGGTTCTTTCAGTTGATGAGAAAAAGGGCAGAATTGCCCTTACCATGAAATTAAATAAAAATAAATAGCTTAAAGGTTTTCGTATAATGCACATATATTACACGTGCAAATTATGCAACTATACGAAATAATACCCTAAGAAGCACAATTTGTTGACATTGTTGTAGAAAATACCTATACTTTTCCATGTAAAGAAAAGTAACAATGAGTTAGCTTTTTAGGAGAAATGGTTAATGAGTGAGTCGTTAGGGGTTTCGGCTCACTCTTTTTTTGCCTTCCTCCTGACTACGACACAAAAGGGGGACACTGCATAGTGGCGCCCCTTTTTATAATGGGGTTGAATAATTGTATTTTTTTGTTCTTATTTATGGTAAAATACACTATATATAGGGAGAAAAATTATGACTAATATTAAATTTAGCACCAAGATTACAGATGACGATTTATATAGATACAATATGCATTATGCCTACACACACAATCAGGGCATTCTTTCAGTTGTTCTGTTTGTTTTATTGATTGTGGTGTGGATATTGCGTTTTCCACAGTTGAGACTTGTTTATCAGGTTATGTATCCAGCTGTTGCATTTGTGTTTCTGATTTACATACCAATGAGCCTTAAACTTAAATCAAAGGCGCAGATGACCCAGGAAGTTTTTCAGCATCCTTTGACATATGAGCTTGCTGATTCGGGTATTATTATCTCATCACCTACTACTGACGAACCAGCTGAGCTTCCATGGGAGTATGTATACAAAATTTCCACATGGAAGGGCTATTTACTTATCTATAGTAATCGAGTAAATGCATATATTATTCCTATGGCAGATATTGCCGAGGATTATGACAATATAAAAGAGTACATTAAACAGCATGTAGAGGATTATAAGTTACAACTAAAATGATAGAAATAATAGAAACTAATTCACCAGAAGAAACAGAAGCTCTAGGTCAAAGGCTTGCATCGCAAGCGACTCCAGGACAGGTATTTACTTTAATTGGAGACTTGGGTGTTGGTAAAACAGTTTTTACACAAGGCTTTGCTACAGGTCTTGAAATAGATGAGCCTATTTGCAGTCCTACTTTTACAATCGTTCAAGTGTACGATACTGGTAGGTTGCCATTTTATCATTTCGATGTATACCGCATAGGCGATATCGAAGAGATGGACGAAATCGGCTATGAGGACTATATATATGGAGATGGCGTCTCACTTATTGAGTGGGCTAATCTTATAGAAGAGATTTTACCAGACGAATATACTCAGGTAACAATCGAGAAAAATTTAGAAAAAGGATTTGACTATCGCAAAATTACGATAGAAACTATTTCACGTTAGACTATGAAGATTTTAGGAATTGATGGCTCAGGTCTTGTTGCATCTGTTGCCATTGTTGAGGACGACAATTTAATTGGAGAGTACACCACAGGATATAAAAAGACTCATTCTCAGACATTGCTTCCAATGTTGGACGAGCTTAAAAAGATGGTGGAATTAGATTTATATACTGTTGATGCCATTGCAGTTGCCGCTGGTCCAGGCTCTTTTACTGGGCTTCGTATTGCATCTGCTACAGCGAAGGGGCTGGGGCTTGCCCTTGGGTGTCCTATCGTATCTGTGCCAACAGTCGATGCTCTCGCCTTCAATATGTGGGGGGCATCTGGGGTGATTTGCCCTATTCTCGACGCTAGACGTGGTCAAGTTTATACTGGCATTTATGAGTTCTTAGAGGATGGCCAGTTTAATGTTATCAAAGAGCAATGCGCTCTGGATTTCCATGATATTGCAAAGGAAATTAATACTATTGGTAGACCTGTTACCTTCCTAGGGGACGGGGTACCTGTGTTCAAAGAATTAGTTGCTTCCGAGGTTAAGGTCCCTTATAGGTTTGCACCTGCTCATCTTAACAGACAGCATGCT
Source organism: Pseudobutyrivibrio sp. (assembly GCF_015057185.1). Lineage (GTDB taxonomy): Bacteria > Bacillota > Clostridia > Lachnospirales > Lachnospiraceae > Pseudobutyrivibrio. Next base: position 5,531 of record NZ_SVEV01000025.1, on the reverse strand, counting down.
TCTTCAGTGGCAGCCTTAGGCTGTATCTATTATGAGAATGGTGATATTGAGACGGCCGCAGACCATAGACCTGAATATTTGAGACTGTCCCAGGCAGAACGTGAACGCATGGAAAAGGAAGGAAAAGCTTAATGGCTTTTACATTTAGATTTGCAACAGAGAAGGACCTGACAAATATTGTTGATATAGAAAATGCATCAATGAGTTGTCCCTGGTCCTTTTGTTCTTTTGATGAGGCTATATGTTCGTCGCATGCATTTGTAATTGTGGCAGAGGAAGAAGGAATTATTGTCGGCTATAGTGTGTTTTATCTGACACCGCCAGAATCCGAACTTCCGGATATAGTCGTTAAGGAAACCTGCCGTGGTAGAGGGCTAGGTCGTCAACTTTTGGAGTATTCAATCAAAGAACTAAAATCTCGAGGAATAGAAACAATCTTTCTTGAGGTTAGAGTATCCAATATGCCGGCTCGTAGCTTGTATGAGCATATGGGCTTCGAAGAAATCGGCATTCGCAAATATTTCTACAGCAATCCAGTCGAGGATGCTGTATGTATGAGGTTAGATATATAGATGTTAGATGTATGTTTGTTAGGAACAGCAGGAATGATGCCGTTGCCAAATCGATGGTTGACATCTTGTCTGTTTAGATTTAACGGTGAAGGTCTACTTGTGGATTGCGGTGAAGGCACCCAAGTGGCCCTTCGGGAAGCAGGGTTTTCGCCAAATCCTATTTCGGTGATTTGCTTGACTCATTATCATGCCGATCACGTTAGTGGACTGCCGGGATTCCTACTTTCAATGGGCAATTCGGATCGCACTGACCCGATTACGATTATTGGACCAAAAGGTCTTGAAAGAGTAGTTAACTCTCTCAGAGTAATTGCTCCAGAGCTTCCATTTCAAATTAATCTAATAGAAATAACTGAGCCTGATCAGAGAATTGAAATCCTTGGGTATCAGATACATGCATTTAAGGTTAATCATAATGTACTTTGTTATGGATATACTATTGATATTCCTAGAAAAGGCAGATTTGATGTAGAGAATGCGAAGGCTCTTAACATTCCGGTTCAATTGTGGAATCCTTTACAGAAGGGCAATTCAGTTGAGTATGATGGCAAGGTTTATACACCGGACATGGTTATGGGAAAAGCTCGAAAAGGAATTAAAGTTACATATTGTACAGACACTAGACCAACCAAATCTTTGGTTGAAGCAGCGACAGATTCGGATCTTCTTATCTGCGAGGGGATGTATGCAGAAAAGGATAAATTGGCCAAGGCTAAGCAAAATAAGCACATGACTTTTTATGAGGCAGCGAAGGTTGCCAGAGATGCAAAGGTTAAAGAGCTTTGGCTCACTCATTATTCACCTTCATTGACGGGGCACAAAAAGTATATGAAAGAAGTCTGTGAGATTTTTCCACAGGCTCACTTGGGAGAAGACGGCAAGTTTTTAGAGCTTGATTTTGTGGAGGAGTAATATGAAAAAGGTACTGCGAATAGGAATAGCGGTAATCTGTATGGCTTCGTTGATTATAGGCTTTTATGCCTATCTGTCACGGAGAAATGCGTCAGCAACAACGCAAGAAGAAGTTGACCTTTCTGAAGTGCAGGCAATAATCAATAAAAATTTTGATACTGATTATCCAGCCACACCTAGAGCAGTAGTTAAATGGTACAATCGAATTATTACAGCCTATTATAGTGAGGACTTTGATCAATCTGAGTTAGAAGAAATGGCTGATCAGGCTCGTAAGCTTATGGATGACGAGCTTCTCCAGTACAATCCGAGAGATACATATTTGGCATCTCTCTCAATGGAGATTGATGATTATCATAATAGAAATAGAGTAATTGTTTCTGCAACAGTCAGTGATTCTAAAGAGGTCCAATACAAAACGGTTAATGGTTATGAGTGTGCCTTTGTAAATGTTTATTACTTTATTAGAGAAGGCAGCCAGTATACAAGGACCTACGAAGATTTTTGCTTGCGAAAAGATTCTAATGGCCATTGGAAAATCCTTACATGGAGGTTGTCTACAGAGGACGAAATAAATGGATACTAAGGAAATAAAAATATTATCTATAGAAAGCTCTTGCGACGAAACTGCAGCAGCTGTAGTTGTAAATGGAAGAGATGTGCGAAGTAACGTAATATCAACTCAGATTCCATTGCATACTCTTTATGGCGGAGTAGTTCCTGAAATTGCATCGAGAAAACACATCGAGAGAATCAATCAGGTAATAGAGCAGGCTTTAGAAGAAGCTGATATGGGACTAGAGGATATTGATGCTATAGCTGTTACCTATGGACCAGGGCTTGTTGGTGCATTGCTTGTAGGTGTTGCAGAGGCAAAGGCTCTTGCTTTTGCAACAGGCAAACCACTTATTGGTGTGCATCACATAGAAGGACATATTAGTGCCAATTATATAGAGAATAAAGAATTAGAACCACCATTCTTGTGCCTTGTAGTATCTGGTGGACATACTCATTTGGTTAGAGTTGCAGATTATGGTAAATATGAAATATTAGGACGCACCAGAGACGATGCTGCGGGAGAAGCTTTTGACAAAGTGGCTCGTGCTATTGGGCTTGGATATCCTGGAGGACCTAAAATTGAAAAGAAAGCCCATGAGGGCGATTCAACTGCTATTCAATTTACACGACCAAAGGTATCTGATGGACTATATGATTTTTCTTTTAGTGGACTTAAATCGCAGGTATTAAATTATATAAATGGCGCTCAAATGAAGGGCGAAACAATTAATGAAGCTGATGTTGCAGCATCCTTCCAACAGACAGTAATTGATACTCTTTGTGAGCATGCTGCTATGGCTATTGACGAGTTCGGCATGGATAAATTTGCGATAGCTGGTGGAGTTGCTTCAAATCAGACATTGAGGGCTGCCATAGAAAAGATGTGTGCAGAAAAAGGGGTGAAGTTCTATCATCCATCTCCAATTTTATGCACAGACAATGCGGCAATGATAGGCGCAGCAGCTTATTATGAATACTTATCAGGTAAACGTGATGGTTGGGATTTAAACGCAATTCCAAATCTTAAATTGGGAGAAAGATAATGAACAAATTCACAGCGATAGTTTTAGCGGCTGGCTCTGGCAAACGTATGGAACAAGAAATTCCAAAACAATATATGGATATTGGTGGAGCACCTTTGATGGTTCACTGTCTACGTACATTTCAAGAAAGCAAATGTACTCAAATAGTCTTAGTTGTTGCCCATGGTGATGTTGAGAAATGTCGCAAGGAAATAATTGAGAAATATCATATAGATAAATGCATAGCTATCGTTGAAGGTGGAGAAGAGCGTTACGATTCTGTTTATGCAGGATTGCAGGCGATTAATGATGGATATGTACTGATACACGACTGTGCACGTGCATTTGTCTCTGTAGATATTATTCATAGATGCATGTCTGCTGTAGCACTTTATGAATCTTGTGTGGTTGGAATGCCAACAAAGGATACGGTCAAAATTACAGATTCGCACAGAAAGGTTCTTGACACACCAGACAGAAGCAATGTATGGATTGTTCAGACTCCACAATGCTTTGAATACAACCTAATTCGTGGCGCTTACGATAAAATCATATCAAAGGCTGAGGAATATTCGGTTACTGATGATGCGATGATAGTTGAGCTGGCAACGGATCATGATGTTCATATGATAGAGGGAGCATATACTAACATAAAAGTTACTACTCCTGAGGATGCCGCTTTTGGAGAGGCAATTCTTAAAAGATGTTAAAAGTATACAAGGATTTACATTAGAAAAAGCAAGCAAATATAAGCATTGTCATAATTTTCTGAATTCGGGGATTTCCGAAAAAACTTATGATTTTTTGTTGACATAATAGGGCACGGATGTTATTATACTATTCGTGTCCGAGAGATACATGCAGAGGTATCGAAGTGGTCATAACGAGGCGGTCTTGAAAACCGTTTGTCCGCAAGGGCGCGTGGGTTCGAATCCCACCCTCTGCGTTTTATAAAAGGTAGTCGCAAATGTGACTACCTTTTTTGTATAATGAGAGCCAGAATCTTATGGTTTATAACCGTATGCATATCTGGCTTTTGTGCTATAAGGGAGGTAAAGTATGCTCTATTTTTCATGTGATTATGCGGAAGGTTGTCATCCTAAAGTGCTTCAGGCTTTAAATGACACAAACATGGTATCCACACCTGGATATGGGGAAGATGAATTTTGCAACAGCGCTAAGGAAAAGATTCGAGATTACATAAAATGTCCTAATGCTGATATTTATTTCCTTGTGGGTGGTACACAGACTAACCAAGTTGTGATTGATTCAATGCTTTCTAACTATGATGGTGTGGTTGCAGCAGATACAGGTCATGTGGCGGTTCATGAGGCAGGGGCTATTGAATATAGTGGTCACAAGGTAATCACATTGCCAGCTCATGAAGGTAAAATTGACGCGTCAGAATTGAAACAGATGTTAATTGATCATTATGCTGATGATAGCGCAGAACATATGGTTAATCCAGGCATGGTGTATATATCGTATCCTACTGAATATGGAACACTTTATTCACGTGAGGAGCTTGATGCTATTTCTTCTATATGTAAGGAATACGAAATGCCATTATTTGTAGATGGCGCACGACTTGCTTACGGTCTTGCTGCTCAGTCGGAATTATCCATGGCAGATATAGCAGCTTTTGCAGATGTTTTCTATATTGGTGGGACTAAAGTTGGAGCACTCTTTGGAGAGGCGGTTGTGTTTACAAAAGGGAATACTCCTAAACACATGATAACCCAAATCAAGCAGCATGGAGCTTTATTGGCAAAGGGGCGTCTACTAGGTTTGCAGTTTGATGCATTATTTACAGATGATTTATATATGTCTATGGGAATAAATGCGGTGAAGCAAGCTGCAATAATACGCGACGATTTAAAGTCCAAAGGTTACAAGCTGTATATGGAGAATCCAACAAATCAGATTTTTGTTGTAATGGAAAATGAAAAGCTTGAATCCTTTGGAGAAAAGGTTGCTTATGGATTTTGGGAAAAGTATGATGAGACCCATACTGTGATCCGAATAGCAACAAGCTGGGCGACCTCAGATAATGCAGTAGAAGAACTCAAGAAAATACTGTGAAAAATATCGAAAAATTAACAAAAAGTTGTTGACACAAAAAGGGCTGAATGCTATTATAAACAAGCTGTCGCGGGAAAGGAAAATAGTTTGAAAAATGAACTATTTCTCTTGAATTAAGACAGAAAAATATAGTAAAAAGTGCTTGACAAAAAGCTTGCCACTTGATACTATAAACAAGCTGACGCAATAGTGCTTCAGCCCTTGATTCTTCAAAGAGAATCAAGAAAATAAAAAACAAAAAGTTGTTGACAAAAAGCTGGCATCGTGATAATATGAACGAGTTGCTGCTGAGGGCAACAACGAAATGAAGATTGATAACTGAACAGTGAAACAAACCTTGAATTAATACAAGTTAATTGGTAACAAGCAAGCTTGTTACTTACAC
>NZ_SVEV01000024.1 GCF_015057185.1 Pseudobutyrivibrio sp. | reverse complement strand
CAGGGTCTTTCACTTCAGCAGTACATGCAGTTCACAGGTATGACAATGGATTCATTCCGTGAGCAGGTTCGTCCAGATGCATTACAGCGTACACAGTCTTCACTTGTACTTGAGGCAATTGCAAAGGCTGAGAACATCGAAGCTACAGATGCTGATGTTGATGCTAAGCTTGAGGAAATGTCAAAGCAGTACGGTATGGAGCTTGATCAGCTCAAGACTCTTGTTGGAGACAATGAGAAAGAGTCTATGAAGAAGGACATTGCTATTGAGAAGGCTATCGCTCTTATCATGGACAATGTTAAGGAGACTGCAAAGAAGAAGGCTACAAAGAAGGCTGACGATGAGGAGTCTGTTGAGGAGAAGCCAGCTAAGAAGACAACAAAGAAGGCTACAAAGAAAGCTGACGAAGAGTAAGAATAAACTGTAAAGTTTTTATTAACTTTTTGTAAAATTAAAGACATAGATTGTCAAAATAGATATAATTAAAAAGAATTTAATCACTGGCCTGGGCGTATGCTCGGGCTAGGTGTCTATTTGACATAATTATATCTTAGTTTAGGAGGACAGAAAAAATGGCTACAATCCCTTATGTCATTGAACAGAATTCTCGAGGAGAGCGTTCTTACGATATTTATTCTAGATTGTTAAAGGATAGAATTGTATTTCTTGGAGAGGAAGTAAACGAGGTTACAGCATCACTTATTGTTGCTCAGTTGCTTTTCCTTGAGTCTGAGGATCCAAGCAAGGATATTCATCTTTATATTAATAGCCCAGGTGGAAGTGTTACAGCTGGTATGGCAATTTACGATACAATGCAGTACATCAAATGTGATGTATCTACTATTTGTATTGGTATGGCAGCTTCAATGGGCGCATTCCTTTTAGCAGGCGGACAGAAGGGTAAGCGTTTTGCTCTTCCTAACGCAGAAGTTATGATTCACCAGCCATTAGGTGGTGCAAAAGGACAGGCTACAGAGATTGAGATTGCTGCAAAGAACATCTTAAAGACTAGAGAAAAGCTCAATCGTATGTTAGCTGAAAATACAGGAAAGCCATATGAGCAGGTATGTGCTGATACTGAGAGAGATCACTGGCTTGATGCTAAGGAAGCTCTTGATTATGGTCTTATTGATGAAATCATTACAAAAAAAGAGAAATAAAGCCGATATAAATTATAGTGGCTTATAGTATGTATTTTATTTAAGAGGTAGTTATGGCGAGAAACGATGATAGAGTTCGCTGCTCATTCTGCGGCAAAACACAAAATCAGGTTCGCAAGCTTATTGCTGGACCAAATGGTGCATTTATCTGTGACGAGTGCGTTGATATTTGCCAAGAAATAATAGTTGAAGAGCTTGATGATTTTGCTCCAGTAGCAGAGGGCGATTCCATTGAGATTAATCTTCAGAAGCCTGAAGATATGAAGGCATTTCTTGATCAATATGTTATTGGTCAGGATGAGGCTAAAAAGGTTCTTTCTGTAGCTGTATATAATCATTACAAGCGTATTATGGCAGACCCAGATGACATCGATGTTGAACTTCAAAAGAGTAATGTACTTATGCTTGGTCCTACTGGTTCAGGAAAGACCCTTTTAGCACAGACATTAGCTAGAGTATTGGGTGTCCCATTTGCAATTGCAGATGCCACAACTCTTACTGAGGCTGGATATGTTGGTGAGGATGTTGAGAACATTCTTCTTAAGCTTATTCAGGCTGCTGACTTTGATATTAAAAAAGCTGAAATCGGTATTATTTATATCGATGAGATTGATAAAATCACAAAGAAGTCTGAAAATGTGTCAATCACTCGTGATGTTTCTGGTGAAGGTGTTCAGCAGGCACTCCTCAAAATTATTGAGGGTACAGTAGCTAACGTACCACCACAGGGTGGACGTAAACATCCTCAGCAGGAGACTATAGCAATTGATACAAAGAACATTTTGTTCATTTGTGGTGGTGCTTTCGAAGGATTAGAGAAAATTATTTCTCAGCGTACAGACCATACAGCTATTGGCTTTGGCGCTGATGTAAAGGATAAGAATAATCAAAAGATTGATGAGCTTCTTCAGCAGGCTCTTCCTCAGGATTTCATTAAGTATGGATTGATTCCAGAGTTTATAGGTCGTGTGCCTATTAATGTATCACTTAATGAGCTTACAGAGGATGACATGATTCGTATTCTCAGAGAGCCAAAGAATTCTCTTACAAAGCAATACCAGGCATTATTCAAAATGGATGGTGTTAAGCTTGAGTTTGAGGATGATGCTCTTAGGGAGATTGCAAAGAAATCAATCGAGAGAAAGACTGGCGCACGTGGACTTCGTGCTATAGTTGAAAGCGTTATGATGGATCACATGTATCATGTTCCATCTGACGAGTCTATTACAGAGATTACAGTTACAAAAGAAATGGTTGATAGCAACCTTCTTCTCATTGACAAAAAGGATAATGAGGAGACAAGCGTTGTTTCAATCGAAGATAAAAAGGAAAAGAGTGCATAATGGTAATACGTTCGTGCAATCTAGAAACAGTGTGTGGGCCTACATCCAAACTTCCTAAAAATGACCTTCCAGAGGTTGCCTTTGCAGGAAAGTCTAATGTAGGCAAATCCTCACTTATTAACGCTGTCATGAATCGCAAATCCTTGGCTAGAGTTTCAGCCCAGCCAGGTAAGACACAGACAATCAACTTCTACAACATTAACGATGAGATTTATGTAGTAGATTTGCCAGGATATGGATTTGCCAAAGCTTCCGAAAAAGAAAAGGAAGCATGGGGCAAAATGATTGAAACTTACCTTAATACATCAGAACAGATTCGTGCAGTATTCTTATTAGTTGATATTAGACATACTCCATCTGCCAACGACAAGCAGATGTTCGAGTGGATGGATTATGTTGGATATGACCCAATTGTAATTGCCACAAAGGCTGACAAGATTAAACGTAGTCAGTTGGACAAGCAAATCAAAATAGTAAGAGAGGGCCTGGGAGCTGGAAAAGAGACAATTATTGTTCCTTTCTCATCACAAACAAAACAAGGCCTCGATACGATACAAGATTTTCTTGATCAGGTAATTGAAAACGAAGCAAGTCTTTCAGATGTAGATTTAGATTAATGAGAAAACGAAAATTTTTATTTGTGCTGCTCCTGCTCCTCTCCATCACCGTGGTGAGCACTTGTAGCACATTTTTTTATGTAAAACTTAATAATGTTGATTATAGGACAGATGAGTTCTTGGTGATGACTAGCTGTAATCCGATATATATTGCAACTACGAATGTTGTAGGGGATACAGATGGTGTCACTGTGCAAAATTTGAGTCAGCCTACTACTGGTTGTCTTCACGATTACACACTTACTACGGAAGATATGAAAAATCTATCTAAGGCAGATGTGTTAGTTGTTAATGGTGGAGGCATGGAAGGGTATCTTGAAGATGTTATGGAAGCATATCCTGAGCTTACTATTATTGATACCTATGAATGCTTAGAGCATGATTCTAGTTATTATGATTTGCATTTTGTAGAGGAAAATGACGAGGAAATTCTTGAGGATGAGCATTTAGAAGAAGAACATACAGAGGAAGAACATTCAGAAGATGGTCATCATCACGACCATGAGCAGAATAGTCATATTTGGATGGATAGCGAGATGTTCGCTGTTCAGGTACAGGCCATAGCTGATGGATTGTCAGAGCTAGATGCTTCTAATGCATCTTCATATGAGAAAAATGCATCTGACTATATCGATGCATTGAATACTAAAATAGATAAGCAGGAACTGGATCAAAAATTATCCGGTGACAATGTAGCTGTTTTACATGAGGCATTTGAGTACACAGCATTATCTCTAGGGGCTAATGTGGTTGCAACATTGGATTTAGATGAGGAACGTCAGGTAAGTGCTGGTGAGGTCAGCCAGCTGATTGATTCTATCAGAGATAATAATGTAAGGATTGTTTTTGCCGAGTACGATTATGGTAAATCAGTAGGCGACCTTATCGAGGAGCAAACTGATGCCAAGGTGGTATATTTGGAGACGCTAGTTCATGGTTCCTATGGAGCTTCGGATTACGTAACCACTATGAATGATAATTATTTAAAGATTAGCAATAGCCTGTAGCTATCAAGCTCTGAGATCTCTCAACCGAGACATTTTAGTCGAGGTGAGAGATACTCAGGCTTGAGAGCGTAACAGGCGAGAGAGAAACTATGAAAAAGATTATTCCATGTGGATTTCACTGTATTAAATTCATAAACCTGGGTGTAGCATTTGGCGATCAAGTGGTGCTTGATAATATCAATTTGCATGTTCACTGTGGACAAATGACTGCTATCATTGGTAGAAATGGTGCAGGTAAATCCACACTTGTGAGAGCGATTCTAGGTGAAGTTCCTTATACAGGAGAAATCCAGTTCAAGAATAAAATGAATAATAATATGCCGGGATTAAAAATTGGTTATGTCCCTCAGACTGTAAATATTGACAGAACTACACCTTTGTCTGTGTATGATTTATTTCAGTCCTTTACAGGTAAACTACCGATTCTTTTTTCTAGCAAGAAAGAGCATGATCACGTGAGAGAAGCCCTTGCGGAGTTTGATGTGGCTGAGCTTATTGATCAACCAGTAGGCACACTGTCTGGTGGACAGTTGCAAAGAGTACTTCTTGCCATGGCAGTACATGATACACCTAATTTATTACTATTGGACGAACCGGTTTCTGGAATTGATAAAAATGGTATGGATGCATTTTATGAAAAAATGCAATATCTGAAAGAAACACATGATTTAGCAATTATACTCGTTAGTCATGATTTGGACTATGTATATAAATATGCTGACAATGTGATTTTGATTGACCAAACAGTTACTGCAGCTGGACGTCCAAAGATAGTATATGAGACTGACGCTTTCAAAAAGGTATTTGGAAAGGGTGCAGTTGGAAATATGGAGGTGAATGCAAATGTTTAGTGAAATGTTTAGCTATGCCTTCATGATTAGAGCGACTATTGCGATTGTTTTGATATCACCATTATTTGGAATGGTAGGTACAATGATTGTTCAAAAGAGAATGGCGTATTTTAGCGATGCCCTTGGACATTCTGCACTTACTGGCATTGCGGCTGGTGTAATAATGGGTATAGGAAATACTACTATATCTATGGTTCTTTTCGGAATATGCTTTGCCTTATTACTTAATTATATTAGTAGGAAAGGCCTCAGTTCATCAGATACTTTGATTTCTGTTTTTGCTAGCTGTGCTACAGCACTTGGCCTTGCAATATTATCTAGAGGTGGAAGCTTTAGCAATTATTCGGCTATACTTGTGGGCGACATTTTGTCTATTACGGTATCAGAAATAATCCAGCTGGTGGTACTTTTTGGTGTAATCCTTATTTTTTGGTGCTACAGTATCAACAGACTTACAGCAATTAGCATTCATGCTACTTTGGCAAAGAGCCGCAGTATTTCTGTTAGGGTCATGGAGGATGCTTTTGCAATACTTATAGCGCTTCTAGTAATGCTTTCAATAAAGTGGGTTGGTATTCTTTTGATTAATGCGCTATTAATTTTGCCAGCAGCTAGCAGTAGAAATATTTCTGAGAATTTTAGAGAGTATACTTACTTGGCTATTCTTTTTAGTGTGTTCTCTGGTGTGCTTGGGTTGTTTGTATCTTACTTTACAGATATGGCTACAGGTCCAATGATTGTTATTATTGCAAGCGTAATTTATTTCGCTACTTATGTGTATGGAAAGGACAGATAATTATTTTTATGTCTTTTCAGTGAAAAGGATTTACAAGTAAATAACAGGTGATATACTAGGTGTTACAGAAGGGTTATTTGAATCTGTAGCACCTTTTTTTATAACCAAATGTGTAATAAAAAATTTTTTAAAATTTTTTCAAAAAAGGGGTTAAGTTTTAAAAACTTCTTCCGATAAAGTAAATGTAAGGTGGAGATAACAGTAAAGTTATTGTTATCACACACATACGTTAGATAAATGAAAAGGACTTCATTATCTGAGAATTTTCAACATCATATCATTATTCATATTTCGATATCAGGACAAGGATGTTAAGAATCGAAGATTAATATCAAGTTTTATTTCCATTTATCAATTGCAACTTTACAATTGAAAATTTTTTGTGCATGGATTTATTCTATTTTTGAATTGTATTCTTAGGCAAAAACTTTTTGTTAATTGAGGTAATCATATACAGTATGTCGCGCGAGTACTGTGTTGATTATAGATGTAATTTATTAACAATCAAGTGCAAAGGCACTTCTCCCAGGAAAGGAATCCAGGGAGTATCTACAAGGAGGTAGAATTTTATGGTAGTACAACATAACATGCAGGCAGCTAATGCTTCTAGAATGCTCAGCATTACAGCTGGAAATCAGGCTAAGTCAACTGAGAAACTTTCTTCAGGTTACAGAATTAACCGTGCAGCAGATGATGCAGCTGGTCTTTCAATTTCTGAAAAGATGCGTAAGCAGATCAGAGGTCTTGATCAGGCATCTACAAACGCACAGGACGGTGTTTCTGCAGTACAGACAGCTGAAGGTGCTTTAACAGAAGTACACTCAATGCTTCAGCGTATGAATGAGTTAGCAGTACAGGCTGCCAACGGCACAAACAGTGAGTCTGATCGTTCTTCTATCCAGGACGAAATTGATCAGCTTACAACAGAAATCGATCGTGTTGCTGAGACAACAAAGTTCAACGAGACATACCTACTTAAGGGTGGCAATGGTGAGAAGACTCTTAGAGTTGCAGCTCATGATGCAGGTCTTGACGGAACACTTATCTCTAACACAACAAAGGCTACATTCCAGATGAAGGCCCTCAATGTTGGTGATTCTTACACAATTGGTGGAACAACATACAGCATTGGTGCAGAGAAGGTTACAGCAGCTCTTGCAGCTTTGAAGATTGGTATGGGAGGCTCACAGCCAGCTTCACAGCCTGCAACATACGATGCATCTGGTACTGGTACAGTTCCTCAGCTTGCTTCAGGTAGTGTAATCACAATCGATGGCAAGTCATATACAATTGCTGATTCAACAGATATGACTCAGTCACAGATTACAGCAGCAAAGATTATGTCTATTGCAAGTGCAGGATCTACAATCCAGTACAATGGCAAGAGCGTAACAGTATTCTCTGATGATGTTTCAAAGGGCGTTGATCAGAATAATAAGACACTTATTGCAGCAACAGTTGCATACGCAAAGGTTAAGACAGAGCTTGCAGCAGCTTCTTCAATTGGTGCTACTGGAACACGTGCATCTGTAGAAGATGCTGTTAAGGTTGAAACTGGAGAAGGCACAAGCAAGGCTACATTCCAGAGCTTCACAATTACACGTGGTTCTGTTACAACTCAGAATGCACTTAACTTCAATCTTCATGTTGGTTCTGATGCTGACATGACAAACAAGATTGGTGTTACAATCGAAACAATGAGCTCTAAGAACCTCGGTATCGATGGACTTAACGTATCTGATGATACAGGTAAGGCTGCTACATATGCAATCGATGCAATCGCTGATGCAGTAGCTAAGGTATCAGAGCAGAGATCTGCACTTGGTGCTATTCAGAACAGATTAGAGCATACAATCGCTAACGTAGATAACGTAGTTGAGAATACTAACGCAGCTGAGTCTCGTATCCGTGATACAGATATGGCTGATGAGATGGTTACCTACAGCAAGAATAACATTCTTCAGCAGGCAGGCCAGGCTATGCTTGCACAGGCTAACCAGTCTACACAGGGCGTACTTTCAATCCTTGGATAATAACAAAACAGTAGCTTTAAGCGCAGCTTAAAGATTCTTTATCCAAATAATTGTTTCGCGCAGACTAGTTAAATACTAGTACATTAGGGGACTTCCGAAAGGAGGTCCCCTTTTCGTGTGTAAAAAAGCTAAAGTTTTTAAAATGTTCTCCGATAAAAGGAATAGATGATAAAAATCATCTATAGAAGCTTTAAAACTAAATAAAGCTATACTACTTTAATTTCTTCTCTGGTAGCAACGTGGTGGTTGGTCACACCACTTGTTATATAGATACGGGAATGCAGCCTAAAGTATGTAGCGTTTCCAATCATGAAACTTTTAGAATTTTTAGTAATGTTATGCAATTAACAATTTTGCATCTCTCATGAATGGAATCGTGAGAGTATCTACAAGGAGGTAGAAATTATGGTAGTACAACACAATATGCAGGCAGCTAATGCTTCAAGAATGCTTAATATCACAGCAGGTGCTCAGTCTAAATCGATTGAGAAATTATCTTCAGGATTCAGAATTAACCGTGCAGCAGATGATGCAGCTGGTCTTTCAATTTCAGAAAAAATGAGAAAGCAGATTAGAGGTCTAGATCAGGCTTCAACCAATGCATCAGATGGTATTTCGGCAGTACAAACCGCCGAGGGTGCCCTTACAGAAGTACATTCTATGCTTCAGCGTATGAATGAGTTAGCAGTTCAGGCAGCGAACGGAACAAATAGTGAGTCTGATAGATCATCTATCCAGGATGAGATTAATCAGCTTACTACAGAAATCGATCGTGTTGCTGAGACAACAAAGTTTAACGAAACGTACTTGCTGAAGGGCGGAAACGGAGAAAAAGAATACAGGGTAAAAGCTCACGATGCGGGCTTAGCTGGTACTTTGACTTCAAACACCACAAAGGCAACATTCCAGATGAAACAGCTCCAGATAGGTGACACCTATACAATTGGAGGCACAACATATGGAATTGGAGCAAAATCTGTTACAGCGGCTTTGGTAGCTCTAAAGATTGGTATGGGAAATTCACAACCAACATCAATGCCAGAGGCAGGAGGAACTGTTTCTTCAGCAGGTACAGTACCTCAACTTGCTACAGGTAGCGTTATCACGATCGATGGTAAGTCATATACAATTGATGATACAACTGACATTTCTCAGGCACATATTACAGCAGCCAAGATTATGAGTCTTGCTTCTCTTGGATCAACACTTGAATACAACGGATTAAGCGTATCTGTTTTCTCTGACAATGTAATTTCAGGTATTGACCAGAACAACAAGACACTCATAACAGCCTCAGTGGCATATGCAAAGGTTAAGACCGAACTTGCAGCCGCTTCATCAATTGGCGCTACCGATAAACGCGCAACTGTAGCAGATTGGCAATCAGAAAAGGTGATTACAAAGAAAGCTGATGGTACATCAACAGAAGCTACATTTGTCAACTTCACTATCACACGTGGTTCTGTAACAACTCAGAATTCTCTTGTATTTAATCTCCATGTTGGTGCTGATGCTGACATGACCAACAAGATTGGTGTAGAGATTGAGACAATGAGCGCAAAGAATTTGGGTATTAACGGACTCAATGTATCTGATGATACAGGCAAAGCAGCAACATACGCAATCGATGCAATTGCAGATGCTGTGGCCAAGGTATCAGCACAAAGATCTGCCCTTGGTGCAATCCAGAATAGACTGGAGCACTCTATAGCAAACCTTGATAACGTAGTTGAGAACTCTACAGCGGCTGAATCTCGTATCCGTGATACAGATATGGCTGACGAGATGGTTACATACAGTAAGAATAATATTCTTACTCAGGCAGGCCAGTCAATGCTCGCTCAGGCTAATCAGTCAACACAGGGTGTTCTCTCAATACTTCAGTAATATTAGCGTGGCCAAACGCATTAGTACTTCGAGTGCTATCCAAAAAATGGCGTCCCTACGGGGGCGCCATTTTCATTGTAACCAACCGTGGTATTGATATATATTAAAGAAAACTGTATAATAATTTAGGATAATATCTTTTTATCCGACTTAAGCATGAGCCTTTCCAGAGGGGAAAAATTTGGGGCTATGCATAGAAGGAGTCGTAATGAAAAAAGTTGAAGATTACATAAGAACTATTCCGGATTTTCCAGAGCCAGGTATTATGTTTAGAGATGTCACAAGCATTCTTCAGGATGCAGAAGGATTCAAGCTCGCTATTGACGAGATGATCAACCTTCTTGATGGAGTTGATTTTGATGTTATTGCAGGAGCAGAGAGCCGCGGATTTATCTTTGGTGCACCTCTTGCTTACGCACTTGGCAAGCCATTTGTTCTCATTCGTAAAAAAGGCAAGCTTCCTTGCGAGACAATTGAGAAGACATACGATTTAGAGTATGGCACAGCTACAATTGAGATGCACAAGGATGCTATCAAGCCAGGACAGAAGGTTGTTGTAGTTGATGACCTTATTGCAACAGGCGGTACTATTGAGGCAGCTTGTGAACTTATCGAGGAGCTTGGCGGCGAGGTTGCCAAAATCGTATTCCTTATGGAGCTTGCAGGACTTAACGGACGTGAGAAGCTTGCAAAATATGATGTGGCTTCAGTGGTTACTTATGAGGGAAAATAAACATTGAATCTTTAAAATTCAGCGATTATCTTTTGATGACCGCTGAATTTTTGTTTATGGGGAGGTAAAATGGTTACTACTGTAAATGCAGAAATATTTACGTTTGATGGAGATGAGGTTTGGCCAGTAGAAAAACAAAGACAGTTTTTTGAGGAACACGGAAGGAATGCCATTATTGAGTTGGTTTCTGAAAATGGGTTAAAGCATTTGACCTATGAATCTATGGTGGGAGATGCCGAGGTTACAGATATTAGGATTCCTGTATCAGCTGATATGTTCAAGGATGCTTTTTTCAGAACTGATAAGGAGATGACTTGGATAGTATGCGATGAGGATGGCAATTACTTGACTGTTTTAAAGGCAGTGCCATCATATTATTTGCACATGTACGGACAGGGAGAACCAGACTTATCTTTTTTGAACAAGTATGATGCTATTGTTTTCTATGGATTAAATGAATTTGCAGTAGAATTATATCGTAAGGCTCTTCCGCTATGGACTGGGAAGAGAGTGGTACTATGTGGTGAATGGGAGATTATGGGAAATGTTCTCCCGGGTCTTCGAGGAAAGGAGATAATACTTCAATCTAATTGGTCACCAAGCGACCAGGGAGTTTTACTGGATGGTGTCAGTGATAATGTACTACATGTTGGAGATAGAATGCCTAAAAACGAAGATATTTCCCGATTAACCAGTGAAAGAATTGTTCTTTTAGAAGAGGTAATGACGTACACTTTCTGTTTTAACAATCTTCGTCACTTTGGAGAAAAATACCCGGATAAAAAGTTTTTTGTTATAGATGGTCATTTTTCCATAGAAGGAATTTTTGGTATTCAGGATAAGGTTTTTAATATGGCTCGATTTGCAAAGAGTCGTGGATATGAGCCAGTGTTTTATATTATAAATTCCACAGATAATATGTATAGTGATTTTGAGGGTGATGATATTTGGGGCAAATTTATGAATCAGCCTGGTGGGGCATCTATGGATATGGTGAAAGAAGCCAAAAATGTCTATATATCACCAAATGCAAACTGCCTTACAATAATGCGTCATATTTTTAGAGAGAATACACCGGCTGATACTGAGCTTGATTGGAGTCAGGGCCTATACAATGAAAAGGTGGAAAAATATATTGCTAATCATGGAAAGATAATGACCGATTCCCAAAATACTCTTGGTGTACTGGTCAGAGGTACTGATTATCAAAAGACCAAATTCCCAGGACATCCTGTTCATGCAACGGTAGAACAGGTAATAGAAAAGATAACTGAGGTAGAAAAAGAACATCCATACAAGTATATTTATCTTGCAACAGAGGATGCAGAAATCCTTGAAGAAATGAAAAGAGCTTATGGCGATAGGCTGATATATACAGATCAGGAACGATTTACAATCGAGCCTGGGAAACTTTTGGCATCATTACATGGTGCAGATACAAAGGAAATGGGTAAAGGATTTCGATTAGGAGCAGAGTATTTATGTACGCTTAGGCTTTTATCTCAGTGCGAGTCGCTTATTGCTTCGGGGGCATGTGGAGGAGTTGAAGAGGCTATTCGTGAAAATGGCGGTAAATATAGATTTATTTATGTGTTTAAGTTAGGCATAAATGAGAGGAAATAAATGGAACTAAAGAAAATAGCACATATAAAGACCGGTTTTTCTCAAAAATTTGGAATTCCAAGACAAAGCGGACTTGTGGATGAAGTTGGACGTATTATATTTGAACCAGAATTTAAGGATCCTAATTATATTGAGGGAATAACCGATTACGACTACTTGTGGTTGCTGTGGGGGTTTTCTAAAAACAAACCACTGGATGGAGCTACTGTGAGACCGCCTAGACTTGGTGGTCAAAAGCATATGGGGGTTTTTGCAACCAGATCGCCATTTAGACCTAACAATATTGGGCTTTCATCTGTAAAACTAGTATCAGTTGAACATAGTGAAATAGAAGGAACTGTTCTTATTGTCAGTGGCGTAGATATGCTAGATGGCACTCCGATTTATGACATCAAACCCTATATCCCCTATGCAGATGCTCATCCAGATGCTAGAGGCGGATTCACAGATGAGCTTTCCAAGGGGGCACAGATTCAGGTAGATTTTCCTGCTGAACTTCTAAACAGATTACCTGAGGAGATAAGAACTTCTGCAAATCAAGTCCTTTTGCAGGATCCAAGAGCTGGCTATGATAGAGGAAAACAGCGAGAATTCAGGCTTGCATACCATAATTATGATATTGTGTTTAGTGCAAATGAGGATAAACTTATTGTAACTGACGTTATTGAATTGTAATGGTGGTTGAATACAATGGTATTAGAAAAGAAAGTGGTTTTTAGTGAAAGCTAAAACGAGGAGGAATTAAAATGGGAACAATTTTCAATGAGAAAGTAATCGAAGATTTTATGCATATGTGCCACGATGGCGTTCGTCAGGGATGGCATGAGAGAAACGGTGGAAATTTAACATATCGTATGCGTGAGGAAGAGGTGCAGTATTGTGCTAGATTTTTCAAGGATACACCTGGTGAGTGGGTTAAGATGCCAGTACAGGCTGACAACCTTAAGGGTGAGTATTTCATCACAACAGGATCAGGCAAGTTCCTTGAGAATGTTGAGTTAGAACCACAGAACAATATTGCTATTGTTGAGATTAATGATGCTGGAGACAGCTATAGAATAGTTTGGGGTCTTGAGGATGGCGGCAAGCCAACATCTGAGTTCCCTACACACTTTATGAACCACTCTATCAGAAAGAGAGTTACAAATGGTGCAAATAGAGTTATCTATCATGCTCATACACCATTTATCATTGCACTTACTCAGGTGCTTCCACTTAGAGCAGAGGTATTTACTCGTATGCTTTGGAAGTCAGCTACAGAGTGCTGCGTTGTATTCCCAGGAGGTGTTGGCGTGGTACCTTGGATGGTTCCAGGCGGAGCGGACATTGCAAAGGCAACATGTGCAGAGATGGAAAAATATGATGCTGCAATTTGGGCGTTCCATGGACTTTTTGTTTCTGGCCCAGACTTTGATACAGCATTTGGACTTATGCATACAATCGAAAAAGCTGCTCAGATTGCAACATATGCTCTTGCAGCAAATGGTGGAAGAAGACCAATTCAGGCAATTACTGATGATAATCTTCGTGCAATCGGCAAGGAATTCGGTGTTACATTAAACGAGGACATCCTTAATTATCAGTGTGATGACGAGTTATACATGTAATTAGTTAAAACAAAAAACAAAATAAACAAAAGTAAAACAACGTGGATTTGTACAAAATTCACGTTGTTTTTTGTTGCATTGTGCCGGAAATTGTGAACTTTGTTGACAGTAGTCAAAAACAGTCATATACTCCAATTAAGAAATGTGGGATTGTGTGGGATTAAATGTGGGTTTAATTCCGATTGGAGGGAGATATGACTTACGATAGCACTAGATGTGACAAAACAGACAGAATCAATCGTTTAAAAGAGGCACTTTTTGCGAAGATGCCTGAGATAGAGTCTGCTCGTGCAATTCTTATTACGGAATCTTATAAACAAACAGAAGGTCAGCCTATGGTCATTAGAAGAGCCTTGGCCTTCAAACATATCTTGGAGAATATCCCAATTATTATCAGAGATGATGAGCTTATAGTTGGCAGTACAACAATCGCTCCTAGGGGATGCCAGACATATCCTGAGTTTTCTTATGAGTGGTTAGAAAAAGAGTTTGATACTGTTGAAACTAGAGAAGCTGATAAATTTCATATAGAAAGAAAAACAGCTGAGGAAATTAAAGAGGCTGACAAATATTGGAAAGGCCGCACTACTTCAGAATTAGCCCTTAGCTATATGGCTCCGGAAACCATCAAGGCAATGGAACACAACATGTTTACAACAGGTAATTATTTCTACAATGGCGTTGGACATGTGACTGTAAAGTACTGGGAGGTACTAGAAAAGGGTTACGAAGGAATAATGAAGGATATTGCAGCAGAGCTTGAAACTGTAAAGCCTGGCGATGCAAATTATTCCACAAAAAGCCGATTACTGCAGGCAATGTTAATCAGCTGTCAGGCAGTTATTGATTACGCTAATCGATATGCTGTTAGAGCAGAAGAGATGGCAGCAAAGGAAACAAATCCTATAAGGGCTGCAGAGCTAAAACAGATTGCAAGAAATTGTAGAAGAGTTCCAGCAAAGCCTGCTACATCATTTTATGAGGCTTGTCAGTCATTTTGGTTTATACAGCAGCTATTACAGCTAGAATCAAGTGGACATTCAATTTCACCAGGTCGATTTGATCAGTATATGTATCCATATTTCAAGGCTGATATTGAAAAGGGTGCAATAAAAAGAGAATTTGCTCAGGAACTAATTGATTGTATTTGGATAAAGCTTAATGACTTAAATAAATGCAGAGATGGAGAAAGTGCAAAGGGATTTGCAGGCTATTCACTTTTTCAGAATCTTATCGTTGGCGGTCAGAATACAGAAGGCTTAGATGCTACAAATGATATTTCATTTATGTGCTTAGACGCATCAATTCATGTACATCTGCCAATGCCTTCTCTTTCAATTCGAGTTTGGAACGGTAGTCCTCACGAGCTTTTGATTAGAGCAGCAGAGGTTACACGTACAGGTGTGGGACTTCCAGCTTACTACAATGATGAAGTTATTATTCCATCCCTAATGAACAGGGGAGTGAAAATGGAGGAGGCAAGAAACTACGGAATTATTGGTTGCGTAGAGCCTCAGGTCCAGGGAAAAACATGGGGCTGGCATGATGCAGCATTCTTTAATATGTGCAGACCTGTCGAGCTTGTATTTTCACAGGGAGTTGATGCTGGAGAACAGATTGGTCCTAAGACAAAGGCAGTTGAGGAAATGACATCCTTTGATGAATTCTATGACGCCTATAAGACTCAGATGAATTACTTTATAGAACTGCTAGTTAATTCCGATAACGCCATAGACCAAGCTCATGCAGAGCGAGTTCCACTACCTTTCCTTTCGACTATGATTGATGATTGTGTGAAGCGAGGAAAGACGCCAGAGCAAGGTGGAGCAATTTACAACTTTACAGGTCCACAGGGCTTTGGAATAGCAAATATGGCAGATGGCTTATATGCCATCAAGGAATTAGTTTTCAAAGAAAAGAAATTCACATTATCAGAGCTAAAGAGAGCTTTGACGTTTAATTTTGGAGAAGACCTAGAGAAAAATTCAATTGCTCAATTGGCAGGCAAGGCAACAATAAGCATGGCAAACAAGGGTGTTGTTCCAGATGCTAAATCGGTTGAGGCAACAGTACAGGCTGTCATAGCATCCGTTACACCAGAGGAAAAGGCTAGATACAAAGAAATCAGACAGATGATTTTGGAAGCTCCTAAGTTTGGAAATGATGATGAAGAGGTTGATGCTTTTGCAAGAGATGTAGCTTATACCTACACCAAACCGCTTTTAAAATATCACAATCCAAGAGGAGGTCAGTTCCAAGCAGGACTTTATCCTGTATCTGCTAATGTTCCACTTGGAGCCCAGACAGGAGCTACACCAGATGGTCGTCTAGCAGGAACACCGGTGGCAGATGGAGTATCACCATCGGCAGGCCGAGATACACATGGACCTACAGCTGCTGCCAATTCAGTTGCAAAGCTTGACCATGGAATAGCAAGTAATGGAACACTTTATAACATGAAATTCCATCCAACAGCTCTTTCAGGAGATGAGGGACTTAACAATTTTGTTAGTTTAATTCGTAGCTACTTTGACCAAAAGGGAATGCATATGCAGTTCAATGTTGTGTCAAAAGAAACATTGCTTGATGCTCAAGCTCACCCAGAGAAATATAAGGGCTTGGTAGTTAGAGTAGCAGGATATTCCGCATTATTTACAACCCTATCAAAGAGCTTGCAGGATGACATCATTAAGAGAACTGAAATGGGGTTCTAGAAGATGGATGATTTATTAAAGATTAAAGGCAGAATATTTGATATTCAGCGTTACTCCATACATGATGGTCCCGGAATTCGCACAATAGTTTTTCTCAAGGGATGCGTCATGAGATGTAGATGGTGCTGTAATCCAGAATCTCAAAGCTATGAAATCGAAACAATGATGGTTGATGGGAAGCCTAAAACCATTGGTCGAGATGTAACGGTTGAAGAGGTTATGAAAACTGTTAGGAGGGATTCCCATTATTACTGGCGCTCTGGCGGAGGACTTACTCTTTCGGGAGGTGAGAGCCTTTGTCAACCAGAATTCGCATATGCGTTACTTGCAACAGCAAAGGCAGCTGGAATTAATACAGCAATGGAATCCATGGGATGCGCTAAATTCGAAGTAATAGAAAAAATTCTTCCTGTATTAGATACATATTTGATGGATATCAAGCATACGGATCCAAACAAACACAAAGAATTCTGCGGTAGAGACAACATACTGATGCTTGAGAATGCAAGGAAGATTGCTGAAAGCGGTATGACAAAGCTTGTAATTAGAGTTCCTGTTATACCAACATTCAATGATTCAGTTGAAGAAATTGTTAGCATTGCAGAATTTGCTGACAAGCTAAAGGGAGTAGAAAAAATACATTTGCTTCCTTACCACAGATTAGGTCAGGACAAATACGATGGATTAAATCGTAGTTATCCAATGGGAGATATTCTTCCACCAGAAAATGACCATATGGAAATGCTAAAAAAGGCAGTTGAAAACTCTACTAGTCTAAACTGTCAGATAGGAGGCTAAAGTGGAGTACTTAAATATTGAGGATGAGAAGTATCAACGAATCATCCAGGAATATGTACCGGGACGTCAGGTGACCTTGGCGCACATTATCGCCAGTCCAGACGAGGTACTATACAAAAAGCTAGGACTTGATCCTAAGCTTGATTATGCCAAGGCTGCTATTGGAGTGACCACAGTTACACCGTCAGAGACAGCAATCATTATGGCAGACATTGCTATGAAAGCCAGTGGAATTCAAATTGGTTTCGTAGATAGATTTTCAGGTTCACTGATTTTTACGGGGACAGTCAGTGAGGTTGAAGCGGCAATGGTGGCACAGCTTGAATATGTAAAAAACAAGCTTGGCTATACAGTATGTGAGGTAACAAAAACATGAGAAAATTGATTCTCATGGGTCGAAGCCACGCAGGCAAAACAACATTAACACAGGCACTGCGAGGTGAGGAGATTCACTATTACAAAACTCAAGACGTGCACAATTACGAGTCGGTAATTGATACTCCAGGTGAATATGCCCAGAGTCATCGACTTGGAAAAGCTCTTGCTTTATATACCTATGAAGCAGATGTGGTAGGAATTCTTGTGGCGGCAAACGAGCCATACAGTCTTTTCCCACCGGGAGTTAGTGCACAGGCAAACAGAGAATGCATCGGCATTGTTACAAAGATAGATAAAGACGATGCCAATGTTCCGCTGGCAGACAGATGGTTAGAACTAGCGGGGGTTAAAAAGATTTTTCACGTTAACTCACTCAAGGGAGAGGGCGTAGGTGAAATATTAGATTACCTAAATAATTAGTAATAAATGAAGGAGGATTTATAAAAATGGTAAACGAAATGGAAATCAAAAAGCAGATTTGTGAAATCGGCAAAAGAATCTACAACCGTAACATGGTTGCAGCAAACGATGGAAACATTTCTGTAAAGCTCAATGATCATGAGTTCCTTTGTACACCAACTGGTGTTTCAAAAGGTTTTATGACACCTGAGTTCATCTGCAAGGTAGACGAGAAGGGAAATGTAATTCAGGCGAATAAAGGCTTCAAGCCATCTTCAGAAATCAAGATGCACATGAGAGTTTATGAAAAGAGACCAGATGTTGGTTCAGTAGTTCATGCTCATCCAATGTATGGTACAGCATTTGCAATTGCTGGTATTCCACTTACTCAGCCAATTATGCCAGAGGCAGTTATCGCTCTTGGATGTGTTCCAATCGCTGAGTACGGCACACCATCAACAATGGAGATTCCTGACAACCTTGAGAAATATTTACCATATTTCGATGCAGTTCTTCTTGAGAATCATGGTGCTCTTACATGGTCAACAGACCTTAATGCAGCTTACATGAAGATGGAATCATTAGAGTTCTACGCAGAGCTTCTTTACAAGTCAAAGATGCTTGGCGGACCTAAGGAATTTGATGAGGCAAACATCAAGAAGCTTTATCAGATTCGTCAGAAGTTTGGTATGCCAGGAAAGCATCCAGCAAATGTTTGCTTAAACAAGGGTGGTACTAATTGTCATAACTGCGGTGGCTCTTGTGGAGACATCGACAGAACAATGCCTGGTTATCAGTATGATTTCTCAGGAGATAGTACTTGTGCTGGTTCAAAGGGAGTTTCAGAGGACCAGGTAGCAGCAATTGTTAAGAGCATTTTGGCAAACATGTAAGCCAAGGAGAATTAAATGAATTTAAGTGAAAGCCAAATTCAATCCATTGTGACTTCAGTAATGACTACACTTCAGGTTCAGTCTGAAAAGGATGGCTGTCATGGAGTTTTTGATGACATGAATGTAGCCATTGAAGAAGCTAAGAAGTCACAGAAAATCATCTCTCGAATGTCTATGGATCAAAGAGAAAAAATCATCTCTAAGATTCGTGAGAAGATTAAGGAAAATGCCGAGACACTTGCCCGCATGGGTGTTGAGGAAACTGGCATGGGAAATGTGGGAGACAAGATTTTAAAGCATGTACTTGTAGCTGAAAAGACACCAGGTACAGAGGATATTAAGACACTTGCATGGTCAGGTGACAGAGGTCTTACACTTGTAGAGATGGGACCATTTGGTGTAATCGGAGCAATCACTCCTTGCACTAATCCATCTGAAACAGTTCTCTGCAATACAATGGGAATGG
This sequence comes from Pseudobutyrivibrio sp., assembly GCF_015057185.1. Taxonomy (GTDB): domain Bacteria; phylum Bacillota; class Clostridia; order Lachnospirales; family Lachnospiraceae; genus Pseudobutyrivibrio. Next base: position 39,435 of record NZ_SVEV01000024.1, on the reverse strand, counting down.
TTGCAGGAGGAAACACAGTAGTTTTCAATCCTCATCCACAGGCAGTAAAAACAAGTCAATTTGCAATCAATATTTGCAATGAAGCATCACTAGAGTGTGGCGGTCCAGACAACATTGCAGTTACAGTAGCAAAGCCAACACTTGATACTTCAGCAATAATGATGAAGCACAAGGATATTCCACTTCTTGTAGCAACAGGTGGTCCTGGAGTAGTTACAGCAGTTCTTTCAAGTGGAAAGAGAGGAATAGGCGCAGGCGCAGGAAATCCACCAGCATTCGTTGATGAGACAGCAGACATACGTAAGGCAGCACAGGATATTGTTAATGGATGCACATTTGATAACAATTTACCATGTATAGCAGAAAAGGAAGTAGTTGCTGTTAGTTCAATATGCGATGAGCTTATGAAATACATGGTTGAGGAAAATGGTTGCTATGTTGCTTCAAAGGACGTTCAGGACAAGCTTGTTGCAACAGTAATGAATGAGAAGGGCGTTTTAAATCGTAAATGCGTAGGTCGAGACGCCAAAACACTTCTCAAAATGGTGGGTGTTGAGGCACCAGAGGGAACTAGATGCATCATTTTTGAAGGACCAAAGGAGCACAAGCTTATTTCAACAGAGCTTATGATGCCAATTCTTGGAGTTGTCAGAGTAAAGGATTTCGAAGAAGGTGTTGCTACATCAGTATGGCTAGAGCATGGCAATAGACATTCAGCTCATATTCATTCAAAGAATGTGGACAGAATTACAGAATATGCTAGAGCGTTAGACACAGCAATCCTAGTAAAGAATGGTCCAAGCTATGCAGCACTAGGATTTGGTGGCGAAGGCTTCCCAACATTTACTATTGCATCAAGAACAGGAGAGGGACTTACTTCAGCAGCAACATTTACAAAGAGACGTCGTTGCACAATGAGCGATAGTCTTTGTATTCGATAAAAACAAGGAGGAAATGAAATGGAAATGAATGCAGCACAGGTCGAAGCTATTGTTAAATCAGTACTTAATAATTTAAATGGCGACGGACCTAGCACAGGTACTGCTTCTGGACCAATTCCAAGCACTGTAAAGGTTGGATTTTTAACACAGCTTGGCAAAATGGAAGTTAAAGAATATCCAATGCCAGAGGTTGGAGATGACGACCTTTTGGTAAAGGTTGAAGGATGCGGAATCTGTGGAACAGATGTGCACGAGTATAAACGTGATCCATTCTCACTCATTCCAGTTGCTCTCGGTCATGAGGGAACAGGTGAAATCGTGAAAATGGGTAAAAATGTAAAAGTGGACTCAGCAGGAAAGCCAGTTCACGTTGGTGACAAGATTGTTACATGTATGATTTTCAAGGATGATCCAGAAATCACAATGTTTGACCTGAATAAGAAAAACGTTGGTGGAGCCGATGTATATGGACTTCTTCCAGATGATGATGTCCATGCAAATGGCTGGTTTGCAAACTACATTTTAGTAAGAGGTGGACTTGGATCGACATTCTTCAATGTATCAGAGCTTGACCTTGATTCAAGAATTTTAATTGAGCCTTGCGCAGTATTAATTCATGCAGTAGAGCGTGCAAAGTCTACAGGAATTCTTAGATTTAACTCAAGAGTTGTTGTTCAGGGCTGTGGACCTATTGGTCTTATCTGCGTAGCAGTACTTAAAACACTTGGAATTCAAAACATCGTTACAGTAGATGGAAATCCACAGAGACTTGAATTCTCTAAGAGACTTGGTGCAACTGGCACAGCAAACTTCAAGGATTTCGACGGAATTGAAGGACTTACAAAGGGAGTTTATGATGCCTTCGGTGGACATTTGGCAGACTTTGGATTCCAGTGTACTGGTTCACCAGCAGGACATTCAAACATCTACAAATTCATCAGAAACGGTGGTGGTCTTTGTGAGTTGGGATTCTTCATCAATGGAGGAGATGCAACAATCAATCCACACTTTGATATCTGCTCAAAGGAGCTTACAGAGGTTGGTTCTTGGGTATACACACTTCGTGATTACGTTACTACTTTTGATTTCCTTAAGGGAGCAAAAGCAATTGGACTTCCAATGAATGAGTTAATCACTGACAAGTATCCACTTAGCAGAATTGATGAAGCCTTCCAGAAAGCAGCAAGCATGACTGGACTTAAGATTGCAGTCATGGCAGAAGAATTAGCATAGGTACAAAACTATGGATGAAAGAGCAGTAGGTATTCTAGAGGTATTCGGACTTGTATGTGCATTCATGGCAGCAGATGCTGGAGTAAAGGCAGCAAACGTTACCCTAGAACCATTTGACAAAAACAAACCAGCGAATGCGGATTCACTTCCAGTTCCACTTTTAGTAACAATCAAATTCAGAGGAACTGTAGAGGATGTCACAGCAGCAGTTGAGGCAGGACGCGCCGTGGCCGAGGCTACCACAGGAGTAGTAACAAGCCACATCATCGCCCGCCCAACCCAGGATACCCTTAAGATGCTTGGCATCTGCGCATTCGATAAAAACTAAGTAGTTACTATTCACAATAATCAAGCTTTGAAGAACATGATTCTTATTACTATCAGTATAGATGTGCTCATAAGTTCTAAGTTCATAAGTATTCTTCAAAGCTCTGAACTTTTCTGCGGAACTCGCTTCGCTCAAACAGTCCTCGAAAAGTTCATTTCAGAATACTTATTTACTAAGAACTTATGGCTGATTACATCTTATACTTGATAGCAATAAGAATCATGTAAGAAAAATAATGAAGCTGTGAATAGTAACAAGTAATAATTAAACATTTAAATGGAGGAAAAATTTATGGCACAGGAAGCATTAGGAATGGTAGAAACAAGAGGACTTACAGCAGCAATCGAGGCTGCAGATGCAATGACAAAGTCTGCAGAGGTTACACTCATAGGCACAGAGAAAATCGGTTCTGGTCTTGTAACAGTTATGGTACGTGGCGATGTAGGAGCTGTAAAGGCTTCAGTTGAGGCTGGTGCAACATCTGCTTCAAGACTTGGCGAGCTTGTTGCTCAGCATGTAATCCCAAGACCACACACAGACGTAGAGAAAATTCTTCCAAAATTTTCTAAGTAGAATGGCTTATGAGTAACAAAGGAACTTCTTACGGATTAATTGAAGTATCAGGTGTTACCGCAGCTATTGATTCTCTTGACGCTATGTGTAAGGCTGCTGATGTTAGCCTTGTTACATGGGAGAGAAAACTGGGTGGTAGACTTGTTACAGTTATTGTTGAGGGAACGGTCAGCAATTGTAAAGCTGCAGTAGAAGCAGCCTGCGATGCCTGCAAGCGAGAGGGACTAATTATGGCAAATAATGGAGTCATTGCAAGTCCTGCTGATGAAACCAGAAAGATGGTTGAGCTGTCAGCTAGTCGCAAGCAGCAAAATGGTATGACAATTGCAGATTGGATTCCACTAGATGTATAGCAAATAGGGGGGACCCACTTGTGGGGAGAACCTGTTTGCCACAGCAGGCCCATTGCCGAAGGCAATTTGCATGGGCCTAGCTTTCCCGTAGTGAATAAGCGGAAATCCGCTTTATTTAAATATTCAAGGAGGTAAACAAAATGGCACAGGAAGCATTAGGAATGGTTGAGACAAGAGGTCTTACAGCAGCAATCGAGGCAGCTGATACAATGTGTAAGGCAGCCAACGTAACACTTGTTGGAACAGAGAAGATCGGTTCTGGTCTCGTAACAGTTATGGTACGTGGTGATGTAGGAGCTGTTAAGTCTTCAGTAGAGGCTGGTGCAGCAAATGCAGAGAGACTTGGTGAGCTTGTTGCTTCACACGTAATCCCAAGACCACACACAGATGTAGAAGCAATTTTACCAGTAATCAAATAACATCTGGGTATTAAAACTTTACGTAAACTTTTAATCATTAATCTGGGCCCTCCCTTGGGCCCAGAGATTACTGGAGAAGAAGATGGAAACAAAAGATATCGAATTAATTACTAGGTCAGTAATAAAAGTATTGGGAAATACATATCAGGATACAGGTTTTATGGTACCTGTGGGCATTTCAAATCGTCATATTCATTTGACACAGGAAGCTGTTGAGACTCTTTTTGGGGCTGGTCATCAGCTTACTAAGAAAAAGGAATTGATGGGCGGTCAGTATGCCTGTGAAGAATGTGTTACAATTGTTGGCTTGAAACTTAGAGCTATAGAGAACGTTAGAGTTCTTGGACCAACAAGAAAAGCAAATCAGGTAGAGATAAGCGTAACTGACGCTAGAAAACTAGGAATAACTGTTCCAGTTAGGGAATCTGGAGATACTGCTGGTTCTGCGCCAATAGCTATTGTTGGACCTAAAGGAGCGATTTATTTAAAGGAGGGTTGCATCGTTGCAGCAAGACATATTCATATGTCTCCTGAGGATGCAGCAAAAGCACAGGTTAAAGACGGAGATTACGTCAGTGTAAAGGTTGATAACGAACGAGGAACCATTTTTAACAAGGTTAAAATCCGCGTCGACAAGAGCTTTACATTGGAGATGCATATAGATACAGATGAGGCTAATGCTTCTGGCATTGGTCCAAACAATAAAGTAATGATTATAAAATAGGAGGTAGGCCATGATAATTGCACAGGTTACAGGTAGTGTAGTATCTACCAGAAAAATGGAATCCCTTGTAGGAAATAAATTTATGGTTGTTGAGCCTCTTTCAGGAATGAGAAATGGTGGCGAAAAAATAGTAGCCGTTGACAATATTGGTGCTGGAGTTGGTGAATATGTTCTTGTTACAACTGGATCAAGTGCTAGAGTAGGAGCACAAGGACCAGATTCACCAGTAGATGCAGCAATCGTTGGAATAATTGATGACGTAGGGAAGCTTAAATAATGGATGTTGAAGAGCTAAAAAAATTATTTAGAGAAAATGGAATAGTTGGAGCCGGTGGAGCTGGTTTTCCCACCTATGGTAAGCTCACAGATAAGATACAGGTCATCGTTGTTAACTGCGCTGAGTGCGAACCATTATTAAAGCTTCACAGACAACTGCTGAGAGACTATGCTGAGGTAATCATTAAGGCTGTAGCTACTATCGCAAATACGGTAGGGGCTGATGAGGTTGTATTTGCAATTAAGGGTGAATACGAAAGTACGGTAGAGGCAGTAGAATATCATCTCAGTGAGGCAACTGATTTGCCTTGTAAAATGAGGGTACATAAATTAATTAGCTCATACCCAATGGGAGATGAGGTTGTTACAATTTATGAAGCTACTGGAAGGCAGGTTCGTCCAGGAGGACTTCCTATTGAGCAGGGTGTTGCGGTTTTTAACGTAGAAACCTTATATAATGCCTATAAAGCTATTTTTCTTGGTGAGCCTACCAGTAGCAAATATGTATCTGTTGTAGGTGAGGTAGAAAATCCAGTTACCGTAAAGGTACCAATAGGAATGTCAATTAAGGATGTGGTAGCACTTGCAGGTTCAGTTACTTGCAAGAATCCGGTTTATCTTATTGGTGGACCTATGATGGGTTCATTTTCATCAGAATTGGCTCCAGTTACAAAAACAACAAATGCAATCATAGTACTCGATAAAAATCATTCACTGGTTCAAAAAAAGAATCAGAATTTTAAGGTTAGCCTGGCAAGGGCAGCATCGGCATGTTGTCAGTGTCAGACATGTACAGACCTTTGTCCAAGACATAATTTAGGTCATCCGATTGAGCCACATTTGTTTATGAGATTTGCAGCCAACAAGGATTTTCAAAGTGTTGAGCCATTTCTTAATACAATGTTTTGCTCATCCTGCGGAGTGTGCGAGTTATATTCTTGCCCACAGGGTTTGCAGCCTAGAAGTATGATGGCTGCATACAAGGCGGGACTTAGAAAAGCTGGTGTGAAGGCTCCAGAGGTTATTGCAAAAGAAGTCTTACCATCAAGAGAATATCGCAAGGTTCCTGAAAATAGACTGGAAATGCGACTTGGAGTTCATAAATACAACAAGCCAGCACCGATAGACAATACTTTGCAGTATGCAGATAAGGTCAGAATAAAGCTGTCACAGCACATTGGAGCACCAGCAATTCCTATTGTAGCAGTCGGAGACTATGTAAAGGCTGACACCGTTATTGCTAAGGCAGCCGATGGATTATCAGTTAATATTCATTCTTCAATTGAGGGTGAGATTACAGAAGTGACAGAAAATTATATTACTATAAACAAGAGGTAATAAAATGGCAAAAGCTATAGGAATGATAGAATTTAAAACTGTTTCAGCTGGACTTACAGCGGCAGATCAGATGGCAAAGGCAGCGGATGTAGAAATACTTGAGGCGCAGGTGGTTTGCCCAGGTAAATATATTGCTTTGATTACTGGCGAGCTTTCTGCTGTAAAGGCTGCAGTTGAGGCAGGTATTGCAACAAGGTCAGACGAATACATTGATAGCTTTGTGCTTGGAAACCCTGATGAGTCCATATTTGCAGCAATATATGGTAGTGCTGAAATTGATGGGGTAAACGCTCTTGGAGTTCTTGAGACCTATGATGCATCTGCTATAATAGTGGCTGCCGATGTGGCAGCAAAAACTGCAGAGGTTACATTAATGGAACTTAGAATCGCAAAGGGAATGTGCGGTAAATCATATATGCTTATAACCGGTGAAGTTGCTGCTTGCGAAGCAGCTATAGAAAAGGCTAAAATGAGCGCAGGAGATGGTGGTATGTTCCTAGATTCTTCAGTAATTGCTAGACCAGATCCTCAAATAGTTAGAACTTTTATATAGGAGATTTTCATGGCAGCGCTTGCAATAGAACGAAAGAATTTAATACTTGAAAAACTTAACAAGGATAAAAAGGTGGTGGTTTCCGAACTGGCAGCAGAGTTTTCTGTGTCAGAGGAAACCATTCGTCGTGACCTTGAAAAGCTTGAAAAGGAAGGCTTCGCCATAAAGAGTTATGGAGGAGCTATTTTAAATGAGAGCAATGAAAATGATATGCCTTTTTTGCTTAGACAGCGTAGCAATATGGAGGGCAAAAGGAAAATTGCAAAGATTGTCAGTGAATACATAAATGATGGAGATCACATTTTCATTGATCCTAGCTCTACGGGTGTATCTGTAATCAAGGCATGTGAAGGCAAAAAGCATTTAACAGTAATAACTAATTCTGTAGAAGTATTGCTTGAGCTTTCTGATAATGATGAATGGCAGGTGCTTTCCACTGGAGGTGCCCTTGTTTCAAATTATTTAGCTTTGGTTGGACCAAAATGTATTGGCTCTATCAATTCCTACCATGCAGACAAGGTGATTTTAAGCTGCAAGGGACTTGATATTGAAAGAGGCATAACCGATGCTAATGAGCTGTTTTCTCAGGTTAAGCAGGAAATGATCAAGTCAGCAACCCAGGTGATATTGGCAGTTGACCATACAAAGTTTAATAAGGTTGCTTTTTCTCAGATTAGTGGAATCACTGATGTGGATATGATTGTCACAGATATAAAGCCATCAGAGGATTGGTTATCATTTTTTGAGGCAAAGGGAATCCCTTGTCTATATGCAGAATAGATTTGTTCTAGGGGAAGAATAATGGGGAAGACAATTACAATTGCTTTTGCAAACAACAAAGGCGGCTCTGGGAAAACTACAAGCTGTGCAAATGTAGGTTATAGCTTGTGGTCTATGGGTAAAAAGGTACTTTTGATTGATGGGGATATGCAAATGAATTTATCCCTTTCATATTTTGATGAGGACCAGGTTTTGAGCTTTGCTACCGGTGGTCATAATTTATACACTGCTATACTAAAACAGGATGATTTAAAGGATTACATTCAAAATACCGATTATCCGGGGCTAGATTTAATACCATCATCAACCTTGATGAGCGAGATAGAATACAAGCTCTATTCAATGGATGGCAGTCAGACTATTTTAAAGGATTGTTTGGCGAAGGTGAAAAAATCAGGTAAATATGATTTTATTCTAATTGATGCACCACCTACACTTGGTGGATGGGTTAATAATATTCTTGCAGCAGCGGATAATGTTATTGTCCCAGTTGAAGCCTCTCCTTGGGGGTTGTTTGGACTGGCAAATATGTTGGAGTTTGTGGATAACGCAGGGAGAACTAATCACAAACTTAAGCTTTTAGGAATTGCCATTACCAAAGTTGACATGCGTAAAAATTATTTTAAGCAAACGTCAGAAACTTTAGCGGAGGCAGATGTTCCTGTTTTTAAAACGGTTATACGAATTGATAGGGAGGTTGAGTGGGCCCAGGATGATTCCAAGCCTATTTTGGCATATAAGAAAAATGCCAGATCCGCCCTTGAGTATTTAGAAATGTCACGGGAGGTATTAGAATTATGTCAGTAGGAAAAGGTAGTATAAAAAGAGCGGCAGATGCAACTGCCAAGAAGGCTCCAACCACTAAGAAGGCTCCAGCTAAGGCTACGGTGAATCCGGACACTAAGAAGGCTCCAGCTAAGGCTACGGTGAAGCCTGATACTAAGAAGTCTTCTATTAAGAAGACAGAGGAGGCAAGGCCTGTCAGCAATAGCACTTCTGATATTCACTATGGTGTAGGCAGTGAATTACCAATATTTTTAATGTAGTTTTTTGTAAAAGAAGAGCATAGGCTCTTCTTTTTTGTTGACATGAGGATGTTTTGTTGTTATCTTATCTTTCGTAGGCGTTTTTCAATTCTAAAAATTTATTATTCTAAGCGACAATTCTTATTTCTGTTGCAAGAATCCCTTTTTATGGTGGAACTGCACTTATTCTAGTTGTGTGGGGGAAAATAAGTGTATGGATTATGTTTGAATATATGGGTCAGTGCACTTAGTTTTACTGTTTGTTGGAAAATAAGTGTATTCTTTGGGCTTATTTAATTGATAATGTGCACTCATATTGTTTACTTAATATAAAGTGAGTGCATAAATAGGCTATGACAATGGTGAAAAATACACTTACTGGGGACAGACTTGTAAAAATAAGTGCAGTGACTGAGGTAGAATCAAAAGATTAGTACATATATTACAATTATATGTATTTATGGACTTGCAGTTAGGAGTACAGTTATGGAGAATTACAATAAATTATTAGAAAAACAGTTAAATGAACTGAATAAATTGATTTTGATTTCAAACAAGAATTTGATGAAATTAAAGGATGTTCCAGAAAAAAGAATAAGGCTGGGTAAGCGTAATGGATATTACCAATATTATTTAGTAGATGAGAACTTTCCAAACGGAAAATATGTGAAAACAAGCGAGATTAAATCATTAAAAGCCTTAGCACAAAAAGAGTATGAATTAAAAATTAATAAAGAATTATATATGCTACAGCGTAAGCTAGAATCATTTATTAAAAGGTATCATGTAAATGACATTAAAGATATTTACGATAAAATGTCCGAAGGAAGAAAGCGCTTGGTTACACCAATCATAGAAACAGACGAAATGTTTATTGAAAATTGGTTGGATGATGATTATGAGTCTATGCCTATTTCTGATGAAATCAAATTCTATTCAAATAATGGAACAAGGGTTAGATCAAAATCAGAATTGATTATTGTTAATATGTTAGAGCAATATGAGGTTCCGTATAAGTATGAAAAACCAATTACACTTAAGGGCGTTGGAAAGATTAGACCTGATCTACATTGTTTGAATGTGAGGGTTCGTAAAGAAATGATTTGGGAACACTTTGGAATGATGGACAATGAAATGTATGCTAATAAGAATATAAGTAAAATTAATCTCTATCAGGAAAATGGATATATTACTGGTAAAAATATGATAATGTCATTTGAGTCCTCGAAGAATCCTTTGAATCCTAGAGATATTAAGCGCATAATTGAAGAATATTTGCTATGAAGTAGGGATGAGTTTTCTAACTTTTTTATTTAAATACAACTTATAGCCTGGCAAAGCTCAGGCTATTTTTGATTCTGAAAAAACTGTGACCACAGTTGTATATTAAATAGCAAAATAATTATAATGTCTATGTGTATAATTATATTATCTTGGGGAGGAAGAAGAAAATGAATAACAAAGTGGTTAAGAGCTTTGGTTCACTTGCTATTGCAGGATTATTAGCTTTTGGTGCAGTAGGATGTGGACAAACTGAGTCTGAAAGTGATGAAGCTGAGGATAATGTCGCAACAGAGGATGTAGAGGATTCTCAGGAAGAGGTGCAGGTGGATGATAATGAGAATTCAGATGTAAACTTGGATCAGGTGCTTCAAGAAGAGGATTCTGAGACAGCAATTTTTTCGTATGCGGAGGATGCTGCACCTGATATTGATATAAGTGGTTGTGATACGTTTACCCAGATTGTTGATCAAAAGCTTGAGCCTGGTATGGGTTATGCCAATGTGACAATTGGAGATGCAGATGCATTAATTGTTTGCTCAGGGGCTTATGACAACATGGATGGAAATATGGCAGCCATCGATGGTACGATTTTTGTTTATGTGGATGGAGTGCCAACTGAGATAGGAAAGGTTTGCTCGGGTGGCACAGCTTATCCTCTTGCAATTACAAGTGATGGAAAACTCATGTCAGCTTCAAACCACTGGGTTGCCAAATATCTCATAGTTGATAATCAGTTGCTAATGGTGGAAAGAGGAGCAGTAGAGTACGATTCAGAAGGAACGGGTAATTATGAGTATGATAGAATTGATGATTACTCAGATGGCTCTGAGGTCGTAGAAGCAGAATCCATGGTAAATTCTATGTTTGACCAAATGGGCGATGCTGAGGTTATCAATTTTGATGTGATTAAGTAGGTCTCCTGTATTAAATGCAAATATTTTTAATAACATTAGTAAGTATTTCTGCTACAAGCTGGTTCTTGGTGAAAGTTGCTTTACCAGGAGCAAAAAGGCTTGTGGCAGATTTTTTTATATCTGCAGGAAAGGCATTAATATCTGAATCAAAATTGATGCCTATTCCGATGACTATCCATTGAACATCGCCAGTTTCAAATTCTGTGCCTGCTTCAGTGAGAATGCCACAGATTTTTTTGTCATCAATAAATAAATCATTTATTGGTTTTAAAGTTGGACGGATGCCTAATAACGAATAGATGGCATCACAAACAGAATTACCAGTTTTGATGGTGATTGTATCTGGAACCATTGTTGAGAGCTTATCTGGTTTTAAAATAAGACTCATGTAAAGTCCTCCCTTTGGGGAGTAGAAGCTATGATCTTTTCGACCTCGACCTTCAGTTTGCTCATTAGCAATTATAATTGTGCCGTGATTAGCACCGGCGATGGCAGCCTCCTTTGCAAGGCGGTTTGTAGAATTGACAGTATCGTAAATACGAATTAAATCATTACCGCTATATAGATTAAGAAGGCTTTCTGATAAATAGGAAGTGATTCCAGCTGCGGAAATAATATCATTGCTGGTGCCAAGTCTATAACCTTTGTTGTTTATGGCCTCAATATTGTAACCAGCTTTTCTAAGCTCATTTACTGCTTTCCAAATAGAATTGCGGGAAAGACCTAATTCCTTCGCAATTGCTTCACCAGATAGAAATGTTTCTTTATTTGATTCTAAGTAAGCTAAAACCTTTTCTTTTGATGTCATCAGAACCCTCTTAGTATTATATTTGTTACTTTAAAGTGTGAAAGTTTACTAAACACTTCCTACATATTTTAGTGGTATTTAGGATATTTTGTCAAAGTTAATAAAAAGAGAATACAATTCTTGAATTTCGTGCTTTAGTGTATTAAACTGTTTAAAATGGTTTTAATTAGGGAAGGGACTATCGTTATGGCTTATAAAATTGGAGTTATAAGGGGAGACGGAATCGGTCCAGAGGTTGTTACTGAGGCAGTGAAGGTTTTAGATGCTATTGGTGCAAAGTTCGGACATGAATTCAATTATACAGAAATTCTTATGGGTGGTTGCTCAATCGATGCCACAGGAGTTCCACTTACAGATGAGGCTATAGCAACAGCGCAGGCTTCTGATGCGGTACTTATGGGTTCTATTGGCGGCAATACATCTACAAGTCCTTGGTACAAGCTTCCAGCTGACAAACGTCCGGAAGCAGGACTTCTTAAATTAAGAAAGAGTCTTAATCTTTTCGCAAATTTACGTCCAGCATATTTATATGAAGAACTAAAAGAAGCATGTCCTCTACGTGATGATATTATTGGGGATGGCTTTGACATGATGATTATGAGAGAGCTAACTGGTGGTCTCTATTTTGGAGCACGTTCTACAGTGGAAGAGGATGGACAGTTAGTTGCTCGCGATAGCCTTACATATTCAGAGTCAGAGATTCGTCGAATAGCAAAAAGAGGCTTTGATATTGCTATGAAGCGTCGCAAAAAGGTGACATCAGTAGACAAGGCTAATGTGTTAGATAGCTCCCGACTATGGAGAAAAATAGTTGAGGAAGTTGCAGCAGATTATCCTGAGGTTGAGTATGAGCATATGCTAGTTGATAATTGCGCAATGCAGCTTGTTAAAAATCCTAGACAGTTTGATGTTATTCTCACTGAGAATATGTTTGGAGATATCTTATCTGATGAAGCTTCCATGGTTACCGGTTCAATTGGAATGCTTTCATCAGCTTCACTTAATGATACAAAATTTGGATTATACGAGCCATCTGGCGGTAGCGCACCAGACATTGCAGGCCAGGGTATCGCAAATCCTATAGCCACAATCCTATCAGCAGCGATGATGCTTCGCTACAGTTTTGATTTAGATGCTGAGGCTGATGCCATTGAAAATGCCGTAAAGAAGGTTTTGGCTGATGGATACAGAACAATTGATATTATGCCTAGAGATGGCAGTGACGTAAAAAAGGTCGGAACCGTTGAAATGGGAACATTAATTGTTGAAAGACTGTAGTAAATAGATGAGCTAGTAGGAAACAAGCTCTTAGATTTCTCAAGCGAATCGTGTTAGATGAGCGGAGAAATACTAAGGCTTGTGGCCGTAACTAGCGGACTAGGAGGAGTCAGGAAATGAGAAGTGATAATGCAAGAGCTGGTATGCAGCAGGCTCCAGCAAGAAGTTTGTTTAATGCACTTGGTTTTACAGCCGAGGAAATGAAAAAGCCTATGGTTGGTATTGTATCTTCGTATAATGAGATTGTGCCAGGCCATATGAATATTGATAAAATCGTGGATGCCGTAAAGCTTGGCGTAGCCGAGGCAGGCGGTGTTCCAGTAGTGTTCCCAGCTATTGCTGTTTGTGATGGTATTGCAATGGGGCATATCGGAATGAAGTATTCCCTTGTTACACGTGATTTAATTGCTGATTCTACAGAGTGTATGGCTCTTGCTCATCAGTTTGATGCACTTGTAATGGTTCCAAACTGTGACAAGAATGTTCCAGGACTTTTGATGGCAGCAGCTAGACTTGATTTGCCTACAGTATTTGTATCAGGTGGCCCAATGCTTGCTGGTCATGTAGGTGGTCAGAAGCGTTCGCTTTCATCTATGTTTGAGGCAGTTGGCGCTCATGCCGCTGGCAATATGACAGAGGATGAGGTTGAGAATTTCGTTGAAAATGTTTGTCCTACATGTGGAAGCTGTTCAGGAATGTACACAGCAAATTCTATGAACTGTCTTACAGAGGCCCTTGGTATGGGACTTAGAGGAAATGGTACAATTCCAGCAGTTTACTCAGAGAGACTTCGTCTTGCAAAGCATGCAGGTATGGCAGTTATGGATATGTACAATAAGGGTATTACAGCACGTCAGATTATGACAAAGGAAGCAGTACTTAATGCCCTTACAGTTGATATGGCACTTGGATGCTCTACAAACTCAATGCTTCATTTGCCAGCTATCGCACATGAAATCGGATTTGATTTTGATATTGAGTTTGCTAATCCTATTTCAGAAAAGACTCCAAACCTTTGCCACCTTGCACCAGCAGGTCCTACCTACATGGAAGATCTAAATGAGGCAGGCGGTGTATGGGCTGTTATGAAGGAGCTTGCAGATATAGGACTTCTTAACACAGATTGTATGACTGTCACAGGTAAAACAGTTGGTGAGAATATCGCAAATGCGGTAAACAGAAATCCAGAGGTTATCAGACCTGTTGATAATCCATATACAAAGACTGGTGGCCTTGCAGTTTTAAAAGGAAATCTTGCACCAGACGGTTCAGTTGTAAAACGTAGTGCAGTTGTTCCGGAGATGCTTGTACATGAGGGACCAGCTAGAGTATTTGATTCAGAAGAGGATGCTATCGCAGCAATCAAGGGTGGCAAAATCGTTGAGGGCGATGTTGTAGTCATTAGATACGAAGGACCAAAGGGAGGTCCTGGTATGAGAGAGATGCTTAATCCTACATCTGCAATTGCAGGTATGGGGCTAGGTTCATCAGTTGCTCTTATTACAGATGGACGCTTCTCAGGAGCCAGCCGTGGAGCTTCAATTGGACATGTTTCTCCAGAAGCAGCCGTAGGTGGACCAATCGCACTTGTAGAAGAGGGCGATATCATCGCAATCGATATACCAAATTATACTATGACACTTAAGGTTTCTGATGAAGAGCTTGCAGCCCGCAAAGCAAAATGGCAACCACGCGAGCCAAAAGTTACAACAGGCTACCTACGCCGCTATGCAGCACAGGTTACCTCCGGAAACCGTGGTGCCATCCTACGTACACCAGAGTTATAATCCGTCCGTTACGCTCACAAGCATTATGATTTCTCCGCTCAGCGGGGAATGCTTCGCTTGAGAAATATAATAGCTTGTGAGCTACGGACTCATTGAAAAAAGCGGCTACGTAATCTTGGTAGGCGCGAGTAAGGAGGTGCCATGCCGAGTGCGGGGCGGGACCCACACCGGGCGGGGAGGGACCGCACGAAGGTATGGAGGATGCCTTACGGGAGCATGTAAATTTCGAAAGCCGCGTGTATACGAGAAAGGTGAAAGTTATGTTATTAAGTGGTTCAGAGATAATTATAGAGTGTTTGAAGGAGCAGGGCGTGGATACTGTTTTTGGGTACCCAGGTGGTGCAATCCTGAATTTGTATGATGAGCTTTATAAGCATAAGGATGAGATTCATCATGTGCTTACAAGTCATGAACAGGGCGCAGCCCATGCAGCAGACGGCTATGCTCGTTCTACAGGAAAGGTTGGCGTTTGCTTTGCAACAAGTGGTCCTGGAGCAACAAACCTTGTAACAGGTATTGCTACTGCACATATGGATTCAGTTCCTATTGTTGCCATTACATGTAATGTTGCTTTGCCTCTTTTAGGTAAGGATTCCTTCCAAGAGATTGATATTGCTGGTATTACAATGCCTATTACAAAGCACAATTTTATCGTAAAGGATATTAAGGATTTGGCAGAGACCATTAGACGCGCCTTTACAATTGCCAAAAGTGGAAGACCAGGTCCTGTGCTTATAGATGTACCAAAGGATGTTACAGCTCCAAATAATAAATATGAATATATGCCGATGAAGCCTATTCCTGTTGGTAGGGTTAAAAAGGACATCACCGAGAGTGCTCTCAAACAGGCAGTTAAGCTTATTGATAAGGCTAAAAAGCCAGTTGTTTTTGTAGGTGGTGGTGCAGTTCTTGCTTGTGCTTCGAAGGAATTAAAGAAGTTTGTTGAATTGGTAGATGCACCTGTTTGTGACACTCTTATGGGTAAGGGTGCCTATTCAGGCAAAGAAGATAAATATCTTGGAATGCTTGGTATGCATGGATCAAAGGCAGCAAACCTTAGCGTGTCAGAATGCGATTTGCTTATTGCCATCGGAACAAGATTCTCAGATAGGGTCCTTGGTAATCCAGAAAAGTTTGCTGCAAAGGCAAAGATTTTGCAGTTTGATGTAGATCCAGCTGAGATTAATAAAAATATCATGACTGATCACGCTATTATTGGAGATGTCAAAGAAATCCTTTCTCGCATCAACAAGCTTTTAACAGAGCACGACCATAGCGAATGGGTTGCTCATACAAAGGAGTTATCAGATAAATATCCTCTTACTATTCCTACAGAAGGATTATCTGGTCCATTTATTGTGGCTGAAACATATAAGCAGACTAAGGGAGATGCCATTATTACAACAGAAGTTGGACAGCATCAAATGTGGGCTGCGCAGTTTTATAAATATAAAAAGCCGCATCAGCTTTTAACATCTGGCGGTCTTGGAACCATGGGATATGGCCTTGGAGCTGCAATTGGTGCAAAGACAGGAAATCCAGATAAAAAGGTTATCAATATTGCTGGTGATGGATGCTTTAGAATGAATATGAATGAATTGGCAACAGCTGCTCGTGAAAAGCTGCCAATCATTGAAATAGTTGTTAATAACCATGTTTTAGGTATGGTTAGACAATGGCAGACATTGTTCTATGACAAGCACTATTCAGCTACTGTATTAGACGACGGGGTTGATTATGTAAAGCTTGCTGAGGCAATGAATTGCAAAGGCATGCGTGTAACAACTCAGGAAGAGTTCTCGAAAGCTTTGTCGGAGGCACTGTCCTCCGAGAAGCCTGTGCTCATTGACTGTATCATCGATTGCGATGCGAAGGTATGGCCAATGGTAGCACCAGGAGCACCTATTAATGAGTTTTTTAAGGAAGATTAAACTTTCTTAATACAAGTAGTCTTAGAAAAGGAGATTTAGTGTAATGAGTAGAGTTTTCAATTTTAGTGCAGGACCAGCAGTTTTACCTGAAGAGGTTCTTAAGGAAGCAGCTGAGGAGATGCTTGATTATAGGGGCTGTGGTATGTCAGTTATGGAGATGAGTCATCGTTCCAAGGTATTCGATGATATTATCAAAGAGGCTGAAGCAGATATCAGAACACTTATGAACATCCCTGACAACTATAAGGTACTTTTCCTTCAGGGTGGAGCTAGCCAGCAGTTTGCAGCTATTCCAATGAACCTAATGAAAAACAAAAAGGCAGGTTACATTGTAACAGGTCAGTGGGCTAAAAAGGCATTCCAGGAAGCAAAAATGTACGGTGAGGCAGTAGAGCTAGCATCCTCTGCTGATAAGACTTTTTCTTATATTCCTGATTGCTCTGATCTTCCTATTACAGATGATATGGATTATGTATACATCTGTGAGAACAATACAATTTATGGTACTAAATACAAGACTTTACCAAACACTAAGGGCAAGGATTTGGTAGCAGATGTAAGCTCATGCTTCCTTTCTGAACCAGTTGACGTAAGCAAGTATGGTCTTATCTATGGTGGCGTTCAAAAGAACGTAGGACCAGCAGGTATGGTTATTGTAATTATCCGTGAGGATTTAATCCGCGATGATGTTCTTCCAGGAACTCCTACAATGCTTAAGTACAAGACACAGGCGGATAATGATAGCTTGTACAACACACCACCTTGCTATGATATTTACATTTGTGGAAAGGTATTCAAGTGGCTCCTTAAGAATGGCGGCCTTTCAGCTATGAAGGAGACAAACGAAAAGAAGGCCAAGATTTTATATGATTATCTTGATTCATCAAAGCTTTTCAAGGGTACTGTTAGAAAAGAAGATCGTTCACTTATGAATGTGCCTTTTGTTACAGGAAACGAAGAGCTTGATGCTAAATTTGTAAAGGAAGCAACTGCAGCAGGTTTTGTAAACCTTAAGGGACACAGAACAGTAGGCGGTATGCGTGCATCTATCTACAACGCTATGCCAATCAAGGGCGTAGAAGCGCTGGTAGATTTCATGAAAAAATTCGAAGAAGCCAATTCATAAGCTATTTAGATGAGGCTGTAACTAACAATCTCTTAGGTTTTTGAACGAGACATTTTAGTCGAGAGAAAAAACACTAAGGATTGTGAGTGTAACAGCCGGATTAAAGGAGGCCATATAGAATGTTTACTTATAATTGCTTAAATCCGATTTCTGATAAAGGACTTGTTAACTTCTCCACAGATTACAAAAAAGTTGAGAATATTAGCGATGCTGAGGCATGCTTAGTTCGCTCAGCTGCTATGCATGATATGGAGCTTGGAAATAATCTTAAGTGTATTGCTCGTGCAGGTGCAGGCGTTAATAATATTCCTCTTGATAAGTGTGCTGAGGAAGGAATTGTAGTTTTCAATACACCAGGTGCTAATGCTAATGGTGTAAAGGAGCTTGTTTTTGCTGGAATGCTTTTAGCAAGCCGTGATATTGTAGGTGGAATTAACTGGGTACTTGACAACCAGGGGGATGAAAACATTGGCAAGACTGCTGAAAAGGCTAAGAAAGCCTTTGCCGGTACTGAGATAGCTGGTAAAAAGCTTGGTGTTATTGGCCTTGGCGCTATTGGTGTAAAGGTTGCTAATGATGCAAATCGTATTGGTATGGAAGTACTTGGATATGATCCATATATTTCTGTTAATGCAGCTTGGAATCTTTCTCGTAATGTAAAGCACGTAACAAACGTAGAAGACATCTATAGAGAATGTGATTTCATTACTGTCCATGTACCTCTTGTTGATGCAACTAAGGGCATGATTAATAAAGAAGCAGTTCAGATGATGAAGAAGGGCGTTGTTATTCTTAACTTTGCTCGTGACCTTCTTGTTGATGAAGAAGCTGTACTTAATGCTATAGAGGCAGGCAAAGTACGTAAATACGTTACAGATTTTGCTAATCCAACAACTGCAGGAAAGCCAGGGGTAATCTGTACACCACACCTTGGTGCATCTACAGAAGAAGCTGAGGATAACTGCGCAGTTATGGCTGTTAAAGAGGTAATGGATTACATGGAGAATGGTAATATTTGCCACTCTGTAAATTATCCTGATTGTGATATGGGAATTTGCACAGCTGCATCTCGCGTAGCTATTCTTCACAAGAATAAAACAGGTCTTATTGCTTCATTTACAACAATTCTTGGCAACGAGAATGTAAACGTTGAAGATATGACTAACAAGAGCCGTGGGGACTATGCTTATACACTTCTTGATCTTGGCACAAAGCCAGCGCAGAGTGTAATTGAGGAAATTGAGAAGGTTGATGGTGTTATTAAAGTGAGGGTGGTTAAATAATGGCGCATGTAATACCTTTTAAAGGAATACGTCCATCAAAGGAAGAGGCTGCTGTAATAGCAGCCCTTCCTTATGATGTTTATAGCAGAACAGAGGCTTATGAAAAAGTAAAGGAGCAACCAAGGTCGTTTTTAGCAATAGATAGACCAGAAACTCAATTTGCTCCTGATGTAGATATGTATTCGTCTGCTGTTTATAACAAGGCGGCAGAAATGCTAAATCAGTGGATAGCAGAAGGAAGATTTATACAGGATAATGAAGCATTTTACTACCTCTATGAGTTGACTATGGATGGACGCTCCCAAACAGGTATTGTGGCATGTGCGTCTATAGATGACTATGTTAATTCAGTAATCAAAAAGCATGAGAATACAAGGGCTGATAAAGAGCAGGATAGAATCAATCATGTGGATACATGTAGTGCACAAACAGGACCAATTTTTTTGGCATATCGACATGATGAATCTATTTCTAGTGTGGTTTCAAAAATGAAGACTAGAAAACCTGTATATGATTTTGTGGCAGAAGATGGGATCGGTCATCGCTGCTGGGTTATTGATGATATGATGTCTAAGGCGATTATTAAATCTGCATTTGATAAAATGGACAGCATTTATATTGCAGATGGACACCATAGAGCTGCAAGTGCAGTAAAGGTAGGACTTAAAAGAAGGGAAGAGAATCCTGGCTACACAGGAAAGGAAGAGTTCAATTATTTTCTTTCTGTTTTGTTCCCCGATGACGAGCTAAAAATCTATGACTATAATCGTGTGGTCAAGGATTTGAATGGAATGGCACCGGAGGAATTGCTAGAGGAATTAGATACTATTGTCGATATTATTAAGACTTCAGATTCTCCGATTAGACCTGAAACCAAAGGTCAATGGAGTATGCTCTTAGAAGGAACATGGTATCTTTGCCAGGTTAAAGAGGAGCATATGGTTGATGACCCTGTGGAAGGACTAGATGTATCATTGCTTCAGAATCTTGTGCTTGAGCCTCTTCTTGGAATAGAAGACCCAAAAACTAGTGATAGAATCGATTTCGTTGGTGGAATCAGGGGCTTAGAGGAGCTTGAACGGCGCTGTAAGCTGGATTGCAAGATTGCGTTTGCAATGTATCCTACAAGCATTTCGGAGCTTTTTGCTGTAGCTGATGCAGGGCTTCTCATGCCACCAAAATCTACATGGTTTGAACCTAAGCTTAGAAGTGGTTTGTTTATTCATAGGATTTGATAATAATTATTAGGACGGCTTGCCGTCCTTTTTTATTGGTAAAAAGGAGATTTCATATGCCACTAACAAGATGTTTTTTTATTACCACTGTGCTATAATATTACGGATTGTAATGACGGGAGGATAAGACATGCTTTTGTTAGCAACAGAGGGCGAATTGGCTTCGCCAGAGACAATTGTAGAGGATGTTAAAACAGGTATGCTACAGCAACAAATTGAGAAAGTTATACCAAAGCTTTGGAGTTTTGCTTGGTGTGTTGTTTTAGCACTCGTAGTTTTTTTCATAGGAACTAAGGTTATCAAGGGCATTATCAAGCTTTTCCATAAAGCCATGGAAAGGCATAGTTTTGACACTGGAGTTGAGACCTTCTTAGAGTCTGTTCTTAGATGGATTTGCTATATTATTTTGCTTAGTATCATCTTGGGACTCTTCGGTATTACTACCACATCTATTTCTGCAGCTGTTGCAGGTCTTGGTGTTACAATTGGTCTTGCATTGCAAGGCGCTCTTTCAAATTTCGCCGGAGGCGTGCTAATTCTTTTGATGCATCCATTTAGAGTCGGAGACTATATTATTGAGCATTCTACTAACAGAGAGGGTACAGTCGAGAGAATTAACATCATTTACACTACTCTCAAAATGATAGATGGACGTTTGGTTCAGATACCAAATGGAACTATATCTGCAACCTCTATTACAAACTGTACTTCTGTTACCAGAAGAATGTTTAATGAGACTGTTGGCATTAGCTATGATTCTGATATAAAAAAGGCAAAAGAGATTATGCTTAGTATTGCAGAGCAACAGGATCATCGTATTACCGATGAACCAATAAAAGTGTTCGTTTCTGAATTGGGAGATAGTGCAGTTCAAATCGGGCTTAGATTTTGGATAGAGACAGAATATTATTGGGATACAAAATGGGACGTCTTAGAGGAAATAAAAGATAAATTTGATAAGGCAGGTATTAATATCTGCTTCAACCAGTTAGACGTTCACATAAAGGAGAAAGATTTTGAATAAGGCATACGAATTATTAAAAGAAGAAAAGCTAGAGGGGATTGATTCATTAGGCTTTATCTTCGAACACAAGAAAACAAAAGCTAGAATTTGTTTCATTTCAAACGACGACGATAACAAAGTATTTTATATAGGATTTAGAACACCACCTAAGGATTCTACAGGTGTTGCTCATATCGTAGAGCATACAGTTCTTTGCGGCTCTGATAAATATCCAGTAAAGGACCCATTCGTAGAATTGGTAAAGGGTAGTCTTAATACATTCTTAAATGCAATGACTTATCCTGACAAAACAGTTTACCCTATTGCCAGCACAAATGATGCTGACTACATGAATCTTATAGATGTTTATATGGATGCAGTTTTCCATCCAAATATTTACAAATATAGAGAGATTTTCGAGCAGGAGGGCTGGCATTATGAGATGGAGACTCCTGAAAGCGATTTGACTATTAATGGTGTGGTTTATAACGAAATGAAGGGTGCATATTCTTCACCAGATGATGTGCTTGCCCGTCAGATATTAAATTCGTTATTCCCTGACACTACATATTCAATTGAGTCAGGTGGTGACCCAAAGGTTATTCCAACTCTTACTTATGAGGATTTCCTTGCTTTCCACAGCAAATATTATCACCCTAGCAATTCATATATCTATGTTTATGGTGATGTGGATATCGATGAATTATTGGAGTATTTGGATAAAAAATATCTTCGCCACTATGATTACCTTGAGGTTGATTCTGAGATTCAGATGCAAAAGCCATTTGATAAGCCAGTAGTCAAAACTATAGACTATTCAATCTCGGCAGATCAAGACACTAAGAACAATGCGTATTTGTCATATAACGTATGTATAGGTGATGTTCTTGATCCAAATATGTATAGGGCTTTTGATATTCTTAATTATGCATTGGTTTCAGCTCCAGGCGCACCTTTATATAAGGCTTTGATTGATGCAGATATTGCTGAGGACGTAGAGTGCTCCTTGGAATCATCGCAGAGACAAATGTATTTCTCTGTTGTGGCACGCGGTGCTAACGAAGAAGATAGAGATAAATTTGTCGAGATTATTGAGAATACTCTTAGAGATGTAATTAAAAATAGTATTGACCACAAAACATTATTCGCAGCAATTAATGGTGAACAGTTTAGAGCCAGAGAGTTAGATTTTGGTAGTGCACCAAAGGGATTGATTATTGGTTTACAGCTTCTTGACAGCTGGTTATATGATAAGAATAGACCATTCCTTCACCTTCATGCAGTAGAGGTATTGAATAAAATTAAATCTAGAGTTGAGAATGGGTTATTTGATTATATTGCCGATGTTTATTTGCTTTCAAACAATCACAAATCAATTGTTACCCTAAGACCAGTTAAGGGACTTACTAGTGTAGATGACAACGAACTGAAAAACAAGCTAGCTGCCAAAAAAGCACAGATGACAGCTGAAGAGATTCAGGAAATTGTTGAGCATACAGCATACCTTAAAGAATATCAACAGACACCTAGCTCTAAAAATGATTTGGCTAAAATCCCAATGCTAAGTCGTTTTGATTTGACTAGGAAAGCACGCCCAATAGATTTAGCAGTTCATGATGTGGATGGTGTGACTATTCTTCATCACAAGGTTAGAACAAACGGAATTCACTATTTCAACATGGTGTTTGATATCAGTGATGTGACACTTACTGACATTCCATACGTTTCGTTATTGGAAAGATTCTTAGGATTATTTAACACTAAGAATTATACATACACTGATTATACAAATGAGATGTACTTGCATACTGGTGGTATCACTACAAACACAGCGGTACACGAGGTATTCAATACACATGACCAGTACAAAATTACTTTTGAGGTTCGTTCAAAGTTCATCTATGATGAGGCTGATGCTGCCAGAGATTTGGCACTTGAAATGATTCTGAATACAGATTTCTCAGATGAAAAGAGACTTAAAGAGCTTATTACTGCCGAGAAATCCCACATGGAAGTTACGCTTAATTCTAGAGGCAATGTGGTAGCTGCTACAAGAGCGCGAGCAGGATTTTCTAAAAAAGCAAAGCTTGCAGACCTTGCAAATGGCGTTGAGTTCTATCGATTCTTAGTTGATTTAGAGGAGAATTTTGAAGCTAAGAAAGCAGATATTATATCTAGATTGAATAAACTGGTGCAGATTATTTTCTCGGTGGATAGATTTATAATTTCATCTACTGGAAAGGTAGAGGTACTTACTCAAGCTAAGAGATTAGCTGATGACATTAGACCTAGACTAAATCAACAGCATATGGATTTTGATTCTGATGACACCGAGTTTGAAATTCATCCAGTGAAGGAAGCTCTTAAAGATGCATCTCAAATTCAGTATGTTGCAATGGCTGGAGATTTTGTTAAAGCAGGATTTAAATACAATGGAGCGTTCAGACTTTTAAATACAATCTTAGGCTATGATTACTTATGGATTAAGGTTAGAGTTCAGGGTGGAGCTTATGGATGTAGCATGAATTCTGGACGTCAAGGAGATTTGGTTCTCGTTTCATATCGTGATCCTAATTTATCGGAGACACTTAATGTATATGAAAAGACAGGAGAATATCTTAGAAACTTCGAGGCTGATGAGCGCGATATGACTAAATATATTATCGGAACAATCAGCGGAATGGATACACCATTGACTCCTTCTCAGAGAGGACTTAGAGGTCTTAGCTTTTACATGTCAGGCATCACATATGAGGATATACAAAAGACTCGTGATGAGGTTCTTGATGCCACTGTTGAAGATATCCAAGCATTGGCAGAGCCAGTTGAGGCAGCTCTTGATCAGAGATACATTTGTGTTATAGGAAATGAGGACACTATAGAGGCAAACAAGTCGTTGTTTACAAATATAGAGTCATTATATTAGTTAGATGAGGCTTGTTAATGTAACAAGCGGAGTAAAATAGTTATAATTTTTATGAGGCTGTAGGAAACAAGCTCTTAGATTTCTCAATCGAGACATTTTTAGTCGAGATGAGAAATACTAAGGTTTGTTTCCGTGACAGCCTAAGTAGAGGAATTTATTATGAGTGAAGCTTTTAAATCAGGTTTTGTAACTATAGTTGGAAGACCAAACGTTGGCAAAAGTACATTGATGAATCACATCATTGGGCAGAAAATTGCAATTACTAGCAATAAGCCACAGACAACTAGAAACAGAATACAGACTGTATACACTGACGAGAATGTGGGGCAGATTGTATTCCTTGATACACCTGGTATGCACCAAGCTAAAAACAAGCTTGGAGAATATATGATGACAGCTGCAAAGAGCACAATCAATGATGTTGATTTGATTCTTTGGCTTATTGAACCTGACACAAAGGTTGGTGCAGGTGACAAGAAAATTGCAGAGCTGTTATCAACAGCAGAAGCACCAGTAATCTTAGTTATCAACAAAATCGACATGGCCGATGGCGCAAAAGTTGGAGAGACAATTCAGGCATTCAAAGACTTGTGCGATTTTATAGAGGTGGTTCCTGTTTCTGCTCTTCATGGTGAGGGCTGTGATGACTTACTTTCTACCATATTTAAGCATCTTCCAGAGGGGCCTGCCTTCTATGATGAGGAGACGGTTACAAATCAGACCTTGAGAGAGATTGCTGCTGAAATAATCAGAGAAAAATCTCTTCACGCTTTAAATGATGAGGTACCACATGGTATTGCAATAGTGATTGATTCCATGAAGGAACGTCCAGGCAAAAAGGCCCTTTGGGACATTGAGGCTACTATCGTTTGTGAAAAGACTTCTCACAAGGGAATAATCATTGGAAAGGGCGGTGCAATGATTAAGAAAATCGGCACAAACGCTCGTTATGAAATAGAGAAGCTTTTAGATGCCAAGGTTAATCTTAAGCTTTTTGTTAAGGTTAAAAAGGATTGGCGTGAATCTGACTATGAGTTGAAAAACTTTGGATACAAAAAAGAGGACATTTAATAGATGGGACTTGTGACCATTACGGGAATTGTTTTATCTAGCTCAGATGTAGGTGAGTTTGATAAGAGGCTTGTTATTCTTACTAGAGAAGCTGGTAGGGTTACAGCCTTTGCAAAAGGCGCCAGACGTCCTAATAATTCACTTGTTGCTGCATGCTCGCCATTTTGCTTTGGTACTTTTGAGGCTTTCGAAGGAAAAAATTCCTATCATCTCAGTAGGGCTAATATTTCAAATTATTTTAGAGACCTTGCAACGGATTACGATAAGGTTTGTTTGGGCTCCTATTTTCTTGAGGTTGCAGATTTTAGAGCTGTCGAAGGTGTTGATGAGACACCTAGATTAGCGCTTCTGTACCAAAGTCTTAAGGCGCTTGAGTCTGGGAAATTTACTAATAGATTGTTGAGAAATATTTACGACTTGAAAACTTGGGTTATTGATGGTGAATATCCTAATGTATTTCAATGCATGAAGTGCAAAACTACTGAAAATCTCAAATTGTTTTCTATCAAACATCATGGGATGATATGTAGCTCCTGTGGCGAATTAGAATCTGGGGTGGAGATAAGCAATTCTACTTTATATACTATGCAATTCATAGTTTCCTCGAAGATAGAAAAGTTGTATACTTTTGTGTTGAATGAGGAAACTGAAGAAGAATTGACTAGAATTTTGGCGAGTTATAGATTAAACTATATGTCGCATAAGTATAAGAGTGAGGAATTTTTATGACAGACATTAAATCTGGAAGTCGTTCTACAGGCATGAGGAGCCGAAATGCCGGTAGCAGACCTGCTCAGAACAGGACCACTCAGGGGAGGGCTTCTAGAGAATTGCAGGAGGCTCGTAGAAGAAAAAGACAGAGACAGGTTATGCGAAATCGTATTATATTCGGTGCAGGCTGTGCTCTATTATTAGCATTAATTATATTTTTGATCACAAAGCTGGTTGGCTTCTTTGCTGGAGCTGGCAGCGTAGCGGATACATCTACCATTACCTTTAAAGAGAATGGTGGAGTAGTATTTGAGGAAATAGTGGATTTTGACACAGATGTATATGACAAATCTTCATTAGAAGATTTTGTAGAAGAAAATGTTGCTAGCTTCAATGATGCTTATGGCAGTGAAGCTGTTTCAGTTGAGAAAATATCTGTTTCAGATAATAAAAGCTATGTAAGAACTTCATATGTAGATGCAGATGCATATAGCTCAGCTACATCATATCAGACATATAATGATACATATGAAAATGCAATAGCAGCTGGTTATACCTTCAACAATACTTTTGCCGCAGTCAATGACGCCACAAAGGGCGAGGGGCAGAATGTAGATGCAGATACAGCATTTGCAGGCAAAAGAGTTGCTGTAGTTAGTGAGAATGTAGTAGTTGTAGTGCCAGGCACAATCGACTATGTTTCGGACTCAGATACAGAAGTTATTGCAGATAATACTATTAAGATTTCTCCGGCTGATGGAAATGAAGATTCCACAGAGTTGGTATATATCATTTACAGCGTAGAATAAATATAAGAGAGGAAATAATTAAAATGGAAAAATCAATGGACAAAATTATTGCTCTTGCTAAAGCGAGAGGCTTTGTTTACGCAGGTTCAGAAATTTACGGCGGTCTTGCTAACACTTGGGATTATGGTAACCTCGGTGTAGAACTCAAGAACAACGTAAAAAAAGCTTGGTGGCAGAAATTCGTCCAGGAGAACAAATACAACGTTGGTGTTGATTGTGCTATCCTTATGAATCCACAGACATGGATTGCATCTGGACATCTTGGTTCATTCTCAGATCCTCTTATGGATTGTAAAGAGTGTCACGAGAGATTCAGAGCTGACAAAATTATTGAAGATTTTGCAGCTGAGAATAACATTGAGCTCAAATCTTCAGTAGATGGATGGAGCAAGGATGAGATGAAGGAATTCATCGAAAGCAACAATGTTCCATGTCCTACATGTGGCAAGCACAACTTCACAGACATTCGTGAATTTAACCTTATGTTTAAAACATTCCAGGGTGTTACTGAGGATGCTAAAAATACAGTTTACCTTCGTCCAGAGACAGCGCAGGGTATTTTTGTAAACTTCAAAAATGTTCAGCGTACATCTCGTAAGAAGGTTCCATTCGGTATTGGCCAGATTGGTAAGTCATTCCGTAATGAGATTACACCAGGTAACTTCACATTCCGTACACGTGAGTTTGAGCAGATGGAGCTTGAATTCTTCTGCAAGCCAGGTACACAGGATGAGTGGTTCCAGTACTGGAGAGGCTTCTGTCGTGATTGGTTACTTTCACTTGGTATTAAGGAGGATGAGATGCGTCTTCGTGACCACGATCCAGAGGAGCTTTCATTCTACTCAACTGGTACAACTGATATCGAGTTCTTATTCCCATTTGGTTGGGGCGAGCTTTGGGGTATCGCTAGTCGTACAGATTATGACCTTACACAGCACCAGAATGTTTCAGGTCAGGATCTTACATACTTTGATGATGAGCTCAATGAAAAATATCTTCCATATGTAATCGAGCCATCACTTGGTGCTGACAGAGTTGTTCTTGCATTCCTCTGTGCAGCTTATGATGAGGAAGAAATCGGTGACGAGGAGAGAAGCGACGTACGTACAGTTCTTCATTTCCATCCAGCACTTGCACCAGTTAAGATTGGTGTCCTTCCACTTTCTAAGAAGCTTAACGAGGGTGCGGAGAAGATTTTCGAAGAGCTTTCTAAGAAGTACAACTGTGAATTCGATGATAGAGGAAACATCGGAAAGAGATATCGTAGACAGGATGAAATTGGTACACCATTCTGTATCACATACGATTTTGAGTCTGAAACAGACCATATGGTAACAGTTCGCCACCGTGATTCCATGGAACAGGAGCGAATTGCTATCGCAGACTTAGACGCATATTTCGCTGACAAGTTTACATTCTAAATGGGAGGAGATGTGCTATGGAAAAAGTGAATGTTGAGGGAGCAGATTACAAAGAGTTAGAAATTTCTAATGCAGAAAAGCCTGAAGAACCGGCTCCACAGACACTAGATAATGGTGAAGATTTATTAATAGCGCAGATAGATGCGTTTAGAGATAAGGCTACACAGCTTCAGCAGCTTATTGCAGCAAAAGAGCAAAAGGCTGCAGAGCTTGAAGCTTTAGTTAAAGAAAAAGAAGCAATAAATGTTAAGCTTCAGGATGAACTTAGCAAAAAACAAGAGGAAGCCGACAGCCTCGTAGCAGATGTTGAGACTCAAGTAGATAGAATGATGCAGGTTGTTAAAACCAATATGGATCAACTTGAGATTGACATAAAGGGTCAGGTGAGCGATAATCAAGAGTCTTATGAAGAGCACAATAGAAATCTTCAGGATACGTTGCGTAGTGTTTCTGATGGTTTAGATACAATTCAAAGTGAGTTATCAGAAAAGACTCACTCTGAGTCAGTGCATCTATATCGTTTGATTCAAGATTTGCTTAAAGAACATGACAACAGCGAAGAACAGGCAGTAAAAGCATTGGAACATTACAGCTCTTTAAAGAAATTTTCAGTAGTTATTATTATATTACTTTTACTCACAATGGGTGTTTCAATTGCTTCGTTTATTATATCACTTGGCATTTTTTAACCCTTGAGTGAAGGTTAGATTATGGAGGGCTTATGCCAAATAATGTTTTTGTTATCGGACACAAGAATCCAGATACCGATAGTATTTGCGCAGCTATAGCATACGCGCATTTAAAAAACACAATCACAGAAAGTGATACATATATTGCAAAAAAGGCGGGTTCACTTAATGAAGAGACTCGTTATGTATTGCAGAGATTCAATATTCCTGAGCCAGAGACAGTTTCTGATGTTGGCGCACAGCTAATGGATATTGAATACAGACGACTTGAGGGCGTAGATGGACATATTTCTCTTAAAAAAGCATGGGAAATTATGCTTAATAGAGACGTTGTTACACTTCCAGTTATTGCCAAGACTGGAAAGCTCGAAGGCGTAATTGTAAATGGTGATATTGCATATTCATATATGGATGTTTATGACAATAATATTTTGTCTAGAGCACGTACACAGTATAGCAATATTATTTCTACCTTAAATGGTAATTTAGTTACAGGAAACTCTCACGCATATTTTGTTAAGGGCGCAGTAGTTATTGCATCCAACAACAGAGAGGATCTTAAAGAAGATATCAATCGTGATGATTTAGCTATTGTTGGTAATATTACAGAGCGTCAGCTTATTTGTATCGAAGCTGGATGTAGTTGCCTTGTTGTTTGTGGTGCTAGTTCAGTAGATGATAGTGTAGTAGCTGCTGCTGAGGAGCATCAGTGTGTATTGATTACTACAGAATACGATACATTTACAGTTGCTAGACTTATTCATCAGTCTATGCCAATTCGTCAGTTTATGAAGACTGACGACATAATCAGCTTCGAACTTGATGATTATGTTGATGATGTTAGAGATATTATGAAAACTGTTAGACATCGAGATTTCCCAATCCTCGATGAAAATAGACATTATGTAGGCATGGTTTCTCGTCGTTTGCTTTTAAATATGCAAAAGAAGAGAGTTATCTTAGTTGATCATAATGAGAAATCTCAGGCTGTTGATGGTATTGAACAGGCAGAGGTTCTTGAGATTATTGATCACCATAGATTAGGTTCACTGGAGACTGTTTCACCTATTTTATTTAGAAATCAGCCTTTAGGTTCTACAGCTACTATAGTGTCTCTTATGTATGATGAGAGAAATATTGATATTCCAAAGGATATCGCTGGAATTCTTTGTTCAGCTATTCTTTCAGATACATTAATGTTTAGATCTCCTACATGTACACCAGTGGATGAGAGACAGGCAAGAAAACTTGCTGATATTGCTGGAGTTGATGTTAAGGAATTGGCTACTTCTATGTTTGAGGCAGGCAGTGACTTTAAGGACCGTACAGCAGATCAGATTTTCCACCAGGATTACAAGATTTTTACAAGTGGAGATATCAAATTTGGTGTGGCTCAGGTAAGCTCAATTTCAAAGAGCCAGCTAAATTCAATCAAAAAAGATTTACAAGAATACATGAATACTGTGCTTAACAATGATTCAGAGCTCAATGCTATCTTTGTTATGCTTACAGATATTCTTGAAGAATCAACAGAGCTTCTATTCGTTGGCGGGGAGGCCGATAAAATAATTGCCGATGCATTTAGAATGCCTGTTGCTGCAGAGAGCTATCTATTAAAGGGAGTTGTATCTCGAAAGAAGCAGCTTATTCCAGCTATTATGGAGTCTTTGCAGGAATAGCATATATTAAATTACACGAGGCAGAATTTGTTATGATTCTAAATGGCTTTAACATAGCGGCAGAAGAAGTTATGTTTTTAATAGCGATTTCAATTTTGTACTTAACAGTGGTCAGCCGTCCTAGGCAGACCGCTGTGTTTTCTGTCGTCTTTTATGGTCAGATCATATCTGTTGTTAATATTCTTTTGCATGTAGGTTGTATTTATTTTATAAATATTTCTACATCAATTCAGGGTGTTATCTTTAGGATTATAGTGATGTTCTACTATGTCACTTATCTTGGTATACTCACACATTTGTTTTCATACATACATCTTTTGAGCTTGAAGCAAAGAGAAAATATGGATATTTTAAATATCACTAATATTATATTTGCTTCAGTTTATGCGGTTGTCGTTGGAGCTGTTTACTTATCAGACAGCTATGTTGAAATAGTAGATGCTGAATATAGATTCACTTCTCTTTTTAATGTGAATATCTATATGGCGTTAATAGAGATTGCTTTGGTTACCTCATCAATTATCATAAATAGAAGAGGTATACCTAAAATTTTTATGAAATATATTGGCTTGTTTGTGCCGCTTGAGATAGTTCTTTTGATTGTTCAGGTATTTAATCCTAGATATGTATTTTTGAGCGTCACATATGTACTGCCATTTATTCTTTGCTATATTATTTTTCACAGTATTCTATTTGACGAGGTTACTGGTTGCCAAAATAAAATGGCTTTTCAATCTCACTTCCAGACTCTTAGAAATAAAAATAAGAGCTTTAAGGTGATTTGTATTAAATTTCCAAGGCTTGAAATTGTAGACAATATCGAGCTGATGGATATTGTGAAAAGACGTTTGTCCACGGAAATTAGAAGCATGGAGGAGCGCAATAATAAATCCTATGCTTATCAGATAAATGATTATACCATTGCTATTATATTGGAACATAAATCAGATGCTCTTAATCGTCAGACTACAACTTTTTTAAAGCGAAGACTTGATGAAGCGATGATGAATTGGGAATTCTCCAACAGACCTGAGTACAATATGATAGTTATTGATGATGCTGATTCAATAAAAAATGTTGACGCACTTGATACATACATAGGCTTTTTGTTTGAACATGAGACCTTAAAGAAGTCTAATTGTTATGAGGCGACAGCGCAGGATTACGCCCGTTACAAGGATAGACGACATATTGAAAAATGTATTGTCGACATCAGAAATCAGGATGATTTGAATGATCCAAGAGTAATAGTTTTTGTTCAACCTATTTACGATGTGGCTAATAATGACTACAGAAATGCAGAAGCTCTAATGAGGCTAGATGTTGATGGCACGATTGTTCAACCGGATGTATTTATTCCTCTAGCAGAGAAGGTTGGCTGCGTTCACACTCTTACAAGGATTATTCTTAATAAGGTATGCAAAAAGATATATGAGATACAAGACTATTACAATTTTGAAGCAGTATCTGTTAATGTATCTCTTTCAGAGTTTATGGATTATGATCTACATGACGAATTAATCGAAATAATACAAATGAATGGTATTTCATGTAACAAAATCAGATTGGAAATGACTGAGACAATGACCAATGATGAAATTGAGGCTATTGCTCATAATATGCAAGAGTTTAATGCTGCAGGAATTCATTTTTACCTAGATGATTTTGGCACAGGATATTCAAATCTTGAAAGAATTGTCAGCTTGCCATTCAAAACAATAAAATTCGACAAGACTTTGCTTTACAAGTCTGAGGATGATCCGATTCTTATGCAGCTTATCAAAAACATGGTAGAAGTATTTAAAAATCATGGCATGGTTGTGTTAGTTGAGGGAGTTGAAAATCAAAAACAGGAAGAATTGTCAATTAAACTTGGGTTTGAATATATTCAAGGCTACAGATTTGCAAAGCCAATTCCAGTTGGTAATGTGGAAAGCTACTTTGAAAAGAAGTCTAAAAAGTTTGCTTAAACATTAAGCGTAGACAGAATTAAAATTTGAGTATATAATATTTTATCATCGAAGTTTAGTTCAATAGTCGATTCGACTTTTAATTCCACACTTAATGTTTAATTAGTAATAAGGAGAGTTAGATGAGAGAAAAATATGAGAGTTTAGCGGTTACCGTTTTACGAGACTTGGCAAAGGCTAGGGGAATAAAAGGCGCATCCTCTATGAAAAAGGCTGAGTTAGTAGAAGCTATGCTTGCACAGGACGAAATTGATGCAGCAAATGCTAATACTGAAAAGGCTGAAAAAGCTGAGAATACTGAAAAAACTGAAAAGGCTGAGAGAACTAGAACAGTTCGTAGAACAAAGACCTCAGAGTCAGCGCATGCTACAGCTGAAAAGCAAGAAAGACCTGAAAAGGTTGATAGAGCACATGAAGAAAAGAGAGAAATTCCAACAGATATTCCAACTGATGGCCTAATTCCTGCTAGTGGAATCTTAGAGGTAATGGGCGATGGATTTGGTTTTATTCGTTGCGATAACTATATGCCAGGTACTGAGGATGTTTATGTTTCTCAGTCACAAATTAAGAAATTTAACCTTAAAACCGGCGATATAATTGTTGGTAAAAAGCGTTTTAATAACCCAACTGACAAGTTTGCAGCACTTATGATAATTGACACTATCAACAATTATTCTCCAGAAGCTGCAACTAAGCGTCCTAATTTTGAGGACCTTACACCTATTTTCCCAAATGAACGAATCAGACTTGAACGTCAGCGTAGTTCAGTTGCTATGAGAATTGTTGATTTGGTTAGCCCAATTGGAAAGGGACAGCGTGGTATGATCGTTTCTCAGCCAAAGGCTGGTAAAACAACACTTCTTAAGGAAGTTGCCACATCTGTTAATTATTCCCATCCAGATATGCATCTTATCATTCTGCTTATCGATGAACGTCCTGAGGAAGTTACAGATATGAA
The DNA here is from genome assembly GCF_015057185.1 of Pseudobutyrivibrio sp. Lineage (GTDB taxonomy): Bacteria > Bacillota > Clostridia > Lachnospirales > Lachnospiraceae > Pseudobutyrivibrio. The sequence goes on along the minus strand of NZ_SVEV01000024.1, from coordinate 6,009 downwards.
GGACACTATGAGAAACAGCAAGAATGTTGAGGTTATATATTCTACATTTGATGAGAGCCCAGAACATCATAAGCGTGTTTCTGAGATGGTTATTGAAAGAGCAAAGAGACTTGTTGAGCATGGACAGGATGTTATGATTCTTCTTGATTCCATTACAAGACTTGCTCGTGCATACAACCTTACAGTTCAACCATCTGGACGTACACTTTCTGGTGGTCTTGATCCAGCAGCATTGCACATGCCAAAGAAATTCTTTGGTGCAGCGAGAAATATGAGAGAGGGTGGCAGTCTTACAATTCTTGCTACAGCTCTTGTTGAAACTGGTTCAAAGATGGACGACGTTGTTTTCGAGGAATTTAAGGGAACAGGTAACATGGAACTTATCCTCGATAGAAAGCTATCTGAAAAGAGAATTTTCCCAGCTGTCGATATTACAGGTTCTGGTACTCGTCGAGAGGATCTACTTCTTTCACAAAAAGAATTAGATGCTATGGAGATTATGAGAAAAGCAATCAACGGTGCACGAAGAGAAGATGCCGTTGAGACTATTTTGAATATGTTCGCTCATACCAAGAGTAATGATGAATATATAGATATGATTATCAGAAAAAGAGTAATTTAGTGGATTGAGAAGGGAGAGCATGATGGCATCAGTAGACGAAACAGCGGTATTCTTACACAAACAGTGGAACGGTAAAATTGAAACCGTTTCAAAGGCACCAGTCAAAAATAGAGAGGACTTATCCATTGCATATACACCAGGTGTTGCAGCACCATGTCGTATAATTGCTGAAAACAGTGAAGAAGCATATAACTACACTATTAAATCAAATACAGTAGCAGTAGTTTCAGATGGTTCAGCAGTTCTGGGACTTGGAAATATTGGCCCTTTGGCAGCAATGCCTGTTATGGAAGGTAAATGCGTTTTATTTAAAGAGTTTGGTGGTGTCAATGCATTCCCTATCGTTTTAGATACTCAGGATCCAGATGAAATAGTGGCAGCAGTAAAAGCTATCGCTCCTACATTTGGAGGAATTAATCTTGAAGATATTTCAGCTCCTCGTTGCTTTGAGATTGAGGAGAGATTGAAAAAGGAATTAGATATTCCTGTATTCCATGACGACCAGCACGGAACAGCTATTGTAGTTCTTGCTGGAATTATCAATGCTTTAAAGGTTGTTGGCAAAGAAAAAGAAAATTGTAAAGTTGTTGTTAATGGCGCTGGTTCTGCAGGCGTTGCTATCACAAAGTTACTTCTTACTTACGGATTCAAGAATGTTACAATGTGTGATCGTGAAGGCATAATTGGTCCAGAGTACCCTAACCTTAACTGGATGCAGAAGGAAATGACAAAGGTAACAAATCTTTCTCATGAAAAGGGTACACTTGCTGACGCTTTAGTTGGGGCAGACATATTTGTTGGTGTTTCTGCACCAGGTATTGTTTCAAAGGAAATGGTTGCATCAATGGCAAAGGATTCAATTCTTTTCGCTATGGCAAATCCTACACCAGAGATTATGCCAGATGAGGCAAAAGCTGCTGGCGCTCGTGTTGTTGGTACAGGCCGTTCTGATTTTCCTAATCAGGTAAACAATGTAGTTGCATTCCCAGGCATCTTTAGAGGAGCACTTGAGGCTAGAGCAACTGCAATCACAGAAGAAATGAAGCTTGCTGCAGCAAAAGCTATTGCTGGACTTGTTTCTGATGAGCAGCTTTCTGACGAGTTCATTTTGCCAGAAGCTTTTGATCCACGTGTAGCTGTGGCTGTCGCTAATGCTATTAGAGCGTTAGTTTAATTAAAATTTACAGATACTCAGGTTAACTATATTATTCAGCGGCACGCTCTCGCTACTCTCAGCTGGCAGCAGTACTAAGCTCAGCGGAGCTTCGCTAAGTGCTGGCCGCTTCGTAGTACCTTTTGAATAACATAGTTAACCTGAGTATCTTTAGGTTGAGAATTATCTACACCTAAAAGCAATATCTATACGTAAAGGAGGGATACCATGGCTGAACCAACCATGATATATAAAATCACAATACTAGAATTACTTAATCGAAGTGGTTTCCCGCTTAGTAATAGTCAAATTACAGATTTCTTTTTGGATGGCGATTTGACTGATTATTTTACAGCCCAACAGGCTATTAGTGATGATGAGGAAGCAGGTCTTATTTCTTCCAAATCTGACCATAATAATACAACCTATTCAATCACTGAAGAGGGCAGAAAAACACTTGAGTTATTCAAAGACAAAATTACAGTTGCTTTATCAAAGGATATTAACAAATATTTAAAGGCTAATTCTATCACAATGAAAGAAGAAAACTCTTATAGAGCTACTTATTTCAAGGCCGATAGAGGCGGTTATGTAGTTCAACTTAGAGTTACTGAAAATGATGTTCCTACACTGGATATCAGTTTCCACGTTGCAACTAAGGAACAGGCAGAGACTCTTTGTAACAACTGGAAGGTTCGTAGTGAGGAAGTGTTTGATTCCATACTTGACATACTAATGAACTGATGATATAGTTATAGAGCTGTTAATCGGGATGAAATGCGAGACCTCGCATTTAAACAGCATTTAATTACAGTTGGAAATTGTAAACATTATTAAATGAGAGGTGAAATTAAATGAGACAGGGTATCCATCCAGATTATTACCAGGCTACAGTTACATGTAACTGCGGTAACACATTTGTTACAGGTTCTACAAAGGAAAGCATCCACGTAGAAATTTGTTCAAAGTGTCATCCATTCTACACAGGCCAGCAGAAAGCTACACAGGCTCGTGGACGTATTGACAAGTTCAATAAGAAGTATGGTATTGACGCAAAGTAGTTTACTTTATGGACATTTAAGGGTTGAGATTTTTCGTCTCAGCCCTTTATTTCGTATAACCGTAAACACGGATGCGAATAATTATTTGGAATTTATATGAGCTGGTAGATATCAAGCTCTAAGTGTTCCTGAAGTGAGCATGTTAGCGAACGGAAGGAATATCTTAGGCTTGAGAGCGTAACCAGCGGATTAGGACAGGAAGTATATGAAGTATTCGGGTATAGGTGGTCAGGCTGTAATGGAAGGTGTTATGATGCGAAACGGCAATAAATATGCCGTGGCAGTCAGAAAGCCTGACAATGATATTGCTGTTGATGTAAAAAACACAAAAGATATAAATAACATATGGCACAAGATTCCTATTATCAGAGGCGTTGTTTCATTCTTTGATTCCCTTGTGATAGGACTCAGCACTCTTATGTACTCAGCTAGTTTTTTTGAAGATGAAGAGGAGTCTGTAGATAAATCTACGTTGACTGATGCTGAGCTTAAGAAACTTGAGCGTAAAGAAAAAGCAGAAATGGGTGGAACATTGGTGGTTTCCTTTGTCCTTGCTCTTGGTATATTTTTTGCATTGCCATATTTTATTTCTTTGGGACTAAACAAATACATTCAATCTCAGACATTAATTGCCCTAATAGAAGGAATCCTTAGAATAGCAATTTTTATTGGCTATATTGTTGCGATTTCTCATATGGAAGATATTAAGCGTACCTTTATGTACCACGGTGCTGAACACAAATGCATCAATTGTGTGGAAGCAGGAAAGGAACTTACAGTAGAAAATGTTCGTTCATCCACTCGTTTTCACAAGAGATGTGGAACTAGCTTTATCTTTATAGTATTTATTATTTCTGTTTTTGTTTTCATGTTTATCACATTTGAAAATGTATGGTTAAAGCTGGTGGCTAGATTATTACTGATTCCAGTTATTGCCGGTATTTCTTATGAATTTATTAGATTGGCAGGACGTTCAGAAAATAAAGTTGTAGATGTTTTTTCAAAACCAGGTCTTTGGTTACAGAAGCTTACAGTTAAGGAGCCTGATGACGAAATGATAGAGGTTGGAATTGCATCTGTAGAAGCAGTTTTTGATTGGAAGGATTTTATTGAAAGTAACAAGGAGTGTTTCTAGATATGACATTTTGTCAAGCCTTGAATAAGGGAATATTTCTATTGGAATCTGAGAATATTGACGATGCAAAGCTAGATGCTTGGTATTTATTATCATACGTCAGCGGTATGTCAAAATCAGATTATTTTCTCAAGCAAAATGAGACAATAGATGAAAATATACTTTATAAATATCAAGATGTTCTATATAGAAGAGCTAAGCATGAGCCATTGCAGCACATTACTGGTGAACAGGATTTTATGGGTATAACATTTTGGGTTAACGAAAATGTACTTATTCCTCGCCAAGATACCGAGACTCTTGTAGAAGAGGCGTTAAAAGTTATCCCTACTGGAAGCCATATTTTGGATTTGTGTACAGGCAGTGGATGTGTTATTATTTCTCTTGTTGTTTTGGGACAGGGACTATCTGGAATTGGTGTAGATATTTCAGAAGAAGCTCTGGCGGTAGCTAGAGAAAACGGCGCTAGATTAGTAGGCCGCAAAGTAGATTTTGTTAAAGGAGATTTATGGCAAGCTGTTAACGGCAAATTTAACGCCATAGTTTCTAATCCACCATATATTCCAACAAAGGTCATTGAGGAGTTAGAGCCAGAGGTAAAAGACCATGAGCCTATGTTGGCGTTAGATGGTACAGAGGATGGATTATTTTTCTATAGGGAAATTACCGCCCATGCAAAAAAGTACCTTAATGATGGCGGCTGGTTGTTAGTAGAGATTGGCTATGATCAGGGGCCTGATGTAGCAAAGCTATTTACAGATGCTGGATTTAAGGATGTTGAAGTAATAAAAGACTTGCCAGGAAATGATCGCGTTGTTAAAGGACATTTATAGCGCCTTTAATTACCGTTTAGATATATTTTTGATACAACATGGAGGTTTTATATGTTTGATAGATTAGAAGACTTAGTTTTAAGATATGAAGAGGTTATGAACCTTCTTTCTGAGCCAGATGTAGCAAATGATAATGCTAGATTTAGAGCTCTTATGAAGGAGCAGTCTGACCTTGCGCCTATTGTTGAGGCATACAAGCAGTATTCAGCTCATAAACAGAATATCCAGGATTCATTAGAGCTTCTTGAATTAGAGTCTGATGAGGAGATGAAGGAGCTTGCTAAGGAAGAAATGAAGGAGTCTCAGGCTGAGGTTGAGAGACTTGAGCAGGAGCTTAAAATATTACTTCTTCCAAAGGACCCTAATGATGACAAGAACGTAATCGTTGAAATCCGTGCAGGTGCAGGTGGAGAAGAGGCAGCTCTTTTCGCAGCAGAAATTTATCGTATGTATGTACACTATGTTGAGTCACGTGGATGGAAGGTTGAGCTTCTTGAAGCAGATGAGACAGGTATTGGTGGAATGAAAAACATCGAGTTCATGGTTAAGGGAACTGGTGCTTACTCAATCCTTAAGTATGAGTCAGGTGTACACCGTGTTCAGCGTGTACCTGAGACAGAGTCACAGGGACGTATCCAGACATCTACATGTTCTGTAGCTGTTATGCCTGAGGCAGAAGAGGTTGACGTTCAAATTGATGAGAAGGATATCCGTATCGACGTTATGCGTGCTTCTGGTAACGGTGGTCAGTGTGTCAACACAACTGATTCAGCTGTACGTCTTACTCACTACCCAACTGGTATTGTTATTTATAGCCAGACAGAAAAGTCACAGCTTCAGAATAAGGAAAAGGCTTTTGCACTCCTTCGTGCAAAGCTCTATGATTTAGAGATGCAGAAGCAGCAGGATGCTGAGGCTGCTGAGCGTCGTTCACAGATTGGTACTGGTGATCGTGCCGAGAAGATTCGTACATACAACTTCCCACAGGGACGTGTTACAGACCACAGAATCAATCTCACACTTTACAAACTTGATAAAATCATGAATGGAGACATTCAGGAAATTCTTGATGCACTTATAGCTGCTGATCAGGCTGCTAAGCTTGCAAAGATGAACGAGAAGTAATATAAAGGAGCTGTTAAAAAACTCCCCTAAAAGGTAAGGATTCAGCCACCATCCTAACGGATGGGCACTGAATCCTTTTT
>NZ_SVEV01000061.1 GCF_015057185.1 Pseudobutyrivibrio sp. | reverse complement strand
AAGGCGAGGAGGAAGTAGAGCGAATGGATGCTTTACTTTCGCTTGCAGTTACTGGCGGAGATTATAATTGGATGTAATACGATAATGGTGCTATTAATGGATGATTTCCTCGGGCTCTGCGAGCATGTCGGATAGTGCAAACTGTATCAAATCCTTTGGATTAGAAGAGGGATTAATCCATTCATTTATCCTGTCTTTTGGAAGAATAAGTGGCATTCTATCATGTATTTTTGAAAGTTCGTCAGTTGGTTCTTTAGTTAGGATAACAAAGACAGGATAGCCATTTTCTATACGATAAAGTCCACATAACCAAGTGACAGTGGCACCGGTAGGTTGGATGGTATATTTTTGGCCAGTTTTTACTTTGCCATCAGGGCTTTTAAAATGCTCCCACTCAAAATAGTAGGCAGCCGGAATAATGCAGCGATGAGAGTTCCAAGCATCTTTGAATGTTGGCTTTTCGCCTGCAGATTCCAGCCGTGCATTGAATAAGGTCCTTTTGTTGTCTTTGGCTGTAAAGCCCCATTGCATTGGGAAAATACATTTCTCACCTCGAGAATTAGGGGCAATTACAGGGACAATATCTGTAGGGCGGACTTCACCATCGGTAATGAGCGGTCTCGCGTGGGTGTCAATAAACTTAGTGGTGAGTGACGAACCCTTTGCAATTTCTATTATTTCTTTTAGTTCAGGTTGAGTTATATCGAGTGCATATCTAGTACACATAGTTATTCTCCTAAGGATATTCTTCGGCAGGTACACCAATGGCTTTGAGAGCGGGGGATATACATCCATCAGGAAACACCTACCAGTTCTTCAAGCTTCATATTTCTGTCATCTATGTAGATATCACAGGTGATTTTCCTGCTGTTATTGCCATAGAGTTCAATTATTTCTGGTAAATTATCATTTATTGCATCAAAAGAAAGCCCTTGGTGCTCACACCATATGAGCGCATCCTCTAAAGGCTTGCCAGCGCGGCAGGTCCATAAAATGATTTTACTGCCGGAGGCTTTTTGCTGTTGTAAATAACTAATAAGTGGAAGATTAGGTTCCCCTAGTTCTGGCCAGTTGCTAAAGCAAAGTGTATTATCAAAATCAACTGCAATAATAGTATTTGTAAGTTCCATAGGATATACCTCCTTTATTACAAGAACATACTTTCCGAAAATATGTTTGTCTTTTGTAAATAGATAATACACCCGAACATCTATTCTTGTAAATCGAACAAATTATAAAATTTATAGGTTTTTGTTTTTCATCAGAAAAACAAGAACCGGACATAGACCAATATTTTCTGAAAGAAAATATTGCTTGGCGAAGCCAAGTTCTTGTGGGCTTTTTCCTTAAGTAGCCCACAAGAAGTCATAAGTTTTTTAAGAAAGATGTCTATTAAATATAGAATGGGTTAGACAAAACTAACACGAAGTAGTATCATCGAATTGCACAATAATTAAGACATATATATTAGGAGACTCTTATTATGAAATGTGAAGAAATAGGAAACATGGCGGGGAAAACGTTGATGTTGCTTCCAGGGACTTGCTGTGACTGGCAGACAAATTTTGGTGCGGTGCTACCTGAGCTTTCGGAGAAATATCACCTTATATGTGTGAATTACGATGGATTTGATGGTACTGACACTATTTTTCCTGACATGATTACAGTAACTGAAAAAATAGAAAATTATATAATTGAAAATCACTATGGCAGGCTCGATGGAGCTATTGGCTCTTCACTTGGTTCTAGCTTTGTTGGTCAGCTTGTAATGAGAAAAAGAGTACATATCGATCATGCAATTTTTGGAAGCCCTGATTTAGATCAAAGTGGCAAGGTGGCAGCTAAGCTGCAGTCGATGTTAGTAGTTCCAATCCTTACTAGTTTTACGAAGGGCGAGAAGAAAAGAAATAAAACCAAACAGAAGCTAAAGGATTTCTTTTTGATGAGCGATGAAACTGCGGAAAAATTCATGAACTGTTTTTCAAAGTTTAATCCAGAGTCTATAAAAAATGAGTACTACACTGATTTGTTGACTCATCTTGAAGATGACATAAATGTGGAACATACAAAAGCTCATTTTATCTATGCCAATAAGATGGGAGAGAAATATTTAAAACGCTATAAGAAATACTTCCATAATCCAGATATTAGAGAGTTTGATATGCAGCATGAGCAGTGGCTTTTTGGTGAAAAGAAATATGCTAAGCCAGTGCTTGAGGTAATCGATGAATTTATGAATATGGCAGTTTAAGGGCTGTGGTAGCTCGAAGAATGCCTAGATAAAGGAGAGAATATGTTTAAAAATTACGTAAGCGAAGAACAAAAGCTGCCACTTTTTGGAGTGGGCCCATATATGATTTTTGCTATAGCCGTGGTGTCTTTGCTTGGACAGATCCTATTTGGCTGTGTGTGGAAAATTGGAACGCTGTCTAGACCATGGTCGATAGTATTTATAATCATTGGTAGTATACTTATTGCTGCAGGTGTAGCTATTTGGTTCATAGGTGCGATTCGTTCTGATATGGACAACAGCATAGCTAAAAATAGGCTGAAAACTGATGGAATATACTCATGGGTTAGAAATCCAATGTATAGCGGTTGGTGGCTTGCAATATCAGGTATATCGTTCTTGTGCCATAATCTATGTATGCTAATTTTGCCTGTGATAAATTGGGGCATATTGACATGTTGGCTGATATGTACAGAGGAGAAATGGTTGCTTGAGTTGTATGGTGACGAGTATGCGTCGTATAAGAAAAGGGTTAACAGGCTCATCCCATGGAAATCGAAAAACAAATAATCCCTTTACATCGCAATATTTTTAATGCATGAGTAAAAAATGTAAGATTATCTATAATTTTTATATTTGGTGACATACAAGACAGACTAGAAAATTTGCATGTAGAGTTATCCTAAAAGTCGTGCTACTATATCAAAGCTAATTTTTAGAAATAGAGGTAACATTTAATTGATAATAGAGTTCGACGTTGATGTGCAAAAAAATGAAGAAGTGAAGGATGAGGAATACTTCTTCGAGGCAGAAGCTTCTAGTCTGGATGAATTAATATCATTTAGCAGGACTATTAATATTAGTAACCCAGATGAGGCAGGCATTTGTGTTTATAAAGATGACGCTTCAGGAAAATATATTGTTCCATTTGTAGCGGATGGACCTGCATCACCATTAAATTATGGAGAATTCCTCAATATAAAATCAGTTGATGAGAAATACTGGAACTTTGAAGAGGGGCGAACCTACATAACAAATTTAGGAATGCTTGCCATGATTTCAGTGATAGCTTAACCGACTGTTTTCTTAGACCAAGCGGCAGCACCGCAGCGTGCGCAGCCGTAATATCTATAATTTCTTGTAAATTTACTATCTCGCTTGCGGTAGATTGTGGCACCACAATTACCGCAGGTGAAGACATACTTTATAGCCATTTCCCCACCTTCGTA
>NZ_SVEV01000023.1:10169-59852 GCF_015057185.1 Pseudobutyrivibrio sp. | reverse complement strand
GCAACCGCAGTGGTAAAGAAAAAATGAATTACCACTGCAAAGTAGGAAAACAGGCAACCGCAGTGGTAAAGAAAAAAATATATTACCACTGCGGAACTAGAAAACGAGCAACTGCAGTGGTAAAGAAAAAATATATTACCACTGCGGAACTAGAAAACGAGCAACTGCAGTGGTAAATGAAAAATAAATTACCACTGCGAAACAGGAAAACAGACAACTACAGTGGTAATTCGTCACTATAGACACAAAAATTACAAGGAGTATGCATTGAAAGATAGATTTTTAGAGAGTTTAGAGCAGGAGAAAAGCGAACTTGCACATAAAATACAAGAATTAGAGAATACATTAATCTATACACCGGGTATTCATCTTGAAATCAAAAATAATAAGGGGAGATATCCACAATTCTATAAATGTAGTCATATCCAGACAGATGATGGAGAAACAAGAAAAGTACGAGAATATATAAAACAGAAGGATCAGGAGTTGGCTAGGATGCTTGCTCAAGGGGAATATGACAGGCAGTTGATTGAGGATATGAAAAAAAGATGTGATATTATACAGCCTGTTATAGATTATTATCGGGATAATCCTAAATTTAGTGTGTACAATAGCCTAGGCGAAGTGAGAAAATCATTAGTTGAGAGTGAATATGAGGATGATGAAGTGTTTATCAACAAATGGTATGATAGATACTCCCAAAGAAATCCAGCAAATGATTCTTTCTATGAGAAACATCCTATAACAAAGCCATATTATACAGAAAGAGGCGAAAAGGTTAGATCTAAATCTGAAAAGATAATTGCTGATAAACTGTTTAAAGAAGGGATTCCATATGTTTATGAGCCAACAGTTGTGGTGGGAGAAAAGGTGCTACATCCAGATTTTGCAACTTTGAATATTGTTCAGAGAAAAACGTATATATATGAACATTTTGGAATGATGGATAATCCTGAGTATGCAGCTCTATGTGTAAATAAGATAGCTGTATATGACAAAAATGGATTTGTATATGGAAATAATCTTTTATACAGTTTTGAAACACAAAACGATGGACTAGATATAAAAATGATAGAGAGAATGCTAAAGAGATTTTTGATTGATTAAACTATAAATTGCAATATAAAAGGGACCGTGAGGTCCCTAAATTATTATGTTTCATCTCAAAAATTTATTTCCCCACAGATTTCTTAATGGCTTCGCACATAACGTGGTTTGCAAGTGTTCCTACTAAATCAAGTGGAGCTGAAACATCGCCTAATGACATGGCATAGATGCTGTCGCCGTCCATGGAAGTGTGGACTGGGCGGATGCAACGAGCGTAGGCGTCATGGGTCATGCCGGCTAGCTTGCAGAGTTGGGTTTTGTTGAACTTGGCGTTTGTGAGCACGATGCCAATCGTTGTGTTTGTAGGTGCATCGGTGGCAGGCATGTTTTCAGCCATGGCGTACATTAATTCCTCGCAGGATAGGTCGTTTTGTTTCTTGCCGTCTTCTGAGCGGACACCTGCGATGCGCTTGCCATTCTTATAGTCATAGATATCGCCAACAGCATTAGTGCATACGATGGCACCAACTTTTAAATCACCTAGCTGCACGGCATAGCTGCCAACACCGGATTTGGTGCAGCGTTCCATGCCAAGAAGTTTTCCGACCGTAGCGCCACATCCGCAGCCGTGGTTACCATCCTTGTAATTTCCTTTTTCTGTTTCAAAAGCTGTTGATGCAGCCATATACCCCATTTCTCTGTCAGGATAAATGTCGCTTCGCTTGTAGCCTAAATCAAATATGTCAGACTGGCACACCAAAGGTACAACCACATCACCAACAGGAAATCCAATTTTATGCTCTGATAAGAACTTCATAACGCCACCTGCAGCGTCCAAACCAAAGGCCGAACCTCCACCTAGAATAACAGCATGAATAACCTCAGCGGCTGCAAGAGGATCCATTAGTCCAGATTCGCGGCTTGCAGGGCCGCCACCGCGGATATCAAGCCCTGTAGGAGCTCCTTTTTCTGCAATGATAGCAGTGATGCCTGTGCCGGCGTCCTTGTCCTCAACCTGTCCAATTCTTACATTATCAAAATCAGTAATATTAATTTCTTTAAGATTCATAAAAACCTCCAAAACTTATCTAAAATCATTGTTTAGCCAATAATTACACAAAGTGATTATAGCAGATTTTGGTGGACATAATCCCAGATTACGTTCAAATAGTAACAAAAAGTTAACAAATGTTGAAAATTCGGTGCAAAAATGTGAAAAAACAGTGTAATGGCACATTGAAGGCGCTGCTTATGCTAAATTAACACAAGATAATAATCATAAAGAATAATAATTTATCGTTTTACGATAAATTATTATTGACATTCGTAAATTGTAATGCTATAAAAAGATTATCGTTTATCGATAAGAGGGATATGGTATAAGAAACAATATAGGGATGGTGTAGATTTATGGGCAAAATTAGGCTCGAACTAGATTTGATGATGACAAAGCGCCATGTTGGATTAAATGACCTGGCAGAGCAGGTAGGTATAACCAATGTGAATATGTCAAAAATCAAAAACAACAAAGTAAATGCTATTAGGTTTTCCACTTTAGCCGGTATATGTAAAGCGCTTGATTGCGAACCGGGTGACATTTTAAAGTATGATCAAAACTAATAGGAGTCACAGATGACCGTTTCCGCCAGAGTCGGGAATCACAGCTGACAAAGTAACAGAGAAAATGGTGTTTAGAAAAAGTTTTTATGGGAGGTAGCTTCAGATTATGAAACTATTCAGCAAAAAGGAAAAGACTACTGTTATTGAGAATAATTCTGAAAAGAAAGAATCTGTAATAAAGAAAGTCTTTAAGAAAATCGGTGGATTTATCAAGAGGCATAAGGTTCTTGTGATAGTTGTAGTTATTATCATAGCTGTGGTCTTTTACATGAAGTACAAGGCTAAACAGGCTATGGAGGCATATGAGGCTCAAATGAACCAGCCTACTACCGCCACAGTAGAGCAGATGGATTTGCAGAAATCAGTTAGTGTTACTGGAACTCTAGTAGCAAATGAGACTACAACAGTTACTTCTACACTTGGTGGCACAGGCGTCACAGGCGTAAAGGTAGCAAAGGTTAATTATGAGGTTGGTGACTATGTTGAGGCCGGCACAATCGTTGTTGAATTCGATGGTGACGATTATGACAGAAAGATTGCTGAGCTTAGCGCACAGTACAACATCAACGATATGGAGAGTGCTATGTCAATCGATGACTACAACAAAAAGATTGATGATTTAGTTACTCAGCTGGAAAAGGATCAGAAATATCTTGATGACAACCGCGACATCTATAACAACTTAAAAGATGCTTATGAGAAATATGAGGATATTGGAAAGCTCCCAGGTTCAGGCGAAGAGGCAAGATGGCTTTCACAGTCTTCAATCGCTATGGCACTTGCAGAGCCAGTATCTATTGAACTCTATGAAAAGAGAGAGGATGCTGTAGAGGATGCTCAGTACCAGATTTCTTTATATCAAAAGCAAATTGAGCTTTTACAGTTAAAGCAGGACTACGCCACAAATTACACTCAGGTAGATGCATACGACGACGTATATGAGAGCAAGGAGAAAACAACAGTTGAGGCTCCTATTTCTGGTTACATTCTTAGCATGAATGTTGAGGAAGGTAACAACTATACTCAGGGTAATACCGTATTTACCATTGCTGATACAAGCGGATTTATCGTAGAGGCTACTGTTAATGAGTATGACATTGCCAATATTCAAGAAGGACTTCCAGCAGCAGTTCGTTTTGAGTCAACAGGTGACGAGGAATTCAATGGTACTGTTTCTTTCGTAGCAGTAGCATCTGAAAGCTCAGTGTCAACACAGACTGCAACAAGTGCTTATAGCGCAGCAGCAACAGGAGCATCTTCATCAGGTCAGACAGCAACCTACAAAATCAAAATCACTATGGATGGCACAGATGATAGATTCCGCGTTGGTATGACTGCTAAGGCAAGTGTAATCCTTGATTCTGTTTCAAATGTTATTGCTGTACCATATGACTGCGTTCAGGATGCAGAGGACGGTAGCAAATTTGTAAACATTATCAATGATGATGGAACAGAGAAGAAGGTTACAGTTACAACTGGTCTTGAGAGTGATTACTACGTTGAGGTTAAGGGCGATGGACTAGAAAAGGGCATGACAGTCGAGGCAATCGTTACTGATGCACCTAGTACAGACATTCAAGACTACATCACTTATGATGAAGGGTACGAAGAATAACGGAGGGATAGAAATTGGAAGGACATACAATGCTAGACCTTCGAAATATACACAAGAGTTTCTTTATCGGTACGCCTAATGAATTCGAGGTACTTCATGGACTGAATTTCACAGTTAAAGAAGGCGAATTCGTATCGATAGTAGGTCAGTCAGGTTCAGGTAAATCGACTCTGATGAATATTATCGGTGCCCTTGACCGTCCTACAATGGGAGAATACAACCTTGATGGTGTAGATATTGAGAAGGCAAAGGACCATGAGCTTTCAGCGCTCAGAAATAAAAAAATCGGGTTTGTTTTTCAGACCTATAATCTAATAGCTAGAACTACAGCCCTCAAAAACGTTGAGCTGCCAATGATGTATGCTGGCGTTTCCCGTTCTGAACGTACCCAAAGAGCTAAAATGCTTTTGGAGCAGGTGGGAATGACAGACAGAATGCATCACAAGCCAGATGAGCTTTCTGGTGGACAAAAACAGCGTGTGGCTATAGCTCGAGCAATGGCAAACAATCCATCAATTATATTGGCCGATGAGCCAACAGGTGCCTTGGATTCTGCTACAGGTAGATTGATTATGGACATTTTCCATAAGCTACATGAGGAGCAGGGCAAGACAATTGTTTTAATCACTCATTCTCCAGAGCTTTCTATGGAAACAGAGCGAATTATCACATTAAAGGATGGAGATATAATTGGCGAATCCAAAGGCAATTGGCAGGGGCTAAATGCAAAGGAGGTGCAGTAAATGTTATTTACAGAAAACGTCCTCGTTGCATTAGCAGGATTAAAAGCAAACATCATGCGTTCCCTGCTTACAATGCTTGGAATTATTATTGGTATTGCATCCGTAATTGCCATTATGACAGTTGGTAATTCAATTACTCTTATGGTAAATACGGAGATGCAGAATTTAGGTGCTAACAACCTTCAGGTAGGTGTTACACAAAAGTCTCATGATGAAGAGACCACACAGTCAGGAATGAGCTTTGGCCGAGGCTATGTCAGAGACATGACAGACGATGACCTTATTACTAATGACATGCTTGATGCATTAAAGGAAAAATACAAAGACGATGTTCAGTACATCATGATTACTGAGCAGGTTGCTCAAAGCGGCAAGGTTATAGATGGCAAGAAAAATGCCAATGTAAGTATCACCGGCTACAACAAGGACTACATGGATTTCAATGACATTGATCTTGTAGAAGGCAGATTCTTCCTGAACAGAGATTATGAAAATGCTAATAAGGTTTGTATGGTATCAGACAAATTTGTTGAGCGTATTTATGACGGCAACAATAAAAAGGCTATAGGCCAGCAAATCGAAGTTCAGGCTGGGGGCAAATACTATTACTATTACATCGTGGGTGTTTACGAGTATGTGCCTAGCCAGTTTAGCTTTGGTGTATCTGACAACCCAATCACTGATGTTATGTTACCTCTTTCTACAGCAAAAGAAGCTAATCATACTCAGAACAAGGGCTATGAATATTTTGCAGTGGTAACATCAATTAATACAGATAATGATTCCTTTGCTACAACCCTACGCGACTTTTTCAATGTAAGCTATTATGCTAGAAATGATGCCTATGAGGTTGCCGTAATTAGTATGGCTTCAATGATGGATTCCATGAATTCAATGATTGGAACAATCAAGCTGGCACTTTCAGTAATTGCAGGTATCTCCCTTGTGGTTGGTGGTATCGGCGTAATGAACATTATGCTTGTTTCTATCACAGAGCGTACAAAGGAAATTGGTACCAGAAAGGCTCTTGGAGCAACAAATAACTCCATTCGTTTACAATTTATTACCGAATCTGTGGTAATATGTACTATAGGTGGTATTATAGGAATTCTGCTTGGAATATCTCTTGGCGGATTTGCTGTTAAGCTGATGGGCTACTCAGCAGTAGTTTCAATCGAAAGTATTGTAATTGCAGTAGGTTTCTCTATGGCAATCGGTATTTTCTTCGGATACTACCCAGCAAACAAGGCAGCCAAGCTCAATCCTATTGACGCATTACGTTACGAGTAATTGGGGACAACACAAAGAAGGATGACTTATGATTAAGACAAGACTTCTTGGAGTTATGGGAAGACAACAAACTCTTGAAGTAATTCAAGAAATAGTATGGAAATTTTTAAGCCTGCTAGCACATTTAGTGCTAGCGGGCTCTATTGCTATGTTAATAACTGATTGTTATTACCAGCATCTAAGTGTACAACATGGTCTTATTTATGCGCTGATTGCTGTGCTAAGCGTCAGCTCACGTCTTATTTTTGTTAAGCTGTTTTTTGATTCAAAGGAAACTGTGGCAGAGGATGTTTCTAATTGTGTCAGAAATGAAGTAATCGAGAAAATTCTTAGAATCGGAAATCCATATATTTACCATTTAACAACTACTCATGTTGGGGAGCTGTTAACTGAAGATTGCGAATTAATAGAAGCGTATTATAGCGAGTTTTTGCCAATTGTGGGTTATGCCATTTTAGGCACAGGCACTATGACTATGCTTCTTTTTGCTATAGATTTTGCTGTTGCCACAGTATTTCTTGTGGCAATCGTAATTGCGATAATACTGTTTGCACTGGTTCGTAAATACGAAATTTTTAGTTACATCAGATACATTAAAGCTATTTTAGAGGCGTTTTCATATGGGGTGGCTTCATTTGCTTTGATTGGCGACATAAAGGATTTGGGCCAAAGCCATATAGGCTTAGAGTGGTCCATGATTCTGTTTTACCTGTGTATAGAGGTGTTCAAGCCATTGATTGCAATATCAGATATGCTTCAGGATGGCATAATCAGTGGCAAGGCAGTGGACGAGTTCTTTAGTTTTTTTGATATAAGAGAACCAAAGGAAGGAAAGGATGGAATTCCTAACGAGCCTGTAAGAATAGTATTTGATAAGGTGGCTTTTAAATATGAATCAGAAAACGTGATTGAAAATGCCACGATGATTATCAAGGGAAGTACAGCGGTAGGAATATATGGGCCTGAAGGGGCTGGTAAATCCACCATTGCTGGCATTTTACAAAAAAGAAATCGAAACTACAGTGGCTCAATAAAAATTAATGGTACAGAGCTAAGCAGAATTAGTCAAAATACTTTATTTAAAACATTGACTTACGTAAATGCGGATTCATATGTTTTGAAAAAGACAATAGAAGAGAATTTGCAAATAGGAAATCCACAGGCACCGGAAAAGAGAATCGTAAATGCGTTAATGGTAGTGGGACTGTGGCCTCAGGTAAAAGAAAAAGGTGGAATAAAAATGACACCAGAGCAGTGTGACTTCACTGAAGGGCAAATGCGACGTTTGGTATTTGCTAGAGCCTTATTGAAAAACTCAAAGCTGTACGTGTTTGATGACATTACAAAGGGCATTGATGACCAATCAAAGCAGGATATATTAAAGCTGATCCATCAATTATCAAAGGACATGGGAAGGACAATCCTTCTTTTCTCAGATGATATAGGCTGCCTCAAGGGCATGGACGGAATTTATGAGATAGCAGATGGGGTTGTAGGAGAATATGGAAAAACTAAAGTACATAATTAGCGTCATTCTTGGTACAACTAAACATATAGCATCAGTAGTTTTTGCTGCATACGCTGCCAAGGGGATTTCTATTGCCGTAAACAGTCTGGGAGCCCCAAGCCTTACAGTGGAGCTAACTCATATTTTTCTCATTATTATGGTGGCAGCAGGGGTGAGAATGCTTAGCGGAATCCTAGAGGCAATATTGCAAAACTATGTATCCGAAAATACGGTAAAGCCAGTTACAATTGCATATTCTGTGTTGGCATCGGCCCTGATTTTTTATCTATACCCTGTGGTTGGAATCATTGCAGCCATTGGCTTTGTCACAATAAATGGAATACTGCCGCTTTCGGCCGCCATGAATATAACAGAAGCCAGATTTGATTATTTAGCATTTTACAATAAGCTAACTGATTTCATGCGAGAAACAGCCAGGTCCATAGATGAAATTCTCCAGTACAATCAGGGGGAAGAAATTCTAGAAGAAATCTCAGAGTACGGTGATGCACAAACAGAAAAAAGAGAAGTAATCCTAGAAATGGAAAAGGAAAAACAGCTTTACGTAACAATTTCTAGAACAGCATTTTGCTTAATTATCGCTGTTGTCCTAATAATGATATTTAATAAGGGCAAAATTTCCTTCGACAGATTGATGATGACATTGGTGGCATCGGTTATTGCCATCAGAGAATCTGTAAAAGTTCACAAAGTAGATATTTAATAATTGGACGCAATGGATTATAATTATCGTATATACAGATATTTGATGTAAATAATTGTGTATGGGGGGTGCATTATGCTAATTAGTGAGCGTATTTTTAAGTTAATGGAAGAGAAAGGTATGACACAGCTGAAGTTTTCTGCTGAGACTGGCATCGCGCAGAGTACCATCAGTGATTGGAAGCGCAAGAAAACCAATCCTGCTGCTGAGAAGATTATGGTTATTTGTGATGCTCTTGATGTTTCTCCATTTGAGTTGCTACAGGACACTATTCCTGGTAAAGGAGCAGGCGATGTAGAGTTTCTAATCGTCAGCAAGGGGACAGACGAATACACAGTTCTCAAGAAAATGGAAAAGCTAGACAAAAAATCTAAGGACAAAGTAAAGAACTACGTTAAGGGATTATAGTATTATGGATCGCAATAAAATAATAGTTAATACAAGTTTGATAGGAATAGCTGCCAATTGTTTATTGGCAGCTTTCAAGGCCTTTGTAGGAGTTTTATCAGGCTCCATTGCAATCGTACTGGATGCAGTAAACAATTTAAGTGATGCACTGTCATCCGTAATTACGATTGTTGGAACCAAGCTTGCCAACAAGGCACCAGACAGAAAACATCCACTTGGACATGGACGCGTGGAGTACTTAAGTACAGCAGTGATTGCTATGATCGTTGCCTATGCAGGTATCACCTCGCTGATAGAGTCCATCAAGAAAATAATTGAGCCTCAGACTCCAGAGTACACACCAACCACTTTAATCATTGTTGCTGTTGCAGTACTTGTGAAAATCCTTCTTGGCACCTATGTTAAAAAGGTTGGCGAAAAAGTAAATTCAGATTCACTGGTAGCTTCAGGTGAGGATGCTAAGCTTGATGCAGTTATCTCTACAGCTACTCTTGTGGCAGCCATTATTTTCATAGCTTTTCATATTAGTTTAGAGGCTTGGCTTGCTGCAATTATTTCACTTGTAATCATCAAGGCTGCCTACGATATGATAGCAGAGACTATTTCACATATTCTTGGCGAGAGAATAGAAGTAGAGTTATCTCATAAAGTTAAACGTCTTGTTGCTTCATTTGACAATGTTCTCGGAGCATACGATTTGAGTCTTCATAATTATGGACCTGACAAGTTCGTGGGTTCTATTCACATCGAAGTACCTGAGGATATGACAATCACAGACTTAGATCAGCTCCAACGAAGAATTGCTCATACAGTATATGAGCAGACGGGCGTTGCCCTTGAAGGCATCGGCATCTACTGCAAAAACAAAAAGGATTCTCCAGCTGATTTGAAGCGCCGCGAGGTATTCTCATTTGTAAAGAAGTATGAGTACGTAAAGCAGATTCATGGATTCTTCCTTGATGAGGAACGAAAGCTCATGAGCTTTGATGTGGTTATCAGTTTTGATTCACCAGATATGAAGCAGACCTTGGCAAAAATTGTTGACGGCCTAAATGAAAGATATCCAGAATACACATTTAATGTTAACCTAGATGTGGATTTGAGCGATTAATAATATAGGAATTGCATTGTGGAACGCGGACCGGGCCAACACCTAAGTGTTGGCCCTTTTCTATATTGAAATATCTTTATAAGAATTAAGTTTTGCACATCTATAAAACATAAGCAGCTGATTGACAGTGATGATGATAAGTAGTACAATACTACCATAAATTATGAGCGTCGATTTTGAGTTTGCTTTAAATCAGAGGTCGACATAGATGGGAGAATGAGTATGTATTGTAAAAAATGTGGAGCAAAACTACACGATGGTGCAAAATTCTGTAAGGAGTGTGGATGGAAACTTCCGGAACATGGTGCACCTTCTGCTAATACAAATCTAGAACCGGGGCTACAACAATCTGGGAATCAGATAAACACAAATCCAGAGCCAAGACCACAGCCTGCAGCGGCACCCCCTAAGAAATCCTCAGGCATCAGCGGCAAAGCGATAGCCATGATAGTGGGAGTGCTTATCCTTGTAGGAGCTATTATTGTTGGTGTTGCTTATTATACAACCAATGCTTCTGGCAAAAAGAAAACTGCCAAAGATGGTGATGAGGTAACAGAGGAAATCGAGCCAAAGGAACAGGCGACTCGTACTCTGATGGTTTATATAGTAGGAAGTAATCTGGAATCTGGAGGCGGATATTCTGCTTATGGCGGAGCAGCATCCCGTGATATTGACGAGATGCTAATGGCTGATGTGCCAAAAAACACCAACATCGTTCTTCAGTGTGGCGGTACCACGGAATGGCAAAATGAAAAGATTCCAGATAATACTGTTTCCCGATTCTCTATAGAAAATGGAAAGTTGACTGAGCTTGAGACCCTGGGAAAGGTTCCGATGACTCGTACTGGTTCTCTTACCGATTTTATTACATTTTCAAAGGAAAACTTCCCAGCAGATAACTATACATTGATTCTTTGGGACCACGGCGGCGGAATCCCAGTTGGTTTCGGTAGCGATGAGCTTGGCGACGAGATGGACATGATGACCAGCTACGAAATCAAGGATGAGATTGAAAAAGCTGATATTGATTTCGATGCAGTCATTTTTGATGCTTGTAATATGTGTACCCTTGAAATGGGTATGGCGTTAAAGGATCATGCAAAATACATGGTTGGAGCCGAGAGCTATGTTAACAATGCTGGTATCTACTATACCAATTGGCTAGGAGAATTAGACGGGGACCCATCAAGCTTCTGCGAGACAATAGTCAAGGATTACATGGATGCAATCGATGGCTACGGTCAGGTAGGCTCTATGTCAGTAGTTCGACTGGATTATATTCAGGATGTTTACGATGCATATGTTGATTATATTCAGGATGTTAGTGATGATGTAGACTCAGGCTACTACGCAGATTTTGCAAAGGCTAGAAGCAACTGCGGAGCATTTGAAGATATTGATTCTGTTGATTTGATTGCTCTTGCTACAGCATATGATACTGATAGTGCAGCAGATTTGATTAACAAAGCGGTAAATGCTGTTTCATATACTGATAGTGATTTCCCATATGGTCATGGTATCGTGGTTTACTGTCCATATGATTGGTATGAATATTACGATGATGGACGCCAGGCCTTTGTGGAGCTGGGCTATGATGAAACAGTTACAGGTTTCTACGATAGATTCATTTCTCAGGAACTAGCTTATCTGGGAGATGATTATGTAGAAGACTACGGAGGAGACTGGTACACAGGTGATTACACTTCAGCTGTAATCAGTGCAGGCGGTAATGCAGGTGTTTACGACCTTGATGTTATCGAGACTGATTATTACTATGCTGTAGAATTGACAGATGCAGATTGGGAGAGCATTTCATATATTTGCCAGACCCTTTCAATCGAGACAGATGATGGAGAAAATATCGTACTAGGTCAGGATTTGTCAGCTCAGGTTGACTCATATGGCAGACTTGCAATGGTAGATCCGGAGTCATGGACTTTCATAAATGATAATATTGCAGCCTTCTATTGCGTAGATTACTATGAGGATCCAGATACTGGAGAATGGGCAGAAATGGGATATATTCCTATTACAGTAAATGGTAATGGCGCCCACATGTATGTCTACTATGACGACGACTATCCAGAGGGAACAATCCAAGGCTACTACACATTTGATTTTGATACCGAGGAAGAGGGAGATATCCTCTATACCTTTGAGGATGATGACGAAATCGATTTGGCATACAAAGTATGGTCAGATAGCGAGGATTCAAGTGGGGACTACTATACTCAGCTTGGTGAGTCAATCCTCTATAGCGATTTGGAGCTTGGCTTCTATGATATCGATTTGAATGATTATGTGACTAAGGGATACTACTCAATCTATGATGTTTACGGCAGCCTCTATATGACTCCAATCGAGTATTTAGGCAGCAATGACAACTTATTGTAAATCTAGTTTAAACAATTAATATATGTTAAAATAAATTCAGGGTTTTAAGCATAGCTTGAACCCTGAATTTTTCTATTTCTTAGATTCGAAAGGAGAATTATTCTATGGATTACAATTCTAGATATAATGAATGGCTTCAGCAGCTTTCTGATTCAGATCCATTAAAGGAGCAGCTGCTTGCTATTAAGGATAATGAGGCAGAAAAGGAAGACAGATTTTATCAGGACTTAGCATTTGGTACAGCTGGTCTTCGTGGCAAGGTTGGTGCAGGAACTAACCGCATGAATTTCTTTACAGTTGGCAAGGCTACACAGGGTGTTGCTGATTTTATCGTTTCAAAGGGTAAGGAAGCATGCGAAAAGGGTGTTGTTATCGCTCATGACCCTAGACATTTCTCAAAGGAGTTCTCTAAGCTTGCAGCAGGTATCTTTGCTGCCAATGGAATCAAGGTTTATGTGTTCCCTGACCTTAGACCTACTCCAGAGCTTGCGTTTATGATTCGCCGTCTTGGTACAGTTTCAGGTATCAACATCACAGCTAGCCACAACCCAAAGGAATACAATGGCTACAAGGCATACTGGGATGACGGATGCCAGGTTTCATCTGAGATTGCAGATGGCATGACAGAGTGCATCAACGCAGTTGATATGTGGACAGGCATCAAGAAATCGGATTTTGATGAGGGTGTTAAATCAGGCAAAATCATCGTTCTCGGTGAGGAGTTCGACAGAGAGTACCTGGACAAAATCGAGTCTCTTGCTATCCATGAGGGAGATGAGCTGGACCTTACGATTCCTCTTGTGTACACACCACTTAATGGTTGCGGTTCTATTCCATTTAGACAGATGCTTAATGATAGAGGCTTCTCTAATTGGACTATCGTTCCAGAGCAGGAGAATCCTGACCCAGATTTCACTACAGTAGGATACCCTAATCCAGAGGACCCTAAGGCATTCAAGCTTTCTGAGGAGTACGGACGCAAATTTGGTGCAGAGCTTCTTATGGCTACAGATCCTGATGCAGATAGATTTGCTATAGAGATTCGTGATGACAATGGCAACTATGTTCCACTTAATGGTAACCAGACAGGATACCTCCTTGTTAATTATGTGTTAGAGGGACACAAGGATGCCGGCACACTTCCTGCTAAGGGCGCAATGGTTAAATCAATCGTTACATCTACACTTTCTACTATCATGGCCAAGGCATATGGTGTGGAAATGTTTGAAACTCTTACTGGTTTCAAGAATATTTGTGGAAAAATCCCTTATCTTCACGATAATGGATACACATACTTATTTGGATATGAGGAGTCAGTAGGCTACGCTATTTGCGAGGATATCCGTGACAAGGACGGTATCTCTGCTGGTATGATGGTTGCTGAGGCAGCTGCATATTATAGAAAGCAGGGCAAGACTCTTTGGGATGTACTTCAGGAAATCTACGCTAAGTATGGCTACTTCGCAGAGAACGAGCCTAATATCGTATTAGAGGGTATTCCAGGTGCACAGAGAATCCAGCGTATGATGAAGTGGTTCAGAGAGAATATTCCTACAGAGGTTGCTGGTTCAAAGGTAGAAAAGGTTATTGATTACATCAATGGCTACGAGGATATTCCAGCACAAAACGCTATCCGTATTTTTCTTGAGAATGGTTCTTGGTTTGCTATTAGACCATCAGGCACAGAGCCAAAGATTAAGTTCTATTTTTACTCAAATCAGGATTCTCGAGAAAAAGCGTTACAGATTAACGAAGAAATTCAAAAAGAGATATTTGACCTTATCAATTCAGTTGAGTAATATCTTAAAATACTTTAAATTACTAAAGCCCAACACAATATGTTGGGCTTTTTCTATGGTTTTCACCATTTATAGACACTCATTTCTAAAATTGTCAAAAATGTTATATTTTCTTTAGTTCACTTTTTCCTCACATATTGTATAGTTAATAAATAACGTTCTTGCCAATATTCAGATATTTCTTGCCTATACACAGATTTGTCACAAAATTCATGTTACCATATAGTTACAAAAAATTATTTTGTATAACGATTTGGGGTAACTAATTGTCAGTAGGTTAAATTTAGTGAGGAAGAATCATATGAAAAGAAATTTATTATTCAAAAGGATAATCTCATTAAGTCTTATCGTAGCTTTATATCTTTCAATGTCAATCAGTGCATACGCTGATGTTGAAGAAGATAAGGTTGCAGCAGATACTCAAGTAACTGCTACCGAGCCACAGCCTACAGCAGACAGTATAACAGAAACTGCACCAGCTGAGGAAGTGATTTCATCAGAAAATCCAGTAGAACCTCAGGCTGTTCAGACAGGTGAAAGCAACGGAGAAGGAACTTCTACAGAAGTTACAACAGAAACTCCAACAGACGTTCCTACAGAAACACCTGCTGAGACACCTGCAGATACACCTTCAGATGGAACTGAACCTCATACCGAATTAGATCCAGCGGTTGAGCCAGAAGTTATTCCTTCAGATGTTCAGACGGCAGTTGCAGATACAGTTGAAGGTGCTGACGGAGTTATCACAGATCTGATAGAAACTCTTACAGATGAGGAGCTCATCACTGATGAAGAATTATTAGATGAGGAACTTGAAGAAGAGTTAGAAGAAGAACTTGAAGAGGAATGTGAGCACGAACTCATTTACGTTTCTAACAACGATGGCACACATAAAGTTCACTGCAACTTATGTGATTTGGAAGAGTACACAGAGTCTTGTGATTACGACGACAATGGAATTTGTACCAAGTGTGGTTACAAGAGACTCC
This sequence comes from Pseudobutyrivibrio sp., assembly GCF_015057185.1. Lineage (GTDB taxonomy): Bacteria > Bacillota > Clostridia > Lachnospirales > Lachnospiraceae > Pseudobutyrivibrio. Next base: position 44,605 of record NZ_SVEV01000023.1, on the reverse strand, counting down.
CAGATCCAATCCTTGTATACGAAGATGATGAAGTAATCATTAGAGTAGAAGGAGCTATCCCAGAAAACGCTGATTTAAAGGTTACTCCAATTAGAGCAAACGTAGAAGAGACAGCAGAGACATATAACCAAATCGAAAACGACTTAATTAACGAAACACAAATGAATGATGCTGACGAATATGGATTCTTAGCATACGATATTTCATTTATCTCTATAGAATCAAAGGAAGAAGTTGAACCTGATGGTGACGTTACAGTCACAATGGAATACAAGCAGGCAACACGTCCAGATTCAATTGAAACAACAGAAGACGTTACAACAGAAATTGAAATGCTCCACTTTAACGAGGCGTCAAATGAAATTGAAAACTTGACAGAACTTGGCAAGGCTTCTCTTGAGATTGAATCAGAAATGGATATTACTCAGGCAGAATTTACAAGCGATTCATTTTCAATTTTCGTAATTAAGTGGAAAAACGGCTCTAACACAAGATACGTTGATGTAATGGCAACATGCTACTCAAGAAATAACGAAGAGCTTACAGAATTCTCTACAGAAACTACAACACATAACATCAACACATCAGGTAATAATATTCCTGCAGCAGAAATGCTAAAGGATACATATGCACCAGAAGTTGATGGTTATAGATATGTAAGAGCTGAATACAAAGATGATAACGGTGAGTATCACGAGGTTGACAGATTTACTTATTCAAAGGGCAATTCATACAAGATTAATATTTGTAATGGAGATACAACGGTTGCAACTAAGACTCTTACATCTGATTCATCTAAAGCACCATTAATCTACATCGCATTCATCTATGAGAGAGATGCAGATCTTGCAATTACTAAGAAAGCAACAGGTGATGCAGCAACAGATACAACTACAGAGTATGAATTTACAATTACAAATTCAGCTGGTGCATCAGTTGGAGCAGTTGACTACTACATAGGAAATACAAAGAAGACAACAAGCGCCGATGGTAAATTCACATTAAAGACTGGCGAATCAGCATACTTCAACGAAGGCTCATTACCAGATGGCAGCTACACAATTACTGAAAGTGGAATAAAAGAATCTAATTATACATTTAACGACTTTATTACAAAGGTTGAATTAAATGGAACAGTAGTTAATACATACGATTACAACACAGAAAGCTCACGTAAGGTTGATGTAAACGTAACAGCAGGACAACTTACAGATGTTGTTTTCAGAAATTATTTAACAATCACTTCAATTGATAAGCATCAGGAAGAAGAGTTAAACAAGTACATCACATATAGGGGTGATGATAACTACGAATTAGTACTTAAATACAAAGCTCCATGCGAGTACATTACTCAGACAATATTTGAGCAGGAAGAAATTTCTTCATTAGAGCCTACAAAGGTTGACATCGTATTAGTAGTTGATAAGTCAGGTTCTATGGCAAACAACAGTCGTATGACAAACCTAAAGAGTGCAGTTGATTTACTTTCAGAAATCTTCCAGACAAAGAGAAATGTAGATGCAGCTTGGAAGGTAGTTTACTTCGATGCTACAGCAAAACTTGCAGATAATACACAGAACTGGGTTACAAGTGAACACCTAAGCATTAGCACAGCAACAGGTGGTGGAACAAACTACGAAGCAGGTTTAATTAAGGCTCAGGAGCAGTTAGCTACAACAAGAGAAGGATCAAAGTCAATTGTAATATTCCTTACAGATGGCGAGCCAACATACTACGTAGATAATACAGTACCTAGAGGCTATTCAGGAAATGGTGGTTCATTTGATAATACTGCATACAATCATGCAAGAGCAGCAGCCGCAAATCTTACATGTGATAGCTTCTATGCAATCGGTGTTGATTTCGGAAGCACAGCATATACAGTTGATGAGGATGGCAGGATATTATCACTTACTCGCGAAGGTATCTTACAGCATATTACAGCAAAGGTTCCTTGCCCAGAGGCTAATAAGAAGACTCTTACAGTTAACTCAAACAAGATTGTAGAACTCTTCAAAGGATTAGCAGGAACAATTACCACAGATTCAGTTGGTGGCCAGACAACAATCGAGACAAAGTATGATACTACAGACGTAGTCATTACTGATCCACTTACAAGCTATGTTGAGATGGTACCTGATTCAGAATTCTACGTAAGTATTGAGGTTGGCGGTCAAGATATATGGCAGACATCTACTTATGAAAATGGATACATAGATGAAAATGGAGTACAGACAAGGCCAGCAACATTCCAGGTAGTTCAGGATGGAGCAACCTATCAGATGGAAGCAAACTTCGTGGATGGAGCAATGGTAGTAACATTCCCAGATGGCTACAAGATGTATCCAGATTACACTTACAAGGTTGGCTTCATGGTAAGACCTACAGCCAAAGCTTATGACGAGTATCTCGAAAGTGGATATAACGCAAAGGGTGAGGAGGACACGGACAACAAGAATATCCCAGAGGCTCAGTGGACATCAGTAGACAAGCCTGGATTTAACTCAAATGAAGATGCAAAGGTTAACTTCACATACAAAGGTGTACCAGATGCTTCACATTTCAAACATCCAGTAGTTCAGGTTCACTTCAAGAATGAGTGGGAAATCTACAAGGTAAATGGAGACGGAACATTATTAAATACAGCAGAGTTCAAATTACAGGAAACAGATGTAGAACTTGCATCAGCGCTTACCTACACAGGTACTAGCCAGTTAGTTGGCGATACAGACGGATATGTAAAATGGACTCTTGGCGAAAACGAAACTATCGCAAGGGGCAAGACCTACAACCTTACAGAGACAAAGGCTCCTACAGGATACGTTAAGAGTGAGGAACATTGGCTCATAACTATCTCTGATGAGAACGTTCCTACAGTTATAAAGATTTTATCTGATGGTGTTACTGAAGAAGCATATACAGTAGAGCCAGTAAGAAACAAGAACGTATACACATACAAGTTCTACTTCGTAAATTCAACAGTTTACTCATTACCAAGTACAGGCGGTGATGGTATTTACAAGACAACATTCGCAGGAATAGTAATGATGCTGGCATCAGTATACATGTGCTACAGAAACAGAAGAAAGCAGAGAGTAGTTAGATAGGTTGTAATAGGAGGTAAGGCGTATGAAGAGAATTAGAAAGATTTTTGCCCTGGCAGTGGCATTTGTAATGATACTAGGAATGACCATTACAGCAGCTGCTGCTGAAGCAGGCGCAACAATTACCATTAACGGTGCGGATAATGCAGAGCATATCTGGTATTCACAGATTATCAAACCTGACAGAACCACACCAACTGGTTGGGCAATAGTAGATGGATTTGAGGCAGCATTCGAAGACTTTGCAGGCTCTAACGACCAAGAGAAGCTTCAAAGCTTTATAGATTGCACCTCAGAGACACAGATTGCCGAGGCGATGAAGAAAATCACAGCTACAACAGAATGTGGAACAACAATAAATGTTACAGAAGCAGGCTTATATCTCATCAATGCATCGGAAACAGGATATGATTACAATCCAATGCTTGCATACATCGGTTTCGATGAGAATTATGCACTTAAGAACACATCTGTTACAGCAAAAAAGATTAAGAAGATCGTTGTCAAGACAGTAGAGGAAGGTGGAGAGACAATAGAAGTTGGAGACGAGGTTTCCTATACATTAACAGCACAGATTCCTTACAAGCCAATCGATTCTGATGAGAAATTCATTATCGTTGATGAGCTCAAGGGTGGTCTTTACAAGGTTGAAAACAATCAGGTAGCAGTAACAGTTGGAACAGAGACAAAGTACTTTACACCAGAGACAACAACAGACGGACAGAAGCTTACAATGGACCTTACATATTTAACAAATGGTAACACAATGGCTAACCAGCCAATCACAATTACTTATACAATTCAGGTTCTTGAAGTAACAGTTGAGAATACAGCTTATCCATTAGGCTACAAGGAAAATGCAACACCAGTTAAGATCTTTGCAGGAACAATTACAATCACAAAGATGAACGAAGCAGGTTCTAATAATCCTGAGTACTTATCAGGCGCAGAGTTCGTAATCAAGAACGCAAATGACAAATACGCACAGCTTGATGAGAATGGTGTTTTAGTAGCTTGGTTAGACGAGAACGATGCAAATATTACAAAGCTTACAACTAACGGAGAAGGAAAAGCAACAGCAAAGGGATTTGACGGAAACAAGACATACAAGGTAGTTGAAGTTAAAGCACCTGACGGATACAGACTAAATGATATCCCTGTAACAGTTTCATGGGCAGCATGGGAATATGCAACAGCTACAACAGGACCTGAAGGTTCAGCAATTGTACATGATACAAAGCTTTCTCAGCTTCCATTTACAGGTGGTTCTGGTACAGCAGCCTTTACAGGATTTGGAGTACTCTTAATGAGTGCAGCAGCAGGATTATATTTCGCAAATAAGAAGAACAACTCTACAAAGTAAGCCTTTTGGCTTAGAAGGGAGTCGCCAGTGAATAAAGCAATTTTTAGAAAAGGAATAATAGTTGTCATAGTGATAGCGACAATTATCGCCGCATGGGGGCTGGGAACATATATTTCCAGAGCAGCCGATCGGGTAGATGTTGCAGGAACCATAAAAATTACTGCCGCAGTTGCTGATGGTGACGATTCTATATTTGCTAATGCATTTAATGGCACAGTAGAAATCGAACTTTATAAGCTAGCAGCCATGGATTACACTGGAAGACTCACAAAGGTCGGTGCATTCGCAGATGAAACAGTAAAGATAGACATACTAGATGGCAATCCATCAATTGATGATATCAAAACTGGAATCGTTAACCCGGCACTTACCATAGCAGCAAGAGATGATGTGGTAGCCGATGAAGTCATCCGACTGAATAAGGCAGAGGCTACAGAAGCATCAGTAGAAATTGAAGGTGGCGCAGGATTATATCTCTATATTCCAAAGGATGTAAGGGATTTGAGATATGCATACTCATTCACTTCATACGTAATAATGGCACCTACAAGCGAGTTTATTATGACAGGTGCAGGCTCAGATGAATGGAATCCAAACGTAACTTTCAATCTAAAATGTGAAGAGACTCCATTATACGGAAGTATTCGCATCATCAAAAACCTAGATACATATAATCTCTCTCTTGGAAAGGCAGCCTTCGTATATGAGGTTAAGGCAGTAAGAGACCAGGAAGTTGTATTTAACAACGTATTCTCAATTGATTTTAGCAGCCCAGGTCAGTTGAATAGAGAGATTACAGATATTCCAGCTGATGCAGATGTAACAGTAACTGAGATTTACACAGGAGCTAGCTACACACCAGTTGGAGACAGGGCAGTAGATGTCAGAATAGTTGCAGACACCACAGTAGATGCAGCATTCGAAAATGATTTTGACGAACGACTCAATCAGGGTGGCATAAGTGCAGAAAATCACTTCGATATAATCGACGGAGTTTACTACTGGACAGATCAGGATGGCAATCCAGTAGCCCAGGGCCAGACACCAAATGAAGCGGCACCTGCACAGGAGCAATTGGTTAGATAAAAATGTGAGATGGAGGTAACCAATTATGAAGACAAAGTGGTTAATATTAGTTGCTGCAGCGCTAGTACTTGTTAGTGGTACGGCAGTTAAACCAGCCATTGCATATTTTACTGACACCATTTCAACGGAGGGCAAAATAGAACTAAAGCTAGGGGACAGCGAAATACCTCCGATGGAAGATAAAGTAGAAAATATGATCAAGAAAATCTCTATCTCCAATACTGGTGATTATGAGCTTCTAGTCAGGGCAAAGGCTCTCTACCCAGATAACTGCACAGTAACACTAGTTGATTCAGAAGGCTGGAGCGATGGAGGCGATGGCTATTACTACTACAGCGACATCGTTTCTCCAGGAGAAAAAACAAACCAGCTATTATTACAGATTAATTCAGAGGCAGAGGAAAGCTTCAACGTAATAATCGTTCAGGAAGGAGCCAAGGTTATCTACGATGAAGATGGAAGCTACACAGGTGACTGGGATGCAAAGATTTCATCTCAGATTGATGAGAAAGTAGATAGGAGGTAAGCATATGAAAAAATTAATTAAAAATCCGCTTATCATCCTAGCCTTTGGACTAATCGTCATAGCAGCAGGCTCAGTTGGCGCAGCTAGAGCAGCAATCGTTTATCAAACAGCAGCTGAAAGAGTTAATTTCTCAACAGCAACTATTTCGGTAGATGTTCAGGAAATGGTTGGTGATGAATACGTTTCAGCAGACGATGGGTTGGTTTTCGATAGTGTAAAACAAGACGAAACAATCAAAATCGGAAAGAAATACGATGAGAGAGTTCGAGTTGTTAATAACTCTAACAATGAAACAGGCTACAGTGAATATGTAAGAGTGGTTGTTAGAAAGAGCTGGTTCAAGGATGGCAAGAGCACCAATTTAAATCCAGAGCTTATCGAGCTTGAGACAGCAGAAGGATGGTATTTAAATCCAGACGAGACCACAACAGAACAGGAAGTTTATTACATGACCTCACCTTTAGCTTGTGGAAATGCAGCAGAGTTTATAACAGGACTGAAAATCAATAACGAAGTTACAACATTTGTTGAAACAAAGCCAGCTATAGAAAATGGAACCGAGCTTAAAGGAACAATCGTAAACGAATATCTCTACAACGGAGAGGAAGTTTACATTCAGATTCAAGCAGATGCAGTTCAGACCCACAACAGCGAAGATGCAATATACGCAGCTTGGGGAATCAAAGCAACATGTTCTGCACCTGATGATGGAAATATATTAACAATTGGTGGTAAATCTGTTCAGTAGTGAAAGGAGCGGGATATGAAGAAAAAAATTTTAAATATGGTCCTTGCTCTAGCACTTACTATGGCAGGATTAATGGGAACTGGATTTAGTTCAAGTGCAAGTACTCAGACTACCGGTTGGGACGTAACCTACGACGGAAAAGGTATTACTTCTAGCTACGATGTTAGCAAATCCACTATTACAAGCGTAATGCCTGGAGATACAGTAATATTCAACGTAGATTACAAAAACACATCAGACAAGTCAGCAGACTTTTATCTCAGCACAGACATCATAAATTCTCTTGAAGAGAAAAACATCGATGGTAGTGCAGCAAATATTAGCGGTGGAGCTTATTCATACGAGCTTAGCTACACCTTAAACGGAACCACTACCATTATCTACAATAGCGAGACATTAGGTGGCGACAATACTACAGTTCTTGGCCTAAACCAGATTCAGGGAACACTGAAAAATGGTGAAGGTACATACTTCGACGTAGGAATCGTTCCTGCAGGGGGTATGGGAACAGTAAAAATCGAAATCGCACTTGATGGAAATTCACAGGACAATTCCTACATGGAAAAGCTAGCATCACTTGATGTTAGATTCGGTGTAGAAAATGTGGAACCAGCAACTACTAATACAGTGACAGAAAACAAGTCGAGAACAGTAGTATACGAGGTTCCTGGTGGAACAGAAGTCATCCTCATTGATGAGGGAGTAGTTCCAACATCAGCAAATCCACAGACTGGCGATTCACCACTACCAATAATTATTTGCTCAGCAATGATGCTTTTAGGAATTGGCTTAATTCTTTGGTATTTTTTGCTAACAAAAAACAAAAGAGAGAAGGTAGCGTAATATGATGAGTGTAAAAAAATTATTCGGATTAATCTTAATGATGGTTATGGCGGTAACGGTTATGATGCCGCTTACTGCAAAAGCTGAAAGCTATACCTACAGAATCAACATTGTACTTGGCGGAACAGCTGAAACAAAAGCAGAATTCTTAAACGATCTAAGCTCTAGTTTGACAGTAGTTTCAAACACAGCAAGCGTAAGCTTCAACGGAGCAGATTGCATTACAATCTCAGATTTGATGTATGAGGATTCAGTAGCATTTGATCCTAAATCAGCAGTTGCCATTACTGGAGAAAATGCCAAGTATTATGTAAAGGGCATGAGAGTCAGTGGAGCAAACGATGTGGTTTCAAAATCCGCATTTACGGTAACACAGGATGACTCATATGTTATAGCATACGGTGTTGGTTCTTCAGTTCCTTATACAGTAAAGTATTTGGATAATGCAGGAAATAGCCTTCTTGAAACAGCTACATATTATGGAGCATTAGGAGAAGAGGTATATGTTCCTTATAGATTCATAAGTGGATATACACCTAACGCTTATAACCTTCATGTAGATAAATTAGCAGAGAATCAGGAATTCATATTTACGTATACCAAAGCTGCTGGTGGAAATACAGTATATAACACAAGCACATCTACATCATACTCAACAGTACAGGGCGCTCCTTCTTATACATACCAGTCAGTTGCAAGAGACCTTGGAACAATTAATAACCGTGATCAGCAGGCCGGTGGAAATCAGGCAGGAGGCGGAAACCAAGGTGGCGAGGCAGCAGCTGCAGGTGAAGGCGAACAGGCAGGTGGCGATGCAACAACAATCGATGATACTGAAACACCTCTCGGAGTTGAAGATGTAATCGATATCAAAGATGAAGAAGTTGCAAAGGCTGTAGCAACAAATGCACTTTTAGATTCATATAAGAAATATGCATTTGTGATTCTTATCATCGGAATAGCAGTAATATTTATAACAGTACTTGCTTCTGCAAAAGAAAAGTATGATAACAAAAAGAATAGCTAATCATTAGAATAATTTAGAATATTTACTTCATATTACAAAGACCCCCTTGGACTATATGTTTTGTAGCCCTTGGGGGTCGATTTATTATCTGTTTAATAGGCAATAAGCTCTGAGCATTTCGCCCACTGACCAAGCAGTAGCGAAGCATCCATGGCCTGTAGCCTTTTTGTCATTATCAAAATAATCGGAAATGTTGCCGATGCAGCCTGTAACCAATTGCTTTTCAACAGAATCAAACATTGCCTTTGCTTCTTCTATTGACTGGGCGCTGCCGCCGCCAACCTTAAGGTAGCTTTCGATAAAGGCACCTAGGAAAAATCCATAAGCTCTTTGCCCTTCGCTGATGGCAAGACCGATGCCAGTGAAAAGCTTGTCCTTTACAGCTCTAACGATTGATTTTTCCTTCTCGATGTCCAGCATTGTAAATGGAAGACTAACAGCAAAAATCTGATTTGGTCGAAGAGTATCATCCTTTGTATCTTCTGAAATAAGGTCGTATAAATATCCGCCCTCTTCGTACCAGAATTCTTCGTTAAATGCTTCCTTTACCCACATGGCAAGCTGGCTACATCCGCCTGCATAAGCTAAATAGTTTTCTGGCTTGTTGTGGGTACGTCTAGCGATTCCTCTGGAAATTTCTTCCATTGTCATCAAAGCATTGTACCAAAGAGCATTAATTTCAACTGCCTTTCCTTTTCTAGGAAGGGCATCCTCAACACGTGGAATTTCATCCATCCATGTAACCAAAGCACTGTTTGTGCCAGCTGACATGAGGGCATCATCATCCATGCCGATACCGAATTTGGTTCCCTTTCTGTAGGCGCCCATTATTTCCTGTAAGCAAGGATAAATGTAATCCTCAACAAATTTCCAAGCATCATCAGTGTCTACATATTTCAAATAGTTGTACACTGCATAGAAATACCAAAGTGAAGCATCAACAGTATCACAGGTAGGCATACTACAATCCTCAGGATATATATTTGGAAGAAGACCATTTTCTATAGCGTTGCCGTAGGCAAGTAAAATAGATTTGGCATCATCAAAACGTCCTGTCTCCAAGCAAAGACCTGTGAAGCTGATAAGAGTGCTGCGGCTATGGTCTGTAAGGAATGGATATCCGGCGAGAATAGTTTTCTTGCCAGTAGATAATCTATTTACAATGAATTGGTCAGCTGCAACTGTAAGAATCTGAGCTAACTCATCCTCATCATCAGTAAAATCGCTGTTTTCTATTAATTCAGCCACGCGTTTTTTCGCCTTTTCTACTTCTACAAAGGCAGTATCAACATCGATGGTAGGAAGATCGCCCCAAGCGCGCTTTTTTCTGCCTGTTGTTTCCTGCACATCTACCGTACAAACAAAGGATGCTCTAGAAACTCCGCCAGCATCAACTTCCATAACAAAGTCATAAGGCTTTAAATGACAGTCAAGGGCATCTTTATTCTCGTCAGCCTCTAACTGAAGCTCCATATTTTCATCGTAAATATTGTTGCGCTTTACCATTTCACAGCCAGCACTAATAAGAGAAACTCTCACGTTAGGGTTGCTGACAGGAGAGTAGTAGAAGCCCTTGTTGCCATTGTCGTTGTCTGGAATCTCCTTGAATACCTCATCAGGTAACTCGTATCTGAGAGTCTCAACTGTCATGTGCTGATCATGGGCTCTGAAATTCATAAGAGGTGTAATTACAACACCGGCAGCTGGACCGTTATTTTCTAATGTATATGCGATAACACATTGATTTTTCCCTTGAACTAGAGAAATTGTTTTGGAAAGACGCATGCCACCGGCTTCGTAAATAAAAGTAGTGGTGCCATCGTATTTGAAGACCTTTAGATGCATATTGCCCTGATTGAACTCACTGGTATAAGGACCCTTGTGCTGGGCAGTGGTCAAATCGTAGATTCGGCTACCACAAACAAGTCTTTCGTTAGTTTTTGAAAAAACAAGAAATCTATCAACTGGTGGGTGGAGACTGGCAACCATGTAGCCCTGATTAGTACGTACATGGGCACCAATGATGCTACTGCTACTGTAACCTCCAATCCCATTAGTTAATAACCATTCTTTATAGAGATTATTTTTGTAGTTAGTTAACTTATCAAAAACAAATTCAAATTTCATATTATTCTCCATCTATATACTACTAAACTAAATTATTATTATAGCCAAATAAGGAATGTTTTTAAACTCTTTTGAATTAATAAATTTAATGATTCATATTTTGGGTGAGGTTGAGTTTTGTGATTGTTTGAGTTATACTCAAACGGGTTAAAATATGTATAAAAGGAATCAGGTAATTATTATGGGAGATTATATTATTAGTTGTTGTTCCACAGCGGACGTGACAAAGGAATATCTTCAAGAAAAAAATATTGAATATATTTGCTTTCACTACTATCTTGATGGCAAAGAATACAAAGATGATTTATTCCAGTCTATGTCACCACAGGATTTCTATCAGGCTATGGTAGACGGTGCTATGACAAAGACTTCACAGGTAAATGCAGAAGCATTCACTGAATATTTCAAAGGCTTTTTAGAGCAGGGCAAGGATGTTATTCACCTTACTTTATCTAGCGGTATCTCAGGTGTTTTAAATTCAGCTAGAATTGCAGCAGATGAGGTCAACGAGCAATATCCTGACAACAAAGTTGTTGTTATCGATAGCCTTACAGCATCAGCTGGTTACGGATTGTTTATGGACAAATTAGCTGATCTTAGAGATCAGGGCTACAGCTTTGATGAATTAGTTAAATGGGCAGAGGACAATATCCAAAATCAGAATACTTGGTTCTTCACAACAGACCTTACATTCTTCATTAGAGGCGGACGTATTTCAAAGGTATCTGGATGGTTCGGAACAGCTCTTAATATTTGTCCACTTCTTAATGTTAATGATGAGGGCAAGCTTATCCCTAGACAGAAATGTCGTGGAAAAAAGATGGTTAAGAAGGCAGCTCTTGCAGCAGTTAGCGAGCGCATCGCAAGCGGAGCTGACTATGATGAAAATATTTTCATTACTCACTCAGTTTGTTATGAGGATGCAAGAGAGATGGCTGACATGCTTGAGGAAGCTTTCCCTTGCATGAAAGAGAAAATTAGAATATTTGATATTGGACCTACAATCGGTGCACATACAGGTCCAGGCACAGTTGCCATCGGATTCTGGGGCAAGAAAAAGGAAAAGTAATTTAAAAGTGTTGGGTCTAGCAAGGCTCAGCACTTTTCTGCATTAATTTATTGGAGGTTTGGTTATGAAAGAAAAAATCAAAGGTCTTAAAATTAATATTACAGCATCTGCAATTATTAGCATTATCATTGGACTTTTACTTGTAACATATCCTGATGAGATTACAATTGCTCTCAGTAGAGTGATTGCCTGCATTATTATTGTTGCCGGTGTAGCAATTGTTTTAAGCCAGATTTTTGAAAACGATAAAAATGCTCTTGGCATTGCAGTTGGCGGTATCCTTTCATTACTTGGTGTTTGGATGCTTCTTGCGCCAGAGGACAATATCATTATTAACATTATCCCAATAGCTATTGGTGTCATCCTTGTGGTTCACGGTGTGCAGGATTTGACAATGGCAGTAGAGATTGTTAGAAACAAAGGAAAAAATTCGTGGGTTGTATTTTTAGGAGCAATCATTAATATTGTTCTTGGTGCATTATGCATTGCAATGGCATTCCAGGTAGTTAAAATGATTTTCTGGTTAATCGGTGTAATGCTAATTTACGATGGAATTACAGACCTCTTTTTTGTACACAAAGTTAAAGTATCAAAGGTTGTGGTTGATTCTATTATTACTAGAGAGGAAGACATCTAAATGGGACAGATGGAATTTAAAATGGAACGAACAGGCTTGCTGGAGGTAGGAGATGTACTTCCTATCACAGAGTATGCTCTTTCCAATTCATATTACTACGTCCTTGGCAGGTCCTATGCCATGTCAGCAAACTACACAACATTGGAACGAATAAAGGCCAAGGAAGGCAAAGTCGTAGACGTAAAGGAGACCCCTAAGGGATTCTATGTGGCAGTAGAATACCAGGATTCTTAAGGAGTTGTTAATGAATAATCAGTCACAAAATGCAATAGATATAGTTCTTGCAGAGAGCTTGAAAGAACTAGCTACTACTAAACCGATAGACAAAATTACAATAAAAGAAATCACTAATAAAGCAGGCGTTATCCGACCTACATTTTACAATCACTTTCAGGATAAATACGAATTGCTTGAATGGATTACAATAAACGAGTTATTTGCTCCTATTGACCCACTTCTTAACAACGGAATGTTAAAAGAAGGGGTCACACTTATTTTGACAACCATTGAAAAGGAAAAGGATTTCTATAAGAGAGCTGCCCAGCTAGAGGGCCAAAATTCTTTTAACGAGATTTTCAATCGATGTGTTGCTAGCGCAGTTAAAAAATACATAGACGTAGAGAGCCTTACTCGAATCGCCAATTACAATTGGCTAGGAGAGGACATAGTCGCTGAGTTTTTAGCTCACTCTATTTCCTGGGTTACCATCCAGTGGATTAAGCGAGGACTCAATGTTCCAGTTGAGGAATTGGCAGATGTCTATGTTAAAATTTTCCATAGCCCAATCATAGAAGTTATAGCGAATGTCTAGAGTATAAATACAAAAAGATATTATTGTAGCTTGTATAAATTAGAAATTTAATGAGAATATTTAAAGGGAGATAATCTTATTGAAAGGTTTATATCGGGGCTTTTGCTGAGATATATTAAAACTAATTGATTGGAGTTTTATAAATGAACTGGTTAGAGAGTTTGCTAATCATGGCAGGTATATTGTTAGATGTATTCGCAGCAATGGAGATACAGGGAGCCATGATAGCACATCTTAAAAAGAGAACATTGATTATAGCCTGCGGAGTTGTTGCTACAGTTGAGTTGATTTTTTATTTATTTGGATATGTGTCTTGTTGGTTTTTATCATCAGAAGGCTACATACCAAATCCTGAGTATTATGGCGAGGCTGTTGCAGCCATAGTTTTGGCATTATTAGGATGCAGGCTTTTATTTAAAGCGGTAGAACGCAAATTTATTCAAGAGCATCGCAGAGATGCCATCAGAGTTTTTGATTACATACGTTTAGTTGTTATGTCTAGCATATACACAGCAGCGGCAGGTTGCGTTTGCGGTCTTGTTGGTGTTACAATCTGGCAAGTAGTAATTATGATTTTACTTATTTCTATTGTTATGGTTGTATGCGGACTATACACAGGATTGCACTACGGTTTTGAAAACAAGACCATTGCTTATGTAGCTGGTGCATTGCTATTATGGGGAGTCAGCGTCGAGATGTTTTTACATCGTATATTTGATGTTATTTAGAGTTAGGAGTTTAATATTATGAAATTATTATCATTTGCTGTTCCATGTTACAACTCAGCAGCATATATGGAACATTGTGTAGAGACACTTCTTCACGGTGGTGAGGATGTAGAGATTATTATTGTAGACGACGGTAGTCAAAAGGATAACACAGCAGAGATCGCAGACAGACTTGCTGCAGAACATCCTACTATTATAAAAGCAGTTCACCAAGAAAACGGTGGCCACGGTCAAGCTGTTAACACAGGCCTTAAAAATGCAACAGGACTTTTCTTTAAAGTAGTTGATTCAGACGACTGGGTAGACCCAGAAGCATATGACAAGATTTTAAAGGTTCTCCACCAGTCAGTAGAGAGCGGCAAGCAGCTAGACATGCTTATTTCTAATTATGTATACGAAAAGGAAGGGGCAGCTCACAAAAAGGTTATGTCATACTCAAACCTTCCTACTAATAGATACTTCACTTGGGATGAGACAGGACACTTCCGCAAGGGCCAGTACATTTTGATGCACTCAGTCATCTATCGTACAAAGCTCCTTAGAGATTGTGGATTAGAGCTTCCAAAGCACACATTCTATGTGGACAACCTTTATGTATTCTATCCACTCCCATACGTCAAGACTATGTACTATCTTGATGTAGACTTCTATCGTTACTTTATTGGTCGTGACGACCAGTCAGTAAACGAAAAGGTCATGATTAGTCGTATCGACCAACAAATCAAGGTCAACAAGCTTATGCTTGAAGCCTATGACTATAAGAATATTGTTAACACTCATGTTAAGAAATACATGTTCAACTATTTAGAGATGATCACTGTAATATCTACAGTACTTCTCATGAAGAGTGGCACCAAAGAGAACCAGCAGAAGCGCCGTGACCTTTGGGCATACATCAAAGAGCACGATTACTACTTATATCGCAAGCTCCGCTACGGTGTAATGTGCGGCACCACAAATCTTCCAGGTCATACAGGACGTTTGATTTCTGTATCAGCCTACAAAATTGCACAGAAGGTAGTAGGATTTAACTAAGCATAAAGCTTAGTTAAATCCGTACCCGGCGATGATTTACGAAGTAAATCATTGTCTGCCGAAGGCAGATTAAAATGCGGTTTTCCCTGACCGCATTTTAACCCAGGAGGAAGCTAATCATCAGATTAGCTTCCTCTGTATCCGGCAGCGATTCACTTTATGAATCGCTGTCTTGCGCTAGCAAGATTAAAATGTGGCCTTCCTTGTACGCATTTTGACCCAGGAGGAAGCTAATCATCAGATTAGCTTCCTCCGTATCCGGCAGCGATTCACTTTATGAATCGCTGTCTTGCACTAGCAAGATTAAAATGTGGCTTTCCTTTGCCACATTTTAACCTCAGGATTCAACTAAGCAAGGATATCATCCAGCGCATTCTATACGGTGACCAACAGGACCGCAGCCTAGGCCGCGGTCCTGTTTTCTTTTTTTACTAGACAACAGGCTTTTATGCGTGCTATAATCATTTTCGTCGCATTCCGCGACACTAGATTCTGATTTTCATCAGGATTCGTTCTCATAAATTTAATTATTTCTAAAACTATTATATTTTTTTCTTTTGATTTAGCGATAGAGCACAAAATGTGCCTGTTTTTTGCATGGCTTTGTTTTGGCGTGACTAAGATATAGAGACTGTGATGAAGTTCTTAGTGCGCTTTATGGAGAAAAGCTGTCTTAATTTGTGATGTGTACTAAACAAGCATGGGGAATGCTGATTTCTTAGTGCACTTTATGAAGAGAAGATGTCTTAATTCACCATGCGTACTAAACAAGCATGGATAATGCGAATTTCTTAGTGCACTGAAAA
The DNA here is from genome assembly GCF_015057185.1 of Pseudobutyrivibrio sp. Lineage (GTDB taxonomy): Bacteria > Bacillota > Clostridia > Lachnospirales > Lachnospiraceae > Pseudobutyrivibrio. Next base: position 28,695 of record NZ_SVEV01000023.1, on the reverse strand, counting down.
AAGAATAGGCATAGATTTTTGTAAATCGCACTATACTATCACCATTTATTCCCAATTATTAGTACACAGCTTTTTTGTCCGACGAAGAAAAAGGGCAAATAATCATAGGTTTAGTACGCTGTCCAATAAGCGCACTAAACCTATGACAAGAATGAAAATATTTTAGTGCGCAAGAAATTAAGCGTACTAAAATAATGTCGCGAATGGCAATTGCTTAGTACGCGCATCGAAAAGTGTACTAAGTAATGTAGAGGTATGCACCTGGCTTAGTATATCTCTCTAATAACTAGAAACTACTAAGAAAAAATGAGTTTTTGCTGAACAAACAATTGGATTGTCAGCTAGAACCCCAATTTAATGAAAAGGAGTTATGAAATGATAAGATACAATGAAATTGAGAAGTTGGCATTGGAAAGATACAACGAACTTCAAAATATAATTAAAGAGAAGGAGCGAACTTTGCATAATGCTCCAGATGGAATATTACGAGTTGCAAAATGTAGGAATACGAACCAATATTTCTTAAGAACAAATAAAAATGAAAAAAATGGTCAGTATATTAAAGCTAGTAATAAAAGAATGGCGGTGCGATTAGCTCAAAAAGAATATGATTCAAAAGTACTAGAGGCTGCAAAGAAGGAATACAACAGTCTAGGAAGATTATTAAATGTTTATGGTAACCGCACTGTAGAAGAAATAGCAGGTAGTCTATCTTATGGAAAGGAAGAATTGATTAAGCCTATAATGCAATCTGATGAAGATTATATAGCTGAGTGGCTTTCTCAGGAGTATGAGCAACCAGACTACTATAATGACGGCAAGATATTTGATAATGGTCATGGGATTAAAATGCGCTCTAAGTCTGAAGTGATTATATCTAATATATTAGATGAATATGGTGTGCCATACCTGTATGAAAAACCATTATGGTTTAATGAATACAATAAAGTGCTACCTGATTTCACAGTATTAAATGTTAGAAAAAGAAAAACAAAATATTGGGAACATTTGGGAATGGTGGATGATGTCGAGTATTTTTTGAAAAATGCCAAGAAGATTGCTGATTACGAAAACAGTGGGTTACTCCTTGGTAGAGATTTGATTATCACATATGAAACTAAGGATAAACCTCTAGATCCTATTCAAGTTAGGAGAGTGGTGGAGGGGTTCCTAGAGTGAGAAGCTAGACTTATCTTGCACAATGAGTTTATACAATAAAGTAACGTTACATAATTTTAAAATAAATGGGGATTTATACTTTGCCTCTGGCTCTTTAGAGCCAGGGGCTTTTTTATTGTTTTCTGTACCATATGTGTGCATTTTGTGGCAACTTATGTGAAAAAATGTGTTCAAACTATGAAAAAATGGATACAAAAACGTTTAAGTTGTCGGGATATGCCCCAACTTGTAATGAATGGGATACATTTTTTGCCAAAATTTTGCACTTGTTGCCAACGCCCTTTTTTTATTTTGTTACATAAACTAATATACTTCTCGGGTACTATTGAAAACATAGTTTATTCACATTTGGTCAGGGGTTATTGTTTGACTGGGTGTGAAATGATTCATTTTAGTGGGAGATTTGGTTAAATGAAGAGGATCGCTTTAGCTAATAGAATTCTTTCTTTAGGTCTTGCAGTAGCACTTGCTGCTTCATCTCCAATGTCAGTATACGCTGGAGAGGAAACAGATGCTCCTGTTGAGGCTTCTGTTCAAATATCTGAAGGAGCTGCATCTAGTGATGTTACATCATCAGATGGTTCAAATAGCTCTGAATCTGGCCAGCCAGAATCTGGGGATGCATTGATTGATGCTAGTCAGACTGCTGACACTCAGACAGATGGCAATGGCGTAGTTAATACCATCGCTGATGAAATAAAAAATGATATCGCTAATGAGGGCACACCAGCTGCTGATACTCCTGTTGTTGATGCAGATGAGAAAGCTTCTGACGATGAAGCTGGTGAGACTCCTGCAGAGGATGGCGAGAAAGTTACCGATGAGGAGACTAAGCCAGAGGATGCAGAGCCTACATCAGAGGAAGAGGATGCTGAAAAGTGCGAGCACGTTTTTGGCGAGTGGACATCTAATGAGGACGGAACTCATTCAAGAACTTGCAGTGAGTGCAGCGAGGTAGAAACAGAGACTTGCGATTACGACGAAGATGGCGTTTGCAAAATCTGTGGATACAAGAAGGCAGAAGAAGATCCAGAAATCGAATATACATATACTTCAAACGGAGATGGCACTCATACAAAAACATGGGTAACAATCGACGAAGAAGGTAATGAAGTAAATCACGAGGAAATCGAAGAGTGCGAATTCGATGAGAATGGAATTTGTATTCACTGTGGTCAGGAACAGAGTATTTCATTAACTGATTCGAATGGTATCGTTAGAATTACTGGTAAGAAATCAGTATTTGGAGATGCAGTTAGTGTTTCTGTAGAAGAGATTACAAAAGAGTCTGACGAAGATGTATACAACCAAATGTCAGAGGCACTTGATGTTGAGACTGGAGAGGAAACAGCTGTTGTAGACTTCGTAGCATATGATATTAATCTGCTGACAGAGTCTGGTGATGTCGTTGAACCAAATGGTGAAGTTAAGGTAGAATTCCTAAGTCTTGGAAATGTTGAAGGTATCGATGATGATTCAATGACTACAGAGGTTTACCATTATGTTGATGAGTCTGTAAATAAGGTTGAAACTGCTACTGATACAACTGAAAATGAAGACGCAGATATGGAAATGATTACAGATCATTTCTCTACATATATAGTTGCGGTAAGTGGGGATTTGGATGCTATTTATACCAGTAAATATGCTTCAATCTTTTCATGGTATTGGTCTAACAGTTCTAGGAAGTATAAAGAACAAGATTGGGATGAGGTAGATAGTTTACCTAGCGTTAATAAATATTATGATTGGTACTATATTAATAATGATGATGATACATACTATCCATTAGTTGTAAAGATATACGTAAATGAAACACTAGTAGAAGAAAGTGGATATGTGTGTACTTCTAATACTAGACATGCAGATCAATGGTTCAGAGTAGAAGAAATAGCCGAAGGATACTCTATTGATCGATTTAAAGCTGGGTTTGGCGATGATTTGGAAGAAATAACTGCTGATAAAGATGGCGATTACGAATATACCTTAGAGAACTATTGCTGCAAAGGAAACTATAATAATCAGAATCCATCAATAAACTATATAGAATTGTATTTATCTGGATCCGGTGCAGATAGACCTCAGTTTACAGTGGATTTATTCAAGTACAATGATACTGATACTATAAAAGTTGGAAATAAGACACTTACAGCTATTAATGCTGTTGCATACTCTGCAAACTCTGCAAAGTATCTTACAATGTGTTCAGGCAGTGACAGCGAGGATTGGAATAAGTGCCATGAGAATAATGCAAATGATGGCAAGGCATACCAAGGTATGGTTAGTCAAAATTTGGGTTCTCAAGATGGAATGATTACATTCAATGGGTACGGCACACCGGGTTATTTTACAACAGAGAATAAATCTAGCAATACAGAGTATGAAACATATACATATAAGTATGGTAATACTAATACTTGGCATACAAAAGCATATTACAATGTAGGTTTTCCATTTGAATTAGACAGCGATGGATACTATGTATTTAACAGTGCTAATTCAAAGGCTACATTCGATTCAGAGTCAGGGTTGATTACTACTGACGGTGATTATGGCTTGGCAGGATTTTGGCCATTTGGGACATACCTAAATAGTAAAAACGAAGAAAAAGGGTATGGCCATTTTGGTATGCACTTCACTCAGGAATTTAATATGACAAAGACAGGAACCAATAATGGAGAGCCTTGTGTATTTGAATTCTCTGGTGATGATGATGTTTGGGTATATGTTGATGGAAAACTAGTACTCGATATGGGAGGTATCCATGGAGTTGTAAAAGGATCAATTGATTTTTCAACTGGTGATTGTACTGTAAGTAATATTTACAATTCACAAGCTTCCTTATATGGTACTAGCTTCAATATGTATGATAAAGGGATATTTGATAAGACAAATATCTTAGACAATGGCAAGCATACATTACAAGTATATTATCTCGAAAGAGGACTAGGAAAGAGTAATTGCTATATTAAGTTCAATATGCCTGTTGTAGATGAGACAGCACCACCTGTTGATCCACTTGAATTTACAAAGGTAGATGCTAACGATACATCTATACCAGTTGCAGGTGCAAAGTTTACTTTAGTTTCATCTGATGGAGCATATACGGCGCTTGATGCAGATCAGAAAGATGTAGCCACTTCTGGTTCAGATGGAGTAGTTTCATTCAAGTATTTAAAGGATGCAAATGGAAATATAACAGAAGGAATTCCTCAGGGATTATATATTCTTACTGAGACTGGAACACCTTCAGGATATTTATCACCAACAGAGGCATGGTACATCAATGTTCAGTCAGACGGCAAAGGTGGTTCTACATTCTCTATAGAAGGAAAACTTTCAGAGAAAACTGATAATGGATGGATTATCAAGAACGAAAAGAATGAAGCTGGAGATACTGTTGTTACAACAGACAAGACCGCTACAGTTAGCGATTGGGAAAGCAGAGTTTATGAAATTGATTTAGGTGCATCTGCTACAAAGACTACTGAGGGATCAAAACAGGATATTGTGCTTGTTTTGGATGTTTCCGGTTCGATGGGCGACTCTGTTTCGACAGTTGGAAAAACAACTATTGAAAATGCCTCTTTCCTACATGGAAAAACATTCTATGCTCAGCAGGATAGAAATTATTACTTTTATAGATATGATGGAACAAAATGGCAAAGACTATTCAATGGCTGGAATGATTATGATGGAGATATACCAGATAGTTTGACTCCATTAGATTTTGAAGTTTCTCGTTTGGATCTTATGAAAATTGCAGCTGATGATTTCGTTTCAGGTCTTGAGGGTACAGATTGTAGAGTAGCTGTAGTTGAATTTAGCGATAAAAGCGATTCGAGAAAAGTTTTAGGACTAACAAAATGTACCTCGGATAATGTGAGCACTATCAAGGAAAAAATCAATGGTTTAAGTGCCGAAGGGGCAACACGAATTGATACTGGTTTGGAAGTAGTTATCAATGAGGTGCTTGTTGATGATTACAGAACTGATGAATATAGAAATAATGTCATCTTATTTACTGATGGAGTGCCAACTACTAATAAAACTTTCCATACCGGAGTTGCATCTGCAGCAGAAAAGTGCGCAGGCGCATTACGTGCTGCAACAAATGTAAAAACAGATTGGCAAACATATGATGGAACTAGCAAGAGTATGTATGGCTGTGCAGCCAACATTTTCTTCATCAAGTATGATGATGGTTCAGCTACAACTCAAATGACGAACTTTGCCAACAATGTTGCAGGTTCTTCAGATAATGTACACTCTGTATCAAATATGAGCAAAGTATCAGAAGCATTCCAGGAAGTTATGGCTGATATCGTAGTTGGCGCAACAGGAACAGTAGTAGACGTTGTTGATCCTAGATTTGAATTAGTCTATAAGAATACAGACGGAACATACAAAAAGTATGTCGATGGCGACAAGGTAAAAGCTACTATAAAGAATGCTTCAGGTCAGTATGAAGAAGTTGAAGGAACAATTAGTACTGAAAATGGTGTTCAGAAAATTACATGGAGCAATATTTACATTGGACCAAAGGCAAGTGGAACAAACGGATTTGACTCTAAGTTCCTTGTGAAGGCAAAGGATGACTTCATGGGTGGTAATGCAATCACAACAAATGGTCCTGCTTCAGGAGTTACTGTAGAAGGAAATACAACTAATTTTGATATGCCTACAGTAAACGTTAAACTTTTAAGTTTTAGCCTTACAGATAATGAGACAACAATATTGTTAAATGATACTTTTGATGTATCTCAGCTTTCATCAAATGATGAGATAATGAATTTGCTATCAGGCATTCAGTGCTACTACACAGATAGCAACAATGTTAAGCATGAGATTTCGGGAGTATTTAATAGTAACAGCATTAGCATTAACAATGGAGTTATTTCATATTCATACCCAGGAACAGCTGATGCAGCTGAGGGTACAATTGCAGTGACTAGTGGTACCAAGGCTGGGGACGGTGATAACAAGACTGTAGGAGATAATAGTTACTATTATGAGACTAGTGTTACATTCACAGCCACTCCACAGGCTACAAGATTATCATCAGCTTGGGTAGCTCCAGATAGCACAAATCAGGAAGTTACAACATCTACAGGAAGTGGAAAATACTATATCAATGTTGTTGATGCAGGTATTTATTTCGATAAGATTAGTGCTTTAGATTCATCTAAATTAGTTGGAGCAACATATGGAATCTTCACAGATGATAAGTGCACTACAAAGATTAAAGAGATATCATCATCAGATGCAAATAAGAATTATCAGTCATTGTTAATCGATGGGCTTGGAGTTGGTACTTACTACATCAAGGAAGTACAGGCACCAGAGGGATTCACATTGAGTGATGAAATCTTTACAGTCACAATCACAAGGGCTGAAGCTAATACACCAAGTAATTACAAATTAACAGTTACATCATCAGGCGATAGTGTAACATCAGAAATTATAAAGAACTTTAGTGTATTAGGAGATAGCGTTGATAAGGGATACTTCTTCGACGCAGCTGGAAAGGCAATCGCTTCAAATACAACAAGCTACTTGCTTAACAGCGATTATCTCACAAATTCATCTGCTGAGAAGGTTTACACAGTCATCGTTGGAACAACTGAAACAAAGGTATGGTTTAACGCGATTGACAAAGTTGCCTACACACTTCCAGAAACAGGTGGAAGAGGAATTTATGTATATACAATCGGCGGCGTACTTCTTATGTTAGGCGCATCGCTGATGTTATATAAAAACAAAAAGAACCAAAAAAACATTAAGTAATAAAGGAGAGAGATACAATGAAAAAGATGAGAAAAATCTTATCACTCGCACTCGCAGTGATAATGATGATGGCAATGAGCATTACAGCATTTGCCGCAGACACAGCAACTGTAACAGTTGAAGACCTTAAAAAAGGCGCAAAGGTAGATATTTATACAGTAGCTACCATTGAAAACAACAAAATTAAAGTAAAGGATTGGGCAAGCCAAGTATATACAGTTGGCGAGTCTACAACAAATGCACTTGAGAAAGTTCAGATGTCTGTAAGTGATGTTGAAAAACTTGAGGGTGCATGGAATGCAAACATAGCTACTGCAGCTCCTCAGCAGACTGCAGGTGATAATGGCACTGTTACATTCTCTCAGTTGCCAGCAGGTGTTTACTATATCGTTGCTTCAAGCGATGAAGCAGTATACAGCCCAATGGTATCAGTGGCTATAACAAACGATGCTAATGGAAATTATGTAGCTACAAACGACAAGGTAACTGCAAAGGGTACAGATAGTGACCTTGACAAGGAGCCAAACGATACATTCGTAAACGCTGGTCAGGAAGTAACATTCACAATTACAAAGACAGTTCCAAGTTATGTAAACAAGTTTGTTGTTTATGATTACACAACTGGTCTTTCAAGTTTAGATGGTGTTAAGCCTGTAATCAAGATTGATGGTACAGTTTTAACAGGTGATTATGCATTTACAAAGGTAGAGGATGATAAGTTTGCTCTTGTTTTAACAGATCTTGTATACGCTGATGATGAGTACATTCTTGATGATGCTCATAAGCCTCTTACTATTGAATACAAGGCAACAGTTACTGGTACAGAAGGATATGAGAATACAGCTACATATTCTGTAAAGGATGATGAAGAGACAGGCGAAATCACAGTAAAGGGTGTTGAGGGTGATATCACACTTACAAAGTATGCTGATGATGAAACTACAAAGCTTGATGGTGCTAAGTTCAAGGTTTACAAGGATGGTGCTACTACAGCTCTTAAGTTTGTATTTGTTGAGAACAAAGATGGCGTAAGCATTTATAAGCTTGCAGAGACATCTGACGATCAAACAAAGGTTGTTGATGAAATCGAAGCAACAAAGGGTGTATTAAAAGTAACAGGACTTTCAGAAGGAAAGTATCACTTTGATGAGACAGTTGCTCCAGCAACATACTCTATCAATCCAAATGGTGTAGATGCAGAGCTTAAACAGGGCGAGTCATTAGATAAGCACGTTACAACAGATGCTGTATCAATTTACGATACAAAGCTTGCATCACTTCCATTCACTGGTGGTATGGGTACAACAATCTTCACAGTACTCGGTGTAGCTATCATGGCTATCGCAGCAGCACTTTTCTTTGCATCAAAGAGAAAGGCTTCTAAGTAATTAGAAAAACAATATTTACAAAATAAATTGGTGGCATGCCCTGGCAGTTGTCAGGGCACAACACCAAGGAGAGGACAGAAAGCATCGATGAAAACATTCTTGAAAAAATACTACAGATTTATTGCTATCGGCATTTTGATGCTTGCTGGATTGTCCTTGTTGTTGTATCCACTGGTTGCTAATACCTGGAACAATCATGTTCAGGCACAGTTAGTTAACAACTATTCAGAATCAGTTGAGACAGCAATAGAGGAAGGTTCACTTGATGTGACAGCAGAGCTTGAGAGAGCAGAGCAGTACAACGAGGATTTACTTCCAAGCATTTTGCCAGATTCCTTTGCAGAGGCAGAGGCAAATGGCACTGATGAAAACTACATGAGCATACTGAATGCCAACGGTGATGGAATCATGGGATACATTCAGATACCAAGTATCAATGTAAAGCTTCCTATTTTTCACACGACTAACGAAGATGTTCTTCAGATTGGCGTTGGTCACCTAGAGGGAAGTTCACTTCCAATCGGTGGACCTAGCACACATTCAGTACTATCGGCTCACAGAGGTTTGCCTAGTGCGACACTTTTCACTGATCTTGACAAGGTGGAAATTGGTGAGGATTTCTTCCTCATAATCATGGGTGAGTACTACGCATATGAAATCGAGTCAATAGAAGTAGTTGAACCAGATGATACCTCACTTCTTGCAGTAAAGGATGGCGAGGATTTGTGTACACTGATTACTTGCACACCATACGGTGTTAACACACAGCGCCTCATGGTTACAGGACACAGAGTTGAGTACACACCAGAATTACTAGAGGATGCAAAGACACCAGCCTTTGGAATGGTAAGCTTACATTCAAATTATCTTTTGTGGGTAATAGTAGGACTAGCAATTGTTGCCCTATTTATCGTAATATTATACATATACGATAAATTGAGAACAAAGAAGGAAAAGACCAGTGAAGCAGAAGATAACTAAATTTTTAGTAATTTTATTATTCATAGTTGGATTTTTGATTTTGGCATACCCAACCATTTCAAACGAATGGAACATATATGTCCAGAGCACACTCATTAATAATTATGAGGACTCGCTGCAAAATATGAGCACCGATGATTATTCTGCTGAGTGGGCAGCAGCTAGGGCATTCAATGAGGGTATCACAGAAAACCAGATTGGTACTGATGCATTTTCTACTGGAGCTGATGGCAATGCAGTTACGCCAACAGAGGAGTTTTTGAACTCGGAGTATTTCTCAGTACTAAATATTAATGGCGATGGAATTATGGGCTATTTGTCCATTCCAAAAATAAATTTAAAGCTATCGATTATGCATGGCACATTTGATGAGTACATTCAGACGGCCGTTGGTCATATGAATGGAACAGCACTTCCAATCGGTGGCGCAAGCACACACTCAGTCATAGTTGGTCACAGAGGTTTACCTAGTGCAGAGCTATTTACCAACATTGATCAGCTGGAGATTGGGGACAAATTTTACATCCATGTTTTGGATGAAACACTTGCCTACGAGGTGGACAACATTGAACAGGCAATTCCTGCAGAGGACATTGATACACTTTCAGATGCGATGCAGGTAGAGCAGGGCAAGGATTATGTAACATTATTCACATGTACACCATACGGTGTAAACACCCACAGACTTTTAGTCAGGGGTATCAGGGTTGAATACCTTGGAGAGGATGAACCGCCAACTGGCACAGAAGCTGTGGTGGAAACAGTTAAAAATTATTATTTAATTATTGGTATTGCTGGATTCATCTTAGCATTGATTATCATTCTTATTATCAGACATATTTTTAAGAAAAAAGATGTAGAAGCTGAAGGGAGATCTCAGTGAAAAGAATAGGGTTTAAAAAGAAAAATTTGATAGCGATGGCGCTGGTAACAGTTCTTGCTGTTTCTGGACTAGGAGTTCACAATTCACAGGCGGCTGAGAGAGTTGATTTAACAAAGGATATTACAATCACAGCCACGGTTTCCAGTGAGAGTGCGTACTCAATATTCGCAAGTGAGTATAAGGGCAATGTGATAATCGACCTTTATAAGATTGCCTCACTTGATGCTGCAGGAACTCCAACACTTACTTCTGAGTTCGCAAATTCTGGAGCAAAGCTTAGTGTTCTGAATGGTGACAAGGTAGTAGTAGATGATGTTAAGAAAGAAATTGTAGAAAAGGTTACTAAGGTTGTTGAAGATAATAAGCCTACACCTACAGCTACAATTACAGCTACTAAGGGTGAAAATGGTCTTACAAATGCTTCTACTATAATTAAGTCAACAGAAGCTAATCCAGCAGCAGGTATTTACCTATATGTTCCAAGACCAACTCAGGACGATTACTACGATTACAATTTTACTTCATATATTATCTATGCACCTACAAGCGATTACATCATGGGAACAGGAACAAGTGATGCATGGAACTACGACACAATATCATTTGCGCTTAAGGCAGAGGCAACAGAGCGTTACGGTGCTCTTAAGATTCAAAAGACTTTGAAATCTTACAATGAGTCACTTGGTGAGGCAGCATTTGCATATGATGTTGAAATCACTAAGAAAGATGGCACTACAAAGTTCTTAAGTAATGCTTACAGCATGAATTTTGAGGCGCCAGGTACGCAGGAAATATTCATTTCTGAAATGATTCCAGCAGGCTCTACAGTAACAGTCACTGAGTATTATGTTGGTGCAAGTTATAAATTAACTAGCAGCTCTTACTCATATGAAGTAGCTGGTGCATTGGGCGAGAATGCTAAGACTGTGATCAAAGCTCAGGATACATTGATTGCTAGTTTTACAAATGAGTACAACGACGAGATAGATGTTGGAACTATTAGTATTGAGAACCATTTCGGTGAAGAAGGATTTATTCCTGAAGAAGAAACACCTGTAGAAGTAATACCAGAACAGGAAATGAGATAGGGAGGAGACAGTGATGAAACGTAAGAATTTAGCATTAGTTGCTGCCGGCCTCGTAATGATTGGTGCAATTGCAGTTAGACCGGCAATGGCTTATTTCACAGATTCTCATGAAGCTGTTGGAACAGCAACAGTTTATATAGGAGATTTTGAAATCGAGCCTGAAGAGAATGCACATGATTGGATTAAGGAAGTAGCAGTTAAAAACACAGGTAACTATGATGTGTTCGTAAGAGTTCAGGCTATCTGTGGTGAGGCATATAAAGACAATTTGACTTACAGTGGAGAGGGCTGGACATTAAAGAATGGCTACTATGAGTACAATCAGATAGTTAAGCCAGGTGAGACATCAGGTACATTGACAATCAATATTACAAAACCTGATGATTTCGATTTTGATTCACAAACCTTCAACGTAGTTATCGTAGAAGAAGCTGCTAAGGCTCAGAGAGATGCTGATGGCAATCTCGTAGCTAAGTGGGATGAGAAGATCATGGAGCGTCAGGAGTACCAAGCAAAATTTGGTGAGAAGACTTCTGAGAGCCAGACTGAGAATCAAACAGAGACTCAGCCAGAAGCATCTACAGAGACTGAGACACAGCAGACTACAGATACAACAGAGAATAATGAAGGGGGGAATGAATAATGAAAAAAGTATTTAAGAACCCTGTAATTGTTCTAGCTGCTGGACTTATATTCGTAGCAGGCAGTGGCGTTGGTGCTACAAGAGCAGCGATCGCTTATTCAAATAGCGCAGAGAGCGTTTCATTTGAAACTGACCATCTATATGTTGATATTCAGGAAAAGCAGGATGGCAAGTTCGTCAGTGTTACAGCTCTTGGTTTAAATGATGTAAAAAATCAAATTAATAAGGACAATCCTTTACAGGTAGAGCATGAGTATGATGAGGATGTTCAGATTCAGAACACTTCAACAGGTGATTATGACGAATATGTTCGAGTACTTGTTAGAAAAAGTTGGGTTGATTCAAAGGGTGAAAAGGACACAAGACTTGATCCTTCACTTATTGAGTTAAACACAACAGATAGCTGGATGAAGCTCGATTCAGAGAGCACTACAGAGGGCGAAGTGTTCTATTGTACAAAGCCTCTTGCAAAGGACGAGGCAGTTCAGTTCTTGGATTCAATTGAATTCAGCCGTGACATTTTAAATGAGGTTACAACTGAGACGGTTTCTTCTGGAGATTACACCGTAGTTAAAAACATCTACGGCTATGACGGAAAGAAATTTGAAATTGAAATTCGTGTAGATGCAGTTCAGGCACATAACGCAGAGGAATCAATCCTTGGTGCTTGGGGCGTACATGCAACAGTAGATAGCAACGGTAACATTACAAACATTAACTAACAAGAGGGAGCAAGCGAAATGAAAAGATTATATTTGAATATGGTTCTTGCCCTTACGTTAGTGGCAACGAGCTTTACAGCAAACAAAATCAATGCACAGGCTGAGACAGCAGGAATTGGTTGGGAAGTGACATATGATGGTTCAAAGATTACATCTTCTTATGACGCAGCCAACTGCAAGATTTCCAATGTAATGCCTGGTGATACAATCAAATATACAGTACAGTACAACAATGCCAGCGGTGAAGAGGCAAATTTCTACATGAATGCTGATGTTGTCAAGTCTCTTGAGGAAGGCTCAGAGGCAGCTGGTGGTGCATATTCCTACAAGATTACTTATTCTGGCAGCGAGACACCACTTTTCGATAGTGAGACTGTCGGTGGTGATGCTGATGCAGCTATTGCAAAAGTTGGTCTTGATCAGGTAAATGGTAACGAAGGTTCATATTTCTCACTTGGTTCTCTTGCAAATGGTGCCAATGGAAGTGTGACTGTTGCTATTACACTTGATGGTAATTCACAGACTAATGCTTACATGGCAACACTTGCAGAGTTAGAGATTAAGTTTGGTGCAGAGCCTACTTCTTCAGCGAGAGAAGGCGAAACTGTTGAAAAGCATAATACAGTAGTTAAGCGAGTAGTTAACACTCTCGATGGTGGAACAGAAGTTGTTATTATCGATGATGACACAATTCCACTTGCAGGTGGTGACAATCCTTTAACAGGCGATTCTATTATGCCACTTTTGCTTTGCGGAGCATTCCTATTCTTTGGAGTGATTCTAATCGTTTGGTACTTTGTTATGACAAGAAATAAGAAAGAGGAGGTGGCTTAAATGCGTGCATTTAAAAAGACACTTGGACTTTTTCTTACATTAGTATTTGTCATTACACTTGCAAATTTAGCTCCAATCATTGCTGAGGCTTCTTATACATATCGTATCAAAATTGCACTTGGCAACAATGCAGATGCAATCTTTGATTCATCAGCTGTTGATGCGCTAAAGGCTGACTTAGGCTCTGATAGAGTTTCAGTTGATGGTGATGTGCTTACAATCACTGGTTGGAATTATGACGACACTTATAATTTTGATGTAGATGCTCTTGTAAAAGTTAAAGCAAACGAGACTACAGGAGAGAGAAAATACTACGTTTCAGGTCTTAGAGTATCTGGTGGTGATTCACTTGTGACATCTCCAACAAAGGGCTCTAATGACAACAACAATGTAGAGGCTTCTGCAAACATCACAGTTACTGGTGATGAGACTTATGTAGTAGCTTACGGTGTAGGAACAGTTATTCCTTACACAGTTAAATATGTAGATGAGAGTGGTAATGCTCTTTTAGAGGATGATACACTTTACGCTGCTAAGGGCGAGGTAGTTTATGTACCTGCAAAGCACATTGATAAGTATTATCCAAACGCTTACTATTTAACAGATTCTACTGGATTAAAGGCTGACACAGTATTTACTTTCATTTACAAGAAATACTCAGGCAGCATAAAGGTAATAGACGAAACAACATATTCATCATCTACTGTTTATGGTGAGCCAACTTATGAGTACCAGTACAGAAATAGTAGTAGTTCTACAACAGAAGAGGGCACAACAAACAACCGTGGCAATGGTGGTAACGCAGGCGGCAATGCAGGCGATGCTGATAATGCCGGTGACGATGGTGAAAATGCTGGAGCAGCTGATGACACAACAATCTCTGATGAAGAAACACCAATGGATGTTATCGATATCAGTGATGAAGAAGTTGCTAAGGCTGGTGGATCACCAAAGGACAACTTCATTAGAAATATGATTATTGGAATAATAATCGCAATTATCGCAGTTCTATTCGTTCTCATTACACTTTATGTTGCAGAGAAAAAACGTAGAGCTCATGTAGTAAGAACAAATGACAATAATGACGATGAGGATTAAATAATTAATAGCGCTAGGCATTAAGCTTGGCGCTATTTTTATGATATAATTAGCCCATGGGAAAAATATTAAAAATTATAGGAAACATTTTAATTGCAGTAGTAATTTTGGCATGTTTGCCGCTGGCTGTTCCAAAGGTTTTAGGCTACCAGAGCTTTAATGTTATCTCCGGTTCAATGGAGCCAGAAATAAGCGTAGGCTCAATTGTTTATGTCAAAGAAGCAGCCTTTGAGGAAATCGCAGAAGGGGATATTATTGCATTTGAATCGGGGGCAAGTGTTGTAACCCATAGAGTACAGTCTGTTAATCAGGAAAGCAGACTATTTACCACAAAGGGTGACGCCAACAACACAGAGGATTTTACACCTGTTGCTTACGTGAATGTAATAGGAAAGGTGCGAGCTCATTTTCCTATCATTGGAAATGTGGCCACATGGCTTTCAGAATCCGTTGGTAAAATTGTAGCAGTCATTATTTTATTGGCGGGAGCAGCCTTATCAGCCTTTGGAGAAAAAAAGGAGAAAAAGTCTGCCGAGGATTCTGCGGCTTCAACAGAAAAAAATGCAGGATTTAATCCAAAGATTATTCTGATTCTTGGAATTATAATTGTATTTGGTTCCATGAGTGGATTCCTTTATATTTACCTGGGGTATCAAAAATCAAATACACTTTATGCTAATTTGAACCAGGAGTTTGTATCGGTGGCTGACCAGGCTCAGATAGACCAGTGCCCTTGGTATGAAATGATTGATGTGGATGTTGCTGCCTTACAGGAAATCAATCCTGATGTTATAGGATGGATTTATATAGAAGGAACAGACATTAGTTATCCGATTCTCTATTCTGGTGATGACGAGAAATATTTGCGTCGAACAATGGACGGTGAGAGTGCCACAGCCGGCAGTATTTTCTTGGAGGGCTACAATCTACCAGATTTTAGCGATAGCCATAACATTATCTACGGTCACAACATGAGAAATCTTTCTATGTTTGGCCAGCTAAAATACTATAAATCAGAAGACACATATTTGGATGAGCACAAATATTTCCAGATAATTACTGCTGACAAAAAATATAGATATGAAATATTCTCGTTTTTTGACACCGAGGCAGCATCCTGGGTATATGCAGTTCCATATTCAGATTCCGAAGAGTTTGGTGCATACATTGATGAGCTTAAGAGCCATTCCTACAAAAAGATCGAGACTACAAATGAGGTGGACTCAGCTGATTTGATTACTACACTTTCTACATGCTCATCATCAGGAATGAGATTTACAGTTCATGGATATGTGGTGGACACACATTAACTAATTTAATAAGTTTTTTCACGGTCAGATGTTATAATCTGGCCGTTATTTTATGTAACGAAAATGATATTTGAACCCTTAAAATAATTATTTGGCAAAAACGTATCTGATTTGGCAAAAACGTGTTACTAAATACCCTTTAAAAATAATGTCAAGGTGATACAATAACTCTGAAATTAATAATTGGCAATGAATTATAACATGTTCATAGATAGAGGTTTTTATTATGTCAAAGAAGAAAGTAGAAAAAATATTAAAGGGTGTTGCAATTACAGGGGCTACAGTTGGTGGAGCCTCAGTTTTAGGTGATGCAAATTTAGCATACGCTTGTGAGCTCGGCGAAGAAGAAGCAATCGCTAGTGCTCAGGGCGTAGTTACTATAGAAGTTGCTCAGGAGCAGGCAAAGGAAGTAGTTGAAACTACTGTAGAAACTGTACAGGAAGAAGCTCAGGAAACTATTACACAAGAGGTTACTACAGAGGAGATAACTACAGAGGAAGTTGCTCAGGACACTATACTAGATGAATCAAAGGTTCAGACTACTTCAGAAAACGATACAAATCTTTTCGATGGTCTTGCTACAGAAGGTTCAGAGGCAACAAGCGAAAATACTGAGACAGTTGAGGGCTCAGAGTCTACAGCAAGTACTGAGACAGTTGATTCATTAGATGAAAATGCTAAGAGTGTAGCTTCAGAAATTGCTGAAACATCAGAATCTGCAAGCACTTCATTATCAACAGAGGATTCTACTATTTCTTCTACATCTACTTCAGCAGCAGAGTCATTGACATCAGAAAACGAAAGCTTAGCTAGTACATCAGCTTCAGAGTCAGAGGAGTTGGCTTCAGAAACAGCTAGCCTTTCTACATCTATATCTGAGATTCAATCAGAATACGAATCAGCATCTACTTCATTCTCAGAAGCAGGCATGGAAGATGAGTATCTTGAGGATCTTATCAAACAAATCGAGGAAGCGAAGGCTGCCCTTGATGCAGCTAAAGAGCAGGCAAAAGCTGATGGTCAGTATTTAAATCATAGCTCAGAATCAAATAACTATTACGGATATGGCGACAAGCTTGCAAATCTTCTTATCCAGTATTCTTTCTATCAGGAAGGATATGTTGGCGAGATTCTTTACAGCGATTGGGATAGCAGCAATTACAATACAAACAGTGTATGCGTTACATATGTGGATGCAGCTGGCGAGACAAAGTACGCATACTTTGATTATGTAACAGTTGATTCAGACGGAAATGCTTTAGTTTCTGGTTTCTATGATAGCCCATCATGGGGTGCTCAGCATGACAATCCAAATGTAGTCGACGGTATCATGGTTGTTAAGAAGGCTGTTGAATATAAGGACGCTTCTGGAAATGTTCTTACATGGGATTATGCTACCGAGACAGCTGAGGATGGTACCGAGACTACAGTTTGCCGCTACTATGTGAACGGTAGCCAGATTGCTGATGGTGTGGATGTTACAATCAATGCAGACAAGACATTTACACTTTCTTGGAAAAATGAGAATACAGTAGTAGCTCAGAATAATAATCCAGAGTCTCATATTTATTATTCAACAAATGAGCAGGCAATTTATCATGATTTAGGATGCTATTCAAATGGTTATAATGAGTATAATGGCAACCTTTCAGGTATTTATAGAAGTAGTGCTGACAGTGCGGTAAGTGTACTTACAACAGGTGAGTCTGGTGCTCAAGTAATGGAAACTCTTGTAGATGAGAATGGTAATTCTCTTAAAATTGTTTCTCAGTATAGTAGAAAAGGTAATGACAATTTATGGAATTGGAAAGGATCATATTCTACATTTTCCATCAATGGCACAACTTATTACTATGCTAATTCAAACATTACTAATAATGGAGACGGTACATACACATTAACTGCATTTGCAGACAAGAAACTCGGTGTATATAGAGCTCAGTCAATTACACTTTATACATCCGCATCAGCTTCAACAAGCAGCCTTACATTCACACCTGGCTTTGTTTCAAAGGCTAAAGAGTCTACAGATGTTTATTACAACAACTCTGGTGAAGCAAAGGACGGCAATTTCGGAGTAAAGGGCTACACATATTATTCAATCAAGGATTATGAGAACGGACGCGATGATTATTCTCAGCAGAGAAGCGAAGTATCTTCTTTATCAGAAGCATACAGCCAGGCTGTTTCACAGTCAGAGGCTTGGTCAGAGTCAGTAAAGGAAAGCGCATCTGCATCAGCAAGTGCATCCCAGGTACGCTCAGAGTCAATTTCTGAAAGTGCATCCGCTTCAGAAGCAGCATCATTATCTCGCTCAGAGTCACTCAGCGCTTCTGCAAAAGCTAGCGAGTCACTCAGCACATGGATGAGCCAGTCACTCAGCCAGAGCCTCTCAGAATATGTAAGTGAGAGCCTTTCAGTGAGAGATTCCCTCAGTGCAGTAGCATCTGAGTCAGCAAGTACAAGAGATTCAATTTCTGAATCATTATCAGAAGCAAAGTCTGAGAGTGAGTCAATACAGACATCACTTAGCGAGAGCGCAGCAGCTTCAGATTCAGCATCAATAGCAAAATCAGAGAGCGAGTCAATACAGACATCACTTAGTGAAAGCGC
>NZ_SVEV01000023.1:0-10159 GCF_015057185.1 Pseudobutyrivibrio sp. | reverse complement strand
AGCGCAGCAGCTTCAGATTCAGCATCAATAGCAAAATCAGAGAGCGAGTCAATACAGACATCACTTAGTGAAAGCGCAGCAGCTTCAGATTCGGCATCAATAGCAAAGTCTGAAAGTGAGTCAATACAGACATCACTTAGTGAGAGCGCAGCAGCTTCAGATTCAGCATCAATAGCAAAATCAGAGAGCGAGTCAATACAGACATCACTTAGCGAGAGCGCAGCAGCTTCAGATTCAGCATCAATAGCAAAATCAGAGAGCGAGTCAATACAGACATCACTTAGTGAGAGCGCAGCAGCTTCAGATTCAGCATCGATAGCAAAATCAGAGAGTGAGTCAATACAGACATCACTCAGCGAGAGCGTAGCAGCTTCAGATTCAGCATCAATAGCAAAATCAGAGAGCGAGTCAACACAGAAGTCACTTAGTGAAAGTACAGAAGCATCACTCAGTGAGAGTGTACAGAAGTCACAGAGTATTTCTATTTCAGAAAGTACAGCAGCTAGCCTTAGTACTGCAAGATCTGAAAGCATGTCACTTTCGGTAAGTATTAGCTTGTCTGAGAGCATGAGCATCAGCAATTCTGAGAGACGTTCACTCAGCGCAAGTGTATCAGCAAGTGAGAGTGCATCTGTAAGTGAGAGTATCTCAGCAAGCGAGAGTGCAAGCACTTCAGAGTCAGTAAGTGCTTCAGAATCTGCATCAACTAGCACAAGTACTTCGGTTTCAGCAAGCACTTCAGAGTCAGTAAGCACTTCAACAAGTGCATCAGAGTCAACAAGTGCATCAGAATCAACAAGCGCATCAGAGTCTACAAGTGCTTCAACAAGCTCAAGTAACTCAGCAGCAACAAGCACTTCATCTGATAACTCAGGAAGTGGCTCAAGTTCTAGTTCATCAGCAAGCAGCTCAGGCTCAAGTGCTTCTACATCAACAAATGGCACAGCTGTAAATAATGCTGTAGATAATACAAGAGCAACAGCTAATGCAAATGCATTTAATGAAGTTACAAATGGCCCAGCAACATCAGTTGCAAACTTTAACGAGGTTGGTGACGACATCCAGACAATTACTAACGAGCAGGTTCCTCTTGCAGTAGTTCTTGATGACGATCTTGAAGAATTTGATGAGAATGGTGCAGTTACAATTGAGGATGAGTATACACCACTTGCAATTTCTAGAAGTGGAATTACAGGAAGAATTTGGTGGTATTGGATTCTCATCATCATCTCACTTATAACTGGCAAGGTTTCAAAGGACAAAAAGAAGGCTAAGGCAGAGGCAGTAGCTGACAATAAAGAGGATTAATTCACAAAATCTTTATAGAATGTATTATTAAAGTGAATTATAATTAGGGAGTGGAGAAGTAATTTTCCACTCTCTATTTTTATTGGAGGAAAAGAGATGAATAAAAAACTAAAAGGTGTACTAGAATTTTTAGGGATATTAGCAGTTACTGTGGTGATTGCAATGTCGAGCCCACTTAATCCATGGGTGACAAATGCATTTACACAGGCTCAAAATGAGATTTTTGATATCGCATTACAAATTAGAAATGGCTTCTTAGCCTATGTGGAAGTGGACGGACATTATGGTCCGGTGCTTTATGAGTTCTATGGCCTGGGATATTTGCCAACTGAGACTCATTTGCTTCATTTTGCAATGGAGGCAGTTCTAATTTTCATAATTGTATTGTTCCAGTATAAAACCGCCAAGCTTTTCACATCAGAAATCTTTGCATTTATATCAGCTGCGGTTCTAACAATTTTTGGATGGGGCGCATTGACTCACGCTGGAGCTGAGGAGCTTATGTTTTTCTTCCTCACATTGTCTGTATACCATATAGCAAGACAGCTGCAAAGCGGTTTCTTGTCTTATCATACATATTTGCTGGCAATTGATTTGGGCATGGTGTTTTTCTTGCAACCAGGTTATGTTTTCATATGGGTGGTAATGATATTATTCTTCGCAGTCAAATTCAAAATTGATGGGGTAAAGGGTAAAGAATACAGACAGTTCTGGTTCTCAATATTTGAGGGACTTCTCACAGTTGGTGTTCCAATGGGGCTTTACCTTACATATTTCAGAAACGCGATCGAATTCTGGGATAAGGTTGTTATCTATAATATGAATAACATTGGTGATTTCGCAGGTGGACTTAGAGTTATTTGCGGTAGCCCATGGGTAGTTTTGTTACCTGTCCTTGTGGTTGTGATTATTATCAAAGTATTTAAAAATGAAAAAATTGCACCACTTTGCATCTGGTTTTGCTTCATGGTGCTGACCTTCGTTGTGATTGCACTTCAAGGGGACAATCTTGATACATTCCTTCAGCTTTCAAAGGCAGTTTACATAGTGCCTATTGCTAGTGTATTTTCACTGATTGACCCAATACTTGGACTAAAAATAGAAGAAAGAGAGTTTTAATTTATAGCCTGGCTGGTGGTGTCATCAGCTAGGCTAAAATGTATTATGGATAAAATTAGAATATTACAAATTGGAACTGAAAATTGGGCGGAAGAATATAATATCCCTCGAAACGTAAAGTTGATACATGCCGAGCAGGCGCAGCTAAAGAAAAAGGATATTTACGAGATAGTTTATCTTGGCCGCAATATAGAAGAGGATGAGTTTGATGCCGTTAAGGCTATGTCTCATTCTTACTGTTTGTTTGTGGAAGATTCATTAGTTTTTAATGCAACTACAAGCAAACTATTTAATCAACGAATGGGCAAAAGACTCAGACGAGATAGGATACAGTCCTTCTTAGATAATGAGGCGAAAAAGTATTTTCCAAAGCCATACGGAGAAAAGTTTTCTCCAGAGGCTATCGGTATTGCCCAGGGCTTTAAAGGGAAAGTCAGCTGGAATGGACAGTACAGTGTTCACCTAGAGGGGGAATTTGGTTCAGAGCTTAGACAAATAGTTTTTTGGAGAGGAAATATTCCAATCGAGCCGGGGCAGGCTATTGATTTCTGGCTGGAATACAAAAAGTCTCCAGAAATAGAAATATCCATGACAATCAAGCAGTTTGTATCTGGAAGCTTGTCCAAGGTAATGGATTCTTGGGAGTTTTCTGAAAAGGATTTACAGGACCTTGTTAGGATAGAAGGTCGAAACGGTGGCGGTGTCATATCCTGCGCCATTAGAGCAAAGGGCAGTGGGTTCCTTGATATCATTGGACTACATGACCGTATTTCCAGATGGGATGTTGGCACCTTTATGGTAGGCGGAGAGAGATATGTAACGTCTGAGCGAGAGGAGATATTTGCTTACTTTGATCCAGGTGATTTGAAGCCACCACTAGCAGTATATTTTTCGGGTTATAAAACCATGGAAGGTTTTGAAGGCTACCACATGATGAGAAAAATGGGTTGTCCTTTCCTGCTTATTTCGGAACAAAGATTTGAAGGCGGCGGTTTTTACATAGGTTCCCAAGAATATGAAAAGCTAATGGTTTCTATTATTGATAAATACGTTAATAAGCTTGGATTCTATGCTGATGAAGTTATTTTGTCAGGGATTTCCATGGGAACAATCGGCTCGTTATATTATGGTTGTAGCCTAAAACCGCATGCTCTTATTCTAGGAAAGCCTCTGGCTAGTCTTGGCGACATTGCCAGAAATGAAAGACTAAAGCGACCGGGAGGATTTCCAACCTCCCTTGATTTGCTGCGACATTATTCAGGCAAAATGGATGATGAAGCTATAGAGAATCTAAACGAGCGTGTATGGAAAAAAATTAGAACGACAGATTTTGGCAGAACTAAATTCATTGTTTCCTACATGTTTGAGGATGATTATGATAATACTGCCTATGATAAATTATTAAGCGAGCTCAATTCCGCTGGTGTTCAGGTTTACGGAAAAGGCTTACATGGAAGGCATAATGATAATACAGGGGGAATAGGAGCTTGGTTCAAGGGCCAATATGAGCGTGTATTAAAGGACGATTTCAATCGGTAGTATATTGGCAAAAACTCCCTTATTTTGGCAAAAAGTATTACATAAAAACACGGGTTTTTCATAATTTATAAATATAATAACATTAGAAAATAAAAAACAGTGTAAAAATATAACTTATGGGAGAAAGACTGAGGTAAGGTATTATGGGTAAGAAAAAAGTTCAAGATTTAATAAAAGGCGTAGTAATAACAGGTACAGCAGTTGGGGGTGCCAGCGTTTTTTCAGATATGATGGGATTATCAGTAGCACAGACAGTTGAAGCTAGCACAGACGAGATTGTTGTAGGGCAAAACGCAGGCGAAGCACAGGAAGCACCTTCACAGGATAGTTTAGCTGATAGTGGTGCAGCTGGTGCAGGACAGGAAAATGCTTCAGGAGCAGGCGAAGGTGCACCAGTAGCAGAAGCACAGCAGAAAGCAGTTAGCGAGCAGCCAGCAGCAAAGGCACAGAGCGATACAACTGCAACAGATGAAACAACTCCAGCAGCAACAGAAACACAGAAAGAAGCAACTACTCCAGAGCAGCCAACAGAAGGCACAACAGAGGAGTCTAATGAGAATCCTGCAGCACCTACTGCAGAAACACATGAAGGTCCTACTGATGAGCAGATTTCTGAGTCAGCACAGGCATCTCTTTCACAGGAAGAGTCAACATTTGCATCTACTTCAGAATTCCAGGCTCAGTCATTATATACAGCTACATCTGAATTATCAGATGACATTAGCGCTACAGAAAATGAATATGCTGATGACTATGAGCTTTATGTTGAAGATAAAGAATACATTGAAGAAGGCATCGTAGCTAATTCTGATGAAGATGTAGCTCTTTCTAAAATCGAAGAGAAGCTTGATGAACGTATGGATCAGGAGCAGGAGATTAGAGAAGCTACAGCTAAAGCTAACAAAACATTACCAAAAGACTATTACAATAATGGTAGAGAGCTTGCAGTTGCAATGATTCAGTACAAGCTTACATTAAATGGAACTATTAGTTCTGATTACACTTTCGTTGAAAGCTCAGATTTACAGAATAAAGCAGGAGTAGTTTCTTATAAGTATTGGAACTCAGGCCTTAGCGGAGATTTTAATGGTCTCTATCAGAATCATAACATTTGCTTAAAGTATGTGGATGTAGATGGCGTATATCACGAGGAATATTATGATGAGGTTACTTGTGATTCAGACGGCAAATCAATTATCAGACCTCTAGATAAATGGGTTACAGAAGAGGAATACATTAATGATAAAAATGCGGCAAACAAGAAAATGAATGTTAAAACTGATGAAGACAATCCAAAGATTGCCGCTGGAATAAATGTATTAAAGAAAGAAGCTGTTTATGGTACTGAAATTAAAAAGGTATACAATTATCTAGGTCAAAAAATTACTACATATAAGAGAATTGGCTGGAATGATTCAGCTGAATACAACTATGGTAAAGGCGCTGATTGGTATTCAGAGTTTGAGTGCAAGGAAGACATTCAGCTTAGAAGTGATCTTTTAACTTTACCAGAAACTACAAATAGCCTTAAGGCACAGTTATCAGAGGTTGAGAATTCAGCTAGTGCAAGTGCAGTTGAATCACAGTCTGCATCACAGGTTAGACAAACATCACTTTCAGCTAGCGCAGAGGCTTCTACAGCTGCAAGCGAGGCAAAGAGTGAGGCTATATCACAGAAGGCTTCTGAACTTGCATCAACAAGCGCTTCATCTAGTGAGCTTGAAAGCGCATCAGTTAGTGCTTCTGCAAGCGAAGTTGCAAGTACATCATCAAGTACTTCAGCAAGCGAATATGCAAGTGCATCAGCTAGCACATCAGCAAGCGAATACGCAAGCGCATCAGCTAGCACATCACTTTCAACATCAGAAAGCGTATCAGCAAGCGAGTCAGCTTCTGCATCAGAAAGTACAGCTACAGAAACAGAAGGCCAGACTACAACTAGTGCATCAGAGAGAAACTACGCAGCAGCTTCTGGATACGTTAGCAATGTAGCGACAGCAGAGCAAGGCACAGTTCCTACAGATGTTTATAGCGAGGAAATGGTATTTGCACCAATTTCAAATGATCAGGTTCCTCTGGCAGTTTTAGGCGAAGATTTAGCAAACGAAGATGCTACTTATATGGCTGAAAATAATATGGATATTGTTACAACCATTGACGAGGATGAGGTGGCAAAGGGTGTTGATGCAAATGGCGGAGCTAATGTAAAGAGATGGTTTGCATCAACTCTTCCAGTAATCGGAACGCTTGCAACGCTATGGGGAAAAGAAAAGCTTAATAATACTGAGAAGAATAAGAGAAAATAACTGGCACTTTACTTGATACCAGACCTTCAAAATTGGAGGCCTGGTATTTTTTGGTTATTTGTAATTTAAGTTTAAATTATCAATGAAAACTCTGTGAAAATTTATAATTTTCAGACAATAAGTGATATATTTGAATCATCGACTAGGAAAAAATTTTGTTACGTAAGCAACATAGGAGGGGTAGACGTATGTCTAAGAAGAGAGGGTCATTAAAAACAGTGTTAATCGCTGTTATCTTAGCATCTGTAGTACTTACAGCAGCGATTATATCCACATTTACTATCGTTAGTACACTGAAAACTAACAGCGATTCTACAGCAGCTTACAAGAGCAGACTGCTAGAGGATGTAAAAACAAAGCTGAAACATGAAACTGAGGAAGCTATGAGTATCTGTGCCTTTATGTATAACAGATACGAGGCTGGTCAGATGACCTTAGATCAGGCTAAAAAAGAGTCTGCTGACATTATTCGTGATTTAAGATATGACGACGGAAATGGATATTTCTGGGTTGATACTTCAGAAGGTGTTAATGTCGTATTATTAGGACGTGATACAGAAGGACAGTCTCGTTGGGATAACACTGATTCTCAGGGAAATAAGTATATCCAGATGATGATTGAAAATGGTATGCAAGAAGGTGGTGGCTACACAGAGCTTCTTTTTGCAAAGCCAAATGAGACCGAAGAGCTTCCAAAGATTAACTATACAGCATACTATGAGCCATTTGATTGGGTAATGGGTACTGGTGTCTGGGTTGATGATTTAGATGAGCTTGAGGCTATTTACAAGACACATGCGGATGATGCCTTAAAGAGCAATATTATTGCCACAATTATTATCCTTATTATATTGATTATTATTGGTGCATTCGTTGCAATCTTCTTTGGAAAGAAGATTACAAAGCCTATTTCGCTTTCTGCTAGACAGATGGTGCGTATGTCAAATAGCGATTTTACCGAGAATACCGATTTGGCAGAAGTTCGTAAGCTAGTTAATCACAACAACGAAGTAGGAGAAATTTCTGAGGCTTTGGATTTGATGCACATGAACATAAGAAACCTTATGCTTCAGATTTCTGATACAACCGCATCTGTTGCATCTGCATCAGAAGAGCTTTCAGCATCAGCTTCACAGTCTGCTGAGGCCAGCGAGATGGTTGCAACCTCATGTACAAACGTTGCAAATTCTTGCAGTGGTCAGATTAATGCAGTTAGTGATGCAAGTTCTGAAACAGATTCCTTTGTTAAGAACATGGAAGATTTCCAGTTGGCAATTTCTCGTACAACAGAGATGATCAAATCTGCTAATGAAGCAGCTGTTAACGGTGCTCAGGACATGACAAATGCAACAGATATGATGAACAGCATCAGAGAATCTGTTGAAAATACAGCTCAGGTTGTTGAAGGCCTTGGTGAGAGATTAAAGTCAATCGATGAGTTCGTAATTACGATTTCTGAAATTGCCAGCCAGACAAACCTTCTTTCACTTAATGCCAGTATCGAAGCTGCTCGTGCAGGTGAAATGGGCAAGGGCTTCGCTGTAGTAGCAAGTGAGATTTCAAAGCTTGCTGATGAGTCAAATCAGGCAGCACAGAAGATTACAGAGCTTATTGCTGGTATCACCAAAAATTCTGAGGAAGCCGTTGATGCTATGCGTGAAGGCGCACAGAACGTTGTTAGTGGTTCTGAGCTTGTTAATGAGGCAGGCGGTACATTCAACAACATTGTAAACATGGTTAACTCAATTTCCGAAGAGTCAAACACAATGAGCGCTATTGTGGAGCAGCTCTCAGGCGGAACAGAGACAATCGCAAAGAACATCCACGAAATCGAGGAAATGAGCGTGGCTGTTGCAGACGAAACATCAAATGTTTCTGCAGCTTCTCAGCAGCAAACAGCATCTTCTTATGAGGTTGCTCAAGCTTCCGACAAGTTGGCTGGAAACGCACAGGAACTTCAGGATTTCGTTGCGAGATTCTCATTGTAAAATTAACATTTAAAAGGCTGCAGTACGCTGTGGCCTTTTTTACTTAAACATTTTGTTTAGTGGAATTTGCATGACAAAGCACTGTCAAAAGTGGTAAAATTTAAATAGCATTTTGTACAATTTTTTCTAAAGAATTAAAACATATTATTACACTCAGAATTGACAATTTGGTGGGAGGATTGGTATGCAGGGAGAATATACCGGGAAACCTATTTTTAAGCACCGTTATCTTGGAATGAGCGAGGATGATATTCGTCAGGAAATCGACAGACTTCAGGGCGAGGTATACCAGTTAGAGGAGATGCTCGAAGCTTATCGTCGAGATAATGTTGATATTCACAAGGCCGTTGCCGACGCGCAACAACAAAACGAGAAGCTACTCAAATCCCTTGGATTGAGAGTGCAGGATATGCATGACGCTCTCGATTATACCAAACCACTCAAAACTCAAATGGAATCCTTGTTAAAAGAATTCGAGGTAAATCTTGAAAATCTCTACAATTATGAGAATGTCAAACGCCAAAAGAAAAACGTATCTATAATCGTGGCACTTACAGTTATAAATACAATTTTGGCATTATCTATGACAGCGATGATTGTCTACTTAATATTATTTGCGTAATTTACTGGAGAATTTTAAATGAACGATTGGCTTATTGTTAATATTTTGGTTTGCATAATTGGTATTGATCTTTTGATTGCCATGCCATTCTACTTTAAAAGTAAAAATACAAAGAATGCCCTTAAGGCTGAGTTCGATGCATTTGTAAAAGAGATGGTCAAGCAAGACAAAGTATATGCACCACATATTAAGCAACTCAACAAAAATCTTAACATTATTAATCATTGGTTAAAAACTGGAAAGGACCCTACTGAGGATCAGGAAGAATCAGAAAAGGTTGAAAAGGAAGACCGTTTCTTTGCAGGTTTAATGGACCCTTTGGAAGCAAAAAAATGGAAACAGGCTGTCAAGGCTGCAAAAAAGGAAGGGCAGCTTGAGGACTTAGATGTAAAATCTCTTCGTGTAAATGAGTTTGCCTGCCGCGGTATGGAACCTCTCGAGGTCAACCAAGAAGAAATGAAGTTTTATTACGCCACTGACTACGGCGAATATATTTATTATTGTGCTACACCTGAGTATTTAGAGAGAAAGCTCTACAGACAGGTTATTTATTTTACAACATCTCGTACAGGAAATATTCCTCTTACATATCCACACAAATATGAAGGAGCACAGATGCTTTCGCTTTACAAACATCCAGCACAGACCGTATGGTTCCTTAAAAACTGGAAGTTGATTCGAAAAGGATTAGAGAGCGCTAATAAGGAAGAGGTTCCCCTTGATAAGAGTATAACGGAGTTTGATTTATAATTGAGGTTTCTATGGGAAATAAGGCTGAGATAGAAAAATTTACAAAAGATTTCCTTGACCGAAAGCCAACACGATGCTCAAAATGCAAAGGCCGAATTAGATATATTGGTGGCGGATATTACGAGTGTTATGATTGCGGCAACAAAGAAATTGATGATTTCGGCAGAGTCAAGGATTACATAGATGAAAATGGACCTGCGCCTGCTATTATTATCTCTGAGAACACTGGAGTGCCTGTTGATATTGTAAATGGAATGCTTCGTGAGGGACGCTTAGAGATTCCAGAGGGAAGTGTGGTCTACATTCAATGTGAGACCTGTGGCTGTAGCATTCGCTATGGTAGGTTTTGTCCGGACTGTATACGCAGCAGGACCAACAGCCTCAAGGGCGTATTCTTTAATCCAGATGTTGGTGAAAAACCTAAAAAAGAAGCGCCAAAGCATGACGATGGAAAAATGCATTTTTTAAAATTTGAAAAGTAAATAGAATAGTGCAGTATTAGGCTGTACTAAGGGATAAAGTAAAAG
>NZ_SVEV01000022.1 GCF_015057185.1 Pseudobutyrivibrio sp. | reverse complement strand
AACTTACTAAAATGTCCGCCCAACAAAAATACATTTTTCAAAACAGTTCATCCATAGAAAGACACATGCGGGATGCTCCCTTTTGCATATTGGAAAACTGAAATATTCGCGAAATTGTGTTGCCACTAGGGGCGGCCGGCAGGTAGGAGCCAGGAAGGGGCACGTAAAATATAGTGGGCCAGCATGGGGCAGGGGCCAATTTGAGGTGGCAGGTTGTGAGAGGTGGCAAATTGTACAAATGTATAGGGCTTGAATATTGGTGAAAATTACCATGCAATTTGGTGTCAAATGATGATAATATAATCTGCGTTAGTTAAATATTTGGTAGATATTGGAAACGACACTCCTCCTGGAGCCAACGAACAACACACGTATTTGTTATTCATTGGCGAAGGAGGTTTTTTATGCCTAAGACAAAATTTCAGGATGTTATTTTTACAATAATTATGGCGACTGTTATGGTTTACGGAATGGTTTGCTACAATGTAGCATTGAATACAGGTGGTGTTACTAATGCTACTTTCGTGATGGCACTTCATGAGCTGCCTATTATGGTTCCAATCGCTTTTATTTTAGAGTTTTTTGCAGTTAGTAAGCTTGCGGGAGCTCTTGCCTTTAGAGTTGTGAGACCTACTGATAGACCTGCAGTTATTACATTTGCTATTTCAGCATGTATTTGCTGCATTATGTGTCCTATCATGAGCCTTGTGGCTACACTCTTGTTTAAGGAGAATCAAAGCTTTGGTACATGGGTACAGACTTGGGGTATGAATTTCCCAATGGCTCTTTTGTATCAGATTTTTTATTGTGGACCTTTTGTAAGATTAATATTTAGAACAATTTTTAGAGAAAAGAATGAAGAAAATGTTGTTTCGGCTAATGCTGAGATGGTATAAAAAAATGCTGGCGCTACGCCAGCATTTTTTGTTTAGTTGCTTAATGCTTCTTCGATTCCTTTTGCAAGCTGGTCTGCGCAGCTTGTTCCCTTCATTCCGCAGATGTTTCCTTTGAGGATGTTGACTGTGTTAGCAGCGTCAGCCCCTTCAAGAAGCTTTCCGATAGCCTTTGTGTTTCCGTCACAGCCACCTGTGAATTTTACGTTGTGAAGCTTTCCATCTTCTAATTCAAATTCGATTTGGCGAGCACATACGCCCTTTGGTGTGTAAGTGTATTTCTCCATTGTCTCCCTTTACCCTTTCTTTATAAAAAGCCAGCTAGACTTTTTCAGTATCATAACTAGTGCGATATATATTCCGTATGCCAGTGCACCTACTGCAAATACCTTTAAGGTCCAGCATGATAATTTGACTAAAAATCCGGACGCATCATGGTAAAGAAGTGTAATCCAATCTTCTGTTTCCCATATACTGTAAGCCAATCCATTGTCATGAAGCAAGTATATCATAAAGGTAGTTTGTGCTAAATAGTTAATTGGTTTGCTTGATGGAATAGGCATTCTTCTAAAGAGCTCAAACATGCAAATACCAATTAAAACTACAACAATACTAAAGTTTTCGTACTTTGGAATTGTTTGAACAAAATCTAGTTCAACTGTTGGGTCCACCAAAAGATTGTAGTTGTAGGTCTGGATTTTGCCCATAACGTTGTTGTAATAAGAGATACCTACAATTCCATTTACTAATATGATTAAAAGGAAAAATACGTAGGTCCTAACTCTTTTAAATGGGTCATATTTTTTGATGTAACCTGCAAAGGAATATAAGAATACTCCGATGAATACTGTTCTAAGTCCACTTGCTAAATCATCTAGAAGCTTGCCTGACCAGCCTAGTTCGGTAACGGCGAAGATTGCAAACATAAAGCCTAGATGCTGCTTTGCATTAAGCTTCGCTAGGAACTTGTTTAAAAACATAAATGCTATGAGAATTATTATAAAATAGTAGCCAACAAACCAGGACATTTTGTTAAAGTACTGAATTTTAATGTAGTTAAGTAAATTTTCGGTAGCTATATTGTCCTTGGTGTACCAAATGCAAAATGTGGACGCTAAAACAAGTACCACTGCCGCAAATAAAAGCTGTCCTAGAAGCTTCTTTGATATTTTTAGCATATCGATATCTCTATCAATCAAGAAATATCCTGAAATCATGATAAAAATAGCATTGCCAACCAATCCCATCGGCATCATAAGGGCCAACATCATAAGCTGACGATAGAAGTCTGGTGTGCTAAACCATCCATTCTGCATCCTCTCGATGGACATTGTATTGCTAAGCTGAATATTTACGCAATGTATAATAATGTGATAAGCGATGATCATCAACATCGCCACAATTCTAAGTATCTCTATATTTGACTGTCTAGCTGTTTTCTTTTCCATATTCTCTCCTCATAAAAATCCTTATCAATTATACAGACTCCTTAGCCAAAATCCTAGAGAAAATCATAACAAAAAGGACCAACATTACTGTCAGTCCTTCTACATTTCGGCATATATTAAAGAGTATCTATTTCATTAAGCATATCAAGATTCTTTACCTCGGTTTCAGTAAAAACATCCTCACTAAAGTCTGCTGGAAGCACCGATGGTGTGTACCAAATCTGTGCCATGAAATAATTGTAAAGATCAGCATCCTTGAAAGAATATCCGTGTCTTGCATATATTTCATTTTTTGCTAAATGAATGATTTCTGGAGACATATCCTCAAAATCAGCTGCTGTATAAACGGTTGAATCTGTGTTAAAAAGATACATACAGTAGCAGGCAACATCTGTCACCTCTCTTTGACTCTCCCATAAATGGGCTACAGCGCTTTGATACTTTGTCTTTGAAATATATCCGCTTCTCTCCTGGATAGCAGCATCTATCTCCTCAGATGACCAATCAGCAATCTCAGGTGCATAACCATAGGCTGAAGTATTATCTACCTCATCATCAGAGGTTCCTTCTACAACCTCTATTACAACATCTGCATCTGGATCATCTGCTGGCAAGCCCTCACCATTTACCTCAGCTGTAGTTTCCTCTTCTGTAACTGGCGAAGCCGCAGCCTCAGCACTAACTGTAAGCTCTTTCTTTTCTTTATTTAGCACATTAAATGTAATACAAGCAACACTAATTCCAAGTGCAATACAAATACATCCCTCCACAATCCATCTACGGACGTTTGCATTGCTGAACACATTGCTCAAAATCTCTTTTAAATTTTCCATATTCTTCCCTTTTCATTTGCTTGTTACAACTTCGTTAAGTGTAGTATAACACAATTGTTACAATTTGTTACATATTTATTACAATGTGTTCTCGATTTGGCTTCTAGTGGCCATAACATTTCCCTGCGCCATTTGCTTGCTACCGCCGCCTTTTGCACCTAAAAGCTCACGGAGTCCAGTTGCAATGGCGCTACAATCTCTTGTAGAGCTGCCAATAACAAAGTTATATCCATCCTCGTCATTTCCTGAGAAAATGGCACATAAGCCTGCGTGCTTTTCAACCAATGCATTAACTCCGTCGCGCATATTTTTAGCATCTAAGTCTTCGGTGAATATTGTCACATCAATCAAATCTGATGGATATTTTTCAATTTGGCTCATAAGAGCACTAAATTTCACTTCGGAAACGCTGAATTTCAGCTGCTTGTTGTCCTCGATTATACCAGCTACCTTTTCAGGAATCTCATCTTCCATACAGCTTAGTTTCTGGTATGTTTTAGCAAGAATACTCATTCGGCGGTTGTAATCCTCAAGAGCTCTAAGTCCACACAAAATGTACACTCTAGTACCGCCCTTGTACTTTCCAAAATCAACAACCTTTAAAATACCTACCTGACCTGTGGTTTTAACATGTGGTGCACAGCAAGCACAGATATCTGTACCTTCGATTTCCACAAGTCGTACTGGCCCTGATATTTCCTTTTTGCTGCGATAATCAATTGCTGGCAACAATGCCGGTTCTGGATAATAGGCCCTAACCTCTACATCCTTTGCAATCAATTGGTTAGCAGCCAGTTCTAATTCTCTGATTTGCTCTTGGTTTAATTCAACATTTAAATCCAATGTAACTGTGTTATCACTTAAATGAAATCCAACATTGTCAGCTCCATATTTTTTGTGAGCCAATCCTGTGAAAATATGCTCACCGGTGTGCTGCTGCATATTGTTGAATCGATGATTCCAATCGATTTTGGCATTTACTGACTCGCCGCTAAGAAAGCCGCTAGTACAATAATGGTAGATAATCTCATTTTCGATTTGGACGTCTACTACATTTGATGAATCAATCGTACCTATATCACTGGTCTGTCCCCCCTGCTCTGGGAAAAACAGTGTCTGATCCAACACTACCTTATAAAGTTTTCTGTCGCCGGTAAAAACCTCTTCACAAGAAATCACCTTCGCCGCAAATTCCTTAGCGAAGGCATCCTTATCGTACAATGGAATTGTTTTCATTTTTTCTCCATAACATATCTCTGTTTATTTCAGTATAAAAAACGTCACGAAGTCTCTTGTTGTTGTAATTCATTCCTCTAAGCCACATAAGCTTAGTAATTGTAGCCTCCAAGGTCATATCATAGGCCTCTATCATGTGGAAATCAGCCTTAATCTGGCGTCCTACCTCATAAACAGTCATATTGCTGCCTTCATTGGCTACCTGAGTTGTCATAACTGCAAGCTTGTCAGTGCCCTGCCATTTTTCCATCTCCTGATAGAAGGTCTCCATAAGAGTTGCAGGCATGCCACCTACACCAAAGCTCTCAATAACCACAATATCGTAGTTTTCAAAAAGATATGACAATACATCTGCCTTCATGCCCGGATATAGCTTTAGTAATGTTACACGGTCAGACATCTCATAGTAAAAAATAGGGATGCCTCTAACTGGCACCTCAGGAATATATCTAATAATAACTCCATCCTGAATTACAGCTAAATATGGAAAATTAATGCTTGAGAATGCATTGTAGCTTTTTGCTCTTTCCTTTTTTGCTCTTGTACCGCATATAACTTTGCCGTCAAAAACAATGCTGACATTCTGAGATGCATCATCTGAAGCGTAGATAAAAGAATCCAATAGATTAGTCTTTGCATCTGTAACGTCACGACTAATTGGCTTTTGTGAACCAGTTACAACTATTGGCTTTGCAGAATTTTGTATCATATAGCTAAGAGCAGCTGCTGTATAGGCCAAAGTATCAGTACCATGACATACAACAAAGCCGTCATAGCTATCATAATTATCTTCGATTGTTTTAACTATTTTTTTCCAATGCACTGGAGTCATATTTGTGCTATCTAGATTAAGAATCTGAATAGTATTAACCTCACAAACATGTTCAACTGCTGGAATGTAGGACAAAACGTCCTCAGCCGTAAGTCCAGGTGTGAGCCCTGCATCTGTTTGTTTAGATGCAATAGTTCCACCTGTACCTATCATTAAAATCTTTTTCATTTTAGCTCTTTCCAATTGGTATTCCAAAAATTTTTGTACGGAAGCCATCATAAAGAGAATCGTAATTTGTATAATTTATATTAGCATCAAATTTCTT
This sequence comes from Pseudobutyrivibrio sp., assembly GCF_015057185.1. Lineage (GTDB taxonomy): Bacteria > Bacillota > Clostridia > Lachnospirales > Lachnospiraceae > Pseudobutyrivibrio. Next base: position 54,619 of record NZ_SVEV01000022.1, on the reverse strand, counting down.
GTTCCAAATATCTCTAAGTGTATTGCAGATAGCTTCGCCATTTTCTTCCTTTGTAAGGATTGTAGGGAAAATGAAGAAAATCATAAAATAGTTAAGATTCATCTGGTCCCCACCACGAACCTTACCAAACTTTTTATAGTTTTCAAAAACATCATTGCAGAAAAGCTCACACTGCTCTTCTACGTTGTCAGCCTTAACAAGACTCTCTAACTCACCATATCTTTCTTCAGTAAACACCTTAGTGTACTTTTCATAATCAGCTTTTGTGTGTACCTTGCTCATTCTTGGCAAGTCCAAAAATATCTTCTCCACGTTGTAATTCATAAAACCCTCCTAGTGTCTCTTATAAGCTGGCATAAGCTGAAGCTTATGTAAATTTGCTGCGTGCTTTTTATCAATTGAAGCACGAATATCAGCCGGAATATCAGCATTAGAATCAGAAATGTACTCGTCAAGCTGAGCATATTTGAATCCTAATTTGTCCTCATCGGACATACCTGAAAGACCATCTGATGGTGTCTTATGAACTAACTGGTTAGGAAGTCCAAGATATTCTCCAATCTGAAGTACCTCTGTAACTGTAAAATCCTGTAAAAGTGATACATCACCTGCTGCATCACCAAACTTTGTAGAATAGCCTACGTAATCCTCAGATGCATTGCATGTATTAACTACAAAAGAAGTAACGCCCTGTCCCTGAGCAATTGCATACAATGTAGACATTCTAAGTCTAGGGGCGAGATTGATTTTGAGATCCTTTGTTACCTCAAATGTCTTTGCATTTTCAAAGGTTTTAATAGCAGCATCGTAATAGTCTGTTATTGGCACGATTTCATATGTAAGACCAAGTGTATCAACTAATAATTTGGCATCATCAATATCTGACATAACTCCATTTGGCATTATGACAGCTCTGATTCTCTCTGCTCCAATTGCTTCCTTTAAAACTGCTGCAGTAACAGATGAATCCTTGCCACCTGAAATACCAATGATTGCACGAGTATTATCGCCAAATCGATTGAACCACTCTCTCGTGTATTCTATAAGCTGTTTTGTCTGCTTCTCCACATCAAACTCTCTCATTAATTTGAGCCTCCTACTTAAGTATGTATAATTCAGACATTCTTCGTCCGATAATTGATTTGCCCTTTTCGCCTAATGGCTCAACTCTGTCAGCAATCATAATTCTAAAGTTTGCCTTGTAAAGCTTGTGGCCCAATAATAGCTCATAAATAACCTGTAAATCAGGAAGAGTGAACTTTACATCAGCCATGCTGAAAGGTAAATCTGTATACTCTATTTCTTTTCTAATTTTTTTCATTGCCTCGATAATAATCTCAACATGATCAAAGGCAAGCATAGTCTTTGTCTTAAGAGTAGGTACAAGATTAGGATATTTTATATGTCCATTCTTGAATCGCTTTGTTGTCAATTCATACTGAATATCAACACCGATATCCTCATTGAAAATATGAATCATTCCATCATCATACTCAAAATCAAACCATGCTGCTTCTAAAGCATCATCCCCACCTCTAACAGGGACAATTTTGTTTGTAAGAGCCATATATGCCACACTCATTACTCGAGTACGTGGATCTCTGTCAGGCTTTGAGAATGTGTAAACCTGCTCAAGGTAAACATCCTTTACACCAGTCTCCTCACGAAGCTCTCTTTTAGCAGCCTCATAGCATGTCTCATCAGGATGAACAAATCCACCTGGAAGAGCCCAGCAATTAAGAAATGGATGTCCTCCTCTTTTGATTAGTAATATTCTTAAACCTGACAAATCTTTCTTTGGACCTAGTAATAACATATCTACTGTAACGGAAGGTCTTGGATAATCACCAGGATCATATTGTGCAAGGAATTCTTCTTCAGTCAAACCATTTTTATCCTTTAATGTTTGTGTCATTGCGTCCTCCTTATTTATATTCCCATATAGTAGTAATTTATTACTATTTCTTGATTATGTCAATACATTTATTTTTGCCATTTCCTCAATAATATCACTAGCTAGGACGCCTTTAATACCCACTCTTTTAGAAACATATTCCCCACATGTGCCATGATAATAAGCCCCTGCTACTGCCGCCTTATATGGTTTTATTCCCTGAACTAAAAGGCCACCGATAATACCTGCAAGCACATCTCCAGAGCCTGGAGTGGCAAGGGATTGGTTACCGCTTCCATTGTAATGAATTATATTTCCATCAGTAATTAAAGTAGTAAAATTTTTTAATACTGTAATAACCCCACAGGAAGATGAAAAATCTCTAGCCACCTTTTCCATGGAATAATTTATTTCATCAACAGGTACCCCTGTCAATCTCTCCATTTCCTTTAAATGAGGAGTCACGATTATTTTATTGCTCTTAGCGCATTCCTTTAGAAGCTCAAGATTTTTACTGCAAATATTAAGCCCATCTGCATCTATTATCACTGGAACTGTTGAATTTTTAAGCACCGTATTTACGATATTTTCTGCTGTCTCAGAGGTACCAAGTCCTGGACCAATTAATATAGCATCCACCCACTTCATTTCCTCAAGCAGCTGTTTTTCTTCAAACGCTTCATATCCATAATACATTGCCTCTGGCAGTGCCTGCTGAATAGATGCCACATTATTTTTATGAGTAAATATTTTTACAAGTCCTGCCCCGGCAGTGATGGCTGCCTTTGCCGACAAATAGCATGCTCCATAAATGCTACTTGAGCCGGCAATCACAAGGAGCTTTCCACAAGTTCCTTTATTTGCAGTTACCTCTCTTTTTGGCATTTTCTTTAAAATATCTTTATCTACAAAAAAGCATTTTTCTTTATCTGGCTCATCTAGGTAAATTCCAACATCCACCACCTGAACCTTTCCTGCTGCCCCTTTGCAGTCTCCCAACAAAAGTCCTTTTTTCAAATATGCAAATGTGATTGTTGTATCAGCCTTTACCCCTGCTTTTCCAAGGAGTTTTCCACAATTTGTATCATAACCTGATGGAATATCAACTGCGATAACAGGCTTTTTAGAATTATTAACAAGCTCTGCCGCCTCTAAAAATTCACCCTCCAAGCCTCTGGCAAGCCCTATTCCAAACATGGCATCAACAAATAAATCGCTCTCATCAAATATTGATTTGTCCACTCCATGATAGATTGGGAAATTATAGCTCTCTGCTATTTCGATTTGTTGCTTTAGCTGACTTGAATATTTATCTTCATCTCCAAGAAGAATTATTGTGCTATGTCTCTTTGCTAAATTTAGCATTCTACTTATTGCCACACCATCTCCGCCGTTATTACCAGGACCGCATATTACGCATATACGATAATCCTCTGGATAACTATTAATGATATGGTTCACAATAGCCTTTGCCGCTCTCTCCATAAGAACTAACGAAGGAACCTTATGCACATTGATTGTGGCAGCATCGCATGCCGCCATAGACTTCGCTGATAGAATTGCTTTCATAGTAAAACCCCTTAAATGACTTATATTTTATAAAGTGATATAATACAGTAATTATAATACTAATTATCTAACAGGAGAAATATTTTGAAAAAGAAAATTGTCATTTCACTATGGATTTCACTTGTAGTTCTTATTATTGCATTTGCTAGCCTAGTTATATATCAAAATAAGCAAAAGGCTGCCGAGCTGGCTGCAAAGGAACAACAAGAAGCTGAAGAACAAGCCCGCGTAGAAGCCCAGGCCCAAGAAGAGGCTGCCGCTGAGGAAGCCACTGAGAATGCCGAAGAAGAGGAAGAATACACCTTCAAGGAATTCGAGGCCACATACTTCGCACAGGCGGATGCCACAGTCCGCCAAGAGCCTTACGATGCCGCAGAAATCATTGGCACACTCTCTGTTGACCAACGAGTTTCTATCGTAGGAACCTGCGAACAGACTGATTTCTACAAAATAAAGACCAATGGAGACTATGGCTACATCTCCTTCGATGACGTATCTGAGGAATACATCGACATTCCTATGCCATCCACATCAAAGGGTCAGCCAACAGCCACCAAGGACATTTTATTCATTGGCAACTCAATCACCATGTATCCAGCCACCAGCGATTGGTGGGGCTCAGGATGGGGCTGTGGAGCATCCACACCTGACAACGACTACGTACACCTTACCGTAGCCGCAAAGGGTTACAGCTCCTACGACTACATGTCACTTAGAGCATGGGAATTTTCAAACACACGTAACTACGAATTAGACGACCTAGATCCATACATCACAAACTACCAGTACGGAACAATCGTCATAGAACTAGGCGAAAACGTCAAAGGTCACGAAACCCACTTTGAGGAAGACCTCACCGACATGATCACCTACATCAGAGCCTACAACCCTAATGCCCGCATCGTAATGCTAGACAACTTCTGGGCATACTCAAGCATCATCAGCACCAAAAAGGCCGTAGCCTCTGCCACCGGCTGTACCTACGTAAGCCTCTCTGACATCCAAGGCGTAGCCGAATACCAGCTCCAAGAAGGAGACACCTACACCACACCAGACGGCACCGTCTACACAATAGGCTCCTTCCTAGCAGGCCATCCAAACGACGCCGGCTTCGCAGCCATCGCGGCCCACCTAATAGCAGTCCTCTAAGGGCCCTGCCACTAGGTACCAGGCCAGCCCAGCCCTAGGCCCCACCCGCCTGGTATGCCGTGAACAATTTTGCGAATATTGTAGTTTTCCAATATGCAAAAGAGAGCATCCCGCATGTGTCTTTCTATGGATGAACTATTTTGAAAAGTGTTTTCCAACTAGGTGGACACTGCAGATTTATTAAATGTGCATCTCAGGGTTCAGGGGACTTGGGCTCATATTACGTTTGCTAAGAAAATTTAAAAAGCAGGATTATCATATATTGGCACCGTGCTTTATACGACATCGTGTCGCGTGTCGCACTTGCGCCGCCCTCCTAGCGGCGCATGCCAATATATTGATAATCCTGCTTTTAATTTTCTAAGCGCACTCCAAAATCGCGCCAAGTTCCCCTGAGCCTGAAATGCACAATTTTTTTAAGTTTTGTGTGTCCACCTATAGAAAACAGCTTTTCAAATTTGTCCAGACATGAGAAAGACACATGCCAATAAAAGATGCGAGTCTTTGCATATTTGGAAAACAAAATATTCTTGCAAAGTTCACGGCATACCTGGCGGGTGGGGCCTAGGGCCGGGCTGGCCTGATGTTGTATGTGGGGCCCTTAGAGGGATGCTAGTTGCTGAGGACATTGATGGTGCGTTGGATGGCGTTGAAGGCCTCGTAGTCGTAGCGTTCCACGGCCTCGATGACTATTATGTCGGCGTTCTTTATGTCGGAGTGGATTTCGTTCATGTAGTCACGGTGGCAGAAGGTGCAGCTGGTGAAGTCTTTGGCTAGGTATGGCATCATGTTGACTCTGAAGCTGTCTCCGATTACGCAGAGCTTTTTGTCGTTGGCTCCGTCGCTTGTGGTGTGACATACCATGGATTCGGTGTTAAGTCCGTTGACGGTGACCTCAGGACGGTAGTCCATTGTGTATTCGATGTCGTCATGGGTGACCATATCGTCTGGGATGCCCATGTAGGTGTATAGTTCGTATTTGTCGGCATCACTGGTGCCTGTAATCCATTGGGATGGGTCTGTTTGTTCAACGCCCATGGCTGCGTATAATGCGTTGGTTCCATATAAAGCTCCAAGGTGGTTCCAATGGCTGTCATACTTGTAGTAGGTTTGGTAGATGCCTGCTGCAGTTAGTGATTCTGTCAGTGGATATAAGAATGGCGTGCTGCAGTTTTCAGTCACGTAGCTGGTTAGCTGCTGCGCTCTCTTATAGGAGCTTGCTATATCAACTGTTGGCATATATTGGCTGTACACCTGGGATTTGTTAGGTGCTATATAAATGTATAGCTCCTTGCCTTGGGCTGAGCATAAAGCCTGTAGTTGGTTTATTTTAGAAGCGTAATTTTGTAGTTCCTCTTCTGTTAATAGATTTGTGCCCTGGTAGCACTGGATTTCGTTTTCACCATACAAAAACAGCCAGCCGTCACGGGCTATGATTACATCCTGGTATACATGTAACGGGAAATAATTCTCATCGGATACGGCCGGTTCCTCAAGTATAACCTCCTGATTGCTTGTAATAGCAACTGCTATTTTGTTTCCGTTTCCAGCAATAGTTCCCAGCTGTTTTTTGAGACCTAATGCGGATTGATAAAAGCGTGAGCCTACTGCTGTGGCCACCACCTGATACTTTTCGTCCATGGCATCACTCATGGATTTATACCAAGAAATCAACGTATATCTAAATGGAATTCTGTCGTCTACAAAGCCAGAAATGCTTTCTCCAGTATTTAATAGGTTATCCCATTCAATGGTCTGCATTTGACGTTTTTCGGTCTCTACAGTGGAGAGTTTCTCGTAGGTAGAGGGTGATGCCACCCTAAGAATACCGCCACCTATCCATGGAAAGACGAGAATTCCAAAGAATAGCACTATGAAGATAATGTTTTTTAACTTAGTAAAACTCATTTTCTCTCCTAAAATTGATAGTAAATAAATGGGTTATAGGTTCCATTTGCCAGGAAAATCAAGCTAAGTGCCAATAATACAAGACTTGCAACCATGCTGTTTTTCAAAAACTTTATGTTAATGTGAGCCTGCACAAAGCCGCCAAATAAGCATGCAAATATAAATGCAAGGACTGTTATTCCTGATAAGTAGTTTAGAAGATTTAGTATATTGGCACCACCTATGAACATTCTAGAAATATATATACCAGCTGATGAGATGCTATCTGCTCTAAATACTACCCAAAGGATTGTTACCACAATAAATATCAAAATTCTATTTAGAAATTTTACAGGGTTCTTATCAAGAATTTTCCCAAACCAAAGTCTTTCAAAAATCAATAGAAGTCCGTAAACAACACCCCAAACAATAAAGGTATAATTAGCACCGTGCCAAATACCTGTTAATAAAAATACTATAAATATATTTACACAGGTTCTAGACATGCTGCATCTGCTTCCACCTAGTGGGATGTATACGTAGTCTCTAAACCATGTGGATAAAGAGATGTGCCAACGTCTCCAAAATTCTCTAACGGATTCTGAACGATATGGATGGTTAAAGTTTTCTTTGAAGTCAAATCCAAACATTTTACCAAGACCAATTGCCATATCCGAATATCCACTAAAGTCATAGTATATTTGGAAGGTATAGCATATGGCTCCCAGCCATGCTGTTGTGGCATCTAGATTTGATATATCAGTTTTCCATATTTTATCTACTATTTCTGCTAACGTATTTGCGATAAGGACCTTTTTTCCAAGGCCAAAGCAAAAGCGCTTTATTCCTACTACAAAGCCTTGATCACTAACTGTTCTATCCACCAGCTGCGTCGCCACGTCCTTGTAATGAATAATTGGTCCTGCAACTAACTGTGGAAAGCATGAAATATAAAGTGCAAAGAAGAATAGATTGCTCTGTAGCTCTGCATCATCCTTATAAACATCAATAACGTAGGATAAAGCCTGAAATGTGAAAAACGAAATACCAACAGGTAATACTACCGGTATCCAGAAGTTTAAATACTTAAAGAAAAAAAGTGCTCCCAAATCGCAGACTATGGCAAAAATGAGACCTAGACGTCTCACTATTAAGCCATGTCTTTTTTTAGAGCACAAAAACCCTGCCAACCAGTTGATGATAATAACTCCAGAAATAAGGAGCAGATATTTCACCCCACCGAAGGCATAAAATAATAAACTAAATCCGAGCAGTATGTAATTTGAAAGTGTGAGCTTGCGCTCCGCATTCTTCCCTACTATCCTTGGCACACCGTAGTATGCCAAGAGACATATTGGAAGAAAGATAGTGCAAAATACTAGTGAGCTGAAAACCAATTTATTCTCCCTTACGAATTATTGATTAAATATCTATTAATAAGATGCTTTTTGCCGATGAAATTCACCACAAAATCGCATATAAACGCTCCCACAAAGGTAATTGCTGAACATAGTACAACATGCATTGCAAAGCTTACATTTGGCCATACCTCCTGAACAATTCTAATAGCATAGAACTGATTGAGATAGATTAGTAGACTAGCCTTGCCAAGCTTATAAACAATAGGTCTATCAAAAATCCCATGACCTGGATTAATATTTGAGAATGTCAAAATAACTGCTATCCAAAGGATAAAAATGACTGGGAAGCTATACTTGGCATCCATTGATGTACAAGCAAAACGAAATACCAAGAAGTAGCAAACTATCTCTGTAGCAGCCAGCAGTATTTTTCCTAATTTTGTAAAGTGATATTTATTAATTTGACGTGTCAAGCTATATGTACAGCAGCCTAATGCCATCTCTGACATGCCACGTAAAAAACATTTATAAAAGAGACCTGTCCAGCCATCAATACCTGCAATACTTTCATACTCATGTGCCATATATCCCAAAATAAACAGGGCTAACAGTGGACAAATAATCTTTACGAACACATCATAATATTTTCTAAGTAGCGGATAGAAAATAAATGTAACCATAAGCCATACATCCAAATACCATGTAAGCTTATTTACCCATGTGCTATCGAATCCAAACACCTGAAGGAAAAAAATTGATGCCCATGAATCAACAACATAATGATATCTATCAAGAGCAGTATGCTCTAGAAAATACGCATTTACGATAATAGTAAGAACTATGGCAAATAGATGATATGGAAAAATATTCCAAAACTTTTTCTTCATTACAAGAGCTGTCTCTGTACCTATAAGCTCTGTAGACTTTTCTCTTTTGGCATATGCTCCCGCTGTCAGCAAATACCCTGATACAATAAAGAAAAACTCAACCCCAATATAACCTCGACCGAAGAAATTCAGCTGTCCATCGGCCATGTTCTGTAACTCGTCCTCCATGAAACGCTTGGTAATATGGAAGAACAATATCCCCAAAGCAAAAATAAAACGTAATAACTCAACTCGCCCATTTTTCTTTGTCTGTGTCATTTTAATTACTCCAAAATTAATATCAATATTATTATACTCCTAAAATGTGACTTTTGCTGTTTTTTCTATATTCATTAGGAGTCATGCCATACAGCCTTTTAAACTTGTTTGTAAAATGACTAGCATCATAAAACCCAACATCTTGTGCAATTTGGGTTATGCTAAAGGCTGTATGAAGCAGCTTATCTTTCGCCAGGTCCATTCTCACCCCAGTAATGAAATCTATAAAGGATTTTCCTGTAGACTTTTTAATTAAGTTGCTTAAATAGATTTCACTATAGCCAAAATCATCAGCCATAGACTGGAGTGTTACAGTCTGATAATTATCAGTCATGTAATGGAATAACGGTATAAACTGTATTTCATATTTATCATCCTTGGCTTCCATTTCAAAAGCCTCAGAACGATAATGTCTCATTAAATATATCAGTATTTGGTGAATTCCAAGTGAAATGCTCTCATTCATATAGGAATCCCCACACATATTCTCCTCATATAAGCTAAGTATCTCGTTGTGGAGCCATTCATCATCACCTGTTCTATATAAAATATAGCTACCAGATGATTTACTCTTGAGAATATTACTAAAACTATCTAATAGCTTTTTATCATCCTTTAATAGATTAAAAAAAGCTACTCCAAAAAGCTCTTTACTAATCATAAAGCTAAAGGCAATGTCATCATCATGGAGAAGCTCGTTTGCATGTACTGTCCCCTCTCCCAAAAACCAAATATCACCTTCCTTTAGAACCTGAAGATTGTTGTTAATATAGTGTCTGCATTCTCCGTGATACACATACTGGATTTCTATGAAATCATGTCTATGTAAAAAGGGAAAAGTATATCTTCCAATTCTTGTCATGGCTACATACTTATCCTCTTCAGATTCGTGCAGTGGTTTTAGTCTATATACATCAGATTCATCCTTGATATGGTACTTTTCAAATATCTCTTTTTCCATTTGATAGTACTCATTTTTGCTTTCTATATCAGTCACAGTAAGGGGCCTAAAATAAAGCTTTCCCCTGTCATTCCCCTCAAACACCTTCTTATGAGCTATCTCATATTCATTTAATAAAAATTCTCTTTTCCCCATACTTCTTCTCAAATAGATTCTTACAATTTCGTTGATTTGCTTTTTACAATTTTAATATAATTCAAGCCCTTATAATAATAATTAAATAATGATTTTTAACTTAAGTATAAAAAATCATTCATTATTGTCAAATTCATAAAGGGGGATTTTGAAATGGACGCAAATGTATCTTTTAGTGCTCCACAAACTGCGGCAGTGAAGGAAAAGACCAAATGGGGATTAGGTGTTTTCTATAGTCTTGGAGAGGTAGGTTCACAGCTTTCATGGTATATGATTAATACCTATCTAACAATTTTCTACACAGATATTGTTGGACTATCCGCAACAGCAATTTCTACAATCATGTTAATAGCAAGAGTATGGGATGCTATTAATGATCCAATGATGGGTGGTATAGCAGATAGCACCAAATCTAGATGGGGTAAATTTAGACCTTATGTTTTATTTGCACCACCATTCCTTGCAATCTTTAACTTATTAACATTTACTGTGTTCCCAGTTACAGGTATGGCAAAAGTTGTTATTTGCCTTGTTTGCTACATCGGTGCAGGTATGGCTTATACAGCTGTTAATATTGCATACAACGCACTTTTAAATGTTATCGCAAGAGATTCTCAGGTTCGTATGAACTACACTACTTGTAAAGCTATCGGTAGTGCTATTGTTCAAATGTTTTTATCAGCAGCTGTTATGCCAATGATTCTTTTCTTTGGTAAAAGTGATGTTCCAACAGCTCATGGCTACTTCATGACAGTATTAATCTGTTCAGCATTAATGCTTCCATGCTTCTGGTTATGTGGTTGGAAATGTAAGGAAACTGTTCAGATTTCTCGCCCTGTAAACGTTGAGAAGAAATCTGTAAAGGAATCACTTCTTGTATTATTCAAAAACAAGTATTTAGTAGTAACTGTATTTGCAGTATTCGCTGGTGCTATGGGCTCTATGGCTCGTATGTCAATGCTTACATACTATGTAATCTATGTTGTTGGTAATCCACTTATGATTGCACCTATTTTTACAACAATGACAATGATGCAATTCGTAGGAAACTTTACTTTACCATGGGGTACAAAAACATTTGGTAAAAAGGGATACTTACTTATTACTTCTCTTATCCAGATTGCTGGAATGATTGTTATGTTTGCTATTCCAGCTAACAACAATTTGTTCCTCATTATCATCAGTGGAATTATTGGTTTGAGTATGTGTAACGCTAACTGCTGCTTCGGTATGCTTTGTGACTGTATTGAGTACGGGGACTACAAATATGGTATCCGCGAGGAAGGTCTTACATATGCATTCCTTAGCTTTGGTGTAAAGCTTGCTACAGCTATCACAGGTTCTGTTACAGTATTACTTCTTGCAGCCATCGGTTATGTTCCAAATGCAGAACAGACAGAGGCAGCAAAGCTCGGTATCAATGCTATAGTAAACTTATTCCCAGCAGCAATTATTTTTATTTCAAACGTTGCAGTGTTCTTCTTCTACAAGCTTTCTCCAGACAAGATGGCTGAGATTTATGCAGCATTAGATGCACGTCAGGAAAAATAATAGTGAAGAGTTTTGCTAGTCAAAACTCCAGCTAAAATAAAAAACCAGATCAATTTCTTCTAGCTGAAGATATTGATCTGGTTTATTTTTATCTATTAATTAGTCTTCGTTTTTTGCAGCTACTGAAACCTCTGCCCCACTAATGTTAACGTTCTTGTTAACTTTAGCATCGTATGTATTAGCCTTCATGATTTCAGCAAGGTCTACACCTGTTGCCTCACTCATTGTATCAAATACCTGCTTCAAAACTACTGGCATGTTACCAGAAATCTTTGCGGCTCCGCCTTCACCAGCATCACCTGTCTCGTAAATATTTATCTTATCGATTGCTGCAAGTGGCTTAGCAATTTCAGCTGCGATTTGTGGCATTACCTTGATCATCATCTCTGCCATAGCAGCGCCATTGTACTTGCGATATGCCTCTGCCTTCTTCTCCATTGCCTCAGCTTCAGCAAGACCCTTTGCTTTGATAGCCTCAGCCTCTGCCTTACCTTTTGCTGCGATACCAGCTGCCTCTGCATCATACTTAGCCTTGATACCAGCTGCTTCCTGCTCTGCTGCGAACTTCTGAGCCTCGGCCTGTGCCTTTTTAGCATCAGCCTCACGCTCCTGCTCGTACTTAGCCGCCTCTGCCTTCTTCTGTCTCTGAACTAATTCTGCCTCTGCCTTTTTCTCTGCCTGGTACTTCTCAGCATCTGCCTGCTTTTCAATCTGTGCAGCAAGCTCCTGCTGTTTAACAAGTACTTCCTTCTGCTTAAGCTCTGCCTCGCGCTCTGCCTTAGCAATCTGTGCGTTTACTGTAGCAGTCTCAATTGTCTTCTGCTGTTCCTGCTGCTGAATTGAATATGCTGCATCGGCAACGGCGTTTGCTGTATCTGCCTGCTGCTTCAACTCTGCCTGCTTAATTGCAAGAGCATTATTCTTCTCAGCGATTTCTGTCTGAGCTGTTACTCTAGCATCATTAGCAGCCTTATCTGCCTCAGCCTGTGCAATGGCAACGTCTCTATCTGCCTGTGCCTTTGCAATTGCTGCGTCCTTTTTAATCTTGGCTGTGTTATCCATACCAAGGTCATTAATAAGACCATTTTCATCTGTTACGTTCTGGATATTGCAAGAAAGAATCTCGATACCTAACTTGTTCATATCCTTAGATGCCTTCTCCATAACCTGATCAGAGAAGCTATCTCTATCAGTATTAATCACCTTAAGTGACAATGTACCGATAATCTCACGCATATTACCCTGTAAAGAGTCCTGCAAATCCATTGTAATCTGCTCTGGATTCTTATTAAGGAAGTTCTTAGCTGCAAGCTGTATAGAAGCGGCATCAGTGCCAATTCTTACTTTTGCAACAGCATCTACATTTACGTTGATAAAATCATTTGTAGGAACAGACTGCTCGGTCTTAATATCAACTGTCATTTGACCTAAATATAATTTATCAACTCTCTCAAAAAATGGAATCTTGATACCTGCGCGACCTACTAAAATTCTAGGATTCTTTCTCAAACCTGAAATGATGTAAGCCCTGTCTGGTGGCGCCTTTACGTACCCTGCCACTATAACCATAAGCAATACGATTATAAGTGCAATTAATGCAATTGTTGTACCTGCCATAACATTTTCCTCTCTTTCACAATAAAAAAACTATTCAACCAAATACAATGATTGAATAGTTATGTTATATCATATCTAAAGTAGTAAGTAAATACTTTCTTGAATAATAAAATCTACATCTGCTCATTCTGAAATCCAAGCCAAGTATCCCTAAAACTCAATCTCTAGCCCTACATGAAGTTTATGAAGTCTATCTCCTAAATCCTCCTGCAAAATGCCATAAGCTCTACTTTTTGTGCAGTGTCCTGTATATATATACTGGATATCACTATCCTTCAGCTCCTGAGCCACCTTCTTAATTTCCTTCTTCGACTTGTTATACAAATGGAGACCACCTATATAAGCACAAATCTTCTTATCAGGAAATGTACTTTTAACCTCATTAATTATATTAAGGGCGCCACCATGTGAACAGCTATTAAGAATAACAAGTCCCTTCTCAATCTCTAGCACAAGACTCTGCTCATGGGAAAAATCATCAACCTTCCAGCCTTTATCAGTACGACAGTACATACACTCTCTACGCCCAAGACGTGACAGGCCCTTTGTTTTGTGTGGAATCAGATAAGCTCCCTCACAAAGCCTATAATCTCCGGAAACATACTCAATCCTGTCCTTATACTTCTCAAGCACATTCCTTCGTATTCCAATATACTCTTTTACAAAAAACTTCTTATAGTAGCAATTCTCAGCCGCCTTATCTCTCACATAAAACTTAGCCTTCGAATTCTCCTCAAAAAACTTTGGCATACCATTGGCATGGTCATAATGTGCATGGCTGAGCACACCATAATCCACATCCCTAATGTCAAAACCAAGCTTCTCAAAATTCTGGACAAACAGCTCAGACGCCCCTGCATCCAACAGAATCTGCTTACCTCCCAGCTGAATCAGAATCGAAAGTCCCCACTCTCCCTCGATTCCATCAGCCGAAACATTATCCACAATCACCGTCATCCTAGTATCCATATCAAGCCTCTTTTCTCTGCATTACAACTCGCTTTTGTATTATTATGCCCCAATTCAAATAAAAAGTCGAGCATCCCCCAGTACAGTGGCTCCTTCCCATTTCCTATACCTGCCTCCCTGGTCCCACCTTTACTTTTGTTACGGTCCCCTGCCCTTAGCCACAGTCAAACTGTCCCTGCACTCTGGTCCTCTATGAAAACAATTCAGGTCCCTGCCCCCGTGGCTTCTGCCAACAGGTGTAGCTAACACAGTTTCGCGAATATTTTTAGTTTTCCAATATGCAAAAGGGAGCATCACGCATGTGTCTTTCTATGGATGAACTGTTTTGAAAAATGTATTTTTGTTGGGCGGACATTTTAGTAAGTTCTAATTGGTACAACTCAGGTCTCAAGGGGGAATTGGGCTCATAATACATTCACCAAGAAAAATCACAAAGCTGGATTATCATATATTGGCACCGTGCTTTATACGACATCGTGTCGCGTGTCGCACTTGCGTCGCCGTCCTAGCGACGCATGCCAATATATTGATAATCCAGCTTTTATTTTTCTAGGTTCATTCCAAAATCGCCCAATTCCCCCTGAGCCTGAGTTGCACTAAATATAGTTTTTTGTGTCCGCCCATAAAATACCTTTTTCAAAATTGTACAGACATGAGAAAGACACATGCTAATCAAGATGCGAGTCTTTGCATATTAGGAAAACAAAATATTCTTGCGAAGTGTTAGCTACACCTGTTGGCAGAGGCCATGGGGGCAGGGACCTGAACTAATGTGATGGACCTGAGTGCAGGGCCAGTTGATCTGGACTAAGAACAGGGGGCCGTGTGACAAATATTTGTGGGACCAGGAGGCAAGGCAGGGCATAAAAAAGGAGCCACTGTATTGGGTGGCTCCAAAGTGTTTTTATTTGAATAGTGGCTTTAATGCATCGGCGAGCTTGTCCTTCATGGCTTGAGCTTCATCTAAGTCTTTGCCTTTGGTTGTGAAGTATGTCTTAATTTTTGGCTCAGTGCCGGATGGACGAACGACTACGGTGCATCCATTCTCGAGAGCGTAAATAAGTACGTTTGCTGATGGAAGTCCTGTCTCAGCTGTGTTCTTGTAGTCTGTAACCTTTGTTACGGCGATGCCTGCAATGTCAGCTTGTGGATTCTCACGAAGTGAGGTCATGATGCCAGCCATTGTATCCATACCTGAGAGGCCTGGGAACTCGAATGAGTCTACCTTATTGAGGTAACGACCATACTCTGTGTAGATTTCCTCAAGACGCTGCTTGAGCGAGCTTCCGATGCTGCGGTAGTATGCTGCCATCTCGCAGATAAGCATTGAGCCGATAACGGCATCCTTGTCGCGTACATATGGACCTGCAAGGTATCCGTATGATTCTTCGAATCCGAAGATGAATCTGTCTACCTCGCCGTCTGCCTCAAGTCCTGCGATTTGGTCTCCAATCCACTTGAAGCCTGTAAGGACTGAACGAAGTTCTACTCCGTAGTGCTCTGCAACTGCATCAGCAAGTGGTGTAGAAACGATTGACTTAACTGCTACAGGATTCTTTGGCATTGTGCCTTTTTCGATGCGTCCTGCTGCAATGTAGTCAAGAAGAAGTACACCTACTTCATTTCCAGATACAAGCTCGTATGAGCCATCTGGACACTTCATAGCGATGCCAACACGGTCTGCATCAGGATCTGTAGCAAGCATAAGATCTGCGCCCTCTTCCTTAGCAAGATCAAGACCAAGCTTTAAAGCATCAAAATTCTCTGGGTTTGGATAGCTGCATGTTGTGAAGTATCCGTTTGGATATTCCTGCTCTGGTACGATTGTGATGTCTGTGATACCGATATCGTTAAGTACACGTGTAACTGGAACTAGTCCTGAACCATTAAGTGGAGAATAAACAAGCTTGAGACCTGCTGTCTTGCAAAGGCCTGGACGAACCTGTCTGTCTTCGATTGCTGCATAGAATGCATCCTTGCAGTCATCACCAACGAATTTGATAAGACCCTTTTCAACACCCTCTGCAAATGACATAACCTTTGCACCTGTGAGAACATCAGTCTTTTGAATCTCCGCATATACGATAGCAGCTGCATCATCTGTCATCTGGCAGCCATCTGGACCGTATGCTTTATATCCATTGTATTTAGCAGGGTTATGAGAAGCTGTAACCATAATACCTGCATTGCACTTGTAATAACGAGTTGCAAATGAAAGTGCTGGAACTGGCATAAGTGCATCGTAAATACGAACATTGATACCATTTGCAGCAAGAACGCCTGCAGCTGTTTTTGCAAATACGTCGCTCTTGAGACGGCTGTCATAGCTGATAGCAACTGTCTGGTTGCCGCCCTGTGTCTTTACCCAGTTGGCAAGACCCTGTGTAGCCTGGCGTACTACATAAATATTCATTCTGTTAGTACCTGCGCCAAGTACACCACGAAGTCCAGCTGTACCAAATGCAAGTGCAACAGCGAATCTGTCCTTTATCTCTTCCTCATTCCCATTGATTTTGTTAAGCTCTGGCTTAAGATCACAGTCCTCAAGATCTGCTGCGAGCCAACGCTCATATTCGTTCATATACATATTCCTATCTCCTGTTTTTCTTAAACTTAAAACTGTTTTAATTTTAAGTTTTATCCAAATGCATGTCAACCTGTAGGCATTTGAAAAGGCTCAGGGAGCATCCCTGAGCCTTATTGTTTTAAGAACTAGATTTTAGTAAACCTCTTTCCACTCGTCGATGTTGCTTGGATCAAACTTGAATGGAGCACCAAGGATAATCTCTGTACCGCCATCAGCTGCATCAACTACTGTGTAGTCGCCAAGTTCACATGAGAATGTGTCGCCAGCTGCGCCTGTGATGTCACCGTTTACAAGTGCTACAGATGTGTAAGCACCAAGTGCACCAAGGTCGATTGGGTTCCAAAGGAACATGTATGGGCATGAGTAATCATCGCCATCACCAATGTAAGCTGCCATTTCTGAAGGAAGACCAAGACCTGTAAGCTTTACAGAAGAACCCTGATCCTGAAGAACCTTAGCTGCTGCTGCAATACCTACTGTTGTAGGAGAGCAGATAACCTTAAGGTCTGGATACTTCTGAAGAAGAGCCTGTGTCTGATCTGTAGACTTCTGAGACTCGTCATCACCATAAGCAACTTCTACAAGCTCAAGGTCAGCATACTTAGAATCTGACTCCATGTAAGACTTCATAGAATCAATCCAAGCGTTCTGGTTTGTAGCCTGTGATGTAGCTGAAAGGATAGCGAACTGTCCTTCGCCGCCTGAGATATCATAAACTGCATCGATAAGAGCAAGACCGATTTCATCAACACCTGCCTGGTTGCAGTGTACTGCACGGCTGTCCTTATTTACTGAAGAGTCAACAGAGCAAACCTTAATGCCTGCATCCATAGCTTCCTCTAAAACTGCCTGAAGAGCATTCTCATCGTTAGCAGCTACGCAGATAGAATCTACGCCCTGAGAAATAAGTGACTGGATAACTGTAATCTGTGCATCAGCTGTAGCTGACTCAGGATACTGAACAACTGCTGTTCCGCCCATAGCCTCGATTGCTGCTGTAAATCCATCAGCTTCCTTCTCGTTGAATGGGTTACCAGCGCTCTTTGGTACAAGTGCGTATGTACCAGCTGCACCGCCGCCTGTTGTTGTCTCAGCCTCTCCACTATCTGCTGCTGGTGCAGATGTGTCTGCTGCTGCTCCATCATCTGCAGGAGCTGAATCACTTGAAGATCCGCAACCTACAAATAACGATCCTACCATTGCTGCACAAAGCAGCCCGCTCAATAGCTTTTTCTTCATTTCTTTTAACCTCCCAATATATTGTTTTTGGTTTTTATATCAATTCCCCTCTCGGAATGGATACCGGTAATTATTTTGCTGTCTTCTTTTTTGCACTAATCATTCCTGCAATATTAGGAAGAAGTACAGCACAGATTAATAACATACCAAGGATAATCAAAATAACCTGTGAGTTTACGTTTATCTGTCCAAGACCGATTCTCAAGCAGATAATTGTAAATGCGGAAACAAATGCTCCGTAAAGCTTTCCTTTACCACCCATATTTGATACACCGCCAAATACTGCCATGGCAATTGCATCCATTTCGAAGTTTTTACCTGTTGTAGTATTTGCACCGTATGCTGTAGATGTAAGGAAAAGTCCTGAAAGACCTGCAAACAATCCAATTACAACGAATGCAATAAATATTGTCTGCTTAACCTTTATTCCTGAGTAGTAAGCTGTTTTTGCATTACTACCAATTGCATAAAGCTTTCTACCATAGTTCTTTCTGTCAGCTATTACCGTAAATACGATAGCACATATGATTATTAAAAAGAAAGAATATGGGAATATGCCAACCTTTCCGTTTAACATCTTAAATCCAGATGAATCTGTAAGTGAGATAGATCCGCCGCTTCCCAGTGCGATTTCTGCGATTCCTCGAAATACAATCTGTGTTCCAAGAGTAATAATCATTGTTGGTAGCTCTCTAAATTTAACTGTTACAAATCCGTTAAATGCACCACAGACAACTCCAGTAAGAATTGAGATTAATACAACTCCAATAAATGGTACTCCTGCATTTGAAGCCATACATGCCATTGTTGCTGCTAAGCAAACAATAGAGCCAACTGAAATATCAATTTCTCCCAATATTAACAAATATGCCATTGGGAACAGTAGTAACATCTCTGCCAAATACTTTGGACTTTCTCTAAGCAAATTCTCTACGTTATAAACTGGAGAAATGCATACACATAAAATATTGATTGCTATGAATAATAATACTAAAACGCCTTCCCAACTGAGAACCACCTTTTTCCAAGGCTGGTCTATAGTGTTGGCAATGGTTCTTCCTGATTTTCCTGCCACTTTTTCTCCCTCCTTAAATTGAATCGTCACGATTGGCTATGCCAATCCTGACACATCGGTCGGTGCGATGCAAATTATGACTTCGTCATAATCGCACCTTCCTCACATCTCTCTCTTCTCAAGAGCTGCCTTGTCCATCATTCTCTGAGTTACTACGTTGAGGATGATAACAGCTATGATAATTATGCCCTTTACTGTGTTTTGAGCTAAAGCATCAATACCAACTAATGGTAATGCCTTAGAAATAACGGAAAGGATTAAAGCACCAATTAATGCACCAGCAACTGAACCTCTACCACCTGTCATGGATACACCACCGATTACGCAAGCAGCGATAACGTCCATTTCTTTTCCTGTTGCCATGTTTGGCTGCGCTGAAGCATATACACATGTCATTAATGCACCGGTAAGACCTGAAAGACCACCCATAATTGTATATACGCAGGTCTTTACCAACCTAACATTAATACCTGAAATTTCTGCAGCCTCTTCATTAGAACCTACTGCATAAATATTACGTCCGAACTTTGTCCATTTCATTACTATGAAAAAGACCACATAGCAGATGATTGTAATCCACACTGCCGAGTTGATTCCAAGGAAATCCTTTAATGCGAAATCCTTGAAGGTTCCAAGTGCATCTGCACCTGCCCACTCATCATTTGCAACTAAGTAAGCAAAGCCTCGATAAACATACATGGTACCCAAGGTACAAATAATTGGACTAACCTTGCCGTATGCAATTATTAAACCAATTACAAGTCCGCATGCAATACCGATTCCTGATGCAATTAAAAATCCAAGTAATGTTGATGATAAGTGATTGTACTTATACATGATTCCAATTGTCATTCCTGAAAATGCAAGAGTTGAACCAATTGAAATATCAATACCTCCGATTAATAGCACCAGCAACATTCCAAGTGCCATAATCATTGTCGTTGCATTGTTCTTTAAGATTTCTGATATATTAGCCCATTCCAAAAAGGAAGGAGTCTTAATAGTAATCAATGCACACAGAATAACTAAAACTATGAGAAGAGATACCTCTCTGGAAGATGTAATTTTCTTCCATATACTCTTATTCTCCATTATGAAACAACCTCCTCTTTAGATTCCTTGCCTTTTTCCATTGCAAGTTCAAGAATTGCTTCCTGACTTACCTCGCCTCTTGTAAGTTCGCCTGTAATATGTCCGTTGCACATTACAAAAATTCTGTCACACATACCTAAAATCTCAGGCATTTCTGAGGAGATCATAATAATTGCATAGCCCTGCTTTGCAAGCTCACCCATAATTGAGTAAATCTCTGCTTTGGCGCCAACGTCTACACCCTTTGTTGGCTCGTCCATGATAATTACCTTCATGTTGTCCTGTGCAAGGGCCTTTGCAACAACAACCTTTTGCTGATTACCACCTGATAATGAGCTTGCTGGATCAAATATTGAAACAGCCTTTGTATCTACTTCCTCAAGAAGTTTCTTTGATAAATCTCTTTCCTTCTTTTCATCACAGAAGCCCTTCTTTGAGATTCTGTCGAATACTGGAAGTGTTACATTTCTTCCTAGTCCCCAGCTAAGAATCAATCCAGTTTTTTGTCTATCTTCTGGGAGAAGTACAATACCAAGATTCTTTGAATCTGTAGGATTCTTAATATTTACTTCCTTGCCCTGTAAAAACACCTTTCCGGAATTAAGCTTTGTGATACCACAGATTGCTTCAACAACCTCTGTACGTCCTGCACCAACAAGCCCTGTTAGACCAATGATTTCTCCTGCTCGTACGTTGAAGTTAACATCCTTAAAGTAACCTACCCGTGATAGATTCTCAACCCTTAGCATTTCCTCACCAAATTCAACCTCTGGCTTTGGATACATATCGCTAATCTCACGACCAACCATGGCCTTAATCAAATCAGCATTTGTGATTTTATCAACGTCATAGGTTCCTATGTACTGAGAATCTCTAAATACGGTAACTCTTGTTGCTAGTCTATACATATCCTCAAATCTATGTGATATGAAGATAATTGAAACTCCCTTATCTCTCAGCTTCTCTACTATCTCATAAAGCTTCTCGGCTTCATTTGCTGTAAGTGCAGCTGTTGGCTCATCTAAAATGATGATGTTGGCTCCTGTTGAAATAGCCTTTGCAATCTCAACCATCTGCTGCTGTGCTACAGAAAGTGTTCCCATTTCCTCAGTAGATTTGAAATCTGCATCAAGCTCATCTAAGAATTCCTGAGCCTTTTTATTCATTTCCTTCCACTGGATTATGCCATGCTTTTTAATTTCATGGTTCATGAAAATGTTCTCTGTAACTGAAAGGTCAGGATATGATGTTGGATGCTGATATACCGCTGCTATACCTGCTGCCTGTGCATCTCTTGGTCCCTTAAAATCAACCTTTTGACCGTTAAGGAACATCTCACCTTCTTCAGCTTTATGAACACCTGTGATAACTTTGATAAAAGTAGATTTTCCAGCTCCATTCTCGCCCATCAACGCATGTACTTCACCTTTTTTCAGCTGGAACTGTACGTTGTTTAGAGCCTTAACGCCTGGAAATATTTTTGTGATACCTTTTAATTCCAGAATGTACTCAGACACAAGATTTTCCCCCTTTTTTTGTTCTTTATCCTCTGTTATTATGCTATCATTAGTTTTGGGAATTAATTAGAGTAATTTTTTTTGATGTGGGGTAAATTTTTTTTATGAAACTTCTTATCGTTGACGACGAGGAATTGACACGTAATGGCTTGGTAAGCAGCTTCGATTGGGGGTCACTTGGCATTGACCAGGTAGAGCTAGCTGATGATGGAATTAATGGTCTTCAGACAGCAGGTTCATTTAATCCTGATATCGTTTTATGTGATGTTCGCATGCCTAGATTAGATGGCATCGGGATGCTTGAACGAATAAAGGTAATCAATCCAGATATCGTAGCCATATTCATGAGTGGCTATTCTGACAAAGAATATCTTATGAGCGCCATCAAAATGGGCGCCATTAACTATATAGAAAAGCCTATCGATTCTAAAGAATTAGAGTCTGCTATTCACAAGGCAATCGAGCTATGCCTTAGACTTAAAAGGGAGTCTGCTGCCCAGCAGGTTAGCGCCAATCAGGCTGCTGATTCCTTGGCTTATTATCTTACTACTCCTTACAACACCTGTAAGGAATCTATTGAGCAGCTTTCTGATCAATTTTATATTCACTACAATCAGAAAAATAAATTTAAATATCTTTGCACTATTATTGTGAAATTGGCTTCAGCATCAGAGGCCAGCTCTGAGCTGCCATATATTTATCAGCATCTTCGTACAGAGCTTTCTAGCAGCCACATTCACATTATTTATACTGAAAAAAGACTATATCATCTTGTTTATCACATATACAGCGATAGTCCTATTTCTCATAATTCTGTAAAAAATGTTTGCGACTATATAAAAGCCGCTTTCAAAGACATGGGCAGCTACTATATTGCTGTTGGTGGACTTGTTGAGGGAATTGAAAACACCTATCATTCCTACGAGCAAGCCGTTATTCTTTTGCAAAAAAGCTTCTTCTTTGATGAGGGGTCCCTTATGCTTCCTGAAGTTAGCACCAAGAGCCCTGACTACAGTATTGAGACTATCATAAGTGAATTTAGCAGTGCATTAGAAGCTAACGACCAAAAACAGGTAAAAACCCTTTTAGACAGGCTCTATAGCTGTTGCAAAAATTCAACAATTTTAATGCCTAATCAGGTTAAAACATATTATTTCAACCTGTTTTCTACCCTATATCAAATTAGAACTGCAAATCAATTAATAACTGATTTATCTATTGAGAACAATGAAAACATAATGGATATTATGGACAGCTGTTTTTCATATGACAGACTCCATCAGCTGTTAATGGATAAAATAGATGCATTTTTCTCAGATTTAGATTCAACTGTCTCAGAAAACAAGACCATTTATCTTATTAAAAACTACATTGCCAGCAACTACAACAACCCTGCCCTTTCCGTAAAGGATATCAGTGACTATGCCCATCTTTCTGTTTCATACCTATGCACCTTCTTCAAAACAGAAACTGGCACCACTCTCAACCAATACATCACTGAATACAGAATGGACAAAGCCAAGCAATTACTTGTAGACCCAAGAAACAAAATTTCTGAAATATCAAGCAAGGTAGGCTACAACGATGGCAACTATTTTGGTAAATCCTTCAAAAAAATAGTGGGCTTATCCCCTTCCGAATACAGAGAGAAGGTGATGAGATGATTAGAAGCTCCTTTAAAAATCTCAAGATTCAGACAAAATTTACACTATTAATTGCAGGGGCAATTCTTGTTCCATTTTTGGTTCTTTCTATCGTATTTATGAATCGTTTTTACGATATGATTATTTCTGAAACTGTAAAAAATGCTCAGATTGCAGCCAACGTTACCACTCCAAAGGTAACCAATGTGGTAGATGGAATCTCAGAAATCTCTTCTAATATTTCTGCTAATCCTTACTTTGAAAAAATATTCTTTACAAGTACTGGCTGCGATTTTAATCTGATTGCTAATTCCACCGAGGCTGAGGACTTTCATGATTACATCTCAGCCTTAGAGGACGATGGAATTAAGGTCCGCATCTACATGAGTATTCCTGATGATTCTGCCTTCTTTTCAGCCCCAAGCTCTCAGGACATTTTCTATCCTATTTCAAAGGCAAAGGGTACTTACTGGTATGGTATTTTTCAGGGCAAGCATAGCTCAGCCTTATACTGTCCTTCTGCCTACCTCGGTAAATTTGAAAAGGAAAAACTTGGGGACAACGCCTACATAACCTATATGACAACTTATGACGAGGGAGAAATCTATCCTTGCTATATGGCTCTCTATTATTCCTCAGATATTTACACAAACATTCTCAAGGACAATATGACCTTTGACAACGGTGTTTCCTACATCATCAATGACCGTGAGGAAATCGTTGCCTCAACTGATTTGGCGCTTTCAGCAACCTATCGTTTAACATACTCAAACATTAGCGAATCCCTTATGTCTTCAAACAACTTTATTCCAAAGGATGTTTTAGGGGCAAAGGTTTACGTTGCCTTAAATTATGTTAAGACCCCTGGTTGGTTTATTGTTACTGTTATTCCAGAAAAGCCGCTTATCAAACAGGGCAATCTTGTAGTGCGCAGATTTATAATCCTTGTTATGTCCATTATCATAATCGCAATAATTTTAGGTATCCTTATGTCCCGTTCTATCACCGGACGTATTTCCAAGGTGGTTCACCAAATGAGTGCTGCCAAAAACGGTCCACCTATTCCTATTCCTGAGCCGGACTCAACAGACGAGGTTGGTGAGCTTATCACCACCTACAACTATATGGCAAAGGAAATGCAGGAGCTGATTCTCCAGGAGCAACGCACCGCAGAAAACCTTCGCATCGCCGAGTTCAATGCGCTACAAGCCCAGATTAATCCTCATTTTCTATATAACACCATGGACATGATTAACTGGATGGCTAAGGAAGGCCGCACCGATGAAGTCAGCGAAGTAGTCCAGCGACTTTCTCGTTTTTACAAGCTGACCCTTAGCCGAAAGAATACCATCAATTCAATCGCTGACGAGCTAGAGCATGTCCAAATCTACGTAGACCTTATGAACATGCGCCATGGAAATGCAATAGACTTAGTCATAGATATGCCAGACGAGCTTACCAACTTCACAATCCCTAAGCTCACCCTACAGCCAATCGTAGAAAATGCCATCCTACACGGCATTCTTGAGAAAGCAAACAAATCTGGCACCATCATCATAACCGGATGGGAAGAAAATGACGACATCCTAATCATCGTCTCAGACGACGGCGTCGGCATCCCAGCCGACAAAATCAAAGCCGTACTCTCCGAAAAGCCAATCGGCCCCACAAAAGGAAGCAACGTAGCCATCTCCAACATACACCACCGGCTCCAGCTCCTATGCGGCCCAGGCTATGGACTCACCTACTCAAGCACAGAAGGCAGCGGCACCGAGGTAACCATCCGCATCCCACAGCTTATAGGCTAAGGCCCACCACCCACTGCCTATCCTGGCTGCCAGGCCCATGCCCACCGGTCCCGCCCACCCTGGGTGCTGTGTGCAATTTTGCGAATATTATAGTTTTCCAATATGCAAAAAGGGAGCATCTCGCATGTGTCTTTCTATGGATGAACTATTTTGAAAACTGTATTTTTGTTGGGCGGACATATTAGTAAATTCTAATTGGTACAACTCAGGTCTCAAGGAGGAATTGGGCTCATAATACGTTCACCAAGAAAAATTAAAAAGCTGGATTATCATATATTGGCACCGTGCTTTATACGACATCGTGTCGCGTGTCGCACTTGCGCCGCCGTCCTAGCGGCGCATGCCAATATATTGATAATCCAGCTTTTATTTTTCTAGGTTCACTCCAAAATCGCCCAATTCCCCCTGAGCCTGAGTTGTACTAATTTTAGGTTTTGTGTCCGCCCATAAAATACTTTTTTCAAAATTGTCCAGACATGAGAAAGACACATGCTAATAAAGGATGCGAGTCTTTGCATATATGGAAAACATAATATTCTTGCAAAGCACACAGCACCCAGGGTGGGCGGGACCAGTGGGCATGGGCCTGGCGGCCAACACTTACAAGGGTGGTGGGCCTTAGCCTACTTAAGCTTTGCGATGAGGTCAAGGACGATGGCGATGGATTGCTGCGCTGCCTTGCCTGCAAAGGTATTGTAGTCCATAGCACTGCCGTCCGCATCAGAGATGGAGCGGATGAGTGTGAATGGTACGTTGTTGATGTAGCATACGTGGGCGATGCTGCCGCCTTCCATGTCGGCTGCGATTGCGTCGAATTTTTTATGGATGGTTGTACGCTGTCTGTCTGTGTCTACGAAAAGGTCGCCTGATGCGATGACACCTGTTTCGTATGGTATGTTTCTAGCCTCTAGGACTTCTGTGACTAGTTTGCTGAGTTCCTTGTCGGCTTCGAAATTGACTACGTTGATGCCTGAGATGAGACCTGCTGGGTCGCCGAGGGCTGTAGTGTTCATGTCGTGCTGAACTGCTGACTCTGCTACTGCTACGTCGAGGACCTTGAGGTCACGTACAAGTGAGCCGGCAACTCCAATGTTGATTACGTGGTCTACTCCAAAGTGTAGAACCATGATTTCTGTGCATACTGCAGCAAATACTTTGCCGATGCCACTGACTGCTGCCACTACTTCTATATCATCAATTGTTCCTGTTATGAATTCTACTCCGCTAATTGTCTCGGTTTTCGCCCCTTTGATTGAAGGTTTGAGATTTTCGATTTCAATCTGCATCGCGCCTATAATACCTAATTTCATTTGGTGCCTCCTATTATCTTTTAGGAATCAAAGAACTGACGTCCATCATCAGTTACAAGTCTCTCAGACTTTGGATACTCGAAGATTTCTGGTTTGCCGGCATTTGCTGTAAGATACTCTGCAAACTCTGCTGCATACCACTTAGCCATGCCGAGGTTGTGCATAAGGTAATGTCCACAATTCTCTGGAGTAGTTCCTGGCACTTCGTCCCATGACTCTACTGATTTAAATGCTGCAAGAAGTAAATCATAGATTTCCTCTGGCTTTTTATTTCCCTTAAGAATGAGGTAGAAGCCTGTAAGGCATCCCATTGGTCCCCAGTAAATCACCTGGTCTTTCCAATTTGGTTCATTTCTAAGGTATGTTGCAATGATGTGCTCTAAAGAATGCATAGCAGCAACATCAACAACTGGTTCTCTATTTGGACGCTTTACACGTACATCGTATGTTGTAACGATGCTGCCTCCAACTTCATCTTGTCTGCTTACAAAAATTCCTGGAACGATTTTTGTGTGGTCAACAGAAAAACTTGGTATTAAATCCATATCTATATCTCCTTATTTATTATTGCTTATATACAATTCCTGCGGCGAGCTTGTTTGCTGCTTCATCGCCTTGGAATGTTTTAACTATTTCAAGGGCAAACGGAATTGCTGTACCCATACCACGGCTAGTAATAATGTGGCCGTCGTGGCAAACAGCGTCTGTTGATACATTGGCTCCTAGCAAATCCTTTTCCATTCCTGGATAGCATGTTGCCTTTTTGCCTTCAAGTATTCCTGCTTTACCAAAAACAGTAGGTGCAGCGCATATTGCAGCTAGCCCCTTCTTTGATGTATTGAACCCGTGAATCTGGTCCATAAGAGGCTCACAAAGCTCAAGATTAAGTGTACCTGGCATTCCACCTGGAAGCACAAGCATGTCTGCACCTTCAAAATCAGCATTTTCAAGATACTTGTCACATACAGTAGTAATGCCGTGTGAGCCTGGAACCTTTTTATTACCAGTAATTGAAATCATCTCAATTTCGATTCCAGCTCTTCTAAGTAAATCTACAACTGTAAGGGCCTCGATTTCCTCATGTCCCTCTGCCATAAATATTAATACTTTGCTCATAGTTACCTCCCATCTAATCAATGAATCACTCATTACATTATAAGCTTGAAGCAACTATTATACAAAGTTTTTCTAAAGAAACACTAATCAACATTAAACTGATTTATGGCTGCTCTCAGGTCATCTGCATTGTCTCTATTATTCTTTGCTAACAATTCAATATTATCCGAAATATCGTTTGTCTCAGAATTCATGCCAAGGATACTTGAAACGCCATCAGTATTTTCAAGAGAAGCATCATTTACAGAAGAAATCTGATTTGCAATTTCATCTACTGATTTCGATAGGTTATCCATTACGGTACCGATATCAGCAACTGCTTGCTTGATTTCAGTGATGCCTTCATCATAGTGCTGACTTTGAGCAGAGAATACTTCAAAGCTGGCGATTACATCATTCTTGATAAAGTCAATTAGTTTAGTAACCTGATCACGTACATCGGCAACAGATTTGTTGCTTGCTGCTACAATCTCAGTAATGTTCATTGCAGTTTCCTTTGATTGGTCAGCTAATTGTCCAATTTCTCCTGCAACTACAGCAAAGCCTCGTCCTGCTTCACCAGCACGAGCGGCCTCAATAGAAGCATTTAAAGAAAGCAGGTTTGTCTGAGATGTAATAGACATAATGTCCTCAGCCAAAGCGTTAATTTGCTCAACGGCATTTAAGCTTTCAAGGGCTTCCTGCATATTCGCCATTGTCTCCTGCAATGTAGCCATGTTGCTTTCTATTTCTGTATTAATCTTTCCATTAATTTCCTCTGCAGATTGGATTAATTTCTCCGAATCCTCCTGTCCAACCTGAACCTTTTCTGAAACCTCATCCACCAAGGACACGATGTTCTCTATTTCCGCATGAATTGTCTCGATGGCTTCATTTGTCTCATTTATCTTTAATGATAAGCCATCAGCAATATCCTTATTTTCACTGGTAATTGCTGTAAGCTGTTTAGATGCCTTGTCCAGATTTCCTGAATTTTCATCAAGCATATTACTGTATTCTTTGAATACACCCATTGCGCCCTTTAGGTTATAAATTACGCTCCTTGTATCCTTTGCCAATTTTCCTATTTCATCAGCACGTTTTTCAAATGAATCAATAGTTTTATTCTCTGACAAATCAAGGGCTGCAACCCTTGTAAGAGCTTCCTGAATCTTGGTAATTGGTCTGATTAGATATCCAATAATAAAGGCTAATACAATTGCAATAACCACAATTACCACTGCACCTATTTCCAAGAACTGAAAAGATGCATGCTGCGCCTGGTCATATAATTGCTCTATGTCTGCACCTACAAATAAGAGCCAATCTCTCTCTGGCAGATACATATAATATCCATACATTTCTTTACCTGAGCCAGATTGTTTATAGCTTATATTTCCAGATTCCTTTCCCTCTGATGTTATTTGGTTCATGGCAGACAAAACTGCTTCATTCTCTGGGCTTTGTGCTATCTCATCCTGATTTGTTGAGAAATATACTGTAGGGTTTTTAAGACCTGTCAAAATAATATCTTGATTAGATGTTACATTAATTCCTTCCGTCAAAAGTTTGTAAAACTCTGTTATATCTATTTCCTCAGCGCAGTATCCTGATGGTGTTCCGTTTGATTTATATACGCTTTTTGAGAATACTAAACTTACCTCATTAGTAGCCGGTGACACTGCTGTAACACTGCTATATACAGGCGTTGCCGTATCATTGTAGTATAGCGTCCGAATCTTTTTTTCTATTTCCTCACTATTTCTGTAACCTATCATCTCTGGCAGATTATGAGTAATTACTACTCCTTCATATCCTGCAAAAAGCAAGCTTTTACAATTAGGTATAGCATTCATGTACTTTTCTGTATGAACCTGAGCCATGCCTACTGTATCTGGATTGGTGGAATCCTCTACTAAATCAACCATCTCCTTAGCTTCCATAAATCCGTCCAAATATACATACTCCTTTTCCATATATAAATCTAAACGGACTGTAATTTGATTTACTAAAGATTCCAGCTCTTCCTTGGCTTCATTCTCCATAATCTTTTGCATATTATAGGATGACAATAAACTAAGAATGAGAATACCAATTGTTGTAGCCAAAACAATAAATAAAGTAATTCTGATAGATAACTTTTTTATTCTCATAAAAACCTCCGCCAACAGTGTGGCATTTCCTTAAAAAGCCTAACGAATACATAGCTAAATCGCCTACTTAAACAGAATAAATATATCAAATCATTTAGTACAAATTGTTTAATATGTGTGTATTTTCTCTAAACAATAATTATTCCATCAAAAAAGGACCGCTCATGCGGTCCTAAAAATCAATATTTCATTTGATTAAGCAAATGCATCAAATCTGCTTCCTGCCATGCCATATGAATTTCCAATACCAGAACTTGCATAGCCTGTAAAGGTTGTAGCATAGTTTTGAGCGATTTCGTTAAATGCACTGGCTGCTCTCTTTTTCTCCTCAAGCATCTTTGTAGGATCAATAAGAGTAGACTCCTTTGCTTCTTCAACCCTAGCATTAGGATACTGGACTGGCTTGGCGCCTGTAACAGACGAACCGCTCTTTACTGACTCATTATTGTAGACAGCGGAAAAATCAGACTCATTGTCCACAGCATAATTCATAGGCTGAATACTTGCTGTTGGTGTGTATGAACTTAAACCACTAATAGGTGCTATTGCCATATCATTACCTCCAACGGGTGCGTAAGACCATAATAGCACTCACCAAAGTGGCTAAACCAAAATACACAAATTTTAAAAAATATTTTCTCAGATTATTCACTAAGAAACAAATAATAAAATATGTCTAGGTAAAACCGTGTAACACTCTATCTATCAGCCTTAGAAAATTATCTAAGGAATCCAGCTACAATTTGCTCCTCTGCCTCTTCTTCTGTAAGACCTAGTGACATAAGCTTAATGAGCTGGTCTCCAGCGATTTTACCAATAGCTGCCTCATGGATAAGAGCTGCATCAACATTCTTAGCGTCAAGCTTTGGAATAGCAACTACATGGGCATTTCCCATGATAATGGCATCACATGCTGCATGACCATTACATGCTGTATTTCCTTCGATGGCAACCTCAAAAATCTGCTCTGAATCATCCTTAGCTACCGAACGAGATACAACGTCTGCACTAGAGCCCTCTCCATCAAGAATAACCTTGTAATCCGAAGTTGCCTTCTGATCACCATGAGTCATAAGAGCCTCATGAATAAGAAGTGTAGCGCCTTCCTTTAATTCAGCAAGATTTGTACGAACTGTAGAGTCAACTCCCTTGATCTGAACCATTTCCATCTCAACGTAGCTGCCCTCTTCCTGGTAAACATTAGTAACTGGATTAAGGATTCGAGCCCCCTTTCCATCACCTTCACCATAGTGCTTTTCTACGTATTTGATTCTGGCATTTTTGCCAACATGGAATGTGTGGATACCATCATGCTGAGAATCCTGATCTCCACAGTTGTGAATACCACAACCAGCAACGATAGTTACATCAGCATTCTCACCAATATAGAAATCATTGTATACCATATCCTTAAGTCCACTTTCTGAGAGAACTACTGGGATATGAACACTCTCGCCCTTTGTACCGGGCTTAACAATAATATCGATACCTGGTTTGTCCTCTTTTGAAACAATATCGATATTTGCTGTAGTATTACGTCCTGCGCTTGCACCATTTGCGCGGATGTTATATGCACCCTGAGGAATGCTATCTAAATCAGCAACCTCATGTAAAATATTCATCTGAATTGCATCAAGAGCCATTACTGGTCACCTCCTAACTTCTCACAAGCAATGCTTGCTGCTGCAGATGTTCCAAGAAGCTCAGGAAGGATTTCATCCTTTGGTCCCTTCTTCTTAACCTTACCATTTTCGATTACAACGATTTCATCGGCAATGTTAAGAATACGCTCCTGGTGAGAGATGACAATAATAGTGCCATTAACAGTCTTTCTCATATTTTCAAAAACCTTGATAAGGTTCTGGAAACTCCAAAGATCGATACCTGCCTCTGGCTCATCGAAAATCGAAAGCTTTGTTCCTCTAGCAAGAACTGTAGCTATCTCGATTCTCTTAAGCTCACCACCTGAAAGTGAGCTGTTAACCTCACGCTCAACATAATCCTTAGCGCAAAGTCCTACCTTTGAAAGATACTCGCATGCAGCTGCTACTGAAATGTTCTCGCCTGCTGCAAGTCTAAGTAAATCAATAACTCTGATTCCCTTAAAGTGAACTGGTGCCTGGAATGCGAAGCTAATACCCATTTTTGCACGCTCAGTGATATTTTTCTCTGAGATATCCACACCATCAAGGATAATCTGACCAGATGTTAACTGATTTACACCCATGATAAGTTTGGCAAGTGTAGACTTGCCGCCACCGTTTGGTCCTGTGATGACAACGAATTTGCCATCCTCTACTGTAAGGTTAAGTCCGTCGATGATTTCTTTTGTAGAATCACCTTCATCATCAACCCTGTAAGTAAGGTTTTTGATTTCAAGCATAACTATAACTCCTCTAACTAAAAATAACATGTAGGATAACCGTGCCAGCGGTATTTACCCTACAAACAATAGGTCTATTATTAACGCCATACTATAATACCACGAAACTACAAAATTTCATGTATATTTTTGCAAAAAAATAGGCTACTGAGAATACTTCTCAGTAGCCAGTCAAAAACGGCTTTATTATTCAAAATAAATGTCCACATCTCCTAGTCCGTTGTCCAATTTTACGGTTACAAGTGGAAGTGTTTCATCATGTGAACAATCCCCATGAATGTTTACCTTACCAAGCCCATTTTCTGTAACAAATGTTACTCTAAATTCCTTTGGAATAAATGCAACTAGCTTTCCAAGACCATTATCCATGTCGATAAATGCGCCTGCTGGGTCAATTGTAGAGCCATTCATATAAACTGTCATTTTGCCAAGAGCATTATCGATTTTTCCGCGGCGAATGTTCTTCACCTGAATATATTCTGTCTTTGCTCCAAGGTTGTTGTCCACATCAAACTCTCCCTCCCCCTGGGAAAATGAAGATACGTTTCGATCACTGAAATCCTTATGACTAAAGTTTGAAAAGTGACTTTTGCCAAAAATTAAGGATAAGCCTACACCAATAAGAATTGCTACCAACATAATTATTGGAACAGATACATTTCCAATTCCTATTTCTTTAGAGAATAAACATGCAGCAACACCTAAATTAAATGACATTCCAAGAAAGTCTGCTTTTCTGAGGCAGCCTAAAAATACAATACCAACAATAATTAAAACTGCGATTTTCATTAATGGTAGCTCTGGCCACATTCCCATATTATCTAAAAGGATAAACACACCAAATGCTATAACTGCTAAACCCCATAAAATACTTTTATCTCTTCTTTCTTTCATCTTTTTAACCTCTTTTCTTCCATAATTTCTAATAATGCTTTTATATAATTTCTTGATGCGTATGCTTTCTTAACACTATTTTTGAAAGCAACCTCACTTGCTCCTGTGATATTCTTCTTGATTGAAGATATCATCGTGGTATTAACTATTGTCGATTTCGAAACCCTAAGAAAATCTCTTGGAAGCATTTCTTCCAGCTCATATAATTTTTGCCTAGTCCTATAGATTTCCTTCCCCGTATGAATTGATATGTAATTACCATCAGCTTCCATGAAAATAATGCTTTTCAGATCCAGATAGTATTCTGTATCATCCATAAATGCTGATATTTTTTGACCACCACTTGCTTGATTGGATAACAGCCGCTGCAGCTCTAATATCTCATCTGTTATCTCTTTACAGTGAATGGTTATCATATCTTGTTCTAGTGAAGGATCTACGTCAATGTTTATTCTCATAACTATCGGCGCCTCCTTATAATTTTATTTTACATAACATGATTTTAAACTCAACATTTTGGGACAAGAGGTAATTATTTCTATGTGAAAGGTAAATAATGGGCAATAAAAAAGGCCTGAGACCAATGTCTCAAGCCTTAATACACTAACCTTTAAATGGCATAATTGTATTCCTTGGCAACCTTGTCCTGAATAATCTCCTGTTGAACCAAAGCATAAATTGTCCTGTAGCTACTGTTGCTGTAGTGGATACCATCTCTAGATGAAAGCTGTCCTAACACCTGCGAATAGGTATCAATATAAGTAATGTCCTCACTAAGTCCCTGAATCATGGCTGTGTTCCAAGCCTCAATGATTGAATTACTAATACCTGGATATGATGATGTTTCAAATACCATAGGATTAACGGATACATAGTAAACGTTTGCACCTAAGGACTTCCATGTGGCAGCCTTTTCGTTCA
Source organism: Pseudobutyrivibrio sp. (assembly GCF_015057185.1). Classification (GTDB taxonomy): domain Bacteria; phylum Bacillota; class Clostridia; order Lachnospirales; family Lachnospiraceae; genus Pseudobutyrivibrio. Next base: position 20,664 of record NZ_SVEV01000022.1, on the reverse strand, counting down.
AATAGGAAATATATTTACTTGTATAGGATGTTGATCTTACATCATTAACACCCATTAGAATTACCACATCCGAATTGGCATTAATATTTGACTCAACTGCTGGAACACCAGTATTTTTCATCCATGAATATCCCATGCCAACCTTTGCAGACCAAAGGTTACCGTCATTACCAACTGCATTGTTCATTCCTACTGTTCTGGAATCTCCGATGAAAACCAGCTGTCTTGTAGCCTGCTCATTTGTTACAGCTGTAACTGCAGCCTGCAATTCTTCCTCAGTTGGCACTACCGCCTGAGCTTCAGCACTTACTTCTGCAACAGTGTCCACATTTGTTTCTACATTATAAGTAGCTTCTTCTGCATTAGTTACTTTGCAAGGAACAAGCATTGCAACTAGCAAAACATAGACACCAGCACTTCTTAATACTCTCTTATACATATTTCTAAATAAACCTCTTCTCTAAGCCAAAAACTTTTAGCATTCTAGAACATTTTTGTGTCTAAAATGTGTTCCATTAACTATTCGTACTATTTTACTTATTTCCATGCAAAATGCAAATTTTTGTGATATACTCCCTACGATTAGAGGTATTAAATATGTTAGCAAATTATCATACACACACAGCCCGTTGCAATCATGCATTTGGAACGGAGCGTGAATATATTGAAAATGCCATTCAAAATGGTTTTAAGATTCTCGGATTTTCCGATCATGTTCCCCAGCCTTATCCAGCTGATTATGAGTCTCATATTCGTATGAGAATGGAAGAGGCTGAGTCCTATACTGACACTCTTGTTAAGCTTCGTGACGAATACAAATCTGACATCCAGATTTTGATCGGCTACGAGGTAGAATACACTCGTAAATTCTTTGATAAAATGCTAGAGCACATCCGTCAATATCCACTTGATTATATTATTCAAGGTCAGCATTTTATCCCAAACGAAATTGATGGATTCTACGCTGGTGCTATGACTACTCAGGAGTCGTCCCTTGCTGAATATGTAGAATTTACAGTCGAAGGAATGAAGACCGGCAAGTTTAGCTATTTGGCCCACCCTGATTTAATTAATTATGTTGGACCAGATGAAGTGTTCCAAAAGCACATGAAAGAGATTATACAGACATCTATAGATTTAGATATTCCTCTTGAGGTAAACATGTTAGGCTTCATGACTGACAGAAATTACCCTAGTGACAGATTCTATTCACTGGCAGCATCAATGGGAGCCAAATTTGTAATTGGTTGCGATGCTCACAATCCTGTGCATGTTATGCAACCTAACAGTGTTTCTGGATTTATAGACTTTTTAAACAAAAACAAGATAAAACCTATCCAAGATAATATTATTGAACTTAAACCAGTTTAATAGAGGAATGTTATGATTCAAGATATTTTTCCTAAGAAGCTTTCAAATAGCTACAAGCCTGAGGCAGTTGCATCAGAGAATAGTTTAATCATCGTACATGAGCAGGGTCAGCTCCTGTTGGATTTAAATGAGGATACAAAGAATCTTGCATATCCAATGCTAAAGGATTTTAAAGAAACCTCTACTCCTATTTACATGTTTTCAATAGATGATGAAGATTTCTTTTATGTAACCGACTACCAGCTCAAGGAAGACCGCTTTCAGCTCTATAATATGAAGCAGTTAAGAAGTTGGTATCTTTCACCTCAACACTATGTATTTGCTGCTTTTACTGCTTTGCAGTTGGCCGAATGGTATGAAACTACAAAGTATTGTGGAAAGTGCGGTCATGAAAATATCCACTCTAACAAGGAAAGAGCAATGGTTTGTCCACATTGTGGCAACATTATCTACCCACGAATTAACCCTGCTGTAATTGTTGGAGTTATTAATGGGGATAAAATCCTATTAACCAAATATAGAACTGGATTTGCTCATTATGCTTTGATTGCTGGCTTTACTGAAATAGGCGAAACCATGGAAGAAACAGTTCAGCGTGAAGTAATGGAGGAAGCCGGCATAAAGGTTAAAAATATTCGTTACTATAAATCCCAACCTTGGGGAATTGCCAGCGATATTCTTTTAGGATATTACTGCGAAGTAGATGGTGACGACACCATTAAAATGGATTCTTCGGAATTAAAATTTGCCGAATGGGTAAATAGAGAAGATGTGGTATTACAACCGCTAGAATATAGTCTTACAAATGAAATGATGACAAACTTTAAGGAAGGCCGCATATAGGCCTTCCTTATTTATTTTATATTGTTTTAGTTGTCCACTGGCTGCAATCCCATACATCAGTTGCCAAACCCTCATAAAACTCTGGTTCATGGCAAACCATAAGAATGCTACCATTATATTCCTTGAGGGCACGCTTTAACTCATCCTTTGCGTCCACATCCAAATGGTTAGTGGGCTCATCTAAAAGTAAAAGATTTGTCTCACGATTTAACAATTTGCAGAGACGCACCTTGGCCTGCTCTCCACCGGAAAGTACCCTACATAAGCTCTCAATGTGCTTTGTTGTAAGTCCACATTTTGCCAATGCGGCTCTTACTTCGTTTTGATTATATGATGGGAACTCATTCCAGATTTCTTCAATACATGTTGTGGAAATATGCTGATCCATCTCCTGCTCAAAATAGCCGATTTCCAAAAACTCTCCCTGGTATACTGTTCCTGAAATGGGTGGAATTAGTCCTAAAATACTTTTTAAAAGTGTGGTTTTTCCGATACCGTTAGCACCAGTGAGAACTATCTTTTGTTTTCTCTGCATTTCCAAATTCAAAGGCTTTGATAATGGTTCATTTTTATCATATCCAATAATCAAATCCTTTGTGGAGAATATAACTCGGCTAGGAGTTCTAGCCTCTTTGAAATAAAACTCTGGCTTTGGCTTTTCCTGGGCAAGCTCAATCATATCCATTTTATCCAGCTTTTTCTGTCGCGACATTGCCATGTTTCTAGTGGCCACATTCGCTTTATTTCTAGCAACGAAATCCTTTAATTCAGCGATTTCCTTCTGCTGTCTGTTATAAGCAGCCTGAAGCTGACTCTTTTTCATTTCGTATACTTCTTGGAATTTGTCATAATCTCCCACATAGCGATTTAGCTGTTTATTATCCATGTGATAAATAAGATTAATAACTGAATTCAAAAATGGCACGTCATGAGATATAAGAATAAATGCGTTCTCGTAATCGTTAAGGTATCGCTTTAACCACTCAATGTGCTCTACATCCAAATAGTTTGTAGGCTCATCTAGTAGAAGAATGTCTGGTTTTTCCAATAGCAATTTTGCCATTAAAACCTTGGTTCGTTGTCCACCTGAAAGCTCGGTTACATCCTTGTCAAGGCCTAGTTCTAATAAGCCAAGGGCTCTGGCAACCTCTTCTACCTTGGCATCAATCATATAAAAATCATGCATGGTAAGCAGGTCAGCAATTGTACCTGCCTCTTCCATTTTCTTATTCATCTCATCATCGTCAGTCACATCTCCTAGGCTGGCATATATATCATTCATTTCCTGTTCCATTTCATAAAGGAAATCGAATGCTGAGCGAAGTACATCGCCTATTGTCATACCTTTTTCCAAAACTGTATGCTGATCCAAGTATCCAACTCGAACCTTCTTTGACCATTCAATTTTTCCTTCATCTGGCTGGAGCTTGCCAGTGATAATGTTCATGAATGTAGACTTACCTTCACCATTTGCTCCAACAAGTCCAATATGTTCACCTTTTAACAGTCTGAAAGACACATCCTCAAAAATTGCTCTGTCTCCAAAACCGTGTGATAAATGCTCTACATTTAAAATACTCATTGAGTAATCTCCTTTGACATCATTCTTTTATAATAGGAGCTTGCCGGCGCCTTGAAGTAAGATTTCACTTCTGAAACCGTTTCTTGTTTCTCCTCTGTAGGGCTTAATTCTTTGATAAATGTTGACGCCCTGTCTTTGTATTGTAGGATTGTAAGATTTTCCTTTGCTCTAGTCATTCCTACATAAAATATTCTGCGTTCTTCCTCGAAATCCTTTTTCTCTTGCAAGGATGCTTTGGCCATATTTCTAACGACCTTGCTAGGGAATACGCCATTAAGCACATCCATGAGTATTACTGAATCGTATTCTAAGCCCTTGCTTGAATGGATTGTTGATAAAACAAGCTTCGAGCTATTATCATATTCCTTTTCTACTATTAGCTTTCTAAGCTCATTAAGCCTATTAATGAAGGAAGGAATATCCTTTTCATTTTTAGCAAGCATCTTTAAAATATAGATTTTGTTTGTATCGATATTATTAGAATTTAAATAATCGCCATATCCCATAAAGTTTTCTATTCTGTTAATAGCTTTTGATGGGCTCTCTCCTGCCATATTTTTGAAATGTGTCCTTAGAGAGCGACAATTTCCTAACACATGGCCATTTAAATCTATACATTCTGCTGCATCAAGTATTCCAGAATGGTTACGCTCCGCCAACTGGCACATAGCAATTGCATCCTTCTTGGAAAGATATGTTTGGAATTTAAAATATATCTTCATAAACAAATCTGCATCCATTGGCACAAATGCAAATCGCAGGGTGTTGATTATATCCATTACAACTCTGTTTGTAAAAAATCCAATATCTGCATTTCTTATATTATATGAAACATTATTTCTATCTAACAAATCAACAAGTGGTAAAACACTTTCATTATCCCTATATAAAATAGCGGTTTTAGTACCAAGATGCTTTGCCAAGTTAAGAAGATGTTCATATTGTTTGCTGCGTTCAAGCTTTAATATACTAACATCACTATGTGATTCCTTTGTAGCGCATATGTGTTTTTTATGCCTATCCTTATTATGCTGAATAAAAATATCAGCAGCCTCAACAATTTTTGCGTTGGAACGATAGTTTTTATCCATAACTAGGACCTTGGCATTAATATGCTCTTTTTCAAAATTCAAAAGTGCCTCTGGATATGCTGCTCTAAATCCATAGATACTTTGGTCCTCATCACCAACCATAAATAAATTACCATTATTTCCGGCAAGCAAGGAGATAATCATATGCTGAATCTTTGAGGTATCTTGAGCCTCATCCACGCAAATATACTGATATATTTTGCGATAATGATCTAAAACTACAGGGGACCCCTTTATAATCCTATAGGCATACATCATCTGGTCGTCATAATCCATCAGGCTTCGATTTTTCAGCTCATTATTATAGATTTCATAAATCTTAAGTAGATCGATGTCCTGTTCTTTGCCTAATTTTTCTATTTCATCTGGGCCAAAATACATATTCTTGCAATATGTTATTAGAGTACGAATCCCCTTTATATCACTTTCTGTTGGATATTCCCCAACAACCTGTATATATGTGTTTGTTAAAATTTGTCCGGTATCCTTTTCATCACTACACAGCTGAAAAGAAGTTTTACCTATCATTTTCCCGTAATATGCAATAATTTTTGCACATATTCCATTGATGGTTCTAAACTCCAGCTTGTCGGACAAATCTTCTCCAAAGAGTCTTTGGAATCTAGCTGCCATGTCCCTTGTGGCTGCTACTGTATAGGTCAAGGTCAAAATATTCTCCGGCCTTATCCCCTTAGCATAAATCATATATCCCAAGCGATTTACCAAAACTGTTGTCTTGCCGCTTCCCGGTACAGCAAGCAAAAGCACTGGGCCTTCAACCTGCTTAACTGCTTCTATTTGCTGAGTGCTAAGGTGTTTACCAAATTTATTTAAAAAATCCTGCTCTGTCATTTCTCATCCTAACATAAAATAAGGGGCAAGTTTCCTTGCCCCATGACATTTCATAACACTGACTTCATATAGTATATTAATTAATTTCCTCTGTTTCAACATTTTTGTTTGCAATTAATTCTAGACTTTGCCGCTTTAATGTGCTAAACTCTTTTTTAAGTTACAACAAGGGTGTTACATGACTTTCATGTGCACCTTTTTTTACATTTTATGACAATTCGGAGGATATCTTATGGACAGCTTTCTCGCTAATGTGGAAAAAATCAACTCAGCCGTAAATAATTTTGTTTGGGGCCTTCCAATGCTGATTCTTTTAGTAGGTACAGGCATTTTAATGACAATCCTTACTAGATTTTTCCAGCTATCACACATAAAGCATTGGATGAAAAACACCATCGGCGGTATTTTCAAGGATTCTCATGTAACAGCTCATACAGATAAAGAAGATACACAAATTTCTCAGTTCCAGAGTCTTTGCACTGCCCTTGCTGCAACTATTGGCACAGGAAATATTGCTGGTGTTGCAGCTGCTATTGCATCAGGTGGTCCTGGAGCAATTTTCTGGATGTGGATTGTGGCATTCTTCGGTATGATGACAAACTTCTCAGAAAATGTTCTTGGTATCTATTATCGCAGACGTAACGAGAAAAATGAGTGGTGCGGTGGTGCCATGTACTATCTCCACGATGGACTTGGTTCAAAAAGAGGCTGCAAACATTTAGGCTCTGTTCTAGCTGTACTATTTAGCGTATTTTGTATCATTGCATCATTTGGTATCGGCAATATGGGTCAGATTAACTCAATTGCTGTAAATATTAATTCAGCATTTGGAATTCCTTTTGTTGTCACTGGTATTTTCCTAATGATTCTTGCCAGCCTCGTAATTGTTGGTGGTTTAAAGAGAATTGCATCAGTTACTGAAAAGCTTGTGCCTTTTATGGCTGTTATCTATTTGATTTGTGCACTTATTGTTTGCTTCGTTCACATAGATCAGGCAGGCGCTGTTTTTTCTTCAATTATCAAGGGAGCCTTCGGATTACAAGCTGTAGGCGGTGGAATCGTTGGTAGCGGTGTTGCTATGGCTGTTCAATGGGGTATGAAGCGAGGCGTTTTCTCAAATGAAGCTGGTCTTGGTTCCTCAGTTATGGTTCACTCTAGTTCCAACGTTAGAGAGCCTGTTATCCAAGGTATGTGGGGTATTTTTGAGGTTTTTGCTGATACAATCATTGTTTGTTCAATCACTGCTTTTGCAGTACTTTCCAGCGGTTTAGTAGATTTAAATACAGGCGCAGTACTTTCTGACCAGGTTTCTACTGCTCTTGTAGCAGAGGCTTTCTCAACTGTATTTGGCAAATTTGGTTCTTACTTTATTGCAGTGGCAATTCTGTTGTTTGCCTTTTCTACTGTTCTTGGGTGGAGCCAATACGGAAGTAAAGCATTTGAATACTTATTTGGTCGTAAGAGAATAAAGTTTTACCAGATTATATTTGTACTCTTTATTGTTATTGGTGCAACAATGGATTTATCCCTTGCTTGGGACCTTTCAGATACATTCAACGGAATGATGGCAATTCCTAACCTTATCGGTGTTGTTGCTCTTTCTGGAACTGTTATGAAAATTACTCATAATTATGTTCAAAGAAAAATCCTTGGCAAGGATGTTAAGCCTATGCTTTCTGCCATTGATGATATACAAGAGCTTCACGAGATGGAGCTTAACGAAAGAGAGCTTATTACTAAAGAATGTGAAGAAACCGCATAATAATGGCTCCCAATTATGGTTGCCTAAATACCTTTTAATTATACAAAAAACCGTTCAGCCCTACTAGGCTGAACGGTTTATGTGTTTCAAAATAAATCTAGCATACTATCCAGGTATATTTCTTCTCTAACCTTTAGCTGATATTCTGGTTTGGTCATATAATATAGCAAAAATTCAAGTATGATGGCACTGCCAAGACTTCGACCTTCTATTTTAAAATTGGAAAATCCTAATGGCATGTATGTGTTCTTAATGTCCTCAATGCTGATAAAGCCTGGATTTTTCATGGCATCTGAAAATCTATAGCCAGTCTTAGCCTGGGGTGATGGGCAAATGTGGTCATCACAGTCTTCTCCTAAGCTCTTCCTGCTAACATTTTCATAGCATTCTTTGCGTTCCATACAAGAAAAGGAACAGCATTCATTGCACAAAAATTCTACTTTATCCTTCTGAATTGTGGACAACTCACCTAATTTATCAAGCTCTTTGTTCAAACGAAAGTCAGGTACAACATATTTGAAGTCATCTCTATTAAGCTCTGCTTCAAAATCCTTAAAATCTATAAGCACCTTTGTTGTTGATGATACAAAATAAAAGTCTGGATAGTTTTTCTTAATATATTCTAGTAACAAATCAGAATAAATAATTATACCGTTTTGCACTTTTACAGTCTTTTCAAATAACTCACATAATCGATTACATTTCTTGTCTTGTAGATGGGCTTGTTGTAACAAAGAATTGCTAAACGTCAATCTAGCAGAGATATCATATTCATTAAGTAATTTGATTACATCTGTTGCTCGTTCATCTCCGAAACCAACTCTCCCGCCACCCCAAATGCAATCGGCTGGTGCGCCATAGATAGACCCAATCTCACACCAATCATAAAAGTACTCTGGATGCTCTCTATACAGCGGCAAGAACGCCTTATATAATTCATAAAATTCAAATAAACCTGGAAGGTGGTAATATGCTATCATTTTTACTTTCTATCTATATATATCTACTTATGCTTTACTATAATTCCATTTCGAATACTAACTAACCCATTAGATATGATTATCCCAATAAATCCTATCATACCAAGTGATGCTTTCTGTGATAGTCCCTTATCTTTTCTTCTTTCTGAAATTATTTGTCCTGTATATTTTGCATCCATTATGCTCCCCCTCTCTTCTCTAGATACTATGGTAACAAAAACCCAATAAAAAAGCACTCTACCTAAAGTAGAATGCCTTAATTTACTCTATAATACTCCGTTAATTAAACCGCTAGAATTATATGTTCCAGATTTCATGGCTAACGCTTTATTAATAATAGCATCCATAGAGCTGGTGCTGCTCATTATAGATTTATAATAATCTGATTCTGTATTGAATATGCTTTTTACATCTGATGGATTAGCAGCCTTTAGCTTTTCCTGGTCCACTGAAAGCTTTCCATCCTTTGACATTGTAATTCCAATATTACTAAATGCCTCCGTCTTATTCTTGAATGCCTCATTAAGCTCTGTGCTGAAAATATTTTTAAGTGAGCCGCCACAATTTACAAGGGATGTAATAGTACTGTTGTATGCGGTAACGTAATTATTAATTGTTTTTATTAGTTGTGTATTGTCGTATTCTTCGCCACTTTCAGATGTATACAGTTCATCTTTGCCAAGGCTCGCCAACGCATCTTCCAAATTATTTGCTGATGTTTCAACATTCTTATATTTATTATTGGTGTTACCAGTTCCAAGACCATATTTTTCCATTTTTTGCTGGTATTCCATCTCATTATTAGCAATCAGCTGATTAATTAGAGGATTACCACTCTTACTTTTATTGAGCATAGATAATAAACCTTGATTCGACTGATAATATTCATAAGAATTGTTTATTGAACTCATCGCACCCTCCTAGATTTTGATTAAAATAAAAGCGTCTATCTCAACTTCATTCCATTGAAATAGACGCCATCCTTAGCCTTTATATATGTTTACACTTATTTATCGACATATCATTTCTAAATTTAATCATCAATCTATATAATTTTGAGGTTAAAAATTGTGCAAATCTATTGTAGCCGTATTTCCATTAATATCCTTTAGCTCGACTGATTTAACGGAATTTGGATCAATTATATTGTTAAATTCTACAGAATATAGTGCATTGTTATTTAGCCCATCAATATCATGTAAATTATCGAAATCTTCACAATCGATAACTGTCCCATCCTCTAGAATTAAGCTTGAAATATATGGTACGCTTTGTTGTCCAAGTGGAATTTCGAACCATTTTTCTTTAACTTCTTCAGTTATGTTATAGCGCATCTCTGCTGAAATTGGACTTATCTTAATAGAAGCTACTTCACATTCAAGCTCAGGTAATTGTTGATTTAATTCAATCTCAATTGCATTACTTACCTCAGGAATAGGTAAATCAAATGTCCATTTACCGCCTATAATATCCTCTGAGAAATCACTATTTACGATGCTAAAATCACTTAATTCTATATGCAACATTTTACCAGTTAGAGTCATGCTTGAATCAATAGAATCTGTTCCATCAATCGTAAACATGAATTCATCATCCCTGATTCCCATACTAATGCCTAATGTATCGCCCTCATAACCTTGTATGTATATATCATCAATTTGAATATTTGGTTCGCATCCTTCTCCTAAATCTGCACCGGAATACTTTATTGTAAGATTAATCTTGTTATCATCAGCCACTATAGCAACAGGAGTTAATGTTATTCCACTGTCTGTTATGGCATAACTTGAGTAGTCCTCTTCTTCAGAAAATACTATTGCCTGACCCTGATCTGTAAGCGTCTGTTGTTGCTCATCAGAGGCATTAAAATAGCTACTCAGACCTCGTCCCCAGAAATGATGAATAGCAGCAGTTGCTGTTATGGTTGTCAAAAGTATAAGACATATACAAGCTGCCATTGAAAACTTTTTATTAAATTTTATTATTTTATTGTTAGACTGATATTTGGCGCAATTAGCAATCAAAATATCATCCACACCATTAAAAGCTAAAAATAGATTTTCTTTTTTCATGATACCAAATACCCCTCCTTCATCAAACGAACTTGTAGCTTCGCTCTCAACCTACTAAGTGTCACTGAAACATTGTTTTTAGTTATGTCGAATTTCTTTGATATGGTTGCAATATCTTCTACGTAGAAGTATCTGCTTAGGAAAATATAAGCTTCCTTTTCTGGCAGCCCCTTGACAAAGTCTGCTATTATCCCTTGTAGCTCGCTCTCTAAAATTGATTGCTCAACACCATTTGTTGCTGGTATGCATTCCTCAAGTTCATCTAAAACTTCATGTATAGTGCCGCTACCACGCTTTTTACTTCGAGAAGCTCTATATTTATCAAATGCAAGTTCTCTAGTAATTTTTGCCAAGAAGGCTTTTAGCATTCTTGGTCTTGTAGGTGGTATTCTATCCCATGTTTTTAAATAAGTATCATTTATGCACTCCTCAGTGTCTTGTCGGTCATTTAGGATATTTACGGCAATTGACTCCAAATAATTTCCGTATTTATAATCGGTCTCTTCTATTGCTCTTTCATTTCTTTTGAAATACATTTCAATTATTTCCTGGTCTTTCATTTCTTCCCCCTTTGTTCTTATTTGTAAGCGCCTTACACTTATAATGCCGTAAAAAATCTACGGATATTACATAGTTTTCCCAAAAAATCTATATAAACCAATATAGATGCTACTAAAAGCTTTATCACTCATCAACTTTATAATCAAAAGGCTCCCGATAACCTTCGGAAGCCTTAAAAAAATTCTAATTTTTAATTATTTAAATATATCTAAAAACCTAATGCATCATTTACTAGTATTACGTGAATTCTATCAGTATGACGAGAGTATCTTGTAATTAAAAACTGACAACAAATTGTATCAGGAGATTTGCAGTTCATACAAGAGCCAGTTTTAGCACATGGTGTGCTTAACCCAAAGCGCTGTGCATTTATTGGCGCAGCCACATTTCTTGCACGCTTCATAGCAGCGTCTACATCTGGGCAAACCTTGTTCATTCCAACTATACATATTACATGCTTAGGGCCAAAAGCAATAAATGAAACTCTATTGGAATTTCCATCAATATTTACCATTACCCCATCTTCTGTTATGGCATTTGCGCTAGACAAGAAATAATCTGCATCATATCCTTCAAGCGTAGCTTTGCGCTTCTCTTCTGCAGTAGATGCTCCTTCTCTTTCAATAAAATGATAATTTCCATTTTTTATTGCATCCACCAGCCCAATCTCTCTAGCAGACATAGCACCACCCATTGTAACAGTTGAATTTTCAGGAACTAATTCTAAAGCTATTTTAAGTGCCTCTTCTTTATCGGCAGCATAATAACCCGTCATATTTCTAGACTCAAGTCCCTTGATAACCTTATGAGCCAAAAGTTCATTTCGCTTGTAAATATTTTCGTTCATTAGACTCCTCCTTTAACCACTTCAATAATTCTATTTTTTTAATGCGTTAGCTTTTTCTGCCAGTGCTACCTCGCATTTTATTCTGACTTTTAGAATTTCAATCTGTTGATTTACCAAACTATCCTTGGCTTCCTCAGTCTTGGCAATTGATTTCATGGTTTCAACAGATTCAAACATATTCTCGTATTGAGAAACCTTGTTATTATACTCATTTCTAAGCATGGATGGCACCTCAACTGTTTGAAATATGTTATCGACTTTGCCATGAATTTGAAGCATATTTTGATATAAATCTTGTAGTTCTTTATTTTCCATTTGTCCCTCTGCCTGAATTATATTATGTCTGCCACCTTGCAATTTGCCACTTTGATTAAATCACCTGGCGCCAATTCAATTTGAAAACCTACTTTTCCAGCACTAACAAATATCTTGTCAAAGTTTTCTGCTGTTTCATGTATAAATGTTGTAAACTGCTTTTTCATACCGATAGGCGAACAACCGCCATGTACATATCCAGTAAGGCCAAGTAACTCCTTTTGCTTAATCATAGCAATAGATTTTTCTCCAGCCGCCTTGGCAGCCTTCTTTAAATCAAGTTCTTCCTTAACTGGAACGACAAAAACATAATATGTTCCAGTTTTTCCTTGAGTTACAAGTGTTTTAAAAACCTTATCAGCCTCTTCCCCAAGAATGCCTGCTATCTGCTCGCCAGTAAGTGTGGCGTCGGCCTCATAAGAATGACTTTCATATTTTATCTTTTTAGAATCAAGCACACGCATTACATTTGTTTTATCATTGTTCTTCATTGTTTTATCCTCTTATTTCTCAGGAATTATTATCAATTGTATTATACTCAAAAAGCCCTGGCAAATGATAATAAGCTTTCATGTTATCTCTTTCTGCATATGTATAGTAAATGATTTGTTGCACCTAGAAGCTCACGTTTTTCCGCAATGTGCAAATACCATTTAAAGAATTTATCAAAGTTTTCTCCTTCTAAGCTGAAATCAACACGATGCTCAATTGGTTCAAGCAATGCATCAGTCCCGGCGGTGGTAATCCAATCAACAGCTTTTTCTTTGAACAAATCTTCAAACTCCACTATATCATATCCCGTAAAAAGCTGTTCCTTTAAATGCTTTATTTTATAGTCTTCAGCGAAGTTTATTTCCTCTGCTTTGTCCCAGTTACCATAGAAATAGTTTGAATACAATATGGCATATATTGAGATAAAGGCAAATAATATAGTTCCACCTGGCTTTGTTACTCTGATTGCCTCATCAATAGCCTTTTGAACATCAGCATCCTCATACAGATGATACATTGGACCAAAGACTAGAGTAATATCAAATGTATCATCCTTTAAGTCACTTAAATCTGTGGCGTCCCCTTGTATTGCCCTGAGGTTTAAAATATCTTCGCTACTTTCTCTTAGAATATCAATATTTTTTTCAACTAGTTCAACCGCAGTAACTTCATGACCTTCTTTTGCAAGTGCAATGGAATATCTGCCTGTTCCTGCTCCCACTTCTAGGATTTTATCTTCTGGCTTTAAATATTTGTGGATGTAGTACATTGTAGTTGCAAATTCAAGCTTTCCATGAACCGACTTTTCCAATCTATCATGCTCATCATATGCGGTGTAAAAATCCCTTACAATATCCTGCCTAGGGGCCTTATCATCTATTAGGTTTATTCTTGTGTAATATTTCTCTTCGTCCTCATGGTGAATGTATGCTCCATTGTTAAGCTGCGTTTTCAAACTAGGTGTATTGTCTTTGTTTACAGAAAGATAGGCTTCATGGATGTTTTTCTTTCTCGCCTCAGCAAGTGCTAATTTCAGCCCCTTTGTAGCATATCCTCTTCCTCTATACGCTTTACCTACACCATAACCTATATGGCCAGGTCCCTTTCTAAGAAAATCATTTAGGCAATGTCTCAAGTTAAAAATTGCCACATACTCACTTTCATCCTCCAATACAAATGTTGTATCTGGCACAAATCCTTCAGGAAGATTCTTACCTAGGGACCAATCTTTTTTTATTTCAATCCATTCAAGGAATCGCTCATAATCGTATCCATAAACAGGATTAATAAAGCCATTCTCATCATTGTCAAAAGTCATTAGCAAGTCGTATGTTTTTTTGTAGTCTGAATCCTGTACTCTAATTAGTTCCATAAATATCCTCCTGATTTATATATAATAAAAGCCCCATCAAAATCACTAATGATTTGATGAGGCTTTGTGTACCAGATTAATATATTAAAGATAATTCAACCATGTCTCTCATCAATCACATCAAAACTAATCCCCTGATTATTATTCACGGGATTGGCATTATTTGTGTGATTAATTGTGAGATAAAGTCTAACCATTTGTTTTTCCTTCTTAATTATTTAGTTGGTAGTATAAATAATCCACAGTATTATGTCAATATGTATTTATATTCGGTGAATATAACCACGCCTTATTATTTATAAATTATCTAGTCTAAATCTATTGTAGCCTTATTTATCCCATAGGGGTGCCCACTTCAATTAGATTACCATCTAAATCGTAAAATCTAACTACTTTTTGTCCCCACGAATGTGTCATCAATCTGTTTACATACTTAATATCAGGATAAAGTCTATCAAGCTTTTCCACAAAGTCCTCTATGTTACGCTCCTCAAAATACAACTCAGAAGCATTACTCTCATACTTAATATCTTTATCTAAAAACTTCTTCCAGATAGCCTCATCCTGTAAAACAAGCCCTTCGGTAAGTATCATATTGCCATCATTATCTAGAATCATATCAAGTCCAAACAAGTCATGATAGAACTTCTTGGATTTTTCTATATCTTTAACTACAATCAGAATATTTCTAAGCTTCATAATTCCTCTCCTTTTTCTTTTATCATAGCTAATCTAAGATAATAAAAAAAGCCCTCCGAGGAAAACCTCGAAGGGCATAATTTCGGTGTTTCTTTTAATGTGATTATTCATATTCGCATTATTTTTTATGGTTTTTAGAATTTTTGGTACCAAAGAAGTACCAAAGTTAATCCTAGTTAAGTAAATTTTGATTAGGTTTGCTCTCGTGCCATTCCTTCACCATTTTTCGATATTCCTCTTGTTTTTCATAATGCTTCTTTAAATCCGCTTTCCTTTTTGCAGCCTTCTGAGCTCTTGCTTTTGCCTCTCTCTGAGCATTATTATTATTTCTCCTGCTTCGGCTCTGATTAGATTTTATGTTATCCAAGACCTTTTCCATTTGTTCTTCTACTGTCAACAATTCATTTTCTCTGCCTTTTATAGCTAAATCGACATGCTGGATGGTACCTGCCTCACCATTTTCTTTCAGGAAGAACCCTGTTCTTCTTAATTTACCATCTAATGCCTCATCGTTTCCTTCCATTGTGAATTCAGTAGATTCAGAACCTAAATAAATTGCTCCTACGCCAGCTTCTTTCAGATCTATTAAACGGTCAATCCCATTTTCATCTCGATACCATACCTTTAAATCATTAAAAATCTCATCCTCTTCATCAATCCAGCCATTATTATCCTTATCATACTCAGCCAGATCTTTAAAACCATCTCCGCTCTTCACACCAAATAACTCAGTGCCATCATTTATATGTCCATCACCATTTTTATCTAATGCCAGAAATCCGCTCCCTTTGCCAAGACAAGAAATCTCATCATCCTTTCCATCTGCATCTAAGTCAAATTTAAACTTTGAATCACTTAGGCTTGCAGATTTTGCATCTATATTGATAATTAATGGATCACACAATACATCCAATGGAGAACTCATCTGAATAAAAGTATCATGCTTTTTGGTTCTTGCCATTTCCATCTTTAAGTCAACATCTATTTCTCTCCCATCCTGAGTTTTAACTTTTCCCTCTGCTCTATAATTAGTTTGCTCCTTTTCAACTCTACTTTCAACAACGCCTCCAAAGGAAGCGCCATGTGCCACTCCTCCACCATATGTCTTTGAATATTGTCTGTTTGAATAGCTATTTACATTACTTTCGCCAATTCTCATATGTAACACCTCACAAAACAAAAGCATCTGCACTCTATCCATCCATAGAATGCAGATGCTTTCCTTAACACCTATTGCTTTTATATTTCTAATCTGTTAAATAAACCAGCTTCCAAAGAACGAAGATAGTCCGTAATTATTCAACGCACTATATTACTATTATCGATAGTACTAAAGGCTCCAGTTAACAAGCTGAAATAATCCATTCCAAAATTCATAAGTGCCTCCTTATCTGCTTGGATGATTAACTACTGTTAAATCTAGTATCGTCCATCAAAACATGATAAAGAATAGCTTTGTAACAACTGGGCACCAGGGTGTCATAACTGGTCTAAATTCTGCAACATCACCATTGCGCTACACCATCCGTCCTTATTCTCTATAGTAATACCACCAAAATATTTCTCCGCTATCTGTTTAACACTTTTTAACCCCAATCCATGTTCTCCAGATTTTGTTGTCACAGGGAGCCCATCATCAAATTTAGTTATCGTCCCTGTAAAGGTATTCTTAACTTCCACTATAAAGAAACTATCTTTTTTGATGCCCCTTAATATTATCCTTCTTTCATGATTATATTCCATGCACTCTGTAATCGCATTGTCCAACAAGTTTGTCATAATAACCCCTATGTCATATGGAGGAATACTAATTACATTAGACCATAAAAAATCACTTTCAAATAATATCCCTTTTTCTTCTGCCAATGCACTCTTTTCGTTAACAATTACATCTATCAACGCATTTCCAGTATTAAACTTATGCATAGTACTATTAAGTTCTATTCCCATTTGAGATAAATATTCTATTACCTCTTCATTACTATGAGACTCTATCAATCCGCGTAATGTCATAAGTTTGCCAGCCATATCATGTCTAAGTATACGGATTTTAGTATGATAAGAATCTAAATCTTCTATATACTTTTTTGCATAATTTGTACTTGCTATAATTTTCTGATTTTCAAGTTCTTGTTCTTTTAACTTTTGGAACTCCTGCCATAACACTACTCCAGAAAGTTGGCCTAAAAAGAGTAATACAGCCATCACTGGCAATTTAATTCTTATACCTATGTCCTGCTCACTAAAGATAAAGACTTCTTTATCCAACGGAATAATAGATATTTCACTTAGCATATACATCATCAATACTGCAACTACTGAATATACCGACAACAAGCCTGCCTGCTTAACCGTCATAAGGTATTTCTTTCTAACTATTCTTTTCACTATCACCAGCTCGAAGGTTACACAAACCACATAGATAAATGCCATTATTACTATCCAGATTGTAAGCTGATTATACACGCTTTCCATAGCATCGCCTGAGGCATAATCTATGCGCTCTAAAAGAAAATCAGAAATACTATCAGATAAAAACCCTGTAAAAATAAAGCAAATACTAAAAATACTATTCCATAAGAAATAAAGATATACCAACAATGGCAACATTTCCCTATCTCTCTTATAAAAAAACAATAATACTGTCACGGCAGAAATAACCAAAAACACCCCTTTTGTTTCAGCTGTAACAAAACTAATCACCAAACGCTCTACTGATATAGTTGCTATAAAAAGATTCCTCTTACGTATTGTAATTCCTTCGTTTGGAACAAAAATGAAAAATAAGCTCACAATAATCTCTAATTGAATAAGAATTAATGTAAGCTCATATATCTTCTGTATAATTTGAAATGTAGCCTCTGTCATATCAACTCTCCCTATCTGCAATATAATTCATATAACTTTGGACAAAATCATTATACCTATACTTTGACAGTAATGCCTGTTGACCGCTAGCCATTGTGATGTCTCCTCTGGTATATTTTTTCACATGCTTCATGTTTACGAGATAACTTTTATGCACTCTGAAAAATGTATCACCCAAGTTCTGTTCCCATTCGCCAATTTTTCCATAAATTTCAATTTTCCGTCCAAGTGCATGAATAACAACTTTTCTTCCTACACTTTCAATGCAAACTATATCTTTCTCATTCAATGAAAAAGTAGTTCCACCATTTTTTATTGTTATAAGTTTTTCTTCTCTGCAAGAATTAGGCATCAAATCAATTCTTTTTATTTCCTCTGCAGCACTCAATACTGTATTTTTAAATTTATCTTTGTTTATAGGCTTAACTATGTAATCGAAGGCATTAACATTAAATGCTTCAGCCATTCTGTCCTGTATCCCAGTCACAAAAATAATTAAAGGTTTTGTAATTCTCAAACTTTGCTCTTTTTCCTTTATTTTAGCCTGAATGGTTTCTGCAACAACCATACCATCCGTTTCAGCCATAGCTAAATCTAGAAGCAGAATATCTATTTCAGGTTTGTTTGGGCATAAGTAATAGTGTAAAATTTCATCTCCAGAGGAAAATTGAACACATTTGGCAGTACCAAGTAATTCAGATACATACTTTTCTAAAGATTCTCTAACTATTATTTCATCATCACATATACCTACAACCATTTTCTTTCCCCTTTTTCATCTTATTAAAAAGTATACCTTAAATATATCTCAACTAGAATTTATTGTCATAAATGGACTGATAAATGTCATAAATAGAATAAACGCATTGCGTTCTACTGTGCTGCTCCATTTCCTGTTCCTGTGAACATCATCATAAAAAATTCAGCTGCGGCACTAATCTCTCCACCCAAATAACTAGTTTCAGAGAAAACATTATCGACCCCCTTAGCTCCGAATAAACTAAAAGCATCCGAAGCAATCATTCTTTCTGCATTTTTCTTCGTAGCTGCTTCTCTTTCCATATGACGTTTTTCATAATATTTTTCCATAAGCTCCATTAACATATCATGACGTTTCTGTCTCTTTTCCCACCAGCTTTCATCATCTTTAGAATCAGCATACTCTAAAGGATAGCCTTCCCCATGATGTTCTTCTATTGAAGCTCCAAAGTGTTCAGCATGGTAGTGTCCCTGAGCTCCAAATGGAAAATGCACAGCCCTGTCAATTTTAAAATATCCAAGTACCCATGCCTCATATTTAGGATCCGATTTCATCTGTTTATAGCCTTCTTCCGTAATATTTATATATTCAACATCATTAAGTTGACTGGAATCATAAGGAATCTTAGAAATCACATCATTAATGAGACTCTTATATTCTTCTAATGTCAAATCATCAGGATTGTAATTTTCACCAAGGTACTGCTTTATAACATTTTCACCAGCACTAACCATCTTATCAACATCAGCTTTTCTATCCTTATGTTTTGATATGTATTTATCTACTGTACTTTCTTCTGGCTGGATTCTTTTCTTTCCAGAGCTCTTTGCAGAGTCAATCTTCGAAAGTGTTTCTGAGAAACTACTGTTTGAGCTATTAATTTTAGTATATTTCTGCATTCCTTGTATTAAAGAACCGGAATAGTTAAATATTGCCTGTTGCACTGACATACCATACATAGTTCTTACACCTCCATTAAAAATGGCATTGCTTCAAATTAGATTTCCTCCTTGAAACAATGCCAAAAGCACTCATAACTTCCATGATGTAATATCTATCGACCATTACATCTGCTCATTTATAGAGATGTAATCAATAGCAGTAATAATGTATTGAATAGATATCTATATTTCTTCTGTGACCTGTTCGTCTAATTCATCTTCTTTCTGATGAGTCTCTTTTGCTTTTTCGGCTTCTTCTCTAATACGCTCAATCATAGCATTAATATCATTATCAACTCGATCAAGAAGCTTTTCCCATTCCTCATCAGACATGCCTCGCCAATCATCCTCTTCATTCTTTGATTCTAGCTTACTGTACGTCTCAATGAGCATCTTTAATACATCCTGGACATCCATAACTTCACCAGTTGATTCTCTTTTAAATGATACGTCAGCCTCAGAAATAGCTTGCACCCAGTTTAATTTCTTAGTTGCCGCTTCTTCAACAGATGAAAGTTCTAGTCCACCTAATGGGTCCATAAAACTCTTGAGGGCACTCCAACTACCAAAATGATTTCCAGCTATTCCCGTACCATTTTCATCAGCATACTGACAATAAGCAAACATTTCTATAGCTGTAGCATTTCTTGGATCTACCTCAGAAAGATTTACATCATAAGATGAGCCATTAGAAATATTTACTCTAACAATGACATCATCAATATCTTCATTGATTAGCTGTGTAGCCGTCATTCCATGTCCCATACCAGGCGTAAGAACAAATCCCATGCCTAAATCTTTTTCCTGAACCTTATTATCTTTCGGCTCTGACTCACTTAAATCAACATCATATTCAAGGCTTAGTGAAGAAATAACTCCTGTACTAGATATATTACTTTCTGTTGGTACCACATTAATCCTTGCACCTTCAATATCCCCTATACCTGAATTAATCAAAACTTCCATTAGCCTATTGATATGCGGCATTAATTTTTCAGCAGCTAAATTACTAAGTCCAGCAAATTCAAATTTTCCTACCTCAATAGAAAATGCTGAAAGATAATTCATTCGCTCAAAAATATCATCAGCTGCTACATTATCCACAAATTTCATAGTTTCATCAGCCAAGTTTTCTGTATCTCGAATATAGGAGCATAATGCTGCAAATTCAGTAAAATCGCTAACTTGAAATTGTAAATTCCAGTGAAATGGTAAATTCCACTGGTCTTTAAAATTTCCTGGATTTTTAGTATTTA
>NZ_SVEV01000021.1 GCF_015057185.1 Pseudobutyrivibrio sp. | reverse complement strand
ACCGCCGTATACGGAACCGTACGTACGGTGGTGTGAGAGGTCGGGAAAATTTATTTAATTTTCCCTCCTACTCGATTGGTCGTTTTTATTTCTATACATTTCTAGGTAAACATTTACCAATAAATCCAAGTAATAAGTCAAGCCATATCGTCCGTATACACCACGAACAGCTTGAATGGTGTTTCTAGAGACATGCTCATTTCCTATATAGAAGATATTTGAGTAATCGTTTGTAAGTCGTTCAGTACGATTCATGGTTATAAGTGCTTTTTTAGCGGTAGTTTCTTTTAAATCTGAACTAATTCCCATGGCAAAATTTCCAGTAACAGAACATACAAGAATCAAATCATCTGGCTGTAGCTGGGTAATCAATTCCATATTTCCATATGAGTCAGTCATGAGTCTCATAATTTTTCCAAATGCAATCATACCCTGTTGAAACTCTCTAATAGCGGAACTGGATGTTTCTGCAATTAGTAACAGTACATTTTTACTGTTATAAATAAGCTCGCAGAGGTTTTCCATTGATTGTTTACTGTATGAGGCATTTATACTTTCTGTCATTTTAGAGACAGATTGGCTTAAGAAATTAGGATAATCAGGGTGGTCTGCATATTCAATAAACTTATCCCAATGGGCAAGGTTTTCAACACCGTTTTCTTTCAAAGCTGTGAAGCTGTCAAAACCTAAATGCTGAACAAATCTCTGTATGCTACTTCTAGATGTAAAGCAATCATCAGCAATCTTATAGATTGATAAAGAGCCAATTTCTCTTATGTGCTCAAGCATGTATTTAGCTAATACTACATTAATATGGTCCTCTTCATTACTGTTTAATACAGAAAGAAGAGATGACAACATGCTAAAGTGACTAACTCCATAGGGTTCTTTTGTACTCATATATTTCCTCATTCAATAACAACAAATATAAACAGCATCATTATAAATGATTGAGAAAAAAATTGGTATAAAGTTGGTATCAATCTGTGATACCCACAGCTTAGTTTTTATGAAATATAATCTAATCAAGATAAACAAAACGAGCTAGTTGAAAGGGGAAGAACAATGAAGCATAAGAATAATCCAGTGTTTCCTAAAGGATTTTTATGGGGAGCATCAAGTGCAGCTTGGCAAGTAGAAGGCGCTACAGCTGAAGGGGGTAGAACACCTGCAATCATAGATCTTAACTCACAGACAAAGAAACCATTTGCAGATAATTCGATTGCATCTGACCACTATCATCATGTAAAGGAAGACGTTGCATTGATGAAGGAGTGTGGCTTTACAAGCTATAGATTTTCGTTATCATGGTCACGTATCATTCCTGGTCCTGATAGAAAGGTTAATCCTGAAGGTATCGCATTCTACAACACATTAATTGACGAATTAAAGGCAGCAGGTATTGAGCCTATAGTTACTCTTTATCATTATGATATGCCAATATGGGTAGATGAGAAATTCGGTGGTTGGCATAACAGAGACATCATTGATGAGTTTGATTTCTATTGCAGAACATGCTTTGAAAACTTTGGAGATAGAGTAAAATATTGGCTTTCAATCAATGAGCAAAACATGCAGATTGTGTATGGCGATTGGCTTGGAGTATCTAAGGGATGCAAAGATTGGTTCAAAGAAAAGTGGCAGGTAAACCACATCATGAACTTATGCCATGCTAAAGCAGTTATTGCTTGCCATGAGATAGTAGAGGATGGAAAGATTGGTCCTGTTCCTGGTTATGTTCCTATTTATCCAATGAGTGCTAGACCAGAGGATCAGATTGCTGCAATGAATGCAGAGGAGCTTACACAGAAGGTATGGGATGACTTATATGTATTCCGTGAGTATAGTGGATTCATTAAGAAGTACTGGGAAGAGAATGATATTGACCCAGATATTCGTCCTGGTGATATGGAACTTATTGAAAAGGCTCCAATTGATTTCATAGCTGTTAACTGCTATAGAAGTGATGTTGGAAAAGCTCCAGATCCATCATATACACAGCTTATTGGATTAAATAAATATGGAAGAAAGGGAGAATTTGTCTATCCAAATCTTCCAGGAGAATATGCTCTTGATAGAAACCCATATGTAGCTACAACAGATTGGGATTGGCACATTGATGGTGTTTCTATGAGATATTCACTTAGATATTTATGGGATCATTATCATCTTCCAATGGTTATCACAGAGGCTGGATTTGGTGCTCATGAGGACTTAGATGAAAATGGTGAAATTCATGATGATTATAGAATCGACTATTTAAGAGATTACATTTATAATTTAGGTCTTGCTATAGAAGATGGTGTTGAAATCTTTGGATTCAATCCATGGAGCTTCACTGATTTGCTTTCAACAGGAAACGGAATGGCAAAGAGATATGGTCTTGTATTTGTAAACCGTACTGATGATGATTTAAGAGACCTTAAGAGATATAAGAAGGATTCATATTATTGGTACTCAAAACTCATTAAGTCTAACGGACAAGAATGGGGTAAAGATATGACTGAGTGGAGAGACTTTACACGAGTAAGTGAAAATGAATTAGAGAAGGAAAAACGAGGCTAATTAAGTAAAGGGGGATAATATGGCTAAGAAAGACTATGCTAAAATTGCAGCGGACATTATTTCAGCATGTGGTGGAGAAAGTAATATTGTAAACGTATCTCATTGTATGACAAGACTACGATTACAGTTACGTGATGGTTCTAAATTAAATAAGGATAGTGCCAAGAGTATTGAGGGTGTACTAAACCTTATAGAACAAAATGGTGAATACCAATTTGTTATAGGACAAGATGTACCTAGTCTTTATGAAGTATTCCAGAACAAGACCGATATCAAGGCATCTGGAGAAATTCAAGATGATGCAGCATTGAAAGCAGATGCATCAGCACAAAAGGGAAATATCGTAAATGCGATATTATCATTTATTGGTGGTACATTCTCACCTGTAATTCCAGTACTTGTTGCAGGAGGTCTTACAGGTGCAGTACTTGCACTATTAACAACATTTGCAGGAATTTCAACCGAATCTGGAACATATATAGTATTGTCAGCAATTAATCAGGCAGCATTCTATTCACTTCCAGTATTTGTAGGTTTTTCTGCAGCAACAAGACTTAAGTCAAATGGATATCTAGGAGCTTTCTTAGGCGCAATTCTTCTCTTTAGTTCAATCAACGGAGCAGAAGGGCTTGATTTCCTTGGTATACCAATAACAACTGTTGCATATAATTCAACGGTATTTCCAGTTATCCTTGGATGTCTGTTTATGTCTGTTGTTTATAAGTTCTTGCAGAGACATATGCCGGTATTCCTTAGAACTATTGTAGTGCCATTATTAACAATGCTTATCACAGTACCAGTTACTCTTATTGTCCTAGGACCTATTGGTGGATGGGTAGGTTCTGCATTAGCAAGTGCAGTATATGCAATTTATCAGGCAGCACCAATGGTTGCAGTTGCAATAATCGGTCTTGGAACACCATGGCTTGTATTCTTTGGAATGAATAATGCTATGTATCCAATCGTATTTGCGCTTTTAGCAGAAGTAGGCTCAGACCCACTTATCTGTGCAGGTATGGCACCAGCAAATGTGGCTGTAGGTGGAGCATGTCTTGCAGTAGCTCTTATAGCAAAAGATGTAAATGATCGCTCTGTTAGTTTTGGTGCAGGTTTAACTGCATTGTGCGGTATCACAGAACCAGGTGTTTATGGTGTATTATTTACTAAGAGATATCCATTAATTGGCGCCATGATTGGTGGTGGAATCGCTGGCTTTATTGGTGGATTATTTGGAATGACTCAGTATGTTATTTCAACACCAGGTTTCATCTCATTTGCAGCTTATATCAATCCAGATGGAACAATGGGTAACTTAGTAATTTCAATGGTGGTAATGGTAATTGCACTTGTCTTATCATTCTTAGCTACATATGTTTTAGGCAAAAAAGCTTTAGCTAAGTAGACAAAGTACAAATGAAATATTAAAAACAACAAAATAGCATTTGCAAAGTTTACCTCACATATCACGGCAATCACGGCATCTAGTCTTCTGACTAGGTGCCTTTTTAGAAGTCCGATTTATAACCAAGGTGAGGAGTAGATTTTTAATCAGATAAAGAACTAAGACGTTGAAAGGGAATCTATGAGTAGAATTATGTTTTGGTTACAACGGAAGAAGAGGATAGATAAGAGGTCATGTGGAAAATGTTGTATAATCTGTCCTTATTTTGAAGAATGCAGGAATGATGGTATTTTTTGAAGTATTTAAGTACTCAGCGAAGCATATCTATCCGATAATTTTGTCCATTTATCCGGGTGATGAAATTGTTCATGAACTTTTCGTGCCAAAGTGTGAACGGCGTTTTTTTAAAAATCTAAAATGAAATATCGATAATACTAGAAAATACAATGCGTTGAGACCAACTTAAAGGATTGTATTTTTTTGTATGGAAACCTGAAGAAAGAAATCAGTTCCAGTGATAATTATTTCACGAATTTGACGTATAACTAAAATGTAGAGGTATATGGAGCTTTGGCAACTATGCCTGAATTTATGCTATAGTAAAATTAATTGTAAGATTTACCTTATGAGTGAGGAAAACAGCTATGACAAAAAAAGAAATGGATAGGTATATTTCACAACTTAAAAATGGTGATATTACTCGCGGAAGAATTCCAGAAGATGTTAAATTAGACGACAGATTTATTTTGGCAGAGCGTAAAGCAAAAACGAGATTCTGGGATAGACGCGGATATGACGTAATTAACAATAATTTTTTTGTCATTGAAAAATTGCTTCTTGATTTAAAGGAAGATAGGTATTCTGAAAAAAAATATGTATTTGAAACATTTGAGGAATTTTATGCTTTCTTACAAGGGGATATTTATAATAACTCCAGCTATTATCAATTCACTTTTAGCGATGTTATTGTTAATACATATAATCTAGATATTAGCAAACTGGCAAATACGCATTTTATAGATGACACTATCGACAGTTTTAAAATTGATGAATACTTTAAAGATAAGTTTTTTCTTGAGGATAAAGCTTATCAAGATGGGGAAAAAAACAAGAAGAATATTTTAAAGTGGGTTGATAGATTATGTGATTGCAAAACACTAGAAGCTTATACAGATGTTTATAAAAAGTATTCAAAATCCAAATTTAAAGAGTATGCTGATACAGTAAACGCTCTTGTTATAAAGAGAAATCCGGATATTATCTTTGAGTATTTAATAAACACATATAATTCTTCTGGATGGTATGAGTTATCAGATATAGAACCTTTATTTGGTCACTACGACACCGAAAAGATTAATGACGCAGTTGTTTTTGATAAACATAATTTTTATTTTTCAGCAAATACATTTGCAAAGAGAAAAAGAAGATTTAAGGCTTTATTAGATAAATTGCGTAATCTTGATAATGAGACTGATAATTCTGAGCAAGATCATTTAGTATCGAATTTTCTCCCAGGAACCAGAGGTGGATTTTCTTCAAATACCCATTTCTACACAGCAAAAAGAACGATTTCATATGGAAATAATGATGGTCATATCCGTATATTCGATGTATTTTTTTCATTTGATGAATTCACAGAGTTCCTAAATAATGATTTGTCAGGATGCGATTTGTCAGAGACAAGGTTGAATCATATTGATTTTGGAAAATACAAAACGGATGCAGATACAATATTACCAAAAGAGATTCCTGATGTAGAAACCATTACTACTGACAAGTTTAAATACGAGGTTACTAAAAAATATGATAATGGATATTTTAAGGTGAGTGAATCATGGGAGGGGCTTGGTTTATTTAATCATAGGCAGCATTCATTCGATTATTTTGGAGACTTTGTTTATTTCCTAAATGGAGATTTATCAAATGCAGATTTTTCACTATGTCCTAACCTTGTTAATCTACAGAGTATTATAGATCTAAATATAAATAATACGGTATTACAAAGTAATTTTTGCGATAAATTCAATATTCAATACGCAACGTTAAACATGCCATCAATGTCGGAATTCTCATTTGTACAAACAAACAAAAATGAAGAAGAAACGGGT
Organism: Pseudobutyrivibrio sp.; assembly: GCF_015057185.1. Taxonomy (GTDB): domain Bacteria; phylum Bacillota; class Clostridia; order Lachnospirales; family Lachnospiraceae; genus Pseudobutyrivibrio. The sequence continues at coordinate 59,224 of NZ_SVEV01000021.1, read as the reverse complement.
ATTGTTTTAAGTAATAAAAACGAATTAGTTTTATCTCTGGATGAAAGATCTGATTACATAGAAATTGCTTATATTTCAGATATTCATTTATTACATATGTTTGAAAATAGAGCTTGTAAGACAGAGATTGATTGTAATTTTGTTATCAGTGAAGTCACTGAAAGTTTGTCGGATTTTCGAGGTTATTTAGTCCTTGGTGGAGATATTGCTTCAGACTATAGTGTATTTGAAAGATTTATAGAGAGACTTTCCATATCAGTGCCATCTTATTCAAAATCAGATGTTATATTTATTTTAGGAAATCATGAGTTATGGGGCCTAGAAAAGATGCCACTATCTGACATTATTAATAAATATCGCAAGACCATAGAAAAACATGGTTTTCGGTTTTTGCAGAATGGCATTATGTATGAGTCCATTAATGATGTTCAACATGAAATAGATGAGGCTGAGATAATGGCTATGTCAGTGGAGGAGCTTAGAAAAGAATTAAAAGATGCCCGATTAGTTTTTTATGGAGGAATAGGTTTTTCTGGTCTTAACGAGGATTTTAATGCAAATAATGGGATTTATAGAACCGTTTTGTCTCGTTCCGAAGAAAAACAAGAATCTTTAAAATTTGAAATGATATATGAAAAGGTATGTGAAGCAGCTAGGGATAGAAATCTTATAGTGTTATCTCATATGCCAAAACAGGATTGGACTAATGGTGATTATAAAAATGATGTAGTGTATATAAATGGACATAATCATAAAAACTATTTTTGGGATGAAGATGGTATAAGAATTTATGCTGATAATCAGATTGGCTATAACTCTCCACAGCCATTCCTAAAGAAATTTTATATAGACAAGGAATTTGATTGGTTTTCTGATTATGATGACAATATTCATGAAATCACAATAGATCAATATAGAGACTTTTATAGAGCTAAGAACATTCAAATGAATTGTAATAGAGAAGGCCAATATTACATGTTAAAGAAAAACAATTACTATTGCTTCATGTTTTATGGTCGAGATAATTTTTCAAGAAGAACAGGACTATTTTTACTTAATGGGGGGCAATTATCTACTATGTTAGATGAGGATTTGGGATATTATTATAATCATATGGATGAGGTAATAAGTATAGTTAGAAAGCCTTTGGATAAGTATAGTGCCATACAAAATAAGATTGCTAATCAGATTAAAGATATTGGTGGAAGCGGATTCATACATGGAACAATTATAGATATTGATTATAACAACCATATATATGTTAATAGAAACGATTTAACGATTACAGCATACTGGGCGTCAAGTATGGTTAACAAATTAGTTTACAAAAACATACCATCTTTGCTTAAAGCTGAGTGTCCATCATTATATGGAAATTATGTTAAACTTATCGAAAGCAATAAAGAGAATGCACTTGTAGTGAAAAATAATACAGAAATTGATTTAGTGCCAATACCATATTATGAAACAGATATCTACAAAGATTCAAGAAAAATCAAGAAGATGCAACGAGTTAATAAGGGCATCTTGACGACATGGCCTGATGAAAATCTTATTAGTCAACATTTAATTGAAGATTAGCAAAAATAGTCAGTGAGTATGGGAATTCTCATTTCACTGACTATTTTTTTAACAAGGAGAAATCTCATTTCTTAACCCTATTCTTTATATCCTCTATATGTTTTGTCTTTACTTCATCAGAAACCTGAGAATATGGATAAAGGTTTTCGTATATTCTTAGGATATCTACATCACTAACTACAGGAGAGCCAAGAGTATTAATCTTCTTTATAGCTTTATGAATATCGTTCCTTTTTACAACGGAGATATTTGGGCTGGTAATTGATATTTTCTTTAATTCACAGTGTTCTGAAAAGACGATTACATTCCAATAAGGTACATTTATGCCCTTGTCTTCCAACAGCTGATTTAAAGCAGAAATATGTCCTTTATTTTGATTGATTGGATTAAAGAAATACTCTTTTTGGCTTTTGGCACCTTTTGTTGCGGGTAGTGATTGACACCACTTAGCAGAATTTTCATCACCAAATATCCATCCACCATAGTTTTTACTTTCAAAGACCATTAGGCCATAATGGGTGACGGCAATTACGTCGATTTCTGTTGTCTCTTGGTTGTTTGATTTCTTTGGAAGATATACATTGAAAAGGAACATGTTACCATCTTTTTCTATAAATCTTAGTTCTTTGTATGTAAGATATTCACCTTTTAATCCTTTATCAAAAATTACTTGAAAATAGGTTTTTCCAGTTGATCTATGGTAAGAGCTGGCATTGAAAGCTTCAATTTTTATAGCATGATAAACCATAAAGATAAGAATTATTAAGACCCACATAATGATTAGATTCATGACACGCCTCCATTGATATATCAATATAATTATTGTTGCATTATTTGATTTCCCTTTCAAGATTTAATAAAAGAACTAACTGCGCGATATAGGAAAATCGGAAGTTCGTAAACTGCAAAGAATCACGGCATCTAGTCTTCTGACTAGGTGCCTTTTTAGATGTCTGATTTATAACCAAGGTGAGGAGTAGATTTTTAATCAGATAAAGAACTAAGACGTTGAAAGGGAATCTATGAGTAGAATTATGTTTTGGTTACAACGGAAGAAGAGAATCGATAAGAGGTCATGTGGAAAATGTTGTATAATCTGACATTATTTTAAAGAATGCAGGTATGATTATACTGAACGGATGTGTGGGATTTCTAAAATTTAGGCAAAAGAAAATCGTCCTCAATCCGAGGACGATTTTTAAAAAGGGCTCGCAGGACCATTAAAAAATATCTTTTGTAAACTCCATTATAAATGCCTTCACATCTTGATATGAAATCTCATCAGATATGAGATTTCTGGTGGTACGCTCGTAATCATTTTTGTAGAAATCTTTATCACAAAATTCTTTGATTGTGGCAGCTATATCTACGCTAGGTTCGGCAGAAGGAGCTGCATTATCTTTTATTTCTAATCTATGATTACGAACCTCATTGACAAGAGATTTGAAATTTTCATCTACTGCAACTTGCCGTCCAAGCTTATAAATATCATATAGATGGCGTGAGTTTCTTGCAGCTTTGTTTTGAATGTAGTAGTCACATAAAGCAAACAGCTTATCAATCAATGTTCGCTCTAAAGATTGCACCTGCATAGGAAATGGCAGAAGATTATACTCTTCAATTAATTCAGGTTCATCATCTTTTAAAGCTTCATAGATATAGTTTCCTATCATTCTCTCTTCGGTTGGAAAAGCATAAGACATTAGGGCAGTTTCCAGCTTTACATATGTAGTTAAAAAAGGATTATCTACTATGGAGCTATATGCAAAATCGTAGTGATTGTAATCTTTATTACTTTCAATAGAATCCCAGTTTGCTATTGTAAATCCTAACTTATCTGCAATGGATTTCAAGATATCATACTTAAGATTCTTTCGTCTGCTTTTTCCTAAATGCTCAGTGAATGTAATATCAATATCTTCTGAAAAACGATCTATTACGCCAAAGGCCTTTGAAAGAGAAGTGCCGCCTTTAAAGCAGATAGGATAATCACATGAAGAGAGCTCCTTAAGGATAATTGTGACATAGTAATCCTTCTCTATGATATCTTGGGCTTGCCCCATCTTTTCTGCAGTAAGGGCGATGATATCACCAAATAATTCTTTATCATTGTGCAAGTACATTGTCCAACCTCAATTCATAATAAAATTTGAATGCTGTGAGTGGAAACTTTCTTATATATTCATCCACATCGCTTCTTTTTATGTTATGTGATTCAATAAATTTCAAAAAGCATTGTCTGGCTTCTTCATAATCATAATCTAAATATGAGTCTAAATCCGACAATAGGTACAGCATTTGCAATATGTATACGTTTTTATCAGTGATGGCTGTAAGTGGTTTTTTTACATTAAATTTTCTGTTACCAATGATAACATCTCTAGGGGCTGAGTTAGTGTTATTACTTACTATCTCAACCACATGAGGAACTTGGGCAGAGATGCCAATTTGATTTGCAAAGGTATTTCCAGTATAGAATCCATCAACCTTTCCATTCTTGACTATAAACCTATATTTTGCAACGGTATCTGCTGTTGGTCCAACTGCTGATTTAAGCCTGGTTTTCTTTGGAATATAATAAATGCCGTTATCATACTTAACAAGTAACCCCTTTTTGCATAGCGTTGATAGCTGCTGGGTAAGGGCTGGCTTTGAAATGGTGCCATCATATATATCTGAGAAGAAGATTGGCTCACCTTCTTTATATTTATATTTTATGTAGTTGTATATCATATCATCACCGCCTTAACAATCTGAAAAATATAATATAATTCGTTAAGTCTATTTTAACATGTTATTAGAATATGTCAAAGAAAAAGTAGTTCAAAATAAGCATAAAAGACGATAAAATAAGTCGGATATTTGATGAATAGCTAGTGCTAAAATACCAACATAAAATGATGTTGGGGGAAAATGAAATGAAGAGGAAAGATTTCTATCAGATAGATAAACTATCTAAAAGAGCTTATAGAATAACAAGTCGCGAAGGCGTTTTTTGTGAGCTACTTGTTGGAGATAGAAAAGCAATGCTCATAGATACAACTTATGGTATTTGAGACTTACATTCTACTATTCGTAGTATCACAGATAAACCTCTGATAATTGTATGCACACACGGTCATGTGGATCATACAGCCGGTAATTGTCAGTTTAGCGAGCCTATTTATTTATCTATGGATGATATGAATTTATGTAGACGACATAATAGCAAAAAGCAAAGAAACTTTACTGTGCAAGATATGTCAGATAAACTGGATTATATTACAAAAACACGTTCCAATATTTTGCCCGAAGATTTTAATAGAGAATATTATTTAACTCAAACAGAGGGCAAACTAATTCCACTTGAAGATGGAAAAGTTTTTGATTTAGGTAAAATTACAATCGAAACTATAAAAACTCCAGGACATACAAAAGGCGGGATGTCTTTTTATTATAAGGAAGAAGGCTGGCTATATTGTGGAGATGCTTTTAGTTTTTTTATATGGTTATTTGATAAGGATTCAACAGATAGAAAAACATATTTGCAGGGTCTAGACAAGGCTATATCATTAGAGCCTAAAAGAATATATGGTGGGCACAATCCGAATTACATGACATTGGAGGATTTAAAGCTATATCGTAGAGCAGCAGTTGAAGCATCATTTGAAAAAGGTGAGCCTTTCAGTGCTCCGATTTTGGAAATAGAAGAAGAGTTACCAGAAATACGCGCATGCGTTATAGATGATATGACCATGGCTGATTTTGGCAAGCCTGGTTTTGCCGCAATTGTACTTGATGCAACTAGATAAACGTTATACACCAACAAGGATATTTTATGTGAAAAAAGGCTCCCAAGAGAACAACATCTTTACTTCTAAAAAATAGCGTTTTCTAGAATATCAGAGAACCTTTTGGGAACACTGATATTATCTCAGAAAACGCTATTTTTTGTTCCAGTATATGCTTCCTGAAGAATCAGAGCTTTTGGATAAAGTTTTTCTATATTTCTAATTTTTCTTTGAATTATTTTGCTCAATATAGTTGTATACTATAGACGAAGTGATGAATACGTGGAAACAGTGATTTGATAGCCTCAGCAAATCTTAGACAAAAATTTCGCAAGCTTAATGTTGCCTTTGCAGAAGTTGAATAGGAGATATAAGGAAATAATAATGCGACTTAAACTACTAGATTCGAAAGAAATATCAAAACTCTATCAAGAGCATATGATAATTGACTTTCCAAAGGATGAATTAAAGCCATTAAACATGATTCTAAAAGCAGTAGAAGATGGTTTCTACGATTCTTTTGGACTTTTTGATGAAGACACAATGGTAGGCTATACCTTTATGGTAAAGCTTGATAACAACTACCTCATAGATTACATAGCTATTTTCCCAGAGTTTAGAAATAAAGGTATCGGAGCTAACCTTCTTACAATCATAGATGAGCAGCTTGAAACCGCAAATAGAATCTTTGGAGAAGTAGAAGATCCTGCATATACAGAAGATGAAGCTCAAAAATCTCTTCAAACACGACGTCTTAATTTTTATGTTCGTAACAGCTGCAAAGATACAGGTCTTCGTGTAAATTGCTTTGGTGTGAAATATATCATTCTTGAAGCGGGAAAGACCCATTTTAAAGATAAGGATGAGGTATGGAATCTATATGAAAGATTCTATAAGAGCTTCCTACCAGAAGATAAGTTCAATAAAAATATCAGGAGATTAAATTAGGAGCAGACTAATGGATTTTTATGCTAGAGAAAAATCGCAACTTAGTTTAGAACTATATAATACGCTCATTCAGGATGGATACCCTGAGCAGTTTGCCACTCTGATAACAGATAATCTTAACACAGATTATACTGCTGATAGAATGCTGACTTACTTATCTCATTATGACCATTTACCGATTGAAGAAATCACGGATGAAATGTTGGCCATACTTACAGAGCGGAAGCAAATTATGGATAAAAAAGCAACCGAAGGATACAACGCAGCTTGGAACAACTACAGACAAGCTGGAATATTTGATAACAACGAGGAAGAATAAGTTATGTTTTTTATTATGGGAATAACAGATGGTCGCAAAGACTTCGACTTTAGCCAGACTGTCATCTGTGATAACTGCGGAAAATATGGAAGATATCAGGTCTTCATGCTCTATACAGTTCTATCTCTTTTCTTTATCCCAACTTTTAAATGGAATAAAAGATATTATGTTCAGATGAGCTGCTGTGGCAGTGTATACGAACTTGATCCTGAAATAGGTAGAAGAATAGCTTCAGGAGAAGACTTGCAAATAAAGCCTCAAAATCTCACCAAAGTAGGCCAGTCTAGAGGGTTCTTTAAGCATTGCAATAACTGTGGCTACGAGACATCTGAAGACTTTGATTTTTGCCCTAAATGTGGCACTAAATTCTAAAATAGATTGGAAGAAATGCTTTGAATACAGAAGATACAATTAACAATATAATAATGATGTTGCTTGAAGATGCTGTCATCTTAGCATTGTCATTAATTTTGATAACAGTAGTTATAAATCTATATTTCTGGTTAGTATATAAAATACTTGGTGAAGACTATCTAACTCCATTTCTTTTTGTGCCTGGTTCTATAATCTTTCCTATACTGGCTTATTTTTGCTTTTACACTCGTATATGGTTCACAATAATACTAGGAATTTTCTTTATCCTATTGTTTCTTTGCTCTGTTGCATTGATTATATTTTCTTGGCCAAGTGAAAAGAAAGAGCAAATTCTTGAAGTAATATCATCAAAGATTCACCATATTATTATTGGAGATTACCCACGAAAGATTGGCATTGAAAACTATGAATATATTCAGCAAGATATATTTCGAAACAAGTTTGTGGTAATAAAACCGCGAAAAGAATACTGCTTTATTAGATGGAATAAGAAAAAAATCTTCTTTAACAAAGAGGATATTAGTAAAATAGATTACTATATTGGAAAAAAAGGCACCTTTTATGGAAAATTTGTTTTCTGGGATAAAGATGGAAACAAACTGGCTTCCATGGACATGAGTGGTTTTGGACCATGGGACAGATTCTATAATGAGATGACCGGCTTACAAGGTGTAGATTTATGTAAACATAATCCCAAGAGGAAAGGAGAAAGTAATGCAAAAAAGAGCAGACATACTTAAGAAAAAATATAACCTTGAAAAACATCCTGAAGGTGGATGGTTTGTTGATGTATATACAGCCCCTTTTGAAAAGGAAGGTAGACCACTTGCAGGTAGTATCTACTTCTTACTAGATAAAGGAGAAATTTCTCATTTTCATCAGATTGATTGCGACGAGATTTGGTACTTCCATGAAGGATGTGGGATGAAAGTCACAATGCTTACAGAAAATGGAAGGGAAGAGCTTCTTTTTGGAAATGATGTAGAAAACGGACAACACGCAATGGTTCTTATTCCAAAAGGAGCAATCTTTGCTGCAGAAAATCTTGAACCAGATAGCTTCACTTTTGTATCCTGTGCCACAACACCAAACTTCACTTATGAAGGGTTTAGATTAGTTGAAAAGCAAGAGATAAGAGAGCAGTTCCCTGAACTTGCAGCTGATGTTGAATATCTTGCTTACTAATAATATTAATAACAACTTATAAAAAAGGGGGTTTTGAAATGGATGTAAAGGATATTATTACTAAGGTAGCAGGTAACAAGGATCTTTTAGACAAGCTTAAGTCTGCAGATGTTAAACAGGCAAGAGCGCTATTAGACAAAGCTGGTGTAAAGGTCGATGAGGCTGATGTTAAGAAGGTAAAAGAAGCCTTAGCTGACGGTAAAATTGACATGAAAGAGATTAAGGATATTGCCGGAGGGCTATTTCATTAAAACTAAGAAATTTAAATAATCCCTATTATTTTGAAGAACGCGGTATCAAATGATATCGCGTTCTTCTTGTAAAAGGATTATAACGGCAAAAGATTTATTAAACAGCAAATGCATTAGTTCCTATAAGGATAAGTGCCGCAAGTAAAACTATTATGAAATTATCATTATTATTGATCTATGTTTGCAGCCACTTTGATTTGAATATCAGTGTAAACACGATTATCGTCTGGTTTCTTTCCATCTACAAAATAGTCGAAGAGTACAGACATTGCCAATTCACCTTGTCTTACAGGCTGTTGACATATAGTAGCTAATATTGTTCCGTCCTTTACAAGTTTTCTTGTTTCTGGCATTTCATCAAATGAAATGGTTTTAAAATGTCTATTGGAAAAAGATTTGATTGCTCGTCCAGCTCCATATACACCACCTGCAACGATAAAGATAGCATCTATTTCAGGATGCTTTTCTATCAACTCTTTTGTGATGTGATATGATTCTAAGTCATCATCTTGATTTTCAACGACATCAATTACTTTCATATCTGGGTAATCCTTGATGTAATCTTTAAATCCATCAATACGATCGTAGTGCGATTTAGCATCAGCAAATCCTGTGATGATACCAATAGTACATTTACCACCTGTAAACAAAGTCATGAGATTAGCTGCAGTCTTGCCACATAGATAAAAATCGTTTCCCACATAGCAAAATTGAGAATCATGATCTGGTATATCTGTATTCATAGTAACTACAGGAATACCTTTTTCTTCCAATGATTTTATTTTATCTGTTACAGGAGCATTAACTATTGGTTGGATAACCAAAGCATTTATATTCTGTTCCAAAAGGTAATCTATTTCTTTAATCTGTGCTTCAGCTGCAAAAGGTGCTTTACGGACAATAACCTTTATTCCATATGTCTGGAATTCTTTTGCCTTTTCTTCAATACCTTTATTAAGCTCTGCATAAAATGGATTGTCTGCTTCAATGATAATACAACCAATGGTTATATTTTTTTGGCGAATAACAAGCGTTTGACCAGCACGATTTGGCTGATAATCATGTTTTTGGGCAATTTCAAGTATTCTTTTTCTAGTCTCTTCATTGACGTCCCCTCTATTATTTAGAACTCGTTCTACTGTTGATCTTGATACTCCAGCTAGTTCAGCGATTTTACTTTGTGTTATCAATGATTTCTCCCCCAATAAGTTGTTATTTTGTCACTAGTTTACTGTAAAGATTAATACTTATCAATTTTTAATATAAATGAGCACGTGACCGGAAATCAATATGTAAGTATTGACAAAAATTATAAAATATAATTGTAAAATACCACAAATTAATAAATTTTGTATAAATAGTCTTGCAATTAACACGTCACAATGTTACTTTTTAGAAAAGAGCACGTGCTCGGTAGAGCATAGAGAGGAAAACTAAGGAGGAGAAGTATGAAGAAAAAATTATTGGCACTTATGATGTCGACATTAATGGCTCTTTCTGTTGGTTGTGGGGCAACGGGAGATGATGCAAACACAGGAGATGATGCAAACACAGGAGAATCTAGTTCTAGTACTGCTGGCACAGAAGCATCTGGGGACTCTCAAGATATCATGTTTGTAAGTATCGTTACCGGTGGCGTTGCATGGGGAAACGCTCAAAAAGGATTTGAAGATGCTTTAGCAGAACTTGGTTGGACTGGTCAGTATACATCACCAACATCAGCAAATGATACTACTGGTGTAATTGATCTTTTGGATACGGCTGTTACCAATAATGCTGATGGTATCATTACTGTAATTCTTGATTCAGATCAAGCATCTGATGTTTTAGGAAAAGCAAGAGATGCAGGTATTCCAGTAGTTACATGTAATACATATACAACACCAGAATTACAGGATTGTTGGATTGGAACAGATCCAGTAAACATGGGCAAGACTCAGGGTGAAACAGTTTTAAAATATCTTGAAGATGCAAAGTATTCATCATTTGATCATGTTACAGCTTGCTACATCCAAACAACATTGCAGACAGAAACACAGAACCTTCAGTACGAAGCTTTCTGCGAAACAATTAAGGCGAAATATCCTGATGCAACTTTAATTCAGGAAGAATGTAATTCAGACGCAACAGAAGCATCAGATAAGCTAGCAGCTTTATTGAAAGCATATCCAGATTTAAATGTAGTAGTAAGCCAGGATGGCTATGGATGCCCAGGTATTGCTAACTATGTAGAGAGCGAAGGTCTTCAGGATAAGCTTATTACAATCGGTATCGATGATTCTGAAGAAATTCTAGATTATGTTTCAAATGGTGTTCTTGATTGCACAATAGCTCAGGATTTCTACAAGATGGGCTATCAGGCAGTTTATTTCATTAAGGATATTAAGGATGGCAAGACACCTGAGTTTGATAATGACTCTGGAACAATAGTTATTGATGCAGATGGTGTTCAAGAACATCTCGACTTATTAAAATCTAGAGGTCTTTAATATGTATTTTAGAGGCTGAGCAGGTGTTTATCTGTTCAGCCTTTTATAAAAAGAAGAGGAAAAATAATGGATAAGAAAAAAAATATAATTCAGTATCTTGCATCGAAAAATGAAATAGGAACATTACTTCCTTTAGTTTTAATGTGTATTGTTACAACAATCATTAATCCTAGTTTTATAGCATTTGATAATGTTATTGACATTTTTAGAACAACAAGTTTCTACCTAATAGTAGGTGCTCCATTAACATTTTTGCTTATTTGTGCTGACATGGATTTATCAATAGGTGCTGTTACAGCATTAGGTGGCGTTTGCACAATGTTCGCAATGAAGGCAGGTTTGCCACTTATAGTTTGTATTCTGCTTGGATTATTATCAGGAGCAGCAGTGGGAGTATTTAAAGCATGGATTATTGTTGACTGCGAACTTCCAGCTTTGATTGTTACCTTAGGTATTGAGTATGTCGTAAATGGAATTGTATCTATTACAACAAAAGGCATGTCTGTTAATGGTGCAACTCCATTATTCAAGAGCTTTGGTCAGGCTCGTATATTTGGAAAGATATATATTACGATTGTAATTGCTCTTATTATTGCAGTTATTTTCCAATTTGTTTTATCAAAAACAAAGTATGGACATTCTCTATTTGCAGTTGGTGGAAATCCAGAAACCGCTAGACTTTCTGGTATCCCTGTAAAAAAGAGACGTAGAGAAGTACATGTACTTGTATCTGTATTTGCAGCACTTGTAGGAATACTTATGGCATCTCGTTTTGCAAGTGCACAGTCTACATCAGGTGCTGGTACAGAACTTACTGTTATGGCAGCGGTAATCATAGGTGGTACAAGTCTCTTTGGTGGTTCAGGTTCAGTACTTGGAAGTATTCTTGGCTGTCTTTTACTTGCTGTTATTAGCAATGGTCTTGTTCTTATGAGAATAGATAGCTTCTGGCAGAATTTAATTTTCGGTATCATTCTTCTTATTTCAGTAGCTATTGATAAATATAGACAGATGTTATTCAACAAAGTATAAGTTGGGGAATGGAGGTAAACATGGAACAATATTTGCTAGAAATGAATCATGTTACAAAGAAGTTTCCCGGAGTAACTGCGCTTAGTGATGTTACTATGAATCTTAAAAAGGGTGAGATACTAGGTATATGTGGAGAAAATGGTGCCGGCAAATCTACTCTTATGAAGATATTAAGTGGAACATACCCTCATGGAACATATGAAGGTGAGATTTTCTATGAAGGAAAAAATGTAAAACTTACAGATGTAAATGTAGCTAAAAGCCTTGGCATAGAAATGATATATCAGGAAATAAACATGGTTCTAGGCTCTAGTATCGCAGAGAATCTCTATTTAGGAAATCTACCTGGAAAAGGTCGTATAGTAGATTTTAAGGAATTGTATAGGAAAACAGATGAAATACTAAAAAAGGTAAATATAAACGCCAAAGCTACTGATAGAATAGCTTCATTAAACAGCGGACAGATGCAAATGATTGCATTAATGAGAACACTAATTAATGAACCAACAATCCTTGTGCTTGATGAGCCTACTTCTGCTTTAACAAATTCTGAAGTAGAGCAGATGATGACTATTCTTAATGAACTCAGAGATAAAGGTGTTTCATGTATTTATATTTCTCATAAATTGGAAGAGATATATAGAATCTGTGATAGGGTATTAGTCCTTAGAGATGGTCAATGTATTTCTTGTAGAAATATTGATGAGGTAGAAGAAGACACACTTATTGAAGAAATGGTTGGACGTAAAGTTAGTAATCTATATCCAAAGATTACAACAGAGATAGGTGATACGGTCCTTTCTGTAAAAAATCTTAGTATTCCTCATCCAACAATTAAGAACAAGAAGATAATCGACAATATTTCTTTTGATCTGAGAAAAGGTGAAATACTTGGTATTGGCGGTTTAGTTGGTGCTGGAAGAAGTGAAATATTAAGTGCAATTTTTGGTTCACTCGTATCAGGAGTAGATAAGCAGGTATTTATTAATGGGAAAGAAACAGAGATAAGAAAACCTGCAGATGCTATTAATGCTGGTATAGGATACGTGACAGAAGAGCGTAAACTAAACGGTTTTGTGTGGATGCTCTCCATACGTGACAACATGTATTTGCCAAGTCTAAAGGATATACCTATGCGTGGATTATTCATTGACGAGAAAAAAGAAAATGAAAACTGCAAGACTATATTCGATAGGCTAAGAATCAAAGCTCCTTCGATTCATACGATGATAAACAATCTCTCGGGAGGAAACCAACAAAAAGTTGTTTTAGCAAAATGGCTTCTAAAGAATCCTCATATTTTATTCATTGATGAACCAACTAAAGGTGTAGATGTAGGTGCTAAAGCTGAAATCTATTCGTTTCTAGGTGAATTAGTTGAACAGGGTGTATCTATAGTTATGGTATCTTCTGATATGCCGGAACTAATTTCAATTAGCGATAGAGTATTGGTTATCAGCAATGGTCATATCACTGGAGAATTTAATAAAAGTGAAATATCAGAAGAAGCTGTTATGCGATCAGCAATTCAACAATAACAGAGGAGTGACACGATGGATAACAAGAATTTGATTATATCAGATATGCATAAGATTCCTGAGATAGAAGGACCAATTCCTGTTTCAGAAAACTCTCATCCATTCTGTGATATGATGCATGCGAGAGTCCCTCTTGATGTTAGAAACTATGGCTATTTAGAAGAGGAATATTTTGTAAGTGGATCAGCTAATGTTTATGATGTAGACGAAAATAGAAATGTTATTATCGACGGAAGTCCACTTGAATATAAAACAAGGATATTGGTCCGTAAACCTGCAAATGTTAAAGACTTTTCGGGCAGGGTTTATTTTGATATTTTAAATGCCACACAAGGATATGATATAGAAGATTTATGGCACCGAAACTATTTATGGTGCATGACACATGGACATGGGTATGTTGGAATAACAAGCAAACCTGTAAACGTACAAAGTTTAAAAAACTTTGATTATGACAGGTATAAAACTCTATGTTTTCCAAGTCATGAACCTGTTCCTATGCCAACGATTTCAAAATCAGCAACACTCCCAGGAACAGAAGAGGGGCTGATTTGGGATATGATAGCACAAGTGGCAACAGCAATAAAAACAAATAGCAATCCTTGTTTTAAAGGTTATCAAATTGAAGAGCTATATTTAACTGGTCAGAGTCAAAGTGGAGCATACTTAAATACATTTGCCAGCAATTTTGATGAATATATAAATGCTGATCAATGTATCATAGATGGATATCTAAATATCGTAGGAGCATTGGTTGAAAGAAGTATACGTCAAGAAGATACAATGGGACCACTAAGATTATTTCTTAGAGATATGAAGCCAATCAAAACACCTTATATATGCATATCGAGTGAGGCTGATTTGTATTTGTTTAACTATTTCCTCGATGGAAATCTTATGAATGTAAGAATTCCAAACTCAGATACAGCTAATAACAAGTGCAGATATTATGAAATTCCTGGAGCACCACATACAGATATCATTTGTCCTGTACTTACAGCAGTAGAAGAGATAGAAAAAACAGGCGCAAAAATGCCAAATCTAGACGAAAAGCTCTTACACGGAATAAATGATTTTCCAACCGAATTTTATATATGTGGTATACTTGAAAAACTTCACCAATGGGCAGTCACAGGACAAGCGCCAGAAGAAATAGGAGTAATTGAAAGGTCTGAGAATGATCTTAAACGTGATTCTCATGGAAATGCTTTAGGTGGGTTTAGAACACCATTTTTGGATGTGCCAATAGGCACATATATAGCTTCGAATCCAGAAGACCCTGAAGGAATAAGCGGAAAACTCATACTTTTTACAAAAGAGCAATTTTTAAAAGAGTATGACTCAAAGGAGTCTTATCTAACAAAGTTTAAAGCTATGGTCGAAGCACAAAAAAGGGATGGCTGGGTTGATGAAATAGATGCTGAAAAAATGATTACTTGGGCAATGCATACTGTTGAAAAAATAGTTTCATAAATTTCTTTTTCATTCACGAGGGATGCATTAAGCATCCCTCAATTCTAACCCATCTACTGCGCCATTATCCCTGGTTCAGGTAAGGTCTGCCCCTGTAGGATGCCAGTAGGAATAACTATGTGTTTATCCTCAACATCCTCTCCTGCAATTAGCTTTAACAATTGATCGCAGGAGCACTGGGCTAATCTTGGAGTGTTCTGCTGGATGCTTGTTATGCCAACAGTTTTGCAGGCAAGAGACAGACCATCGAATCCGATTATACGAATATCTTCAGGAACTCTTTTGCCCATGGTGATTACCCCAGTGTAGGCACCGAGCGCGCGCCAATCACTGATTGCAAAAATGCTATCGAAATCCATGCCCTTTGCGATAGCATAACGTACAGTTTCCCTTGTAACTGTAAAACCATCAGTTCCAGTTTGAACCTCAATAATATTTTCACTATCTAATGTAATACCGGCTTCTTTGAATTCATCGAAGAAGCCGTTTTTGCGTTCTTCACTTCTGCGGCTAGGATTGTTGCCGGTAATGATAATAGGCTTTCTACAATTCTGATTAAAAAGCGCATGGGCAGCCAAACGACCGGAAATATAGTGGTCGCTCTCAACAGTGCAAACATCTAGAACATCCTCAGGATTATCGTTGCAATCAATCCATACATGTGGGATAGAAGGCATGAGATTATTTTTTATAGAAGAGTAATCCGCACTTACGATAATCACACCGGCAATATTAGAGCTGTAGGCTGTTTCTAAAAGCTCAGGCAAAGTGCGCAGGGCATTTTCCTGACTGAGAGAAATAACCTCATAACCAAGACCTGCCATGTACTTATTAATCTCATGCACAAGGCTCACATAATAGTCCTGGTGGCTGACTCTAGTGATAACAGCAATCTTTTTATATGTCTTTCCTGTTTTCTCAGGTATTTTATAATTCAATTCCTTAAGAGTATCCATTACCTTTTGACGGGTAGCCTCAGATACTTTGGAATCAGCATTTAATACACGTGAAATAGTAGCTGTGCTTACGCCACATTTCTCTGCAATTAACTTCACATTAACATCTTTTCTTTTTGCCATTTTGTAAATCCCCTTTCTGATATATATAATACCATATTTTATGTAACGTTACATATTAAATTGTAACAAAAAGCCTATATCTAAATTGTAGAGGTTTAACGAAAGTGCAACAACCGCCCAATTTAGACTTGATAAACCAATTGTATGAACTTATACTAACTCATGTAACGAAGACAATTATTCATGTAACGTTACATTGAAAGGAGGGACTATTATGGAAGGATATAAATTTCCAGAAGGGTTTCTATGGGGTGGTGCAACAGCTGCTAATCAATGTGAGGGCGGCTATAACTTAGATGGACGCGGATTATCAAGCGTAGATGTGGTCCCATTTGGACCAGAGAGAATGAATGTAGCCAGGGGCGTTCGTAAAATGCTTTCTTGCGAGGAGGAATTTGAGTATCCTGCTCACGAAGCTATAGATATGTATCATCATTACAAAGAGGATATCAAGCTTTTTGCTGAAATGGGATTCAAGTGCTACAGACTTTCAATTGCTTGGACAAGAATCTTGCCAAATGGTGATGATGAGATTCCTAATGAGGTAGGTCTTAAATTCTACGAGGACTTATTTAAAGAATGTAAAAAGTATGGCATCGAGCCACTTGTTACTATAGATCATTTCGATACACCAATCGCCTTGATTAAAAAATACGGTGGTTGGAAGAGTCGTGAGATGATAGATGCATATTTGAAATATTGCAAAGCAATTTTCACTCGCTATAAAGATTTGGTTAAGTATTGGATTACATTTAACGAAATCAACATGCTCCTCCATATGCCATTTATGGGAGCAGGTATTGTTTTTGAAAAAGGTGAGAATCGCGATAATATTCTCTACAATGCAGCACATCATGAGCTTTTAGCAAGCGCCAAGGCAGTTAAGCTTGCTCATGAGATTATGCCAGATTCAATGGTAGGCTGTATGCTTGCAGCAGGTCAGTTCTATCCATACACTTGCAACCCAGATGATATTTGGGATGGACTTGAAAAGGATAGAGATAATTACTTCTTTATCGATGCTCAGGCTAGAGGCTCATATCCAGTATGGGCATGGAAGAGAATGGAAGCTCTTGGAATCGACCTTGATTGGCAAGATGGTGATGATGAGATTCTCAAATCAGGAACAGTTGATTATGTTGCATTTAGCTACTATGCTTCACGATGCACAACAGCTGACCCAGAGGTATTTGAGAAACATAAACGTTCTGGAAATGCAGTTTTCAGAGCAGTAGAAAATCCGTATTTAAAGTGTTCGGAGTGGGGCTGGCAGATTGATCCACTTGGACTTCGAGTTACTCTAAACACTTTATATGATAGATATCAAAAACCACTTTTCATTGTTGAAAATGGTTTGGGAGCAAATGATGTGTTAGAAGAAGATGGAAGCATTCACGATCCATATCGTATTGACTATCTTCGTCAGCATATTGAGGCTATGAGAGATGCGGTAAACAAGGATGGCATTCCACTTCTTGGATACACTGCATGGGGCTGTATTGATTTAGTATCAGCTTCTACAGGAGAAATGAAAAAGCGTTACGGCATGATTTACGTAGACAAGGACAACGAGGGTAATGGAACGCTTAATCGTTACAAGAAGGACAGCTTCTTCTGGTACAAAAAAGTAATCGCCACAAATGGTGAAGATTTACAGTAATTAATGATATGGGAGGATATCACAATGGGAAAATTCGAGGCACTTGCTGCTACAATAATTGAAAATATTGGCGGCAGAGAAAACGTTAATCAGGCACTTCACTGTGCTACACGCCTTAGATTCACACTAAAGGATGATTCAAAGGCAAACACAGAGGCTCTTAAAAATACACCAGGTATCATGTCTGTAATTCAGGCAGGCGGACAGTATCAGGTTGTAATCGGTCCTGATGTTGCAGAGGTTTATCAGGAGGTAGTTACTCTTGGTAAATTCGAAAGCAAGGAGCAGGTAGAGGATACTGATGCACCTAAAAAGGATCAGTCAAAGCTTAGCCAAGCTCTTGAGTTTGTAGCTAGTATCTTCCAGCCTATCATTCCAGCTATTACAGCAGGTGGTTTGGTAAAGGCTTTAATGGCACTTTTTGTTGCCCTTCACGTACTTGATAACACAACACAGACATATGCTCTTTTAAGTGCAATGGCTGATGCACCATTCTATTTCTTACCAGTTCTTCTTGGAGCTAGTACAGCAAAGAGATTCAAGTGCAATCAGTACGTAGCAATGGCACTTGGCGGATTATTAATCTATCCATCATTTATCACAATGGTTACTGAGGCTAAGGCAGCTGGAACAGGTATCGCAATGTTTGGTATTCCTATCACTCCAGCATCGTACAGCTCATCAGTTATTCCTATTATTTTAGGTGTTTGGTTCATGTCATATGTTGAGAGATTCATGAACAAGATTTCTCCAAAGGCAATCAAGTTCTTCTCAGTTCCTGTTGTTTCTCTTTTCGTTTCAGGAATTGTGACACTCGCATTACTTGGACCTATCGGTACATGGGTTGGTAATGGAATCGCAGCATTCTTTACATGGCTTGATGCACATGCAGCATGGGCAGTTCCAACACTTGTTGGTACACTTTCACCACTTCTTGTTATGACAGGTACACACTATGGTCTTATTCCAATCGGTATCAACAACCTTGCAACAGCAGGCTTTGATACAGTAGTTGGACCTGGTATGTTAGCATCAAACGTTGCTCAGGGTGCAGCAGGTTTCGCAGTATCAGTTCGCTCAAAGAACAAGGCAACAAAGGAGCTTGCAGCATCAGCTGGTCTTACAGGTGTTCTTGGTATCACTGAGCCAGTACTTTACGGTATCAACCTTAAATTTATCTATCCACTTATTGGTGCTATGGTTGGTGGCTTCGCAGGAGGTCTTTTCCTTGGAATCACAAAGACAGCTAGATATGCAGCAGGTTCTCCAGGACTTCTTGTACTTCCAGCATACATTGGTGGCGAAGGCATGATGAACCTTGTAAATGCTTGCATCGGTACAGGTATCGCAATGGTTGTTTCATTCATCGCAACATTCATCCTCTTTGGCGTATACGCTAGACAGGGTAAACTTGATGCAGCTGAGTTAGGAAAATAATTAAGCAAAATTTAATTGGGAATCCTTGAAAAAGGGTTCCCTTTTTTGTGGTTTTAAATATAATAATGACTATATTTAGCTTTAGCTATAAATGGTATTGGAGGAGATGAATTGAAGAAGTTTAATGTTAAAAATATAGTGCTTGCAGGGCTATTTTTAGGTATTGGATTGGTGCTTCCTTTTGTGACAATGCAGATTCCAGCAATAGGAAATATGTTATGTCCAATGCATATCCCAATTTTGCTTTGCGGCTTTATTTGTGGAGCCCCTTATGGCTTGATTATTGGTTTTATTACTCCTATATTTAGAGGAATGCTATTTGGAATGCCTGCGCTTTTACCAAATGCCGCATGCATGGCATTTGAGTTGGCAACCTATGGATTAGTGTCAGGATTGCTTATTAGAAAAATGAAGTACTCTATTTTGAATTTATATGTTTCGCTGATTATTTCTATGATAGTAGGACGCATTGTTTGGGGCTTGGCTGCAACGGTAATCTACCATTTTCTTGGAATGGATTTTACAGTGCAGCAGTTTGTTACAGCAGGATTCGTAAATGCGATACCAGGAATACTGATTCAGTTAATTATCATCCCTACAATTGTTGATAGAGTAAAGGAATATGCCCAAATTACCTTTGCGGGAGAGGAAAGCATTTAATGGAGCTGAAAGAACATTGTAAGCATAGATTTGCACCGGTGGTCAGTGCGTTAAAGGACTTAATAGAAAATACAGATTCTGATAGGATAATTGTGGGCATCGATGGACGCTGCGCCAGCGGCAAAACAACACTTGGCTTCTACTTGACAGATGTGTTTGATTGCAATTTATTCCATATGGATGACTTTTTCTTGAGAGCATCCCAAAGGACTGAGGAGCGTTTGGCAGAGGTGGGTGGCAATGTGGATTATGAGCGTTTCAAGGAAACTGTTGTGGACCCTATTCTCGCAGGAAAGCAAATAGTCTATCAACCCTTTGACTGCCACAGCATGAGCTTAAAAGAAAGTACAATTATTCAGCCTAAAAGAGTGAATATTATTGAGGGCTCCTATAGCCATCATCCTTATTTTGGAGATATTTACGATTTAAAGGTTGTGACAGATATTGATGCTGACACTCAGCAGAAAAATATTATTAAGAGGAATGGAATAGAGCAGCTAAAGGATTTCAATGA
Source organism: Pseudobutyrivibrio sp. (assembly GCF_015057185.1). Taxonomy (GTDB): domain Bacteria; phylum Bacillota; class Clostridia; order Lachnospirales; family Lachnospiraceae; genus Pseudobutyrivibrio. Next base: position 38,913 of record NZ_SVEV01000021.1, on the reverse strand, counting down.
TAAATGGATTCCAAAGGAAGAAGCCTATTTCAAGAAGTTTAATTTAGGTGCAGATGCACTTAAAATAATGTGGTAAAAAAGATTCAGTGGCTATCGTCTGACAGCCACTGAATCTTTTTTGTTAATTATGAACTTTTTTATTAGCAAACCTGGTACCCATTGTAAAAATAGGATTACAACGGAAATAAAAATATGGGTGAAAAATATATTTGTAATTACACCATTATGCTTTAAAAGGTACTCGGTACTATATCCATAGAAACACATAATACCTAGATAGCATAACCCGATTATCATGATTGGAATATTCTTAGCAGCGTTTTTGATACAATTAAGGAAGTCTCCAAAGCTTGCGTCAAAGTAAACAAATCGACCAATCATGAGGGTCAAAAAATATGTGATAAACATATCATAGTTATTGTCTTCATAGATGAATTTGATGTATGCAAAAATCAATATCATGTAAAGCATGCCTGTTAGTCTGATAGAAGCCTTGTCATCATGATCAAGGTGCTGCAATCTTACAAAAACATGGTCCCAAATACTATTAAAAATAATAGAAATAATCATTAGCGCCAGGAGCAAATAATCCTTATAGGCATCCCAAAAAACTCTGAAATCTCCAGTAGTGACAAATCTATTAATAAGGTAATAAACTGCCATAAAACCAATAATGGATCCGCCAGAAAAAATCAGCTCGTAGAGACGCTCTGATAATGAGTAAAATTCATGCCCAATCTCAAGTTTATTTTTATTGGTAGACTTCGCGTAAACAAAGAACACCCCATATATCAAAAGTAGAATTATTGCAGCCAAGCCAATAAACAACAAAAAGCCTGGCATTTGAAAATAGTGATTAAAATATTCTTCATAAGTCATTGTCATGATGTAGCCTCCTTTTAATGGACAGTTGTCATTATACGCCTATTTACGAGAAATACAATCCGTATTATGCTATAGTAAATATATGTTGACCAGGTAATAATTAATTGAAAATAAGAGGAACGATAAATGTCGAAAAAGATATATGCATTGTTGATAATTACACTTTTGGCATGCCAAGGTTGTGGAGAAAGTTCAGCCGCAGCGCAGGTAACAGAAACCACTACAGCAAATACAACTACAGCGAGCACTAAAACACAGGGAGAATCAACTATGACTACAGCGGAAGCAAATGAAATAAACGTAGATGAAGAATTCTACGCCTTAGAATTCGACGAGAACAGCGAAATCTTCGCCAGAATAAAAGGAAAATCCTACAAGGACAATTGCACTGTCCCATTATCGGATTTACGATACCTGCATGTTTTACACGTAGGCTTTGATGGTGAAACCCACGAAGGCGAAATCATTTGCAACGAAGCCATCGCCGACGATTTACTGGACATCTTCAGACAGCTCTACGATGCTGGCTACCAAATTGAAAAAATCAAACTAGTTGATGAATACGATGCCGACGATGAAAAATCCATGGCAGATAACAATTCCTCTGCCTTCAACTTTAGATTCATTAGCCACAGCACAACGGTTTCCAACCACGGCTACGGCCTAGCAATAGACATCAACCCACTGTACAACCCATACGTAAAAACCGTCAACGGACGCCTCAACGTAGAACCGGCCAACAGCACTGCCTACGTTGACCGCACCCAGGACTTCGACCACAAAATCGACGAAAACGACCTTGCCTACCAGCTCTTCATCGCCCACGGCTTCGAATGGGGCGGCAGCTGGCGCTCATCCAAGGACTACCAGCACTTCGAAAAGTCCCTGCAGTAGGCAGCCAAGTTACGGCAACAAGCCTTGGTGCTCTCCTTCGACTAACAGGTCTCGCAAGCAACCGCGGGCTAACCTCTGTGGTCCTTGGATTAACTACACCACCCACCCTTCCAGGTCCGGGGCTTGCCACCCTTGTAGACACTTTGCAAGAATATTTGGTTTTCCTAATATGCAAAGACTCGCATCTTTTATTGGCATGTGTCTTTCTCATGTCTGTACAATTTTGAAAAGCTGTTTTCTTTAGGTGGACACACAAAAAACTATAAATAATTGTGCATTTCAGGCTCAGGGGAACTTGGCGCGATTTTGGAGTGCGCTTAGAAAATTAAAAACAGGATTATCAATATATTGGCATGCGCCGCTAGGATGGCGGCGCAAGTGCGACACGCGACACGATGTCGTATAAAGCACGGTGCCAATATATGATAATCCTGTTTTTTAAATTTTCTTAGCAAACGTAACATGAGCCCAAGTCCCCTGAGCCCTGAGATGCACAGCTAATATATCTGCAGTGTCCACCTAGTAAGAAAACACTTTTCAAAATAGTTCATCCATAGAAAGACACATGCGGGATGCTCACTTTTGCATATTGGAAAACTCAAATATTCGCAAAACTGTGTTTACAAGGGTGGCAAGCCCCGGACCCAAGAAGGGTGGGTGGTGCCCTAAAGTGGAGAGACCACAGAGATTAGCGGTCGGCTTCGAGGGCTGTGTAGTAGGAGAGCACCTGGCTGAGGAAGTCGTCTACCTCCAGGTCTTCTAGGTAGCGGATGCTGCAGTCCTTGGTTGAGACCAGGTATGAGGCATCGTAGAAGGTGCTGTCGAAGTCGGTGCTTGCCTTGGCGTCGAAGAGGCTGGTGCCAAGGAAGTAGTTTTCGGAGTCGATGTCTAGGTAGTCCAGGATGGTAGGGGCGAGGCAAAGTGAGTTTTTGCCGTTGACGTCTATTTCCTGGTGGTCGATTCCTTTGTAGTAGATGAATAGTGGAATGGTATCCACGTCAGTGCAATCTCTTCTGTAGTCAGGGAATGCGTTGGAGTATTTTTGGTCAGCGTATGTGGCGTGATCCGTTGTAAATACGATGATTGTGTTGTCGGCTAATTCGGATGCTTTGAACTCTTCGAGGAATTGACCTAGGTAGGCATCTAAGTAGTAGAAGCGGTTTAGCACTTCGTTGGAGCCGTTTTCGAAAACGCAATTGCTGTCAGGTGTATCGAAGGATACGTGTGTTCCAAAGGTGTATATGCTTAGGAAGAATGGTTCATCGCCTTGAGAAAGCTCAGTGGCGGAATCCATTAGTAAGCGGTAGGCTTCACTGTCGGTCATGCCATCTGCTTCACCATGTACGTTTTCGGGATCGGTGATGATATTCTCAAATCCAAGGTTGTCGCAGTATTCATTGAATATGTCGTTAAATGGTTCTACATTGATGAATGAGGTGTTGTAACCTTCATTGGCGAGTATGCTTTGAATTGAGATGAGGTTGTTTCCAACTTCATTGTCATCTAGCTTGTAGCCACTGTATAGCTGTCCCTGAACACCACGAAGTGTTGGGAAGGTGTGGTTGTAGTAGTTTTTAAATGTTAGTGATTCTTCTTCGAATGCTGCCAAGTTTGGCATTATGCTTCGCTCATCTTCAATGATGTTGTAGGATAAGCCTTCGGTGAAAATCATGATTATGTTTGGATTTTCTGGAAGGTCATCAGGCTTTGCAATGGCATCATCAAGAGATGCCTTGTAGTAGGTTTCAAGGGCGAGCTCTGGATTGACCTGAGCACGCTTTACCTGCTGGTAGCGAATTTCGCTGGCAAATATGGTACCAAAGCTTTGCACAGGACTGTATCTTTTGTATGCCCCATGAATTCCAATTTCTAAAATAAGAAGTATCACCATAGGAATAATTAGGATTTTCTTGTTCACCTTGTTTATAATGCGCTTGCCAGGCATAAAAACAATGGCAAGTACAAGAGCTGTTCCTAATATATAGGCAACGGCGCGTCCACCTAGGTCCTTGAGGAATTGTACATTCTTTAGCATGGTTAGCGTAACGTAGCTGTTTCCAAAATAAAGCACAAGCATTTGGGCTACATAAATGAAAAACAAAAGGTCTGCTATCAATCTAAAAATGACTTTTGTATCCACAAGTAGGTTGTAGATTACAAAAATCAGCAATAGCTCAGGAAGCCCCACTATCAAATAGGTGACATCCTTCGTGGTTGTGTAGCTGAGTAGGGTGAGTACAATAGCAAAAACAAACTTTATTATTGTAAGAAGAGTCCTGCGGGACTCTTTTTCTTTGATGAATTTTGACAAGGCTTGATCCCCCTTTTAAAACAATAAAAATCAAAAAGATTATATCAATTTGTAACAGATGTGGCTATATGATAAAATGAATCAGTTAAAAAGACTTAACATAAGGAACATTTTAATGGGAAATAATACATTAGAAAAAATATCTCATGGTAGAGATAATAATCTCAACCTTGTGAGGCTGGTGGGAGCTTTGATGGTCATGTACATGCATTCATTTGCACTTTGTCAGGCCAACCTGGAGGAGGACTTGATGTACACACTCACCTTCCACAAAGCCCTGTCAGGTCAGGTTGGAGTTGATATATTTTTTGTTATTAGCGGCTTTCTTATTTACCGAAGCTATGAACGAAGCAGTAGCCTAGGGAAATATTTCAAAGCAAGATTCCTTAGAATCTGGCCGCTATTAGCACTTTTTATTTTGTCTACAGCATTTATATTTGGTCCTATGTTTTCCACACTCTCTACAGCGGATTACTACGCAGGAGACAAAACTGGGCATGTAACTACATATCTTTTGAATTTGATTTTTTTATCATCTTCCAATAGACTTCCGGGAGTGTTTGCTTTCCATATTAATCAAAGCTCAAATGGAAGTATATGGACCTTGGCCTATGAGGTGGCATGTTACTTTTTAGTAATAGCCCTTGTACCACTAGTTAAAAAATATAAAAAATCAATTTTTGCATGTATCGGAATCTCCTTGGCCTTGTACCTTGTGGCATGCTACGGACTTCATACACCAAATAGCGTCATGGCCAATGTGGGACGCCTTACCTTAGAGTTTCAGGTAGGCTCTGCATATTACATTTTCAGAGACAAAATTATTATGTCTTGGAAGCTGTTACTTGTGGCAATCGTAGGTCTTTTCGCTACAGTTTACTTTGCTGATTTTGAAATCGCATTTACGATATTTGGTGCGTATATTATTATGTATGTCGGATTTAGTTATTTTTGGATTTCCAAATACTATAACAAGTTCGGCGATATTTCTTATGGAGTATATATTTTATCGTTTTTCGTACAGCAGCGAGTGATTGATGTTATGGGCAAGAGCCCTGATGGATATCAGGTCCTTCACATGGACCCTTATGTTAACTTGGGAGTATCACTCCTCATAGTTATCCCACTTGCATTTATCAGCTGGCACTGCTTCGAAAAACAATTATTAAAGTTGAAATAGAGACAATGAGTGAAATAAAACAATACAAAGAACCAACAAGTAAAATAGAAAAGGGGCTTCTTTATTTACAGCATTATGGAATAAAGAAAACCGTTGCTAAAACTATCCGCAAGGCCATGGGCCATGACCAGGAGCATTATAGCTACAGACAGTTTTTAAAGGCACACCCAGTTACAAAAGAAGAGCTAGATGCTCAGAGAAATACTCACTTTGAATACAATCCTGTTATCAGCATTGTCATTCCTCTTTACAACACACCAGAGTATTTCCTTACAGAATTAATCAAATCATTTACAGGTCAGACATATCCACACTGGCAGCTTTGCCTGGGAGATGGCAGCCCAAAGGACGGACTTGAGGATATTATTAAAAAGGCAACTGGTGGTCAATGGGACGATAGAATCATCTACAAAAAGCTTACAGATAATACAGGTATTGCAGGAAATACCAACGCAGCTTTGGAATTGGCTACAGGAGATTATATCGGATTTACGGATCATGATGATTTGATTACTGCTGATGCCATGTTTTATATAGCAAAGGCTTTGAATGAGGATCCTACTATTGAGGCTCTCTATTCAGACGAGGACAAAATCGATATGGAGGGCAAGGAATATTTCCTTCCTCATTTTAAATCTGATTTCAATATTGATTTACTTTGTAGCCATAACTATATCACCCATTTATTTGTAGTTCGTGCAGATATAGTAAAGGCCAGTGGAGGCATCAAATCAGAGTTTGATGGAGCCCAGGATCATGATTTTGATTTACGTGTCCTTGAAAAGTGCACCAATATTTATCATATCCCTAGGGTCCTTTACCACTGGAGAACACATCCTGCTTCTACAGCAGACCATCCAGAGGCCAAAATGTATGCATATGAAAATGGCAGAAGAGCTGTGGAGGAGCATTACAATCGACTTGGCATTCCTGCCACAGTTGAGCTGGATACTCACTTGGGCTATTACCGTACCAGATATAATTGGCCGGGCAATCCTCTTGTTTCAATCGTGATTCCAAACATGAATCACCTGAGAGATTTACAGCAGTGCATAGATAGCATTATTGATAAAAACGAATATAATAATATTGAGTTTGTAATTGTGGAAAACAATTCAAATGACCCAGAGCTTTGTGGATATTACAGAGAACTAGAGCTTAGAAGTGATATCAATGCAAAGGTATATGATTACACCAAAGAACACCCAAGCACCAGAGGTAATTTTAATTTCTCTGCTCTTGTTAATTATGGTGTACACAAAGCAAATGGAGAGTATATACTCCTATTAAATAATGATACAAGAATGATAAATCCAGATTCCATTTCAGAGATGATGGGATTTGTGAGACGTAGTGATGTAGGCGCCGTTGGTGCCAGATTGTACTATGGCAATAATACCGTTCAACATGCAGGACTTATTTTGGGACTCGGCGGAGTTGCAAATTCTCAGTTCTTAGGTAGCGGTCGCGAGCAGGTTGGATATTTTTATCGAAGCACCTGTGTGCAGGATTTATCGGCGGTTACTGGAGCATGCCTGCTTACCTCCAAAGAGGATTTCCTCAGTGTTGGAGGCTTTGATGAGGGATTGGCAGTGGCATTTAACGATGTTGATTACTGCTTGAAGCTTAGAGAGAAGAAACTTCTATGCGTTTACAATCCGTTTTCAGAATGGTATCATTTAGAATCGCTGAGTCGTGGATTAGATAATAATGATTCTACGAAAAAAGGTCGTTTAGAAGCGGAGACAAATTATTTTATGTCTAAATGGAAGTCAGTTTTGGACAAGGGGGACCCATACTACAATCCTAATCTTTCGCTAAAGGCCTTTGATTATTCATTTAAGCTAGATAAGTAAAGGAGAATAATTTATAATGTTTACTAAAGAGCAAGCTATTAATGTATTGAGGGAAAACAAGCAGGAGCACGTCATGAAGTATTTTGATGAGCTTACTGCAGAAAATCAAAAAGAACTTCTTAACCAGATTGAGAATATCAACTGGTCTGATTTTAAGTTAATTGGAGGCGGAGATTCTGCTAAACGTGGAGAGTTTTCCGTTCCTCCTGCTGTAGAGATATCAGAGATTGAAAAGAGACATGATGAGTTCGAGGCTGTAGGACTTGAAGCACTCAAAAAGGGTGAGGTTGCTGCAGTTCTTCTTGCTGGTGGAATGGGCACACGTCTTGGCTTTGATTTGCCAAAAGGATGCTTTAATGTTGGCGAGACTAGAGAGCTCTATATTTTCCAGTGTCTTATTAACAATCTTATGGATGTGGTTAAACAGGCAGGCTGCTTTATTCCCCTCTATATTATGACAAGTGAAAAAAATGATCAGACTACCAGATCTTTCTTTGAGGAGCATGATTATTTTGGATACAACCCAGAGTATGTTCAGTACTTCATTCAGGATATGGCATGTGCTGTTGATTACGATGGCAAGCTTCTTCTTGAGGAAAAGGGACGTCTTGCAACATCTCCTAATGGAAACGGTGGCTGGTATGCATCTATGGTAAAGGCAGGTCTTGACAAAGACTTAAAGGCAAAGGGTGTTAAGTGGATTAACATTTTTGCTGTTGATAATGTTTGCCAGAGAATCGCTGATCCTGTTTTTGTTGGTGCTACAATTGCTGGTGGCTTCCAGGCAGGCTCAAAGGTTGTTCGTAAAGTTGACCCACAGGAGAAAATGGGACTTCTTTGCTTAGAGGACGGAAAGCCTTCTATCGTAGAGTACTACGAGATGTCTGATGAAATGGCAGAGGCAAAAGCGGAGGATGGTAGCCTTCTTTACAAATATGGCGTTATCCTTAATTATTTGTTCTCACTTGAAAAGCTAGATGAGATTGTTAACAATAATATGCTTGTTCACGTGGTGGAGAAAAAGATTGCTCATATTGATGCAGAGGGCAACAAGGTTTCTCCTGAACAACCAAACGGATACAAATTTGAACTTTTAGTGCTTGATATGGTTCACATGATGGATAGCAATCTTGCATTCGAAGTTGACAGAGTGAGAGAGTTTGCACCAATTAAGAATCTTCACGGTGTTGATTCTGTAGACAGTGCAAAAGAATTACTCAAGAAAAACGGAGTAACACTCTAAACTTAATGGGCTAGTGCCCATAGTTTAAGGGAGAAAATCGTGTATAGAAAGAAAAAACGTTCATGGGTCAAGCATCTGGATTTTATAATACTAGATATGATTGCTGCCGAGCTTGCATTATTCGTGGGTGTTTACCTTAAGTTCGACGGAAGTATTATCTTCCTGGATCGCTTTGAGTGGTACAACCTTTATCAGGGCTTGGCAAAAATTCTGCCATTCATTGATTTGACAGGAGTACTTTTCACAGAGACCTATACTGGCATTTTGCGACGAACTAAATATCAGGAAATAACCTCGACGATTTGGCACTGTCTTGTTAATTTCTTAGGCATATTCATTTACATGTATGCCAACAAGACATCATACTACTACTCACGAGAAGCTATTGGCTATTCTGCAGTAGGTATGGTAGTGTTTACCTATTTGTTCCGTGTTATATGGAAACGATTCATTAGACGCAGAAAGCTTCTTGATGTTAATAAATCGTCAATGATTGTAGTTGCAGAGTCCACTACAGTTGACCACTGTCTCTCAGAAATTGCCCATAGCCCATACACAGAGTTCAAGGTTGAGGGCGTTGCTGTTGTTGACGTGGATATGACAGGCCAGGAAATCCAAGGAATTCCAGTTATTGCTTCGGCAGATACATTGTTTGAATATTTGAGAACTAATGTTGTTGATGAGGTTTTCCTTGATGGAAATACTAGAGCTAGCGAAGAGAGCTTGGCAGGTAGATTAGTTGAACAGGGACTTACAGTTCACATGTCCCTCATTCACACCAACAATCTTATGCCTAATAGAATAATGGAGACCTACGGGGATTATGTTGTTTTGACAACAAGTATGCATATCGCCAACAACAGACAGGCATTCCTAAAACGTCTTATGGACATTGTGGGAGCATTAGTAGGTCTTGTGTTTGCTTTTATAGCATTTATTATTTTTGCCCCAATAATCAAAATACAGTCCCCAGGACCAGTATTTTTTACTCAGACTAGAATCGGCAAAAACGGTCGTAGATTCAAATTTTACAAATTCAGAACCATGTATATGGATGCTGAAGAACGTAAAAAAGAATTAATGGCTCAGAATGAGATTCAAGGCAATATGTTCAAAATGGAAAATGATCCTAGAATTATTCCAATTGGACATTTCCTTAGAAAATATTCTATCGATGAGCTGCCACAGTTCTGGAATGTATTAATGGGACAGATGTCACTGGTTGGAACTAGACCACCACTTGAGGACGAATATGAGAGATATGCACTTCACCACAAGGCGAGACTTTCTATCAAACCAGGTCTTACAGGAATGTGGCAGGTAAGTGGTCGCAGTGACATAAAAGATTTTGAAAAAGTAGTGGCATTGGATACAGAGTACATATCTAATTGGTCACTTGGACTTGATATAAAACTATTATTCAAAACTATAGCTGTTGTTTTTGGCGGAAAGGGCTCGAAATAGTGGCAGATGCATATTTTACTTTAGTCGTATGGACAAATGACACAGACATGGACCAGTTCAAGGATTGTCTTGAATCCATCGACGAACAGGAATATCGCGAATTTGAACTTTATATCTTAGACAATAATCCTTCTAATGCAATCGAGTTGACAATTAAGGAATTCTTCCCAGACATTGTTGATAAGGTTCATTACAGAAGACTTAAAAAGAAATCTGGAGGCGCCTATGCGTATAACATTGGCGCTCATTTTGCTGAGGGTAATTATTTGGTATATCTAGGTCAACATGACAGACTTAGTGCCAAGACTCTCAGCTCTTTTAATGAGATGATAAATTCTGAAGAGGATTTTGATTCCATTATCTATACAGATTCGGACGAGATTGTTGGTCTCGACAGAATGAATCCACATTTTAAAAGCGATTTTAATAAAGAACTTCTTTTGCAGACAAACTATATTGGTGATTTTATTTGTTTGCCAGTTAGCATGTACAGGAGATTAGGTGAGTTTAACGAAAAAGCAAAAACTGCCTATATGTATGAATATCTTCTTAGAGCAACATTTAAAAAAGAAAAAATTCAGCACATACCCGCACTTTTATATCACAAAAGAATAGACAACAGGCCAAAGACCAAGGAGATAAGAGCAGAGGAACGTTACTATTGTAATGAACATATGGCTCTTGCAGTTTCTTATTTAAAACGTTCTGGAGTAAACTGTCAGGGCCGAGTGGATCCTAATTTAAGAAAATGGCACATTGAATATGATGAAAATAGCTTTAGAAGATTTTCCGGGGACTATATGTTCCTTAAGGATGAAAATGTAAAGTTATTTACCAGAAATAATGCCAAAAGAATGTATGCCTATTTAAATCAGCCTGATGTAGCCGTGGTGGGTGTTAGGTTTATAGGCCGTGGTTTTACTATAGATAATGTGGGATATATATATGATGAAGATGGCATTCAGTATCCTGCTTTTCATGGACAGAGGATTTTTAGAGAGACCTACGAGGGGTTAGGCAGTATGCCAAGAGATGTATCTATGGTGGACAGTGGTTGCTGCATGATTGATGCCAAGGTTTATAGGATGCTCCATGGTTTTGATAAGAACCTGTCAGGCAGAGATGCTATGCTAGATTTTTGCCTCAGGGCCAAAGAGAGAGGCTACAGAACTATTGTCATCCCCAAGTGTATTGCCAGATACAAAAATAAAGATAACACTAGCTTAGCAGAATCTCATGAGTACCTTATGAATAAGCATGGGGAATTAATTGGTAATGGAGATGGTTTTTACAATAAAAATCTCCCAATAGGTGTGGAAAATTACATATTACCTGGAATGGAATCTGAGGGAAACTAGGAGTAAAGACCCTTTCCTAAAAATAATTGCTAATATTTTAGTAAATATGACAGAAATATTACGATATCCTTGACAATGTTTGAAACTATAGAGTAGACTAAATCAGTATTACTATTTTTAACCTAGAGATTGGAGACAATTATTAAAATGAGTAATTTTGAAGATTACGATTTGAGAATGAGCGGTAGAACTAGAGGGCGTTCTACAGGTTCTACAAATCGCAGTAATAATGGGCAGACACGTAGCAGAGCTGGGTATGAATCAAACAACAATCGTGTTAGCTACGATCTTTCATTGGATGATATTGATATGTATGAGTATGGCTCAGAGTCTTATGAGGGACAGCCTAGAAGAACTGCATCTCAGTCAGCTTCTAGATCAGCATCTCGTTCGCGCTCAGCAGCGCCACACTCAGCTAGCGCACCAGGAGTTAGACGTGGTAGCTCATCAAAACACAAATCATCTAAGGGTGGTTCACATAGAAGACCTTCATCTTCATCTAGAAAACCATCTGGTAGAAAGGGTGGCAAGAAAAACAAAAAGAAGAAAGCAAGAACAGCTATCATTGTAGTTGAGATAGTTATTATCTTAGTATTGTTGCTTGTATTCTTCCTTTGGAACAAGGTTGATAAGATTAACTCAGGCATGAAATATGAAGCTGAGACTAACGACTTGGATGAAGAGACAGTAGAGCTCTTGAGCAACTACACCACCATAGCTTTATTTGGTGTTGACAACCGTTCTTCAGGAAATACAGATTCTGGTAATTCTGATACCATCATGATTGCCGCAATCAATAACGACACCAAAGAGGTTAAGCTTGTTTCAGTACAGCGTGATACTTACCTCAAGGTTACAAGTGATAAATATAGAAAGTGTAATTATGCATACAATGCTGGAGGCGCAGAATCAGCATGTAACATGCTCAATGAGAACCTTGATATTTCCATTGATGCGTACGTTGCAGTAGACTTCTATGCGCTTGCTACTATCGTAGATGATTTGGGCGGATTAGAGCTTGAAATCACATCAAAGATGATTAACACAGACAACCCAAAGACAAATCAAAATGCACTTGCCGGATACATTGCCGAAGTAGAAAATGTACTTGATTACTATCCAAATGAAGAAGATGGATTCAAAATGAGCGATTGCTATTTTGATTCACCAGGTACATACACATTAAATGGTGCTCAGGTAGTTGGTTATTGCCGAAACAGATACGCAGTTAACAACGATTATGAGAGAGCTGAAAATCAGCGTTTAGTTGTAAAGCTAATCATTGAAAAAGCTAAGAAGGCTGACATAGCTACACTTAACAAGATTACAGATGATGTATTCCCATCAATCTCAACTAGCTTGTCATCTACACAGATTATTTCAATGGCTTCATCAGTTGCAGATTACTCAATTGTGGATTCTACAGGATTCCCATTTGACTTGACTACTGGAACCTATGGTAGCAAGGGAAGCTTAGTTGTTCCATGTACACTTACAACCAACGTTACAAAGCTTCACGAGTACTTATATGATCAGACTGATTACGATACAACTGATGCAGTAGATGCTATCAGCGACAAGATTCAAAATGATACAGGTACAAGCGAAGGCAGTGCAACAGTAAATCAGGAATCTGATTGATAATTAAATAGTTCAAGATTTTTCTCCCCATGAATTGATATTTTATGGGGAGATTTTACTTTTTATATATTTCGTAGTAAAATCATATGGTTTATATATAAATCATGATAATAACACTGAAAGGATAATTATATATGTGTGGAATAGTTGGTTATGTAGGAAAGTCACAGGCAGCGCCTATTTTGCTTGATGGACTTAGCAAGCTTGAATATAGAGGATATGATTCTGCCGGAATGGCAGTTTTTGACGGAGAGAAAATAGAATTTGAGAAGGCTAAGGGACGTCTTCGTCTTCTCAGCGAGAAAACTCATGATGGCGAGAGCATGAAGGGTACAATCGGTATCGGTCATACACGTTGGGCTACTCACGGTGAGCCTAGCGAAGTAAACGCTCACCCACATCTTAATGAGGAAGAGACAATCGCAGTAGTTCACAATGGTATTATCGAGAACTACGCAAAGCTCAAAGAAAAGCTTATTGGACGTGGCTACACATTCAAGTCTGAGACTGATACAGAGGTTGTAGCTCACTTACTTGATTATTACTACAAGCAGGGCAACGACCCACTTACATGTGTAACAAAGGTTATGCACCGTGTAGAGGGTGCTTATGCACTTGGTATTATCTTTGCTGATTATCCAGATCAGATTTACTCTGTACGTAAGGATAGCCCACTTATTGTTGGCCTAGGCAAGGATGGTAACTTAATCGCATCTGACGTGCCTGCAGTTCTGAAATATACTCGTGAAGTTTATTTCATCGAGAACGAGGAAATCGCTAGACTTACAGAGGACGCTATTGAGTTCTTTGATGTTGATGGTCAGCCAATCGAGAAGCAGTCAAAGACTATCGATTGGGATGTTGATGCAGCAGAAAAGGGTGGCTATGACCACTTTATGATCAAGGAAATTCACGAGGAGCCAAAGACTGTTCGTGATACATTAAATCCACGTATCAAAAACAACACTGTAGATATTGAAGAGCTTGGTATGACAGACGAAGAGATTAAAGCAATCTCTCGTATCCGTATCGTAGCATGTGGTAGTGCTTACCACACAGGTGTTACAGCTAAATATGTATTTGAAGAGATGGCTCGTATCCCAGTAGAGGTAGACATCGCTTCAGAGTTTAGATATCGTAATCCAATCCTTCAGGAGAACGAGCTTGTTATCGCCGTTTCGCAGTCAGGTGAGACAGCTGATACAAAGGAAGCTGTTCGTATGGCTCGCGCTATGGGCAACATGACTCTTGCAATTGTTAACGTTGTAGGTTCTTCAATCGCTCGTGAGGCTGAAAAGGTTATGTACACATGGGCTGGTCCTGAGATTTCAGTTGCTACTACAAAGGCTTACTCAGCACAGCTTATTGCCTTCTACTTACTTGCGATGAAGTTTGCAGACGTAAGAGGATTACTTTCAGCTGACGAGATGAAGGAGCTTATTTCAGATCTTAAGAAGCTTCCAGAGCAGATCGAGATGCTCCTTGGAAATAAAGAGCGTATCCAGAAGTTCGCTAACAGATTCGTTGCAGCAAAGGACGTATTCTTCATTGGTAGAGGTATTGACTACGCCATCGCAATGGAAGGCTCATTAAAGCTCAAGGAGATTTCATACATTCACTCAGAGGCATATGCTGCAGGTGAGCTCAAGCACGGCACTATTTCTCTTATCGAAGATGGCACACTTGTAGGTGCAGTTGCCACACAGGAAAATATTTATGCAAAGACAATTTCTAACGTAGTAGAATGCAAGACTCGTGGAGCATTCATTCTTGCTGTTACTACAGTTGGACACGAAGATATCGAAGAAATTGCAGATTATGTAATGTACATTCCACAGACAAACAAGTACTTTACTAACTCTCTTGCAATTATTCCACTTCAGTTATTTGGCTACTATGTTTCTGTTGGAAAAGGCTATGATGTAGATCATCCAAGAAACTTAGCAAAATCAGTAACTGTTGAATAATTCGTCACTTAACCGTCACATTGGGGGACTAAACTACCCTCAGAATAACAAATGGAGGCGTTTATATGAGTGATTTTAACAACAATCAAAGTGAATCATACTATCAGTGGACACCATATGATGATGGTAGACAGCCTCGTAAACCTAAAAAAAACAGAGATTTCCCTGCGAAGCTAGGTCGCGCGGCGTTGATAGCACTAGTATTTGGATTAGTGGCTGGAATATCCTTCCAGTCGGTGGTACTTGTGTCAAATAAATATTTTGCTAACTCATCTGAAAGTGCAGCAGAAGAGACTGCCAGTGAAGAATTAGCATCAGACATATTAGACAATGTAACTGCCACAACTGCTTCATCTACTACTGAATCAACCATCATTTCCACAGATGTATCAAAGGTTGCAGACAGCGTATTGCCAGCAATCGTTCAGGTTACAAATGTCAGTCTAACTGAGTATCAGACATGGTTCGGACCATACCAAGAGGAGCAGACCTCTGCAGGTTCCGGAATCATCATCTCTCAGGATGAGGACTACATTTACATTGCAACCAACAATCACGTAGTTACTGGTTCACAGGACCTTACCATCACATTCAATGATGGAGAATCAGTAGAGGGTGAAATCAAAGGAACAGATTCTTCATGTGACTTAGCCGTTGTATCGGTAAAAGTTGATGATATTCCTAAGGAAACATTATCAGCAATAAAGGTAGCCACACTTGGAGATTCAGACAACAGCGTAGTTGGTGAAGCAGCCATTGTAATCGGTAACGCAATGGGCTACGGCACATCAGTTACAACAGGTATCATTTCTGCATTAGACAGAGAAGTATCTATCACAGACAGCGATGGTAACGTAGTTACTAATTCCTTGATTCAGACAGATGCAGCCGTAAACCCAGGTAACTCTGGTGGAGCACTTTTAAACGTCAAGGGCGAAGTAATCGGAATTGTATCAGCAAAACTTTCTGACACTACAGTCGAAGGTATGGGCTACGCAATCCCAATCTCATACGCTTGGGACATCATCCAGCAAATGATTGACAATGATGTTGTATCAGATGAGGACGCCGGCTACCTCGGCATCGTAGGATTCGATGTATCAACTGAAACATCTGAAGCATACGACATTCCAGTTGGCGTATACATCAAACAAGTAATCGAAGGCTCAGGCGCTGAAGCAGCCGGAATCGAAGCTGAAGACGTAATCACAGGCTTCAACGGACGCGCCGTCACATCCTTCAACACACTCAACAACATCATGCAATACACATCCGCTGGCACAACCGTAGAAATCACCGTGGCCAAGCATGACGCTGACTACAAAGAAGAAACCGTAAAAGTCACGCTGACCCACAAACTCGACACAGACCAGTAAAATAATAATTCTAAGAGGATCTCACTTATGAGGTCCTCTTTTTTGTAGCATATTCACACCTCTGCATTGCCACCCTTTGCCACATTTTCTCTCCCAACGTCATCCGGCACCCTTCGCCCCGCCCGTCCAGGGCCTTCCACCCCTTCATATACACTTCGCAAGAATATTTCGTTTTCCTAATACGCAAAGAATCGCATCTTTTATTAGCATGTGTCTTTCTCATGTCTGTACAATTTTGCAAAATGTATTTAATGGGCGGACAAAATAAAACTAAACTAGTACAACTCAGGCTCAGGGGGAATTGGGCGATTTTGGAGTGAGCTTAGAAAAATAAAAGCAGGTTTTGTAAGATTTAGGCATGCGCCGCTAGGACGGCGGCGCAAGTGCGACACGCGACACGATGTCGTATAAAGCACGGTGTCTAAATCTACAAAACCTGCTTTTTAATTTTTCTTAGCGAACGTAACATGAGCCCGATTCCCCCTTGAGACCTGAGTTGTACCAATTGGGATATACTAGTATGTCCGCCCAGTATAAATACATTTTTCAAAATAGTTCATCCATAGAAAGACACATGCGGGATGCTCCCTTTTGCGTATTGGAAAACTGAAATATTCGCGAAATTGTGTATATGAAGGGGTGGAAGGCCCTGGACGGGCGGGGCGAAGGGTGCCGGATGGCAAATAATAGAAAATGTGGCAAATTGTGTCCCCATGGGGGTGTGAATATGCTACAATAATGAGCATGAATAAGAAGAGAATAGTACTTAGAATTATTATTTTACTGTGGTTGTGTGTGATTTGGGGGCACAGCTTGCAACCGGCAGTGGTTTCGGAAGGTGAGAGCGGCAGATTTCTTGAGTTGCTCGGGAAGATTTTTCCGTTTTTGTTGAGCAGTGAAAATGGCATGTTTATTGTTAGGAAGACGGCTCATTTTTTGGAGTATTTAATTTTGGGCGCATTGCTTTGTTCGGATTTGTCTGATGATATTTATGGTCCGTTTAATAAGTTTGCGGTTCCTACGTTTGTTGGGTTGTTTGTGTCGTTTATAGATGAGACTATTCAGCTTTTTGTTGTGGGACGCTCAGGAGAGATTAGAGACATGTGGATTGACTTTGCTGGAGTAGCTTTGGGGGCACTTATTATTCTGGCAATAGTTAATAATAAAAGAGGCAGAAAACGCTACTAAAGGGAGGCATCACATGGGTAAGAAGAGAATTGTTATTGCATTAGGACATGACGCACTTGGTACTACAGTATTGGAGCAGTGGAACGCTACAAAGCGTACAGCTGTTGCAGTGGCTGAGTTTATTCAGCAGGATTATCAGGTGGTTATCACACATAGTAATGGACCACAGGTTGGTATGATTCATACTGCACTTTCTGAGTTTTATCAGAATCATCCGGATTATACACCTACTCCTATGTCAGTTTGTTCGGCAATGAGTCAGGGCTATATTGGATATGATTTACAGCAGGCTATTCGTTCGGAGCTTGTAGGTAGAGGCATTTATAAGCCTGTTTCTACAGTGCTTACCCAGGTTACAGTTGACCCTTATGATGAGGCTTTTTATAAACCAACAAAAATTATTGGCCGAGTTATGAATGCTCAGGAGGCCGAGGCTGAAGAAGCAAAAGGAAATCATACAGTTCAGGTTGAGGGCGGATTCCGTAGAATCGTAGCTGCTCCAAAGCCTATGGAGATTGTAGAGATTGATGCTATCAGAGCGCTTTGTGATGCAGACCAGGTTGTTATTGCAGCTGGTGGTGGCGGTATTCCAGTGCTTACTCAGGATAATAAGCTAAAGGGAGCTTCGGCTGTAGTAGAGAAAGATACTGCTGCTGGACTTCTCGCATCAGAGGTTGATGCAGATATGTTGGTTATCCTTACTTCTGTGTCAAAGGTTTGTAAGAACTTTGGCAAAGAAAATCAGGAGCCACTTGATTATATTTCAGTTGCTGAGGCTAAGAAGATGCTTGCAGCTGGTGAGTTTGGTGCCACAGATATGGCTCCAAAGATTCAGGCTGCCATTGATTATATTGGCGATTCAGCAATCCGTAAGGTACTGATTACAAAACTATCAGATGCTGGCAACGCAGTTGGTGGTCAGACTGGTACGATGATTGGAAAGTAATAAAAGATGGTTAGAGGTGCTGTAGAAACAGTGCCTCTTTTTTTGTGAAATTATCATAAAAAACTTTAGTTAGTCTCTTGAAACTTGAGTTAAATAATGCTATAGTAGTTTAGGTTGTTAGAGAAGTCTAACATAAATTATGCGAATGTAACTAAAATTCGACACAACTGTTAGAATTATCTAAAAATTTTTTACATGTAAAAGGAAGTATATATGATGCCATTAGTTGTAGCGCCAACAGGCGTAGAACAAATGATTAAGCGAATTGGTGGTAACGAAGAAGTTAAACGCCATTTGCAGGAGCTGGGGTTTGTACCTGGCGGATACGTTACGGTTGTAAGTGAGATTGGCGGAAATCTCATTGTAAACGTTAAAGAATCTAGAGTTGCTGTGGATAAACAGCTTGCTCAAAAGATTTTTATTTAATACATCAACTTTTTTGTTGAAGAAAAAGGAGAGAAGATATGACACTTAAAGATGTTAAAACTGGTGAGACTGTCAAGGTTGTCAAAATTGGCGGAGAAGGCGCAGTAAAGCGCAGAATTATGGACATGGGTATCACTAAGGGCGTAGAGATTTACGTGCGCAAGGTTGCTCCACTTGGAGATCCAGTAGAAATTACAGTTAGAGGCTATGAACTCTCAGTACGCAAGGCTGATGCTGAGATGATTGAAGTTCAATAAGAAATAGTAGGAGGACAGAGAAGTGGGAATTCGTATTGCGTTAGCAGGTAACCCAAACTGCGGTAAAACAACATTATTCAATGCGCTCACAGGTTCTAACCAGTTCGTAGGTAACTGGCCAGGTGTTACTGTAGAGTATAAAGAAGGAAAATATAAGGGTGACAAGGAAGTTAAAATCGTGGACCTTCCTGGTATCTATTCACTTTCACCATATACATTAGAGGAGGTTGTATCTCGTAATTACCTCATCGATGAGAAGCCAGAGGCGATCATCAACGTTATTGATGGTACTAACCTTGAGAGAAACCTTTATCTTACAACACAGGTTGTAGAACTTGGTATCCCTGTTGTTATCGCTATCAACATGATGGATGTTGTTGAAAAGAATGGCGATAAGATTAATACAAAGAAGCTTTCAGAGGAGATTGGTGTTCCAGTTATCGAAATTTCAGCTCTTAAAAATAGAGGCCTTAAGGAAATTGTTGATGCTGCAGTAAAGGTTGCTAAGGAAGCAAATCCACAGTCTCCAAAGCATAGATTCAATGGCTCAGTTGAGCATGCACTTGCTCATATTGAGGAGCTTTGTTTACATAGCATCGATGATGAGAATGTTCAGAGATGGTACTCTATCAAGTTGTTCGAGCGTGATGAAAAGATTCAGGAAAAGCTTGGTCTTTCATCAGATGTAATCAATCATATTGAGCAGGATATTGCTTCATGTGAAAAAGAGCTTGATGATGATGCAGAGTCAATCATCACAGGCGAAAGATACAACTACATTGGAACAATTATCAATGGTTGTGTTAAGAAGGCAGCTAAGGGAATGACAACTTCTGATAAGATTGATAAAGTTGTTACAAACAGATGGCTTGCTCTTCCAATCTTTGCAGTAGTTATGTGGCTTGTATATTATATTTCTGTTACAACAGTTGGTACATGGGCTACAGACTGGGCAAATGATGGTGTGTTTGGTGATGGATGGCATTTATTCGCTATCGGATCTAGTGATTACGCAGATGCAGCAGATGAGTTTACTGCAAATCAGCTTATTGTTGATGGTTATGACCTCTATGTTGAGGAAAATGGCACAGAGCCAACAGGTGATTTCGAGTATCCTGTAGAGGATGAAGAGACAGCTGCTGTTGATTACGAGACAGCATCACTTGAAGATTATGCTGCAGCATTAGAGTATGTAGAGTCTAACGAAGAGCCAGACCCAGCCGATTACGGTGTATGGATTCCTGGTATTCCGGTATTCATCGAGGCAGGCCTTGATGCAATCAATTGCAACGATGTAGTTAAGGGACTTATCCTTGATGGTATCGTAGCAGGTGTTGGTGCAGTACTTGGATTCGTTCCACAGATGCTCATCTTATTCATCTTCCTTGCATTCCTTGAGGCATGCGGTTACATGGCACGTGTTGCATTCATCATGGACCGTATCTTTAGAAAGTTTGGTCTTTCTGGTAAGTCATTCATTCCAATGCTTATCGGTACAGGTTGTGGTGTTCCTGGTATCATGGCATCACGTACTATCGAGAATGATAGAGACCGCAAGATGACAATCATGACAACAACATTTATTCCATGTGGAGCTAAGCTTCCATTTATCGCAATGGTTGCAGGTGCTATTTTCGGTGGAGCTTCATGGGTTGCACCTTCAGCATACTTTCTTGGAATATTCTCAATAATTGTTTCAGGTATCATGTTAAAGAAGACAAAGCTATTCGCCGGGGATCCAGCACCATTCGTTATGGAGCTTCCAGCATACCACTGGCCAACAGTTGGTAATGTTCTCCGCAGTATGTGGGAGCGTGGATGGTCATTCATCAAAAAAGCTGGTACAATTATTTTACTTTCAACAATCGTAGTTTGGTTCTGTACATTCTTTGGTGTTGTTGATGGAGCATTTACAATGCTCGAGGAAGACCAGATTGATCATTCAATCCTTGCTACACTTGGTAGATGTCTTTCATGGATTTTCATCCCACTTGGATTTGGCGATTGGGAAGCAACAGTTGCTTCTATCACAGGTCTTGTTGCAAAGGAAAATATCGTAGGTACACTTGCTATTATCTACGGTGCAGCTGGTGATGTATATGAGACAATGGCTAATGCATTTACATCAGCTTCAGGTTTTGCATTCTTAGCATTCAACCTTCTTTGCGCTCCTTGCTTCGCTGCTATGGGTGCAATCAAGCGTGAAATGAACAATACAAAGTGGTTCTGGACAGCAATCGGATACCAGTGTGGATTCGCATGGGTAATCGGACTTATCGTATACCAGGTAGGTAAGGTATTCACAGGCGAAGGCTTCACATTCGGAACAATCTTCGGAATCGCTGCAATCTGTGTACTTCTTTACGGATTATTCCGCAAGGATAAGTACAACAAGTAGTTTTAAATATTAAGCTGGTTACGGTTACAAGCATTTAATATTCTCCGCTCGACTAAAATGTCTCGCTTGAGAATATAAATAGCTTGTTACCTACCAGCTATGATTTAAAAAGATTGCTACAATATGTGGCACAATTAGGTGAGTCGGTAGTTATCAAGCTCTTAGGTTTCTGAATGAGGCATTTTAGCTGAATGAGGAAACACTAAGGCTTGAGAACGTAACCGACGGAGATGAGGTACATATGGGAACATTTATAGTAGTACTTATATTGGTTGCAATCGTAGGCGGAATTATTCGTTCTATGGTGAAGGCGCATAAACGTGGTGAGCACCCTGCTTGTGGCGGTGACTGTGGTCATTGTGGCGGAAGCTGTGGATGTCACTAAAGGATAACTATATTACTGCTTAATATTCCCTTTTGGAATATCAATATGCTCTTTTAGAATGATATATACCCCCTTAAGTTTATTGTAATTAGTTGGATTACTTAATATAATTGACTAGTTAACAAAGACTTAAGGGGTATTCTTTTTTGAAATATATTATCAAACGAATTCTTCAATTAATTCCATTATTGTTTGCAATTACATTTCTCTCATTTGCCATGATGCGATTGGCAGGCTCAGATGTAGTTGAGCAGAAAATGTTAAATACAGGTCAAGTAGTTACAGAGACTCAGCTGCAGGCGGCAAAGATAGAATTAGGTTTAGACAAACCATTTCTGACTCAGTATGGCGTCTGGCTTTCCAATATGCTCCATGGTGACATGGGCGTGAGCTACGTATCGGGCAAGGAGGTTTTTTCAACCTTCACTTCTAAATTGCCGGCCACATTGTTTTTGACCTTTACTTCAATTGTTTTAACGGTGATTATTTCCATACCTCTTGGAATCATAGCTGCTGTTCAAAAAAATAAAATTTTAGATTACATAATCCGATTTCTAAGCTTTATAGGAAATAGCTTACCAAACTTTTTTGTAGCACTTGTGCTTATGTATGTTTTGGGAATAAAGCTTGGGGCATTTCCTATTATTTCAAGGGAAATGAGCTGGGAAAGCGTTGCAATGCCTACATTGACCTTAGCTATAGCAATGAGCGCAAAATATTTACGCCAGGTTAGGGCAACAGTTTTAGAAGAACTAAATAAGGGCTACGTAATGGGTGCCAAAGCAAGAGGAATAAAATTCTCGGTAGTTCTTTGGAAAAGCGTTCTGCGAGAATCTCTTGTAACCATAATCACTTTGCTTGCATTATCAATTGGTAGCTTGCTTGGTGGAACAGCCATTGTGGAATCTATCTTTATGTGGGATGGAGTTGGAAAGCTTGCCGTAGATGCAATTAATATGAGAGATTATCCAATAATACAAGCCTATGTAATGTGGATGGCGATTATTTATGTTCTTGTAAATTTAATCACTGATTTGCTCTATAGAGTGCTTGATCCAAGAATTAGACTGGAGGGCTGTAGTAATGACTAGAAAGATTAAATCCCTTCAGAGAAAATATAAGAATGCAAAAGTAAGGATTATCGTATATGCGATAGCAGTACTTGTCCTAGTATTAATTGCAATCTTTGCTGAGAGGCTATGTCCATTTGACCCATATGAACAGGATTTGAGTATGGCCTATAAAGCACCAGACGCCCTTCATATTATGGGAACAGATGCTTATGGTAGAGATTTGTTCTCTAGAGTCCTTGTGGGGGCTAAATTAAGTATATTAACAACCTTGCTGCTAGTTATTACCATATCTGTTTTTGGAACCTTTGTGGGGGTGATTTGCGGCTATATGGGCGGATTAATAGATGGAATAGTTATGAGAATATCAGATTTCTTTTTGGCTTTTCCGGGATTGGTTTTCGCACTTGCTATTGCAGCACTGCTTGGTGGCGGTGTGGCCAATGCGGTAATCGCCTTGGCTGTAATTAGCTGGCCAAAGTATTCAAGAGTAGCTAGAAGCCAGACTCTTTCTGTAAAGAATTCTACCTTTATCCAAGCCGCAATATTGGCAGGAGATAAACCAGGACAAATAATGATTAGACATATATTGCCTAATATTTTTGGTCCAGTTCTTGTTACCGCCATGCTTGATATTGGAACAATGATGATGGAGCTGGCAGGCCTTTCGTTTTTAGGTTTGGGCGCGCAGCCACCATTAGCAGAGTGGGGAAGCATGATATCAAATGGTAGAAGTATGCTTCAGACTTATCCCTGGGTGGTGCTATCACCTGGTTTTGCTATATTTGTTTCAGTAGTTATTTTTAATTTATTTGGCGATTCGGTGAGAGACTATTTTGCGTCAAAGCACCATTTATCGTAATACATTTTTAAGGAGTATGAATAATATGAAATGTACTAAGAGATTTTTAGCATTGCTTATGGCAATGACCTTAGGAGCTACTGCATTTACAGGCTGTGGAGCTTCAAAGGATGCTGATAGTGCTTCAACTGGAGAGAAAACTCTAGTATTTGGAGATACTACCTTTAACGCAGAAAACGAAGAGGCTAACATTGATCCACATGACACATATTGTGGATGGCCATGTATTCGCTACGGTGTTGGAGAAACACTTTTTAAATTTAATGACAACATGGAATTAGAGCCATGGATTGCAGAAAGTTACGAGAACGTTGATGAACTCACATGGAAGGTTGTAATCAAGGATGGTGTTACATTCTCCAATGGTAAGGCTTGCGATGCAGCAGCAGTAAAGGCTTGCATAGAGGACTTGGTGGCTAAACATGAACGCGCAGCAGGAGATTTAGCTATTGATTCTATTGAGGCAGATGGACAGACTCTTACAATTAAGACACAAACACCAAAGCCAACACTTATAAATTACCTTTGTGATCCATATGGCTGCATCATTGATGTAGAAGCAGGAAATGCTGACGGTATCGTTGTTGGTACTGGCCCATTTGTTTGCACTGAGTTGGTAACTGACGATCATTTGAATTTAGCAAAAAATGAAAATTACTGGGATGGAGATGTTAAGCTTGATGAGATAACAGTTCTCACAATCTCAGATGGAGATACACTTGCTCTAGCCCTTCAAAATGGAGATATTGATGCAGCATACGGAATGGCTTACGCTTCATATCCTCTTTTTGAAAATGATGCCTACACATTCTCAAGCACATCAACAAGTAGAGCTTTCTACTGTCAGATGAATTACCAGTCATCAGTAATGGCAGATGATGCTGTTAGAAAAGCATTTGCAATGGGAATCGATAAAGAAGGATTCGTAAATACGTTATTAAATGGCTATGGAACAGTAGGAATCGGAGCCTTTCCAGATAATTATTCCTTCGGTGGAGATGCTGTTAGCACAGAAGGCTACGACCCAGAAGGCGCAAAGGCAGTCCTTGAAGAAGCAGGATGGTTTGATACTGATGGAGATGGAATCCGTGAAAAGGATGGTCAGACACTTACAATCAGATGGATTAGCTATCCTAGCCGTCAGGAGCTTCCTCTTTTAGCAGAGAGTGCTCAGTCTACACTTAAGAATATTGGATTCGATGTTCAGTTAAATATTACAGCTGACCATGGAACAATTGTTGCAGACCCTAGCGCTTGGGATGTATATGCAGCTGCATTTGTTACATGTGGTATTGGTGATCCAATGTATTTCTTTGCAACACATTGCTTGGATGATTCAACAAAGAATCGTGGTGGTTATCATAGTGATGAAATACAGGCACTTGCTGATGAAATGAATAGTACTTTGGACATTGATGCCAGAAGCGATATAGCAATAAATATGCAGCAGCAGATTCTTGATGACAATGCATTTGTATTCTGTTCATTCCTTCGTATGAGCATGATTTCAAAGTCAAATGTTACAGGACTTGAAGCTCATCCATGTGACTACTATGAATTTACAGCAGATTTGGATGTGCAGTAGGAGATAATTTAAAGTATGGCCAAAGAAATTCTTGCCTTTGATTCAGTTGATATATCATATGAAAATGGAGAAGTTCTCCATGACATAAGCTTTTCTCTAATGGAGGGAGAAATCCTTGGTCTCGTAGGAGAGTCTGGTAGCGGTAAAACTACCGCTATCAAATCTATCCTTGGTTTATTAAATGATGGTGTAGTATCAAAAGGCAACATTAACTATAGGGGTGAAAATCTTTTGAGTCTTTCTGAGAGGGAAATGCGTCAAATCAGAGGCGCTGAGATTGGAATGATTTTTCAGGATTCCAAGGATTCCCTTTCTCCAATAAGAACTATCGGTTCCCAGATTTTGGAGAGCATGGCAGCTCATGCCAAAATCAACAAATCAGAGGCGAAAGCCAAGGCTCTAGATTTATTTAATAGACTTAATTTTCATGACCCTGAGAAAATATGGAATAGTCATCCATTTGAGCTTTCTGGGGGGATGAATCAGCGAATAGGGATTGCTATGTCAATGCTTACGGAGCCTTCTGTGTTATTGGCGGATGAGCCTACAAGTGCATTGGATGTGGCAGTTCAAAAGCAGGTGGTTCAGGAGCTTTTAAGCTTACGTGAGATTTTTAATACTGCCATTATTATTGTTACCCACGATATAGGGGTAGTGTCTGCCATGGCTGACAAAATACTTGTTTTGAAGGACGGTTATTCTGTTGAATATGGCGTTGCCAGGGATGTTTTAAACACCCCTAAGCATGAATACACCAAATTGTTGTTATCGTGCGTTCCTAGATTGAATAAAAAGTAGGAGAAGCTTGTGAAAGAAATTATTAAAGTAAGCAATTTAAGTAAAACTTTTACAACTAGAAAAAACGACAAAACAGCAGCCGTTAGGGAGGTATCCTTTGTATTGAACCAGGGTGAAACCTTGGGGCTAGTTGGAGAGTCTGGTAGTGGAAAAAGCACTATTGCTAGATTGTTAATGGGACTTATCGCTCCAGATCGTGGGGAGATTCGTATATACGATAATGATTTAAAGACCCTAAAAAAGAACCCCCTTGATTTATACAGCAAGATTCAGATGGTATTTCAAAATCCGGCCGAATCCTTTGATCCTAGAAAGACACTTGGTGATGGTATTGCTGAGCCTCTTAAAAACAGAGGCTATTCAAAACAGGAAATAGAAAAAAGAGTGGTAGAGCTTCTTGAAATGTGCGGACTGACAGCAGATTTTGCCGCAAAGACACCAGCCAGTGTAAGTGGCGGCCAGTGTCAGAGAGCAGCAATTGCAAGAGCCTTGGCGGTACAGCCTGAGATTCTAATCTGCGACGAAGCCACTAGCTCACTTGATGTTACTGTTCAAAGGCAGATTATTGATTTGCTTGTAGAATTAAAAAACAAGCAAAATCTAAGCATAATATTCATTTCCCATAACCTTGCCTTAGTGCAAATGTTTTGTGATAGAGTGATTGTGTTATACAATGGTAAAATAGTTGAAGAAGGAGAGCCAGATTATATCATAAATAATCCTCAAGCCGAATATACTAAGCTCTTATTGGACTCGGTGCTTTAACTGTGGTTTGGGAAATGGATGGTATGTGGTATACTTTGAGCTATGATTACGGAAAATAACAAGGATAATTACCTTTACTGGCAGAATAGAGCCTCTGGTTATTCAGAGGTTAATAAAGAAGAATTAGCAGGCGTCCAACGGGATAATTGGACGTCTTTTTTAAGTAAAACAATAAATGATGCTTTTCCAGATAAAACACCATCTGAAATTAAAATATTAGATGTTGGTGCAGGACCTGGATTTATTTCCATCATATTGGCTGAGGCCGGTTATCAGGTTACTGCCTATGATTTCTCGGAGTCGATGCTGTCAGAGGCTAGAAGTAATGCAGGAAGCCTTGCTGACAGTATAGCTTTCGTCCAAGGAGACGCACTGTCTCCAAGGTTTGAAAAGGAATCCTTTGATGTAGTTTTCTCAAGAAATCTTACCTGGAACCTGGCACAACCAGAGGAGACCTATAGACAGTGGATTTCACTTTTGAAACCAAAAGGAATAATGCTTGTATTTGATGCAAATTGGTATTCATATTTAGTAGACGAAGACAAGCTTGAGGAATACAATCAGGACCGTTTGAATGTTGCTGAGCATGGGCTTGGTGATTACAATATAGGCAATGACTTTGACAAAATGGAAGCGATTGCCATGACGCTTCCTATGACAAAAAGAAATCGACCAGCATGGGATGTCAATTTTCTGCAGGAGCAAAATGAGGGAGCAGTAGAGTACATAGAGGATATCGGGAGTGTCCTCTACTCAGAAAAAGAAAAAATAAATTATAGATCCACACCAATGTTTATGGTGAAATTTATAAAAGTATAAATAGACAGGAATAATTAATAATGGGTGAGTTACACTATATAGCTTTCGAGGATGAGGCTGACAATATAAAAGAAAAAGTTGAAAGCTATTGGACCAAGCGTGCAGATAGCTTTTTTGAACTACGACATGATGAAATCGAAAGCACAAAGTCTGAGCGTTGGGTAAAGGAAATATCAAAGCTTTTACCAGAGGGCAAAGCTCTTAATATATTAGATGTAGGCTGCGGCACAGGCTATTTTGAGGTTATTCTAGGCAGACTTGGTCACAAGATTACAGGAATAGATTTAACAGAGGAAATGGTTTCAAAAGCCAACGAAATGATTGGCATTTACGGTATAGACGACAATGCTAAGGCTCTAATTGGTGATGGAGAGAATCCTGATTTTGAGCCAGAATCCTTTGATGTCGTCATTACTCGAAACCTCACATGGACACTGCCTCACCCTGATGATGCCTACAAAAGTTGGTACAAACTGTTGAAAAAGGGTGGCAAGCTCATCAATTTTGACGCTGAATATGCTAAGGGGGCACACAATCTAAAGAGCCCTGAGAATCTTGCTCACAGTCAAATCGATGATGCATTAAAGGATGAATGTCACGACATCTATCATATGCTGACAATCAGTATGCTTAATCGCCCAGATTGGGATGCTAAAATTTTGGACGAAATTGGTTTCAATAACGTAAATACGGACACAGATTTTGGCTCTAGAATATTCGTAGAACACGACAAATTTTACATTCCAGACAGAATGTTTAGTATTACTGCAACAAAATAAAAAGAGTGGAAATCAGAATACAAAAAAATACAAAAAAATTTGAAAAATGCTGTTGCGAAACCGTTTTCAAAATGATATATTGTAACACGTACTAGCGAAAAGCTAATACCAAATTTTTCATAACTCAGCGACCAAGGGTAACTTTGGTCGCACTCCCCGAACTTCCAGCCGATGCATTTTGCACCGGCTTTTTTTAACTTCTCTGCAATATGGATATGGTTGCATATGAAGACGATAGATTAATTGGTGGCATTTTGTAGCGAGTATAGATTATAATAAAAAGTGAGGATTATTAATGAGGTCGGCGGAGCATGTCGACGAATTATAGGAGTTATAAATAATGAGTGAAGTAAAAGTAATTGAGATAGGTGAGAGTGTATTTGCAGAAAATGAGGCTGCTGCCGCTGCCATTAGAGAGCAGATGAAAAAGCAGGGTACATTTTTTGTTAATGTAATGTCTGGTCCAGGTTCAGGAAAGACTACTACACTTTCTGCAATTATCAATAGAATGAAGGACAAATATAAGATTGGAGAGATGGACGTTGATATTGAGACTAGTATCGATGCCCAGAGAGTTGCTGATGCCACAGGCGTCGAGTCCATTCAGATTCATAATATGGGGCTTTGCCATATTGATGCTGACATGACTAGTCGTGCATTAATTGAGTATGATACTACAGATTTGGATTTGCTTATCTTAGAGAATATTGGCAATCTTGTATGCCCAGCAGAGTTTGATGTTGGTGCCAATAAAAATCTTATGCTTTTGTCGGTTCCTGAGGGTGATGATAAACCACTTAAATATCCTTTGATGTTTGAAATCAGTGATGTTGTTTTGATAAACAAGATTGATACTTTAGAGTATTTTGATTTCAGTAAGGAAAAGGTTACAGAGCGTATCTTGAAGCTCAATCCAAATGCAAAGATTTTCTTTGTTAGTGGTAAAACAGGCGAGGGCTTAGATGAAGTTGTTGCTTGGTTCGAGGAGGAGATTGTTGCAGTAAAGCAGAACTAATAATTGGAGGGGTTATGAAAGAGAACAAGGGCGAATTGAATATGTCTGTTTCTGCCGTTTGCCAAAATGATAAAGGGCAGAAGTATGCATTTGTCGCCTTTTCTGATGGAGTTCGCAGTGCTGAGGGGCGCATCCCTGAATGTAAAATAATTAATAATAGCGGTTTTGCGGTTATTGAGGTTCAAGAGCTGGAAAAATACATGCAGGACAATCTTGGAGCATTAAAGAAGATGGCATCTGGCATAGATATTTTTTCGGCTTTTTTTAAAATGTAGGAGATTTAAATGCGTTATCAACAGAGAAAAATGTCGAGAGGTGAGTATGAAGAATTTTTGCAGGTAGCAGCAGGCCACGTTAAGGCTGGGCTTGTTCTTAAAAATGCTACTTATCTAGATGTCTTTACCAATAAGTTTAGACAGGGAGATATTGCAATTTCTCATGGCAGCTTTGCAGGAATCGGTGAATATCAAGGCGAAAAGGAAATTGATATGACCGGTAAAACTGTTGTGCCAGGATTTATAGATGCTCACATTCATATTGAGAGCACAACCGTGGTGCCTGCCATATTTGCCAAAGAAGCTTTAAAGCACGGTACAACAGCTATTCTTACAGACCCACACGAGATAGCCAATGTGATGGGCGTAGATGGCGTGAAATACATGCTAGAAGCCTCTGAAGGACTTCCAATGGACATTTTATTCATGCTTCCATCCTGCGTACCATCTTGCAAGTTTGACGAGCCTGGAGCTCAAATTCTTGCTGAGGACATGGAACCATTTTATGAGGATGAAAGGGTCTATGGAATTGCGGAGCTTATGGATGTAAATGGTGTTGTCACCAGACGCAAGGATGTTTTAGACAAAACTTTTTCAGCAATACAAAATGATAAAATGATTGACGGCCATGCCCCTATGATAGAAGGGACTCAATTGATGAGCTACATTGCAGCAGGTGTATTGTCTGACCATGAATGTACAACATTTGATGAAGCAATTGAGAAAATGGGCGTGGGTATTTGGATAATGATTCGAGAGGGTACAGCTGGAAAAAACCTAGAATCACTTATCGGGCTTTGTAAGGAGCCATATAGCTCTAGAAGTATGTTCTGTACTGATGACATGCATATTAATGACATTATGTCCGAGGGGCATATTGATAATATTGTTAGAAAAGCAATTAAGCTTGGGGTTGATCCTGTTGTAGCTTATAAAATGGCTTCCTATTCTGCAGGAACCTATTTTGGACTTAGAGATAGAGGCGCTATATCTCCAGGTTTTCTGGCTGATTTCATTGTTGTAAATGATGTAAATACAGTAGATATTGACGGTGTTTATAAAAGTGGTATAGAGCTTACAGATGAGTATTTAGATAACAATTGTAAGAGCAATATATCTAAGGAATTAATAGACAAATCTCACAATACATTTAATATGCCTGTTGTTACTACTGGGATGCTTAAATCTAATGATGAGCTTCCTATTCTTGGTTTGGTAAATGAGCAGCTGTATACTACCAGAGAAGGCTTGGCATCAAAGATTGATGTGGAACAGGATATTTTAAAGGCTGTTGTAGTAGAAAGACACAAAAACACAGGGCATATTGGAATGGGCTTCATCAAAGGATATGGCTTAAAGAAAGGTGCAATTGCAACTTCTGTTGCCCATGACGCTCACAATATAATAGCTATTGGAGCTAGTGAAGAAGAAATTGCTCAGGCTATTAACGAGCTCAAAAATATAGGCGGCGGAATGATTGTTTATGCAGATGGAGAAGTAAAAGCATCATATGCTCTGCCAGTGGCGGGCTTAATGAGCGAAACTGATGCACTTTCAGCTAAAACGGCCCTAGAAAATGTTAATAAAACAGCATACGAGTTTGGCGTTAATAGAGGAATTGATCCATTTATGACGCTTAGCTTTACTGCACTTCCAGTTATTCCTGAATTACGTATAACTACACACGGCGTAGTTGATGTGCCAGCTTGGAGACTTTTTAAATAAATACTAAATATATAATAGCCATCTAGCAGTTGCTAGATGGCTATTGTTATTTTGTCGATGAAATTATCTAGGTGTAATAAGTGTATTTAAATCAACACCTGCAACGGCACTAGCCTGTGCAATTGTGTTTGGATTGTCTACACTCTGGTACCATGAGTATGCAAGCTTCTTTGAACCGTCTGCGTTACAAATACCGTATGCAAGACCCTGTGCTACCTCATCAGCGTGATCAGATTCTCTTGAAAGAATAAATCCGTCAACGTGGCTGTTGTTCATTGCAACCATGTATGCGTATACGATAGATGCAGCCTGAATCTCTTCGCCACCAAGGCTTGTGTAACCAAGCTCTGAAACCTTAACAGTTCTAACTGCACCTGATGGTGAAAGGAATTCAGAAGTTGAAAGTAAGTCTGTAAGGACATCTAAGTTGTACATTGTTACATATGCAGCACTCTGGCTGTGTGGCGCGTTAGCACCGCTCCAAGCGCATGGATCTGTAAGTGTAGCGCTGTATGGGTGAGCAGCAACTCTCCAGTCGATGTTACCCTCGCTTCTAATCTTTGAGTTGAATGATGTAAGGAATCCCTTACCGCTCATGTAGTAAGAAGCCTCAGCACGTGCCCACTGGTGATCGATACAAGTGTAAACATTAGCAGAAGCGTTTTCTGACTTAATACCATTGTACATTACACGGAATGCATTAGCGTACTCGTTAACGAATACTTCGTTTGAACCACAGTTCATGTAGTTCCACATCCAATAAGCATTAACCTCATTACCGATGATGAAGTTATCTACCTGACCGAAGCCACGGCCTGTCCAACGATTTGCAAGGAATGAAGCAGCAGCACCGAGCATTTCAACACCCTCAGTTGTTGTTGCATTTAATCCATAATAGTTGTGTGCGCCAAGTCCATCATATGAGTAAGGGCTGATGAAGTTGCCATCTGCGCCCTGGTCAACTACGATGATTACTGAAACCTGGCAACCCTGAGCATTGTACTTTCTAAGAGAGAAATCGTATCCTGAAAGTCTAGCTGTCTCAAAGTTATAAGTTTTACCATTGTAGTTATAAGGAACACCAGAACCACCTGTAATCCATGAAAGTGGAAGAGTAAGTGTTACCTGTGAGCAGCCTAAATCTCTAGGCTGGTTCTTGCTTGCCATCCATGTCTCAAGAGCTGGGAGAACACCCTTCTTTGAGATATCCATTCTGTTAGCAGAAACTGTAGCGCATGCCTCTGGGTTTGTAA
Source organism: Pseudobutyrivibrio sp. (assembly GCF_015057185.1). Classification (GTDB taxonomy): domain Bacteria; phylum Bacillota; class Clostridia; order Lachnospirales; family Lachnospiraceae; genus Pseudobutyrivibrio. The sequence goes on along the minus strand of NZ_SVEV01000021.1, from coordinate 6,192 downwards.
TAAACATGCTGTTAGAAGCTGGCTTTAATGCGCCGCCTGACATTACACATACTGTAAACTTTTTGAAAAGCATTGAATCAGCTGCGCCCTTGTTAAGAGGAACAGTGAATGTTGCGCCTGCAGAAGCAGCAACCTGAGCAACATCAGTACCAGTTGGAGCTGTTTGATTTACATCAGAAGCAACAAGATGATATAAACCATCATCTGAAGAAGTAGAGCCTGCAGTAGCGATAACTACATCTGAACCCTGAATAAGAACACTGCCGATTGTAACTGCGCCAGCTGCCTCAGCATCCATGCTAGGAACTGCAGCGAAAGCACTAACAGCAAGTGTTAAAGCAAGAGCTACGCTTGCGAGCTTGTGTAAAAATTTCATAATTACCATAGTCCTTTCAATTATTTAATTGTGTACGTTCATATATTTGACAAAACATACTATATCATGAAAATTACAAAAAATATAGACATTTCTGTATTTTTTCACAATATAACTTTATTCACGATTTAATTAATAATGGCTCGCATAGAATGTATGCGAGCCATTAAATGTACTTAGCAAATCATTATCTAGGAGTAATCAATGTTGTTAAATCAACACCTGCGTAAGCGCTTGCCTCAGCAATTGTAGCTGGATCAGCTGCATTCTGATAGAATGTGTATCCTAATTTTGGAGAACCATCTACATTACATAATCCGTATGATAATCCCTGTGCCAATTCTGCAGCATGCTCTAATTCTCTTGTTACGATAATGCCGTCGATATGGCTGTTATTTTCAGCTACAAGATATGCGTATACAAGTGATGCAGCCTGAAGCTGTTCACCCTCGTGGCTGATATATCCAACCTCAGAAACCTTAACGGTACGAACTGCTCCTGTAGGAGAAAGCATATCTGAGTTGCACATAAAGTCTGTTAAAACATCGATATTTGCCATCGTTACATATGGTGAACTCTGGCTGTGAGAAACATTAGATGATGTTTCCCATGCACGTGGAGCATAAAGAGGTGCGTTGTAAGGGTGAACTGCAACTCTCCAATCCACGTTACCTTCGCTCTTAATATTATTGTTTAATTTTGTAAGGAACTCTTTTCCTGAAATATAGTATGAAGCTTCTGCGCGTGCCCACTGATGGTCGATACATGTGTAAACATTTGCAGTTGCATTCTGTGACTTAATTCCGTTATACATAATGCGGAAAGCATTGTAGTATTCTCTCATGAAAATATCATTAGAACCGCAGTTCATGTAGTTCCAAAGCCACCAAGCATTAACCTCATTACCAATAATAAAGTTATCAACCTGGCCGTAGCCCTGTGAGCCTGAATAATGGCTTGCTAAGAATGAAGCTGCGTTTGCAAGTGTTTGGCAACCTTCTGCTGTCTTAGCATTAAGACCATAATAGTTATGAGCACCAAGGCCATCATAAGAATAAGGATTAAAGTATTCCTGTGGGCAGTTAATATCAGCAAGGATAATAACGTTAACCTGAATACCAAGTGAATTATATTTACGAACAGAATAATCGTATCCTGAAAGTGAGCCAATCATTGAAAGTGGGATGTTAAGGTTAACCTGTTTTGCTCCAAGAGCTGCAGGCTGATTCTTGTCTGCAATATTCTTTTCAAGAGCTGGAAGGATACCTTTCTTTCCATAGTCCATACGTGCTGGTGCATATGTGGCACAAGCCTCTGGATTTGTAATGTACATGCTGTTTGAAACGGCCTTTAAGGCACCACCTGACATTACACATACTGTAAACTTCTTATATAAAACAGAATCTGCACTATCTTTATTCAAAGGAACAGTAAAAGATGCATTAGCTCCAGCAGTAGCCTGGGCGATATCAGTGCCCTCTGGTGCTGTTTGATATGGATCAGAAACAACTAGATGATATAAACCATCATCTGAGGAAGATGATCCTGCTGTAGCAACAACTACATCAGAACCTTGAATAAGTACGCCACCGATTGTGACACCGCTAGCAGCCTTAGCGCTAGAAGCTGGCTCCACCAAAAGTGAGGCAATTACAAGTGTAAGGGCAAGTGTTACGCTTGCAAGACTCTTGAATAATTTCATATACCATAGCTCCTTTCAAAAGCTTCATTCACCTACGTCCACGCCGGTGGACATTTCCCACTATAGCCTCAAAATATAAAGGAAATGTGAACTGAAACAAGGAAACATCATATATACACAAATTGTTCATAAATGATATTTCACAAAATTTGAATTTTCGTAGATTTTCGTAAGCTCAAAGGGTAGTTATGGCCATTAGAATTTGGTATATTGATTTAGTCAAGGGGCAAAAATCCAAATATTATTTATGGAAGAATATTATTGTATAAGGAGAAGATTATGAGAAAATTCGAAGGATATCTTCATGGTGTAAACTTGGGCGGTTGGTTATCCCAGTGTGACCACACAAAGGAGCGCTATGATAATTTTATTCATGAAAAGGATATCGAGATAATAAAAAGCTGGGGAATGGACCACTTTAGGGTTCCAGTAGATTATGAATTAGTAGAAAGAGGCGCTGGAGACTACAAGGAAGAGGGTTTTAAGTACATTCAAAATGCAATTGATTGGGCAGGCAAGAATGGTCTTAATATGATTCTTGATTTGCACAAAACAGCAGGCTTTAGCTTTGACTTTGGCGAGGCTGAGTCAGGCTTTTTTGATAACGAAGAATATCAGGAGAGATTTTATCTTTTATGGGAAGAATTCGCAAAGCGTTTCGGAAAGTATTCTGATAGACTTGCTTTTGAATTATTAAATGAGGTAACAGACAAAGCATATGGACCAAAATGGAATGAGATTTCACGTAAATGCGTTGAGCGAATCAGAAAAATTGCTCCAGATGTTAAAATCCTTATTGGCGGCTACTATAACAATAGCGTAGAGGGAATGAAGGCTTTGGCGGAACCATATGATGAGAATATTGTTTATAATTTCCACTGCTATGAGCCACTTATTTTTACACATCAGGGTGCATATTGGATTGAGGCTATGGACAAAAGCTTTAGAATGCCATTTGATGTTACCTATGGTCAGTATGCTGAGAATACAGCCCGAAATCTTGAGGGGCACGTAGCAGACTATAGTAAATACAAGCAGGATGCGGTAATGGGCGTAGAGTTTTTCCGTGACCTTTTGGCTGAGGCAGTAAGCATCGCTGAGGAGAGAAATGTACCTGTTTATTGTGGAGAATTTGGTGTTATCAATCTTGCTACACCAGAGGATAGTTTAAAATGGTACAAAAATATTTGTCAGTGCTTTGATGAGTTCAATATTGGACGTGCTGCATGGAGCTATAAGGAAATGGATTTCGGCCTTGTAGATGATCATATGAAGCCAGTTATAAAAGAACTAATAAATATTATATAGAAAGAAAATAGCTCCAGAATTTGATTCTGGAGCTATTATTATCTAATTATTCATAAAATTGAGAATTGCATCTACCGTTTGAGTAGTTTGTTCTTGGACTGTAATAGTAGGTGTCCCATCCCCTGCTTGCATTCCGTAATCTCCGAAATATCCGTGGCAACCACCTTCTATTATAACTTCTGTATAATCAGCAGGAAGATTAGACAAATTCTTGTTATAGTTTTTCATATTTAAAACGCCGTCTTCAGAGCCTCTGATTGTAAGTACATCAACTGGCGCACCATCAGTCAAATCCACCATGGAATATGCTGCAAGCAAAATCAGACCTTCATATTCTTCCTTGTGCCTATCTGCATAAAGTGAAGCCATGGCACCGCCTAAGCTATGGCCACCAATGTACCAATCACTGATTTCTGGAAATTGTGCTTGGATTCCTCTGGCTGCATTTGCGTCAAAAAGAGCTAGGTAATAAGGCATTTCTACAAGTACACACATAATATTTTGCTGTGCCAGCTGCTCCATAAGAGGTGCATAGGCTTCTGTCTGCACCAGACCGCCTGGATAAAATATAAGTCCAGCTGTAGGATTTTCGGACTTGAAAACTATGGCATTATCTAAATAATCTACCGTGATTCCTTCAGCCGGTGAACTAATGCATTCCAAAGCCTCTGAGGTTGCGTGATAGTAATTATGTAAATATGAAGATATTCTATTTGTTCCTAAGAAAAAAACCGAGATTATGATAATCCAGGTTACTATTCTACGTCTGTTAAATCGTTTACTCATGAGACAATTATATCATTAATTATCTAATTTAATATAAAGAATACTTGAAGTTAAAAACTAAATAGTTGTACAATAGTTTCCAAAAGATTTTTTGTTATTTGCGGAGGGGATTATGTTACAAGAAAGTATCAAGAAATTAGTTCAATACGGAATCGATACAGGAATTACACCAGAGTGTGAGAGAATTTATACAACTAACTTGCTTCTGGAATGTATGAATGAAGATGAATATACTGACCCAGAATGCGATTTGACTAATATCGTATTAGAGGATGTATTAAAGGATTTACTAGATGAAGCAGTAAAAAAGGGAATCATCGAAGATTCCGTTACCTACAGAGATTTGTTTGATACAAAGCTTATGAATTGCCTTTGCCCTAGACCATCTCAGGTAATTGATAAGTTTAATTCGATTTATGACTCAAAGGGACCTGAGGCAGCTACAGACTATTTCTACAATTTTAGCCGCAACACAGATTATATTCGTACATATAGAGTGAAAAAGGACTTAAAGTGGACTACTGAGACAGACTACGGAACACTTGATATCACTATTAACCTTTCAAAGCCAGAGAAAGACCCTAAGGCCATCGCAGCAGCAAAAAATGCAAAGCAGTCTGCTTATCCAAAGTGTCAGCTTTGCATGGAAAACGAAGGCTATGCCGGAAGAACAAATCATCCAGCCCGGGAGAACCACAGAATTATTCCTATTACAATCAACGACAGCAGCTGGGGATTTCAGTACAGCCCATATGTCTACTACAATGAGCACTGCATCGTATTTAATGGACAGCACACGCCAATGAAAATTGAGAAAGCTACATTCGTAAAGCTTTTTGACTTCGTAAAACTTTTCCCACATTATTTCTTGGGAAGTAATGCAGACCTTCCAATTGTTGGTGGTTCGATTCTTAGTCATGACCATTTCCAGGGTGGACACTATACCTTCGCAATGGAAAAGGCCCCTATCATAAAGGAGTTTTCTGTAAAGGGATTTGAGGACGTTCATGCAGGCATCGTTAAATGGCCGCTTTCAGTTATTCGACTTCAGTGCAAGGACGAAAAGAGAATCATTGATTTAGCAGACCACATTTTAAATGCATGGCGTGGTTATACCGACGAAGCTGCATTTATTTTTGCTGAAACAAACGGAGAAAAGCATAACACAATAACACCAATTGCTAGAAAACGTGGTGACTTATTTGAATTAGATTTAGCTCTTCGAAACAACATTACAACAGAGGAGCATCCACTTGGTGTATATCATCCACATGCGCACTTACACCACATCAAAAAGGAAAATATCGGTCTTATTGAGGTTATGGGACTTGCAGTATTGCCAAGTCGTCTCAAGCAAGAAATGGAACAGCTTGCAGACTACATTGTCAACAAAAAGGACCTTCGTACAAACGAAGCTCTTGCAAAGCATGCTGACTGGGTAGACTCCTTTAGCACAAAGTATGATGTGATTGATCAAAGCAACGTCAATGAAATTCTCCAGCAGGAGATTGGAAAGGTTTTCTGCCAAGTCCTTGAATGTGCTGGTGTTTACAAGAACACACCAGAGGGAATGGATGCGTTCCTTCGCTTTGTAAATACTTTATAAACCGTGTGATACTTTTGTGATATTTCCTATCGTATACTTAGCTCAACAAATAACAAAAACAGTTGAGCGGGGACGCAGGAGGAAATGAAAATGATGATTATTATTGGTTACATGGTTTTTGCACTTGTTGGTTTAGCAATTATCGTCTACACAGCAGACGAATACGAAGAGTTCTATTATGAGGAGCCAAAGGATAACGTTATTGGTGACGCATATTTATATAGATTTGTAGATTCTGATTATGATAGAGTCGAAAGAGAACTAATCAGATTTGCAGATGAACTTGCTCTACAGTAGCAAGGGGGGTTTAAAAGGATGGCCTAGTGCCATCCTTTTTGTGGTTTGCGCGCCATGGGCGCGCTCCAACGGGTGAAAGTCCCGAATACGCCTAGGTAACAAGGAAGTATATAGCTG
>NZ_SVEV01000020.1 GCF_015057185.1 Pseudobutyrivibrio sp. | reverse complement strand
CCAATTAGAACTTACTAAAATGTCCGCCCAACAAAAATACATTTTTCAAAATAGTTCATCCATAGAAAGACACATGCAGGATGCTCTCTTTTGCATATTGAAAAACTGAAATATTCGCGAAAATTGTATTACCTACCGGGGTGGCAGGGATGCCTGGCGGGGCCTGATGACTATGTATGTGGTGGCAAGCACAGGGGCCTTACCGCGGGATTCGCTGTGAGCAGTTGCCTAGAGCCTTAAGTTTTCTAGGAAGAGCTCTTCGAATTCGGGGTTGCCGGCCATGTATACGATTTGGGAGTTTTCTTTGATTGCGGTTAGGGTTTCTTGGTCGGGCTCCTGGATGTAGGCGATGTCACCAAGGAGAGATGAGTTGCCTACGGATTCAAATTTTTGGATGAGATCTTTAGGGAATATGTTGATGCCTGCTGCGGACCATACTCCTATGGAAGCTCCTAGTCCTCCGGATACGTAAAGATGCTTTACGTCATCCATGTCCATTTTGGCTTCTTTGATGAGAAGTATAATGGCTGAGTATATTGCAGATTTGGCTAAAAGTACCTGCTGGATGTCTTCTCCTGTTATGGTGATGTTTTCGGTTACTGGGTAGCCAGTTTCTGCGTATTGGTCCTGTAGTAGGCCGCCGTCGTCTATGATTCCGTTGCGGAATAGTTCAAATATTAAGTCTATGATTCCACTGCCGCAGATTCCGATTGTTTTTTCACCTCCGATGGTGGTGAATTTTACTTTGTCTGGTGTGATTTGAACATGGTTAATGGCACCGCGAATGGATGCCACTCCACAGCTGAGATTTGCACCTTCAAGGGCAGGTCCTGCTGAGGCTGATGTGCACCAGTATTTTTCTCCATCATAAAGTACAAGCTCTGCATTTGTTCCAAGGTCTGCCAGTATGAATGGTTCGTCATTCTTTTTCTTTTTTATGTAGTATAGACCTGATACTATGTCTCCTCCAATAAAGGCAGAAATTGCAGGCATGAAAAATACATCCTTGTAGTTAGTTACAAAGCTGATACTGTCTGTGTTGTATGGCACAAATGGGAATGTAGCCATTCCATCCACAGGGTATTTGAGAAATAGATGTGTCATAGTTGTATTTGCCGAAAATACAATTCTGTGAGCTTGGAAATTCTCACCAATAATTTTGTTTCCCACCTGGACTAGGTCGGACTGTACACTGTCCATTAATTCTTGGGAGTGTCCATCTATGGCAGCCTTGATTCTGGTCATAACATCGGCACCGAATTTGGCCTGGCTGTTAGTTGCATTGACTTGGCGGAGAATTTTTCCTGTACGCAAATCAACCACAGCAACTGCGATTGTTGTGGTTCCGATGTCGACAGCGATTGCTATATTTGTTTTATCCACAGGCAATTCATTGTCTATGTCCTGGATTTCTGGAGAAACTATTTCTGATACCAAAGAGGCTGGTACCTGGATTTTGCAATCCTTTGTAATTAGGCTTTTGCAGCCTAAGCGCCACCCATTTCTCATTTCCGAAAAATCAAGGGCGCGCTCATCATCATGGGTAATTTCAGGAGCACCGTAAACAAATCTGACTGCGCAGCTCAAGCATTTGCCAATGCCCCCGCAAGGTCTGTAAAAACTAATCCCAAGCTGCTTCATTACCTCTACAAAGGTGATTGGTTCTGAATTTAAAAGAACGTATTCCTTCTGTGGCTCTGAGCCTTCAATAACAATTTTAATTTCCATGTGTTCTATCGTATTCCTCTAATGAATGTAAGTCATATTTAAACTCACCTTCATTATCTACCAAAATTGTCATATAAGTGTGTTCTCGACTATTTTGTCTTGGATAAGATATGCTTCCTGGATTTGCAATAACGAGATCACCATAATGATCAATAGTTGGAACATGGGTGTGGCCATATAAAACAACGTCACAGCCCTTTGCTCTAGCCGCATCTGCTATTTGCTCATAGCCATAGTTAACACCATAGTAATGACCATGAGTTAAAAATATTACATGCTTTCCAACCTCTAATACAATTTCATTTTGAAGTGGTGTGCCCCAGTCGCAATTACCGCAGACACACTCCACAGGAGCCTGAGACATCATCCAAATATTGTCTTCTACACCCTGGCCATCTCCGAGATGATATATGCGGTCTGGCTTTTCAATTTCTATTGCATCTCTAAGGTTTTCAGACTTTCCATGAGTATCACTAACAACTAATATTTTCATGTTTAATTATTTCTTCCTTTATCATTCTAAGGGCTTGCCCTCTGTGGCTAATTGCATTTTTCTCTTCTGGGGAAATGCTAGCTGTACTAACATCCTTGTCCCATAAATAGAAAATTGGGTCATAGCCAAATCCATTTGTTCCCATTGGCTCCCAACCGATGTATCCTTCAATTGTGCCTCTGACAACTGACTCCTTGCCATCTGGGAAAACAGCTGAAACAGCGCATACGAATCTTGCACTTCTGTCCTGCTTTTCTACGCCATCTAATCTTTCAATAAGATTTGCATTTTTGATATCGTAAGAGGTATCCTCTCCCATGTATCTGGCAGAATAAATGCCTGGCTCTTTATTCAATGCATCTATCTCTAATCCGCTATCATCAGCAAGTACAATTGCATCCTTTGCTAATGCTGAAATTGCACGAGCCTTTATCAACGAGTTTTCCTCAAAGGTGGTACCATTTTCCACAATATCCACATCAATGTTAGCTTCCTTCATTGACTGGATGTCATAGTTTTCCTCACCAAGGATCTCGCAAATCTCACGCATCTTGTTGGCATTGCCTGTTGCAAAAATAATTTTTGTCTTCATATAACTCCATTCCGCCAGTAATCGACCTATGTCCCACTAGCCTTTTTATTTAAATATTCCAAAATTGCATCATATATTGCCTGGGCTGCATCGTGCTGATAATCTGGATCAGTCAGGTTTTTAAGTTCCTGTTCATTAGTCATAAATCCAACTTCTATCAGTGCCACAGGTACCTCAGACATTCGAATAATATATACCTCATCACCTACTACGACACCTTTTGATTTAGTTCCAAGGTCATCAAGTAAATGGTCTAGGCAAATCTCAGCCAGCGCTTTTGACTCGCCCGTTGAATCACCACCTTCATACATAACCTCTGTACCACTAATAGATGACATTCGTCCAGATGCTGTAGAGTTATTATGAATGGAGATAAATAAATCCGCGTCCAAATCATTAGCAAGTCCCACTCGATTTGCAAATGAAGGATTGCTATCATCAGTCCTTGTATAATATACACCGATATTTTTTCCTGAACTCTCAAATATCTTTTTCAGTTCAAGAACTATATCCAAATCAATATCCTTTTCGTTTACGCCCATTTTAGTGGCACCTGGTACGTTTCCACCATGACCGGCATCGATGGCCACTACGTAATCATATATTTCATGAGGGTCAACAAAATCAAGATAAATATATTCGTCCTCAGAAGTTAATGCCACTTCGAAAACATCATCTAAAACTATAGATATGGAGCCTACAAGATTTTCACTTGCATAGGTAACATCCAAAATATTCTCTGAGTTTCCTCTGATAGGAAATTCTTGGAAATAATCCTTTCCAATACCATTTATATTTATGTTGATTGTTCTTTCAACATAGTTATTATCTATTGAAACTGCGGCACTTGTAACATTATTAGGCAGTGTCAATCTGATTTGATGTCCCTTTAGAATACTCTCTCTAGTTTCTGGGTCATCATTCATTAATTCCTCATCACTGGCAGTAAGCATATCCATAATAGATATCCTTCCACCCATCATTCTGCTGTCCTCAATTCTAAGCGCAATAATATGCATGTTGGGAACGTAAATCAAAAGACAGCTCATTAAAATAGCTACCGCCACAATTATGGCAGTAAAAATCCCCATAACCTTTTGTTCCATTACTCTCCGTCTACCCCTTTGTGAGTTTTACTCAAACACCTCCACAACATTATTGGCATATGCCTTGATACAAAGGTTGGCTGATGCAACATCTTCTACGCATTCCCACTCAAGTCCATTGTTGCTAATAAATCCCTTGCCATCCTCCAAGTCCACTGCAAATGTCATATTATCCGCTGCATATTCCACTGCCAATGGTCTTAAAGTATCTGCTGTGTTTATGTATAAAACTATTGCGAAGTTTTCCCCCTTCGAAACAGTTTTAGCCGAATTGAATTTGATAGTGTAGTAACCAGCCTGGTTCAACTCCCCTGAAGCCACCAATTCTTTCTCTGAAAGACTACCAGTATTCTCATAGTTTGACACAAAATATAACCTGTAGCTAGTATTTTTACCTAAAGCATAAAAGCCTGCTGCCTCTATCTGTTGATCTGCATCAGCTGTGAATGTATTGGCTCCGTATGCCCATTCCTTGCTGTAGCCAATCTGTCCAACCCAACCACATAAATCACTTTGGTAAATGTAGTTGTAGGTATTGTTAGTATCCACATCGATATAAGAAACTGCCTGATTGCCAATGTTAGAATCATAGTAAGAAATGTAAAATACTCCGTCCTCGCCAAAGCCACTGCCCCAGCTATTTTGGCAAATAAATGCTCCATCACCAGGAACATGCTCACTAAAGTTTTTGGCAGAATAATTGTCATCCCAACCTATAATAACCACGTCATGATTAGGTTTAGCATTGCCTCTATAGCAGTATGAATTAGTTTTGTTATTGTAGCTGCTAGAACCATTTAAATTTGATGTGGAAACGCTAGCGTAAATAGAGGTCGAAACACCACCGTATCTAAACACAGCCCACTTAATGTCATCAAGATTTTCAGAATCATAAAACTGAGCTGATTGTAAGTGAACGGTAGGCTCCTCTACCTGATTTGTAAAATCTGCAAGAATATCTGTTGTATCATTAGATGTCTGAAGCTTTGGTCCCTGCCAAGAAAGCAAATATGCCAAAGCGATGGTATACTCACCACCGTCCTCCTCTGTCAAATCAAAGGAATTGTCCTGAATCATGGAATCTACAGAAAAGGTATACTGCTGAGAAGGCAGCATGGAAGACTCTAGAGCCTCAAGTGATGCACAAGCCCAACAAGTAGATGTAGAGCCCTGATTACGTATGCTGCTAACTCTATCAAGCTCTCTCAAATCATAGGTATCTGGCAAGCCTGCAAGCTTATCTATTTTGATATTTACAGTATATGTGTCCTTATCATAGCTATACTTATAACCAAAAATATTGCACAAATCCTCTAGTCCCACATACATTTCTCCATTCTTTACAGATGGAGCCACAAGCAGCTCAATTTCATCACCATTTTCTGTAGCGGTTATGTTGCCTTCTAGGAATTCATAGAAATCATTTTTGATTTGAACAATAGCACTGCCTTCGTCGCACATAAAAGCAGAGCCCTTAAATTCAGTTTTAATAAAATCAAGGGATCCAACAGGATTAAGGCCGTCGTCTAGAATTGCATAGGCCTGAGAATTAGAATAAAGCTGGTCATTAATGAATATTTTTAGCTGACCAGCATCATTAAGATTTTTGGACATAAGAGGATACAGCACTTCTTCTTTAAGTGCTGCACCTCGGAATGTTTCTACTGCCGCATATCTGTCATTCCAGTTATTAATTTTTCCAAACAAAGTGATTGCTATAATCAGAGCAAACACCAAAAATCTCTTGGAAAATTTCATCTAGCTAGTCCTTCTTCTTTGGCTTAGGTCCAAGGAACTGATAAAAATATGTCTTTATCATTCCATTATATATTTTGCGATTTTTATCTGCTTTTCTTCCTATAGATTTTGGAGCATCCTCATAGCTAGTGATAACATACATTGACCAACTATCCAGATTCTTGTACGCCTCACCTAATTTACCATAAATTTCTGGCAAATCCTTTTTCTCCTCAAGTCGCTCGCCATATGGTGGGTTAGTGAGAATAAATCCAAATTTCTTTGGGTGACTAAGAGCCCCCACATCTCTAGTTTGAAAATGAATCATATGATCCACGCCTGCCTGCTTTGCATTAAGACGGGCAATTTTAACCATATCAGGATTAATATCATAACCCTGCAAATCACACTTTACAGATGTATCCACCTCATCTCTAGCTTCATCGAAGCAATCCTTCCAAAGCTTTTGTGGAATGAGGTTATCCCAGTCCATAGAAGTAAACTCTCTATTAAGACCAGGTGCAATATGAGCCGCCATCATAGCAGCCTCAATAAGAAATGTACCAGAACCACAGAATGGATCCACAAGAATTCTATCTGGATGCCAAGGTGTCAACTGAATCAAAGCAGCTGCCATTGTCTCAGACAAAGGAGCCTTGCTGGTATAAGTCCTATATCCTCTCTTATGAAGAGGTGTACCTGTAGAATCAAGTGTAACGATAACATTATCGTTCATAAGGAAAATCCTAACAGGATAGTCAGAACCATCCTCCTTGAACCACTGGGTATCATAATATTTCTTCATTCTTTCAACCATTGCCTTTTTAGCAATAGACTGAATATCAGTAAGGGAGAAAAGCTTACTCTTTACAGAAGTAGCCTTAGTAACCCAAAATCTACCATTCTCAGGAATATAATCCTCCCAATTAAGTGATTTGATTCCCTGGAATAGTTCTTCGAAGGTAGTAGCTCTAAATCTACCCACCTCAACAAGGACACGCTCTGCGGTACGCAAATTAATATTTGCACGACAAATAGCCTCCGCATCACCAGTAAAGGTTACTCGTCCATCAGTAACCTCAGTAATTTCGTATCCTAAATCATAGATTTCTCTTTTTAATGGTGCCTCTAAACCAAAATGGCATGGGCAACTAATAGTATAAGTTTTTAACATAAAATTATCTTAGCCTTTGGAAAGAATAGTGTCAATTACAGGCGCGGCTTGCACCTATTTATGCACATGAAATTATTTTTATTGCATTCACTATTATTCTATATTATAATCGGAGACGTGGCGAGGAGTTTCCTTGTCATACCCTTATTAATTATTTATACTCCCCTCAAAAAGACCGATTATTCGGTCTTTTTACTTTGTCCAATTTTGCACAATCTATCATATCGTTATTCAAAATAACATAAAAGTTTCCATTGTATACAATCAAAAAGGACTGTTACCAGTCCTTTTTGTTCATTATTGAGTTTTCATTTGAAGTGTGCTAACGCCTCTGCGAATCTAGCCTCGTCAAATGGCTTAATAACGAAATCCTTGGCTCCCGCCTCAATAGCCTCAATTACATAACACTTTTGTCCCATTGCACTAACCACAAGAATTTTTGCATCCGGATCATATTCTTTAATCTGTTTAATGGCGTCAATTCCGTTTGAACTACGTCCCACAGTGTGACCGTCAACCGTCATTGTTATGTCCATTGTAACTATATCAGGTTTGTACTGTTTATATTTCTCTACTGCTCCATCGCTACAATCTGCCTCAGCAATAACCGTACAACCATTTCTTTCGACTTCGCCTCTAACGACAGCTCTCATAAACTTGGAGTCGTCAACTATTAAAACTGTCTTTCCCAAAAGCATCCTCCTAACTACTTAACGTTTATATTTGGATGTGTTTACGTTTATTATAGCACAACCACCACTAAATAAAATATGAAAGTTCTGTTAACATGTTTCTATCCAGGGTGTCCACTTACATGCCCCCAATGCCCCGGCCACAACCTTTCCAGCTTCTATATGTGCCCCTGCCGGCCTCGCCCCGCCCGCCCCTGTCCATAACACAATTTCGCGAATATTGTAGTTTCCCAATATGCAAAAGGGAGCATCCGCATGTGTCTTTCTATGGATGAACTATTTTGAAAAATGTATTTTCGTTGGGCGGACATATTAGTTTTTTAAATTGGTACAACTCAGGTCTCAAGGGGAAATTGGGTTCATAGTACGTTTGCTAAGAAAATTTAAAAAGCAGGATTATCATATATTGGCACCGTGCTTTATACGACATCGTGTCGCGTGTCGCACTTGCGCCGCCGTCCTAGCGGCGCATGCCAATATATTGATAATCCTGCTTTTAATTTTCTAAGCGCACTCCCAAATCACCCAATTCCCCCTGAGCCTGAGTTGCACTAGTTTAGTTAGTTGTGTCCGCCCATAAAATACTTTTTTCAAAATTGTGCAGACATGAGAAAGACACATGCCAATAAAGATGCGATTCTTTGCATATTAGGGAAACAAAATATTCTTGCGAGGTGTTATGGACAGGGGCGGGCGGGGCGAGGTCGGCAGGGGCACAGTAGTTTACAATAGTGTATGGTTGTGGCCGGGGCGCCAGGTTAATGGGTGGACACCCTGGATAGACGCTTTAACATATACGTGGCAGGCCTTCGCCTTGAAGGATGTCAAGGAAACGTTTGCCTCCAATTTCGGTGTGCATGATGAGGGCTCCAGTTTCGATTTCGTCGGTAGGTTGGTTGACGGAGCCAATTATGCAGGCGTTGGCGCCGTAGTTGCAGGACTTGATGATGGCTAGTGCATCGTCAGCGTACTGCTTTGGTAGGATTGCAACTAATTTGCCTTCGTTGCCCATGTATAGTGGGTCAAGTCCTAGTAGTTTGCAAAAGGATTTGACTTGTAGGTCGATTGGTAGTTTGTCAGAGTGGATGTCAAATCTAAGGCTGCTAGATAGGGCAAGTTCTTTTAGTACCGTGGCAAGGCCGCCACGTGTAACGTCTCTGAGGACATGAACGGGAATGTGGCTTGCTACGAGTTTGCCAACCATTTCCTGTAGTGGTGCATTGTCGCTTTGGATTGTGTTTTTGATGCCCATTCGCTGGCTGAGGATGGTGGCATGATGGTCACCTACATTGCCTGATACGATGATCACATCATCTGGGGCTGCGTTTTTGGCTTTGATGTCTACACCCTTTGGTACAAAGCCTACTCCAGCGGTATTGATGTAGATTCCTCCATTGCCTTCGATGACTTTGGTGTCACCAGCAACTATTTTTACACCAGCTTCGTTGGCGGTTTCAGCCATTGATTTTACTATGCGTCTGAGAGTTTCTACCTCAGCACCTTCTTCCAAAATAAATCCACAGGTGATGTATTTAGGTATAGCCCCTCGCATACATAAATCATTGACGGTTCCGCAGATGCATAGTCTGCCAATGTCTCCACCTGGAAATTCAAGTGGTGTTACTACAAAGCTGTCTGTAGTCATAGCAATGGTGGCTTCTCCTGGGATGACTGCTGCATCCTCCATTTCTGAGAGCACATCACTATTGAACTGACTTTCAAATATTTCTCTAATTAATTCTCCAGTTGCACGACCACCTGAGCCGTGCTCCATAATTATCTTCTCCATGCGTTAAAACAACTTCCTTCTTCTGATACCATGCAAGCCCCCTGTGGTGTCATAGGGCTGCATGCCTTTTTAAATAGTGGACAATCTTCTGGTTTTGCTTTGCCCATAAGGATATCTCCACAACGGCAAGCTTTATTTTTCTTGTTATCCACATCAAGTCCAATGCTTCCTGCATCAAACTGTGCATATTCTTCCTTTAATATTAAGCCAGAGTTTTCAATAATCCCCATTCCTCTCCATGCAACATCAGCTGGTTCAAAGTATTTGGCTAATTGTTTCTCTATGATAGGATTTTTTTCATTGTCCACAACCGAGGTGTAGAAATTCTTTACACTGTAATCCTTGTTAAGAACCATTTGAATCAGGCCGTATATGGCAATTATAAGCTCCTTGGCAGCAAATCCAGATACTGCAAAGGGAATCTTATATTTGCTGGCCAGCTCATCAAAATACTGGGCTCCTGTTACAGCACTTACATGTCCAGGTGCGATGAAGCCGTCTATATTAGCTCCGTTTTCACATAGGAATCCAATAGCACCTGGCATTGTTTTCAAGGCTGTCAAAATCTGTATATTCTTGAGTCCCTTAGATAAAACATTATCCAGTAGTAGTGTGTAAATAGGTGCAGTAGTTTCAAATCCTACTGCTGCAAAAACAAAATTTCTATCCGGATGCCTCTTAGCCAAATCAAGTACATCCATTGGAGAATATACCATCTCCACTGAACCGCCTCTGCCCTTTGCCTCATTGAGACTCTCCTTGGAGCCTGGCACTCTAAGCAAATCTCCAAAAGTAACTACCGTTGTACCATTTATTAAGCTAAGCTCTATGAGCTTGTCCACATAAGCTGTAGGAGTAACGCAGACTGGACACCCAGGCCCCGACAGTAGCTCAATGTTAGGCGATAATATATCTCTAATGCCATGCTCTGATATTGCATGCGTATGACTACCACATACCTCCATTAACCTGATTTTAGGACCATCATAATTTCTCAAATAATCAACAAGCTGTGAGAATTCCATTACCCTTCCAGGCCTCCCATCAGCTCAATTATTTCTTCCGCCTCATCCTTTTTCAAAGTCTGTATAACACAGCCTGCATGAACAAGAGCGTAATCCCCTTCCTTTACTTTAACAAGTCCGGCATAGGCTTCAACTTCATTTCCATTAAAATCTACAGTAACCTTGCCATCTTTTAATTTTTTAACTAATCCCGGTATTGCAACACACATTTTACTTCTCCCATTTCCGTTCTATTTCAAGCTTTTTCATTATATCACTAAGGCTTTTGTTATGACCCTATTTTTTCAAAATTTGTACATTATTTCTTCATTATTTTTACGTCTTATTGTTGTAATTTGTTATACGTGTAAAAGTGCCGCTATTTTTTATAAGAGGTGTTTATGAAACAGTATAGAATCGTATTAGATAGAGCAGAAGTAGTAGAATCATTTGCTGCGCAAATTAAAGCTTATATAGAGCAAAATCCTGGCTATGTTCCTCTCCTTCAAGCAGTGGAGCCTAGTGGAGATATTGCTTATATCCAATATGGCTTGTCATTTGCTCAAGAATTTTTCCAGGACCTTACAATATTTGGAATGACCTCCCACTGTGCACTTACTCCAGATACACACAGTGCCAAGTTTCCTGTTGTTTCGTTACTTCTTTTTGAAAAAAGCAATTACCTAGTTCAGGGCTATGACTGCCATGATATAACTCCTTCAGAGGCAGGTAGAGAATTTTGCACCCAATTGTCATGTATATCTGATTTGAAAGGTATTATCATGATGTCTTCTGATTTAACCCTTTCGCCTCAGGGATTTATAGATGAGATAAGTGATCATTATCCAGATGTACCAATTTTTGGTGCTATTGCTGGTACCTCTGCCCTTTCAAAGGATTTATCACTTGTTTTCCTTAACGATAAAATTTTTGACAGAGGAATTGTTGCAGTTGCACTGTATGGTAAGGAATTAAATATAGAAATACATCACGACTTGGGCTGGAAGCCATTAGGACGACAATTCACAATCACATCAAGCACACCAGATGGCATTGTAAAAGAAATTGATAATCAGCCTGCATTTAATATTTATAGAAAATATTTAGGAGTAGAAGCAAATGAATATTTCTTTGAAAATACTTCTGCCTTTCCATTTGTATATAAGAAGGATAATAAAATCATTGGTCGTGTTGCTTTAAATTACACTAACAACGATTTGCAATTTGCCATGAATATTCCTACTGGTACAAAGGCCTCCCTTGCCTATGCCAAGGAAAAATACTTGCTTGCAGGAACATTGAAATCTGCAAATAAACTGGTGGATTTTGTTCCAGAAGCTATTCTTATTTATGCATGTATGAGTCGAAGGACTCTCATGGGTGATCAATTGGCAGATAAGGAATTTTCTTATTTTGACCAGGTTAATGCCAACTCTACTTGGAGCTGTGGATTCGCCGAAATCCTGTACAACGAAGAAGGCGCCGGATTGCTAAATGGAACATTTATATCTGTTGGGCTTCGAGAAGGAAATGCAAAATCAGAAAACAAGGTTAAGCCAATAATTGATAACGACATTAATCCTTCCACCACTGTTGTACCACTTAATGACCGTTTAATTAACTTCTTGGAGCATACAACTGCTGATTTAAACGACAATGTGATGCAGCTATTTGAAATGGCCAGTCATGACCAGCTAACTCATCTATTTAATAGAGATGCCTTCGATTATTGGTTTGATAAAAAATATGAGGAATTGGATGAAAGTGGGAATATGGCCATGGTTATGTTTGATATTGACCACTTCAAAAAGGTCAATGATATCTATGGTCATGATATAGGTGATGAAGTCATAAAGGGCGTAGTAAAGAGTATCAATGAGTCCATTCCAAAGGAAGCTATTATTGCTCGTTGGGGCGGCGAGGAGTTTATTGGCATTATGCCTGGTGTAACAAAGAAAGAAGCCATAGATTTGGCTGAGACAATTCGCAAATCTGTGGAAAGTACATCATTTGCACCTGTTAAAAAGGTTACCATCAGCGTTGGTGTTATTACCATCAACAAATACAACTGTCTCGATAAAAGAAATCTATTTACTCTTGTTGATTCAGCTCTTTACGAAGCCAAGGAAACAGGCCGTAACAAGGTAGTATTTAGAGCTACAAATAGTGTATAATTATGTCCATAGTATTTATTATATGGGAGAAGTCATGCACGAATTAGCTGTTACAGAATATGTATATAATTTAGTAAAAAAACAGGCTGACGCTTCTGGCGTCAGCCATGTTAATAAAATCCACTTGTTAATCGGAGACCAATGCGATTACGTTCCAGAAATAATTGAAGAATATTTGCAGGTTATGAGCGATGGCACTGCTCTTGCCGGCGTGAAGGTAGACGCCACCGTCAAGGAATCATTTGTTCACTGCAAGGATTGTGGCGCTGATTTTACTCGCCATCAATTCAAGGACGTCTGTCCAAAGTGCGGTAGCTACAATCTAAAATTAAACCGTTGCACTGACTTTATAGTTAAAAGCATTGAAGCTGAGTAGATTAATTATCACTATCTACGCCAGCCAAAAAGGCTTGACCTAAGCATAATCCCCCGTCTCCCGCTGGAAGTTCATTTGCTATGTATACTGTGAATCCATCCTTTTCCAAAATATCTATTGTCCTTTCAAGTAGAATTCTATTTAAAAAAGTTCCACCTGATAAAACAATCTGATTAATATTATGTTTCTTTGACACTGCACATATATAGTCTGATACTGCGTATATAAAACCTCTGGCAAGCTTCGCCTGTATTTCCTTCCAATTTGTATCAGATTTCTTATTATAGTAAATTTCCGTATTTACGATATCTCTAAATAGTTCTTTAGTATCTCCATCTTCTGCAATTGCAAGAGGGATGTATTCATTTGTTGAATAGGCAATATTCTCAAGCTCTACAGGAGCCTGGCCTTCATAGGTATTGTAGTGGCATATATCAAGCAATGCCGCAGCTGCGTCAAACAAGCGTCCCATGGAACTAGATGTGACTGTGTTTATATTATTATCAAGAGCAGCCTTTATAATAGCCATCTCACTACTGTCCAAAGCTTTATAGTCGATGCCCTTATCATAAAGCATTGCAGCTAGAATCGTATCGCAATTTTTAGCTCCTTCATCTCCGCCAATTAACTTTACAGGCTTTAGATGAGCCACTCTATCCATCCTAGACACTCCATCCCATTTAAAGACTTCACCGCCCCAAATTGTTTCATCATCCCCATAGCCTGTGCCGTCAAAGGCAAAGCCAAGCACTTGACCTTTAATATGATGCTCCGCAATAACAGCTGCCACATGGGCTTTATGGTGTTGATAAAATTTGGTTCCCTTCTGAGTTTGTGCTTGTCTACTACTGAAATATCCAGGATGCTTATCTGCCGCTATTTGGGTAGGATTAAATCCGAATATTTCCTTCATAGCCTTCTGCTCATCCTTGTAGAATTTCTGGCAGCTGACACTTTCCAAATCCCCTAAATGCTGGCTAATATAGGCGAGGCCATTTTTCACATAACAAAATGTAGACTTTAAATCTCCACCTGCTGCAAAAATTTCATTCCTAATATCCACCGCCATAGGATTAGGCACATGTCCTCTACCTCTTCTGATAAACTGCTGGCGACCTCTAACCACCTTCATTACAGAATCATCCATAGGTCTAAGAATTCTTCGGTCATGACTTAGCATAGCTATTGGAACATCATCAAATTCTCCAGAGGCAACTCTTGTCTCTAGCCATTCCGCCATT
Organism: Pseudobutyrivibrio sp.; assembly: GCF_015057185.1. GTDB lineage: Bacteria > Bacillota > Clostridia > Lachnospirales > Lachnospiraceae > Pseudobutyrivibrio. Next base: position 54,169 of record NZ_SVEV01000020.1, on the reverse strand, counting down.
TTCTCATTATTGATTTCCAGCACATCACCGCTGGCATTTCCGCTTGTCATAATCAAAGGACCACATTCATTTACAAGCATAATCTGCAGAGGATTACAAGGTAACATTGCACCTATAAAAGGACTTGTAAGGCACACATTGCCTGCAAGTGTTGGTGTTTTATCACTAGATATATCATTTCTTCTTTGAATCAACACTATTGGTCGAGCACTCGAGTTCAGAAGCTTTTCTTCATCCGTATTTACGATACCGTATCGTCGAATTTCCTCTACATCCTTGAACATTACAGCAAAAGCTTTTTCCTCACGATGCTTTAGCTTTCTAAGGGCCGCTACTGCCTTTTCATTGAATGGATCACAAACCAAATGATAACCACCTATATCTTTAACAGCAACCACTCCACCTCTGACAATTACATCTTTAGCCTTAATTATTCCGACAACATTATCATAATTAATGTCTAAATTATCATTTTGGAGCATGCTAACATTGTCTGAAATTTCACTTGTGAACTTTCTGTGAACACCATTTTTTGCAAGATTTCCTGCAAAATCCACTTCTCCATCCACATCAGGCTCATCAGTAATGCTGTCAATCCGCGTAAATTCAAGCTTTGGCCCACAATCATGACAGGCTATGGTTTGAGCATGTCTGCGTCTGTCCACCTTACCCTCGTATTCACTTTTGCACTGAGAACACATTTCAAAATCACCCATAGTGATGGTGTCTCTATCGTAAGGCAATTTTTCTATAATTGAATAACGAGGGCCACATACTGTACAGCTAATAAATGGATGCATATACCTTCTGTTTTTAGAATCCAACAGCTCCGCCTGACACTTAGGACAAGTTGCAATATCTGCAGGAATCAGCGGGAGATTCTCTGCACTATCCTTGTCGGATTCTATAATGTGAAATCCATTTATATTATCTGTTAAAATTTTATTTTCAACGTCCTTTATTCTCTGTAATACTTTTGGTTCGTTAAAGGATTCGCATTTTTCTATTTCAAATAGGTTGTCTATATTTACTATTTCTACATTAGTAATAAAACCACCAGTTGGAACTTGAGTTTTGATTCTATTCAAAAACTCTCCTAGCACTTTTTCATCACCCTTTGCCAGGACAGTAACTATTCCACCAGTGTTTCTAACCCAACCTTCTATATTTAATTGGTCTGCTATTTTTGCAACAAAGGGCCTAAATCCAATTCCTTGGACTAGGCCCTTGATAATAATTTTTTGTATCATATTGTTTTAATTACCTGTAGCTGTTGCACCAGCAGGCTTTGCAGCTGGCTTTGGTGGTTCATAAGGAACCTCAACAGTATAACTATATTTTTCTGGGCCAGGCTCTTGATAGCCTGGTGTAATAGACAAGCACTTCTTAGGGCATTTCTCTGTGCAATATCCACACTGGATACAATCAAAACGATTGATTGTCCATGTTTTTCCTGCTCTATCCACCTTGATAGCCCCCGGTGGACAGCTGCGCATACACATACCACATAAGATGCACTGGTCTTTATTAATATCAACATGACCCCTAGTACGCTCCGGATACTCCTTTGGAACAAATGGATACTGAGTGGTTGCCGGCGCTGAGAAAAGGTTCTTAAAAACTTGTTTTGTAAATGGTAATATACTTCCCATAATTTTCTCCTTACTCCAGCGGTTACGTCTACAAGCCATAGATATCTCCGTTCGACTAAAATGTCTCACTTGAGATATCTATGAGCTTGATGTCTACCGCCTCATATAACTACCTTTTATCAATCCCTATACGGGAAAGCACAGCATTAATAATCCCCTCCGGGGATGGCTGTGCTGTGGGTAACATTTTTACCATGTAAAAAAGTTACCTCTCAGTACAACTAATACATGGATCGATTGTTAGCACCAAAAGTGGCACATCACCATATTGGCATCCCTGCAATGTCTGTGTAAGAGCAGGAATATTAGCAAAGGTAGGTGTGCGGACTCTAAATCTGTCAAGGAACTTAGTTCCGTTTGCTCTAACATGATAGAATGCCTCGCCTCTTGGCTGCTCAAGTCGAATAATAGACTCACCATTTGGCATTCCAGTTACCTTTGTATTAATCTCTGTATCTGGTATTTTGGCAACGCATTGTCTAATAATATCAATTGACTGGAATATTTCTCCTATACGAACCTCACATCTTGCGTAAGAATCACATTTAGTTGATGTGATGACTTCAAAATCCAAGTCGTTATAAGCAGCGTAGCCATTCTTTCTCATATCCACATTGATTCCAGATGCACGCATCATTGGACCAACAGCTCCACGTCTAATGGCATCCTCACCTGAGATAATACCAATATCAACCAAACGACTCTTTACAGTGTAGTCCTGCATAAATATGTCTGTCATATCACGGATTTCTTTTTCCATTTCATCTAGCTGCTTTACAAAATCAGCTAGCATGTCTGCAGGCATATCCTTTAAAACACCACCTATTGTATTTACCGAGAAAATAACACGACCACCTGTAGATGCTTCAAACATATCTAGGATTTTCTCACGAAGTCTCCATGAGTGCATGAATAGTGACTCAAATCCAAAACCATCAGCCAACAATCCAAGCCATAATAAATGAGAATGAATTCTACTCATTTCTGCCCAAATTGTTCTAAGGTAGTCTGCTCTACGAGGCACCTCAACATTCATTATGTCCTCTAGTGCCATGCAGTATCCCATACCATGCATGAATGAGCAAATACCGCATATACGTTCCGCAACATATACCATCTCGTTAAAATCTTTTTTGCTTGTAAGGCTTTCAAGACCCCTGTGAATAAATCCAATAGAAGGAATTGCAGCTAGTACCTTCTCATCCTCTAAAACTAAGTCCAGATGAATTGGTTCAGGAAGGACTGGATGCTGTGGGCCATAAGGCACAATACTTCTGTTTCCCATCTTACTCGCCCTCCTTCTCTAAAAATGGTGTCTCTACGTCTATACGATATAGTTTGTCATGTAAATCCACCTTAATATTATCTACATTAAGTCCCCATAGCTCGTGCATTTCGTTCTCATAATAAATGGCAGATTTATATACACGTGAGATAGAAGGAACCTCCTCATCTCTTTCAGCTATAAGTCTATAATTTACAAGATCATATCCATTAGCAAATGAATATGTAACCTCGTAATGATTCTCTGCCTTTGGGTAAGAGCAGCATATTTGGCAAAGTCTCCAAAGAGCATTCTTTTTTTCCATAATGACGGTAAGGAGCTCTGCCTTATCAATTAAATATAAATCCTTTTTAATCTCTTGCATGTTATCCTCCTACTGTCTAGCCTCGCCTGCTTGTACAGTGTCATATTCTCCTGCTTCAAGCTTTGCTGCCTTTTCTTTGAATAAACCAATGCCCTTTACTACACCATCAATAATTGACTCTGGTCTAGCTGCACATCCTGGTACATATATGTCAACAGGAATCACTGTATCAGCGCCGCCCTTAATGTTGTAGCATTCCTTGAAAATACCACCTGTGCAAGCACATGTGCCAACTGCTATAACAACCTTTGGCTGTGGCATCTGCTCATATATCTGTTTAACTACCGCCTCATTCTGTGAATTGATACCGCCAGTAATTAAGAAGATATCAGCATGCATTGGGTTACCTGTGTTGATTACTCCAAAGCGTTCAACGTCATATACTGGAGTGGTGCAAGCCAACACCTCTATATCGCAGCCATTGCAGCTACTTCCATCGTAGTGGAGTAGCCATGGCGATTTATGTATCTTACTCATTTCAACTTCCTCCTAACCACGAATAATCTCTAGCAAGAATAAATTCATGCCTGCTGACACTATTGTTACGCCCCATGCCATTTTCAACATCAACTGCCATTTAACTCTGGCAGATGTATTGTCGATGACAATTTCCAAAAACCATACTGCAAGGATTGCAACGATTGCGCCTATGATAGAAAGTGGATTCTTGTTAAGGAAGAACATTGCTACTATTCCATAAAGAATGGCATTCTCGTACCACTCAGCAAGTGTAACCATTGCATATTCTTTACCAACCATCTCAGCTGTCACACCCTTTACAACCTCTTGGTGTGCGTGGTGTGAGGTAGAAATATCAAATGGTGACTTTCTAAATTTGATTGTCAGGATAAATACAAAGCCAATAAAGAAGCCTGGTAGGAATACAATATTTGACCAATTGCTATTAACGATAATATTTGAAACAACAAATGTTTTTGGCTTTGTTGCTAAATAAAATCCAACGGCTACCAAAAGCTCCATAGGCTCACATGCCATAATTTGAACTAACTCTCTATGTGTTCCTTGGGAACTAAATGGAGAATGTGTTGTTGTAGATGCTAATATCAAAAACATTGCAGAAGTTGAAAGTGCAAATACAACAAGCAACAAATCAAAGCCTGCAAAGAACAGAATTCCTGAAAGTAAGATGAAGCAAAGGTATGAACGAATCATAAACAATTGCATAATGTTAGCACTTAAGAATTCCTTCTCGAATAATTTCTTTAAGTCATAGAATGGCTGGAGCACTGATGGCCCCTTTCGTCCCTGCATACGTGCTGAAATCTTGCGATCAAAACCATCCAATAAACCAATAACAAGCGGTGCAAACAAAATGTAGCAGCCTGCAAATATTAATCTAGTACTTAATTCCATTAGAATGCACCTCCTATTACGATTATTTCATAAACAATAATAATGAAGGTGGAAATCATGATAGCTGGAGTGAAAAGCCTCTTCTCTCCCATGATATCTTCCATATAGAAGTTTGCCACATGCATTTCCTTTGCCTCACCTGTAGCTGAAACAAAGTTCATGTTATCACCGGCATTTGCGCCGCCCATGTAAGTAAGCACCTTTTTATATTTAACATTCTTTGTCATTAGGTAATTGATATATGGAATAACAAATATACCAACCAACAACACTATCATGATAATAATGTTCTCCTTGGAAATTACCTGAAGAACTATTCCAAACATTTCTCTTGAAAGAGGCTTTAATACATTTGTAGAAATCCATGGGAATCCAAGGATCAATGCCACCATAAGTATTGCATGGAAGAACATTGAAATGTACTCGTTTCTCTTTGTTAAATCTCTTGATTTCTCTCTTGGTGAAGGTCCAAGTATCTTTGACATCCACTTTGTCCAGTAGAACATTGTTGTTGCAGAACCAAAGCAAATGAACAATACCATAAGTGTAGAAACATAAACTGACTCTGTATCAATAAATGCTTTTAGTGCTGCCCATTTTGAAATAAGCATTCCAAATGGAGCAAGGAACATTCCAGCAATACCAATCATGAGGATCAAAGCAAGCTTAGGGAAAATTGACATAAGTCCCTGCATATCCTCTACATCACGGCTACCTGTTGTGTTTTCAATTGCACCAACACACTGGAAAAGCATAGATTTTGAAACTGCATGGAAAATTACAAGGAATACTGCTGCCCAAATTGTTTCCTCATATCCACAACCGGCACATGCAACTATAAGGCCTAGGTTTGAGATTGTGGAATAAGCAAGTACCTTTTTACCATCTGTAACAGAAATAGCTAGGCAAGATGCTGCAAGGAATGTAAATCCGCCTATCAATGCAACCATATTTCCTACATAATTGTCAGCCATAGCTGTGGACAATCTAATTAGCAAATACACTCCAGCCTTTACCATTGTTGCACTATGTAAAAGTGCTGATGAAGGTGTAGGCGCAACCATGGCACCAAGAAGCCATCCTGAAAATGGGAACTGAGCTGACTTTGTAAGCGCTGCGAAAGCAAGCATTGCAATTGGAAGCAAATATTTCATATCTGTAGGATTGTATTCAGCAAGCTTGATTATCTCGAAAAGGTTTGCTGTGTTAAACCAAAGAATACCTACAGAAATTGCAACAGCCAAGCCACAACCACCTAAAAGGTTCATCCACAATGCCTTAAAGGAATTGTTAATAGCCTCTTCAGTTCGTGTATAACCTATCAAAAGGAATGATGTAACTGATGTGATTTCCCAGAAGAAGTAAAGTCCCAAAAGATTTGCGGAAAATACAAGACCAAACATTGCCCCAAAGAAAACAAATATCATTGATAAAAAGAAACTACGTCTATCCTTAAGTTCCTTATGGTGATGGATATGATATCCATGCATGTATCCAACTGCATAAACACCGATTAATGATCCGATTACTCCGATTATCAAAACCATGATAAGTGTAATCCAATCAAATCTCATAGTGTATGTATCCTTTAGCTTTGGGCCAAACATTTCCAAAACCGATGGAACAACTGTTGATACTATCGTAAGAACAGATATTATTCTCTTTTTATACTTGAATGAAAGATATGTGATAAAAAACATCAATAGAATATCGCCAACCAAAAAAATATAACCAAATATCTCTTGATATGGCAATCTAAAATTCAGCGTCTCGCCTCCAGCAAGATACCACTGAACAGCTGTAATAACTGATAGAACCATAACGATTCCACAGCCTAGATAGACGAAAAAAGCTCTGCACTTTGAATTGTGAATCAGCGCAGGAAAAATCGCCCAAAGAAATGGTAAGCAAATCAATGCTGTCGCTAATGTTACCATTACTTTCCCCTCCTTATTACATTGTAAAAATTCCTATATATAAACTCTGTTTCCGCTGCAGAGTGAATAGGTCCCCACCTAGTGTGTTTATTTTTTAACACTCTCTATATATTACCACATTTTAACTAAAATGGATGTCTATTTTTTACTTTTTCATGTGATATTTTACACAAATAAAAAAGGCCTCAAATGAGGCCTTTTAATGTTGCTTAATCTCTATGTCCATCTCTATACATAGAGAACTTATCCATTGGATAGTTTTCAAGGTTTGCAAGAATCTTACGTCCATCAGCCTTTCCGATAAGACCTGTTCTAGCCTTAAGAATCTCACGCTCTGCCTTGTGCTTAGAAGGTCCACCAACGCAACCACCTTCGCAAATCATACCTTCTACGAAGTCAGCGTCAAGTTTGCCGCTCTTAAGTAACATAAGTGCTTTCTTACACTCAGCACCACCTGCACACTGCATAAGCTTGATATCATCTGTATTCTCGCCACGCTCCTGCATGCACTCGATAACAGCCTTAGCAACACCACCTGAAGAAGCAAAGTGCTTACCAAATGTAGAAGACTCCTGATATGTCTCCTCTACTGGCTCGAACTCTACACCCTTAGAACGCATAAGTGCACGAAGCTCACCATAAGTGATAACATAATCTGCATTTCCTGGAACTGTCTCATCAGCAGCCTCAGACTTCTTAGCGATACATGGTCCAACGAATACTGTAACTGTATCCTCGCCCATTGTAGCCTTAACGTATCTAGAAATAGCACACATTGGAGAAACAGTAGAAGACATATTATTCTCGAACTGCTCTGGGAAGTGCTTTCTAAGCATATTGATAAATGCTGGACAGCAAGATGTTGTCATCTGATGTCCTTCCTTTTTAGCCTCAGACCATTCAGCTGACTCATAAGCAGCTGTCATATCTCCACCGAGACCAACCTCGATCATGTCTGTGAAACCAATCTTCTTGCATGCAGCCTTAACTGCTGCCATTGAGATGTCCTCACCGAACTGTCCCTCTGTAGCTGGTGCACACATAGCGATAACCTTCTTGCCCTCAAGGATTGCCTTGATAATGTGAACAAGGTAAGTCTTTGAACCGATAGCACCGAATGGACAGCTGTGGATACAGTGACCACATGAGATACACTTCTCATCATCGATTACACAGTGTCCCCACTCATCATAAGAAATAGCACCTACTGGACAAGCCTTCTTACAAGGTCTCTCAAGGTGAACGATTGCCTGATAAGGACATTCCTTAGCACACATACCACATTCCTTACACTTTGAAGGATCGATGTGCATTCTTCTCTCACCTGGTGAAATAGCACCAAACTTACATGAGTTGAGACAAGCCTTTCCAAGACAGAAACGGCAGTTGTCAGTAACTGAGTAAGAAGCGATAGAACAGTCATCACAAGCTGGCTGGATAACCTGAACTACGTTCTTTGAATCTGGGTTTGTTGGAAGATTCTCTGCGCAAGAAAGGATAACACGCTGTCTAACGATTTCTCTTTCCTTGTAAACGCAGCAACGATAAGTAGGTCTAGGACCTGGGATAATCTCGTAGCAAACCTGCTCCTTATGAGAAGCATCAAGCTCACCATTCCAAGCAAGCTTACAAACTTCTTCCATAATGCTGTGCTTCAATCTTACAATACTTTGATCTGAAGTAACCATATTTTTCTCCTTTTACATTTAATGTGCCAGTTAATGTATTATTTTTAGACTCCTGTCTAAAATACCGTTGAACTCGGCTATAGCCATACCGTAGTTCACGATTGGTATATTTTGCATTTTGCAATGCTTCACGCGGCTTTTCATTTCGTTGTCGTTAATCATGCATCCGCCGCAATGAACTACTAATTTATATTTTGATAAATCCTCTGGGAACTCATTGCCAGAAGAAAATTCAAAATCAATTGCCTTACCTGTATAATTTCTTATCCAGTTAGGTATTTTGACTGTGCCGATGTCATTGCACTGCCTGTGATGAGTACAGGCCTCTGAAATCAACACAACATCTCCTTCTTCTAATTCCTTAAGGGCTGCCACACCCTCAAGCTGTGTAGCGAGACTACCTCTATATCTCGCCATTAGAATACTGAATGATGTTAAATATATATCCTCGGGAACTAGCTTTGACACCTGCATAAATGCCTGTGAATCCGTAATAACAAGAGAAACATTTGCATTTTCTTCTAGTGTCTCTGAAAGCTCGCTAGGCTGACAACAAATAGCTTTGCATTTGTGATCTAACAAATCTCTAAGAATCAACTGCTGTGGGAGAATGATTCTACCCTTTGGTGCCGATTCGTCGATTGGAATAACAAGCACTACTGTGCTCTTTTCTGCTATTAAATCTGAAACTGGAACAGCTTCTTTTTTATTTGGAAGGACTGCAATTATTGCTTCCTTTACCTTTGTCATATCATCAGAATTAGCATCGGTGAAAACAAGCTTTTCACCAGGCAATTCTTTGTATCCATGAGCCTCAGCCTCATCCACATGATTCTCAACAATAACATATGGAAGCTTGCGCTCTTTAATGATTTTAACGAAATCAAGTTCCTCCTCAGAGAGGCTGTTGTTTCTGGCATCTAAAACCAGAACCACTATATCCATCTCATCAAGGATTCTATATGACCTCTTTTTACGTAACTCGCCAAGCTCTCCTTCGTCATCAAAACCTGCTGTATCGATAATAACAACCGGTCCGATTGGAAGAAGCTCCATTGACTTTTTAACCGGGTCAGTTGTGGTCCCCTTGTGAGCAGAGACCAACGAAATCGACTGATTAGTAATTTTATTTACGATGCAAGATTTACCAGCATTTCTAATTCCGAAAAACCCTATGTGAACCCGCTGTCCACTTGGTGTGTTGTTCAATGACATTTTTCACCTCTTTGGTCACACGCCATTAATATTATATAAAATAATTTTGTCAATTATATGACTAAAATCTAAAATCACGGCGGTCAGAATTCTTGATAGCCTCGATGTTTTCCTCAGCTGTCTTTCTAACATTTTCCTTAGGAATCTTCTTTAATTCCTCTTCAATCATCTTGTAGCCAATCTTCTTTGTCTCCTCAGAAGCGTAGTCAACAAGATACTCTGTAAGAGTCATAAGAGCATTTGGATGACAGCAGTTGATAATCTGACCTGTCTTGCAAAGTGACATGAATCTGTCACCTGTACGTCCTGCTCTGTAGCATGCTGTACAGAATGAAGGAATATGACCTGTCTCCATAAGCCACTTAACAACCTCGTCAAGTGTACGCTGATCAGAAACGTCAAACTGCTCTGTATCGTGAGGTCTCTCCTCCTCTGTGTAGCCACCTACTGATGTACGGCTACCACCAGATACCTGAGAAATACCTACCTGAAGCATCTTGCGACGTACTTCCTCTGACTCACGAGTAGAAATAATCATACCTGTATATGGAACTGCAATTCTGATGCAGGCTGCAATCTTTGTAAACATCTCATCTGGAATAGAGTTGTCAAATGCATCTGGATCAATATCGTCAGCGTGCTTAACACGTGGAACTGAAATAGTATGTGGTCCAACACCGTGAACTGCCTCAAGATGCTCAGCATGCATAAGGAGTCCAGCGAACTCATACTTGTAGCTTTCAAGTCCAAAGAGAACACCAAGACCTACATCATCGATACCACCCTCCATGGCTCTATCCATAGCCTCTGTGTGGTAAGCATAATCATGCTTTGGTCCAGTTGGGTGAAGCTCCTCGTAGCTCTTTTTATTGTATGTCTCCTGGAAGAGGATGTATGTACCGATGCCTGCTTCCTTGAGCTTGCGATAGTTCTCTACTGTTGTTGCTGCGATATTAACGTTTACACGTCTGATATCACCATTTTTATGATGAATGCTGTAAATGGTATTGATGCACTCTAAGATGTACTCAATTGGGTTATTTACAGGGTCCTCACCTGCCTCGATAGCAAGTCTCTTGTGGCCCATATCCTGAAGTGCGATAACCTCTGCCTTTACCTCTTCCTGTGTAAGCTTCTTACGTCCGATGTGCTTGTTCTTGAGGTGGTATGGGCAATATACGCATCCATTAATACAATAGTTTGAAAGATAAAGTGGAGCAAAAAGAACGATTCTGTTTCCATAGAATGCATCCTTAATCTCCTGAGCTACCTGATACATCTTCTCGATGTATTTTGGCTCCTCACATGCAAGAAGCACAGATGCCTCTCTATGAGTAAGTCCCTTGCAAACGCAGCCCTCTGCTGTCTTAACTGGGCGAGCCTTCTCAAGTAGCTCCTCGATTAACTCAAAATTGTTTTTGTTTGCTTCGGCGTACTCAATAGTATCAAGTATCTCCTGATTATCGATAAACTCCTCTGCCTTTAATGATTTTACATTGTACATAATAATTTCCTTCTTTCTATGTGACGCTAGTTACGTTATCAAGCCTTAGTGTTTCTCCGCTCAGCTGAAATGCTTCGCTTGAGAAACCTAAGAGCTTGATAACTACTAGCTATTTAAAAACTACTAATAATTATTGTACTAGTCCTGCACGGTTGCCGGGATCCACTACTATTTCGTATCCGATAGTAGACATGCGCTGTTCTAGGCAGCCTCTGCACTCTGCCGCCTCTTCCCCTGTACAAATCTTGTTGTCATAGAGCGTATACATACGTCTGACACTAACTGGAGAAAGATTAGGCATCACAACATTAGCACCAGCCTGAATGCCCTTCTCACGACCACGTGGATCTATAGTTCCAAGGGCTGTAGTGGCAGGTAAAAGCACCTGCGGATAGATAATCCTAATAAGCGATAAACAAAATAGTGTTGTGTTTAAAGTTCCACTAGCCTCCTTGGCAAATGGTGTCTCCTTATGACTGATAAACGGTCCAATGCCGCACATGTCTGGTTTGAACTCTTCGATAAATTTCAAATCCATAGCCAAGTCATAATTGGTCTGACCAGGAGACTCTACCATGAAGCCAGCACCAACTTGGTAACCGATTTCTTTTAAGTCTCTAAGGCAACGCATCCTATTTTCCCAAGAAAGCTCTGCCGGATGAAGCTTGGCATATAATGCTGGATTAGCAGTCTCATGTCTGAGAAGATATCTCCTAGCGCCTGCCTCATAATATTTCTCATAGCTTTCTCTAGAACGCTCGCCGATAGACAATGTAACAACCATGTCCTCATGAGCTGCCCTGATACCAGAAACGATATCGCAGATGTCCTCATCAGAAAATGCGAAATCCTCGCCGCCTTGCAAAACGATAGTTCTAAAACCTAATTCGTATCCTGCGTCAGCACATTCTAAAATCTGTTTCTTGGAAAGTCGGTATCTCTCACAATTGTGATTCTCACGACGGATACCACAGTAATAGCAGTTGTTCCTACAGAAATTAGTAAACTCTATAAGTCCACGAGTAAAAACTTTATTGCCATAATATTTATCCTGATAAGCTCTGGCATACTCTGCTGCCGCCTCCATAAGCTCATCATCAACATGATTAAGCAAGTACTCGTATTCATCCACTGTAAGTGAATGCTCAATATTTAATTTATCTAAAAGACTTTTTGCATTTATATCCATATTGTTATTGAGAAAATATATCGTTTATTTTTTCACAAAGTATACTATAACATAAAAATTTAACCATGCTATGATTTTTTCGTCTATTTACTGTTCTTTTTTGTATACAAGATTTTAGGATAAAAAAACTGACGGAATCCAAAGACTCCGTCAGTAGTATACCTTTAAATTGTGACCTATTCCTGTCCAAACAATGAACTCGAACACAATGTCCTGGCTTTATTATTTTGTTGTATTCTTCTTGTCCTCAGACTTTTTCTTAGCATAAGCTACACCGCTACAGATTGCTACGATAAGAACAAGGAGTAACCACCACCATGACTTCTGGAAGAAGTTCTTCTGTGGAGCTGCTGCAAGTGGAGTTTCCTCTGGAGCGATTGATACCTCATCAACCTTCTCCTCTGTCTCCTCTACAGCATCCTCGTCAACTGCAAGTGGTACCTCTGTCTCATCAACGGTTACTGTATCTGCATCTGCAACGTTGTTATTGTTGTTAGCGTTACGTCTAACTGCTGTGTTTGTTGTGTTTGCTGTGTTACCTGCGAGAGGTACTACAGGGTTGTCTAACATAACAACATCATTCTCTGCAACTTCCTCAACTGGAGCTGTTGTTGGATAGTAGCGTCTAGATGAGCTGCTTGATGATGTAGTTGTTGTAGTTTCTGTTGATGTACTAGCTGTTTCATCAGATGTCTGGCTAGGAGTCTCAGGAATAATTACTGTAAATCCTTCTGTAGAATCCAATGATGTTGCGATTTGGTCTGCAATTTCCTGAGCAGCAGTTGCATTATCAGTTGCCTGCTTATGTGCCTCTACAGCCTTTTCATAAGCTGTAACTGCGTCTTTCCACTTCTGCTCCATCTCATCAAGAAGGTCCTTAGATGCATTCTTTGTAGCAACAAGGTTTCTGATTTCTTGAGCCATATCAACAACCTTATCATATGCAGCCTTAACTTCTTTTGCTCTAGCATCAGCAGCATTCTTTTCCTGTGCTGTTGTGCCGATATTGTCATATGCCTTAGATGTTTCATCATATGCCTTTTCATATTGCTCATGAATATCATTGTAGCTATTTGTTTTAGACACAACTTTATCATCGGCTGCTTTCTTATCACCTTTTGCTGTCTCTAAATTAGTATTAGCTGTCTCTAATTTTCCTGTAGCAGTCTTAACGCTCTCCTCTAATCCAGAAATAATTTTGTTTTGAGCATCAATTATCTCCTGAGCTGCACCAGCCTTGTCATTAGCAGCATTCATCGCATTAGTATATGATGTTTCAACCTGCCCCTTCTCTGTTTCTGCAGCAGTTTTTTCTGACTCTGCATTAGCCTTATTCGTATTAGCAGTACTAATAAAACCATTCTGAGTATTGATTACGCCCTGAGCTGTAGAAACCGTAGTTGTATCATTAATAACATCATTAATACTTGCAAGCTTTGCAGCAGCATCAACAAAGAATTGTGCTGTACCCTGTGCAACAGTGCCATTTCTATAATTTGCAACCCATGTCTTAAACTGGTTTTCTGTAAGAACGATTGTAGTCTTACCTAATGATTTATCAATAAGCTCTATCGATTCTGTTCCACCATACCAATAATAATTTGTTTTAAAATTATAGTCATGAGTATTACCTGAATTATCTACTATTCTAATATAGTGATCTTTCCAACCATCCCAATCCAAAAATTTTGAAGACTGCACTGTACCATTTGCATTTCCACTTATAACACTGTGATAGAAAAGTGCCATAGCTTTACCAATGGCAATATCATTATCGCGAGTAATGGCTTGCCTTACACCAGAATGTCCTTTATTCAAAGCATCCTCAACAGCCTTAATTCTACTATCAACCTCTGCTTTTGCCTTATTATAAGCCTCTTGTGCAGCATCCTTTTGACCATTGGCTTCCTCTACAGCCTTATTATGAGCTTCAATTATTGCTTGCTGTTTTTTTATTTCAGCATTAGCAGCATCAATTCTCTTTTGCTGTGCATTAATCTTCCCCTGAGCATCTTTGATTTTCTGAACAGCAGCTTTATATGCCTCAGAATTTACGCCATACTGTGCTTCTGCAGCTTCCTTATCCTTTGTAGCTGCGGCAATAATATCCTGCTGCTTTTTGATTTCCTTTTCAGCCTCATCAATTGAATCATTATAGCCTTTTATCTCTGCATTAAGATCATCTACAGCTTTCTGTGAATCTTCTAAATTCTTCTTAGCTGTAGCAGCTTCTTTTTCTGCTGTTTCTTTTTCTTGCTGTGCAGTCTTATCCTGCTGATATAAATCACCTGAAATATCAGATTTTACTCTATAATCCTCTTGTGCATTTTCGTATGCTTGTTCAGCTGTCTCAAAATCATTATTAGCTTTTTCTAAATGCGCCTTTGCTGTATTAATAGCATCTGCTACATCACCAGAATATACAGGATTTCCATCCTCGTCTACTGTTGACTGAGCAAGGAGTGCATCTAAAGCAGCCTGAGCGTCATTTACTGCTGCTTCTGCTGCCTCATAAGCAGTCTTTGCTGCATTATATCTAGATTCTGCTGATTCAGCAGCTTGTCTTGCAAGCTCTTCATCTGTGCCAGCCAAAATCTCATTGTCACTTGCAGACTTTGCTGCATCATAAGCATCAGAAGCCTTTCCTTCTGCTTCTGCTCTAGCTGCATCTGCTTCTTCCTGAGAACCATATGTACCATTCTTTGCATTCTCAATATCTGTCTGAGCATCTGTTACAGTCTGTAAATCAGTTGCACTCTGATCTGCTGCTGCCTGAGCATCTGATGCATAACCCTCTGCTGCCAAAGCATCGCCATTCTGCAATCCCTGATTAATTGTATCAACAGTTTCCTCATAATCTGCCACTGCTGAAGATGCATCTGCGTTTTTCTTATCTAAATCTGTAATATCATTGCTTAAATCAGAAATAGATGATGCAGTATCGTCCATATTTGCAGCTGTTGCTGCTGTACCTGCATCCTCTACACTTTTTACGACATCAGCATTTGATGTTGTCTCCTGAGAAATATTCTGGTTGGCCTGAGCTTCTGTATTCTCCTCAGCCTTAACTATAGTTGGATTAACAGCTAATCCTGCACCAACTCCAAGCGCGATTGTTGTAATAACCTTTTTGTCAAACTTCTTCATAGTAATCATTTTCTCCTCTCTGATAATCGCCCTCTATCTGTGAATAATCTGTGACGATTATGTGAACAACTAGATGGAGTTTAACATGATAAATTGGTCTTCTCTACAATTTGGCAAGAAACGTCATATTCTGGCAAAATCGTTATATTGTATAATAAACCAACAAAAAGCGAGGTCCGTAGACCCCGCTTTCATTAACTAAAATAATTATTATTTTGTTGTGTTTTCAGCATCCTTTGCTTTTTTCTTTGCATATGCTGTACCACCGCCAATTGCTGCGATAAGAATAAGAAGTAACCACCACCATGACTGCTGGAAGAAGTTCTCCTGTGTGCCGCCTGCAAGTGGAGTTTCCTCTGGAAGGATTGATACTTCATCAACAGTATCTTCTGTTTCCTCTACAGCAGCTTCATCAACTGCAAGTGGAACATTACCATCATCAACTGTAATTGTATCTGCATCAGCATCTGCAACATCAGTATTTCGGTTTACTGTTCTTGTAGCAGTTGTAGTTGTATCACCTGCCAATGGAACCACTGGATTATCAATGAATACTACTGATGGATCAAATACTGTATCGATAGGAGCTGTTGTTGGATAATATCTTCTGCCTGCTCCGCCGCCTGTTGTAGTCTCTCCACCAGTTGTAGTTTCGCCACCTGTTGTCTCATTATTCTGCTGGTTCTGATTATCTTCAAGTTCTTTCTTCTTCTGTTCCAGCTCATCCTTTGCCTTATCAAGGGCATCTGAAGAATCATTAAGTGTCTGCTCTGCATCTGCAAGTTTTTGCTCTGCATCTGCAAGCTTCTTATCCCACTCTGCAACTAAAGCTGTATTCTTTGCAACATCTGCTTTGTCGAGAGCCTCGATATGAGCCTTGATTGTGTCAACCTCTCTCTGAGCATCTTCAACTTTCTTCTGGGCTGCATCTGTATCCTTAATCAACTCCTCATATGCATCACTCTTGGCTTTGGCATCAGCAAGAAGCTGTTGGTAATCTGTATCTGTGTTTGTAAATACTGCATTGCCAGATTTTCTGTAAGCAGTAGATACTGCTGCTGTTACTGCTTTATATACAAGGTTTTGAACACCAGATTGATGTGTTTCAATCTTAATATCAGCATCTTGAGTAAAGCTGTAGTAGCTGTCAGTTACAATCTTAGTAGAATAATCTCCTTCTGTAATAGCGCCAACGACCTCATCATAATAATAATCTACTTTATGCCTACCTTGGCCACGTCCAACCCATTCGCTATACCAATAAGATCGACCTACCTGCTGCTGTACTGCATAAGCATCGACAGCAGCTAATGCAGCAGTTCTATCATCAAATCTACTTAGTGTGCCATCAGAATTAACAATATTAATGTCGTATGCAGCAATGTAGTCTACATCTGCTGTACCAGCCCAATTAAACAAGTTGCGTAAGCTGAGATTAAACAACCTTGTATCACTCACATATCCATTAGGATGGGCTGTCTCATAATTCTTGGCAATTTCAGCTTCAACCTTATCTACATCGCCTTTGAACCGATGCATCAAATAAGAATATCCGCCAACCTGCCGAGTTGTGTATTTATAGTAGACGCAAGTGTCATCGTCATGATCAACATATACTGGTACATAGAATCCATCTACAGTCCAGTAAATTGTTGGATTCTCAAGAACAGACTCGCTACCAACACTCTTAATATCAGCTGCCGCAATTGTTACAGGATTTCCATTTACATCGACACCTGTGAATCCATTTTCCTTAATATCTGCAATCATAGCATCTACTAAGTCCTGATATTTTTCCTCAGCTGCCGCCTGAACCTCTGCATTTGTACCCTTTTCAGTTGTAACCTTTTGGTCAGTTACATTCTGAAGCACACCATTTACATATGTGTATATTTTCTTTGTTGTTGTATTTGTAACTGTTGTAATGTAATCACCAGCAGGATTAAATCCACTAACAACTGTTTTTGCACCTTCACCCTCGTCGAGTGACTCGTTTTCATCCAACGTAATATGAGTTGACTGTCCAGCATCAAAGTTGTCAGCAGAAAGCTCTGTATTATTAAGAACGATGAACTCCCATGAATATGTTCCGTTATCTGCCTTGGCCTGTTCCTCTGCTGAAAGTGCACTATATGATTCATAGCGATATACTTGATTTCCATTTTCATCAACTATCGGATTACCATTTTCATCGACCTTTGGTATGGCAACTCTCTTGACTGCACCACCATCTGTAACTAGTTGTTCCATCTCTGAAGCAGTCTTAGATATAGTTATATCCTCGCCATTCTCATCCTTGCCATCAAACTCATACATCTTCTCAGTTGAGTAGATGCTAACAACACCATTAACTGCTGTATACGCATATCTGCCAATGATATTTCCATCACTATTCTTAACTACAAAAGCAACATCATCTGTCTGATTTTCTGAAGAAATGCCTTCAACTGTGATATCCTGTCCAACAAATACTTTGTTTTTAAGGATAACCTGGATATAATCTGCTGTATCTAAATCCTCGTCATTCTCAGCCTGAAGGAGAAGATACTCAGCTGTTCCCTCGAAGTCCTTCTCTGCTTCCTTAAGAGCTGCCTCTAGAAGCAATAAATCATCATTTGCATCATCAAGATTTTTTTGAGCCTCAGCAAGCTTTCCATCATCTGCCAAAGCATCAGTTCTGAGATTCTCATAATTCTGAAGTGCAGTATTACGTCTTGTTAATGCAGCTTCATATTCTTTTCTGCATTCCTCAACGTATGACTTCTGTTTATCATATATATCTTTTGCATCCTGTAATGTCTGAGCGGCTGCATTTACATTTTGTTCAGCAACCTCTATAGGATCATTCTTTACAGACTCTACTGCTAAATTAACAGCTGCTTCTGCCTTAGTAGCTTCCCCAGTTGCTACCTGAGCAGCACCTTCTGCATTGGAAAGTGTTGTATTTATATCAGAGTCAATTCCATCGATTACGCCTGCTGCATTGTTGATTGCATTAACATCATCAATTACTCCAGTTGTGCCCTGTGCTTGGTTTCCATCAATTGCTTCAGCTGCATCTTTTACTTCATCATATGCATCCTCAAGAGTATCCCCCATATTACCATATGCAACGATATCACTGCTTTCTGGTACCACAAGATCTCCATTTTCATCACGCTGAAAATTACCATCCTCATTAAGATCTACATTAAGTTGATAATCCTGATTGAGAATATCATCTGTAGCGTCCTGTCTTAAATCTGCCTGTTCTGCCTCTTCAATCTTTTCTAGTATAGGCATATCATCAGTGATATTAGGCTGTGTTACTGGAATTTCCTCTATGGCATCAATAACACCAGGTACTGCTTCTACAGCTGCCTGACCATCTATTGCAGGCTGACCTTCTACACCATTAATATCAGCGCTAACAGCCTGTGTTTCCTGAACAATAGCCTGCTCAGCTGATGTTGTCTCCTGCTGTTGACCTTCCGTGGTCTGCTGATTTTCCGCAACGTTTCCATCATCTTCTGCTGCAAATGCTGTGATATCCATAGATCCAGCAAGTGTTACTGCAGAAAGCCCCAATGAAAGTGCTTTAATCATTTCCTTCTTCATATCTACCTTTCTCCTCTCTCACCATTCCTAATTGTTAACAAATGTTTTCCCATTTGTGACGGTCCTGTGAACATCTATTACGAAGTTTAACACCTCAAACGTTTGATTTTCTACAACTTGGCATAAACAGCGTATTTTTGGCAATATTGTTATTTCATGTAACTGAATTATACAAAATAATGCTTTTGATTTAGTTATTTTCACACAATACTTCTTGTCACTGATTATTTTCAAAACCTTTAAACAAAAAATGAGCAGGGCATATAGCCCTACTCATTTCTCTGGTTCGGTGATTTAACTGTTATGAATTTCAAGCTTTTTTACTCGACGTCTTAGCTTATGATTCTCCAGCATTGTCAAAAACATTTTCACCTTCAAAATCAACACCCTCATCTCTCGACCTCACCATTTTTTTCAATACTCAGCGACCATTTCGCCTATCGACCAGGTTCCCCAACCTATGTCGAATTCAATGTGACGGTTGTGTGAACAACCTATATGTAGAATCTAGCACTCTTCAATTTGTTTCACAAGTGGTTGGCAAAAACTCACTCATTTTGGCAAGATGTTATGTACTATAACGTTTAAAAAACAGCTACCTCATTTTTAAGGTAGCTGTCTTGAAATTACTGATTTAGTTTGTCAATTATTTTCATTGCGGCTCTGCGTTTGAACTCTACTAATCCTACGCCGACACCAGCAATAGATACACCGCCAAGTGCTACGAACCATTTGCCTCTCGCCATGATACCTGCAACTGTAATGCCCTCTGGTGTAGGTTCATCCTCGATTGTTGTAGTCTCTGTTTCTGGCTCTGCTGGAATTTCTGTCTCAATGTTATCTGCTAATGCTGAGCTTCCGCTGCCGCCCTGAGAGCTCTTACCAGAATCATTTCCTGATTCTATAGCAATAGTCTCTTCCTGCACTACAGGCTCTTCTTCAAGGAGCTCGTCTTCTAACTCGTCTACACTGTCAACAATATATGTATAAAGTCTGTGTCCTGATGAACTCTGATCAGAATTTGAATCAGTCGATGGAACTATAATCTCCTCATCATCATTTACCACCGGACTTGGGGTAGGCTCTGATGTCGTAGGCTCTGATGTCGTAGGCTCTGATGGTGTAACCACCGGCTCATCTTCTGGAAGCTCAGTCTCTATATCCGGGATAGTAGGATTTGGCATCGGATCACTTATTGTATATCCATCAAATCTATCAATATAAGCATCCCACATTGTATCCAAGTACTCATATGCATTATCAATGCTAGTTGAAGCTGCCTGAGAGTCTGCCTCAATCGCCTGTAATCTCAATTCATAGTCTGTCAAATCTGCTGCTGCATTTATAACAGTAGAATAAGTGCTTTGCACTGCAGAAACATTTTCCGATTTTGTCTTTGCAATGTCCGCTAAAGAATTAACTTTTGACTGAGCAGTCTCATATTTTTGAAGCAAGCTGTAATAGCCATTGACTTTATCCTGCTGTCCTGAAAGCAATCCTCCAAATACAAAACCTGTATTAACATCAGCATAATCAGTCTGTTTCTCAGTAGTCAGATTGCTATTAGCGTAATCGATTGTATATGCACCATTTTCCCTTGCCTCAGCAAGAACAGCTGCCTCAGCTGCCTCTTTGGTAGCATAGTGTGTAGCTGAAACACCGTCACTAACAACCCAAGTCATACCGATTACGTCATAATAAACATTGTAGTTTATATCTACGCTGTAATAGTTCGTATACAGCTTGTTGCCATATCTATCTACAGAATAATACTCTGTCCTCTTTCCTCCGGCAAAAGCAGCCTCTACATTAGTCTTATTACTTCCTTTTTCATTCTGAAGCTGATTTACAATTGTAGTAGCACCATCTGCTATTGCTCTGCCATCAGAATAACCTTCTGGACTATAAATGTTTTTATAATTTCCAGTAGTCTCAAATCTAGGTGTATAACTACCTGAAGTAGTCCAATACTCATCTATCGCAATTCGTTTGTCATCAGGAAGGTTCTCATACTCTTCCTGAGTAATCATCTGTTCATTGCCATCAGCATCGATATATGTATATTGAAGCTTTGTTGTGGTAATCACAACCTGATTAGTCTCTGTATCAATATAATATGAATACTCTGCGTAGCCATTTCTAATGTGATTGCCCTCAGAATCAAGGACCTCATAGGTAGCTACAAAAGTATTAGTAGTCTCACCCTTAGTAGGCTGCCCTACCACAGTATAATTGGAAATGGTCTGCCCATCCGCCAAATTTTCAGTGCTAGGAATGTACTCATTTTCGATAATAGCAGAAATATACTCTGTAGTATCTAATACAACATCAGAATCTTCTGCTGCGCCAAGAGCCTCTGCACTAGCCTGAACTAATTGTTGTCTAAGCTCCTCTAGCTCGCTTTCTGCTGCAGCAAGATTCTCCTCAGCAGTTGCAAGCTCCTGATTAGCTGAATCAAGAGCAGTATTATAATCGTTCAATAGAGTGTTGTACTCCTCAACTGCCTGATTGTATGCTGTTAGAGCAGCGTCGTACTTGGCGCTAGCCTGGTCGTACACATCCTCTGCATTGATAATAGAATCTTCTGCATCGCCCATTATATTAATGGCTTCTCCAGATGTAATATCTCCCTCAGCGATGATGGTGATACTTTCTTCTGTGGATGCCTCCACCCCTGCTGCCTCATTCTTGGCACCAGTCATAGCAGCTGCAGCATCATCTATTATGGAATCAATTGTTTCCTGTTCAGAAGGTACTTCCTCAGTAGGCTTCTCTACTATTTTTTCCTCTGGTACTTCCTGAAGTTCTTCCTTTGGTACTTCTTTATATTCTGGGGTATTTTCTACTACTGTGTCAGAAACTTTTTCAGGCGCAGAAATAAGGCTCTCAGAATCATCAATTTCTGAAGCCTCAACGGTGATCGGCATGGCCGATCCAGCTATTAACATTGTAGACACTGAAAGTGCTGCAAGCTGCGCTGAACGTTGTTTCATAATAAAATAACCTTTTATACCCGTAT
Organism: Pseudobutyrivibrio sp.; assembly: GCF_015057185.1. Taxonomy (GTDB): domain Bacteria; phylum Bacillota; class Clostridia; order Lachnospirales; family Lachnospiraceae; genus Pseudobutyrivibrio. The sequence continues at coordinate 32,198 of NZ_SVEV01000020.1, read as the reverse complement.
CAAATAAAATTATGTATTTATACTCCTATACTAGGTTATCAAAAAAAAAGCTAGACGCAATAGCATTGGCAACATTGCTTGGATTTTGGCAAAAATATTTGTCTAACTTTACTTAAAACTATCTATTTTTATCAAACTGGTAATCCTTGATTTGCTGGGTAATATCGGCAACTTTGCGGGCTGATATTGGGAAAATGTTTTTATCCATCAAGTTGACATCTCCACCATCAACATAATCAATATAGTCCATATTTATGATAATACCTCTATTTATCATAATGAATCTCTTATCAGAGCCAGTAAGCTCCAAGAACTCGCCTGAAGTAAGTCTAGCTCTAATAGATGTATTATCATTTCTATTTATTTCTAGGTAGTGACCATCTGTTGTTACTGAAATGATATCCTTTAAATAGATTTTCTCATCTAACGGTCCCACTGCTATTTTGATGAAGGACTCATCCATAGGAGTGTGTTCAATAATTTCTTTTAAAACCTGAGAAATTCTTTCTATTGTAAAAGGCTTTGTCACATAATCAAACGCATGCAAAGAAAATGCCTCTGGATAATGTCCCTCAGAAGCTGTCATAAAAATAAGAAAGGTCCTGGCCGTAAGCTTTCTAAGCTTTCTAGCAGTAGCGATTCCGTCCATATCCGGCATAAAAATATCCATAAACACTATGTCATAGCGTCGATCTGCTAAGCTATCAATGAAAGCTGGTCCACTTTCAAATTCCTCTACCTCTAAATTTAGTTCCTGACTGGCAGCTATTTTGCCAACCATCATTTTCAATTGCATTCTAAAGATGCTTTCGTCGTCGATTACAGCGATGCGCATGTAAGCCTCCCCATGTATGTATTTCTACCTTATAAATCATACCACAAAAAGCGTTATCTTTGATAATGAAAAATGTACAAATATTATATATAATATGAATTGAATGTAATTTTATTGTCAAAAATAGTATTTTTCAGTAAAGGAATATACAACATGGATTTAATCTTCAAGCACATGCTTTACATAAATATTATTATTCTAATAGCCGGAGCCACCTCTATTCACCTTGGCGCCAGCTTTTTAAAAAGAGAAATGGATACTAAAGGCTTCTTCAAATACTCGGTATTTCTTTTAGCTTTAGGAAACGGCCTATGTTGCGTGGGCTATTCAATTATGTCCTTAAGTGCCAATTTGCAGGTTGCCTATTTCTTTAGAGTTATTGGCCTGTTTGGTATAAACATTTATCTACTAGCTGAACTAGTCTTAGTTACCAGCTGTCTTAATTTTAGCCGTCGCGCTGAATTTTTAATCATCGGATTAACTACCATTGCTATTGTATTCGATATGATAATCTATGGCAGTCCGGAGTCAGATCGATTTGTATATTATCCATTATATAGTTACACAGCTTACGTTAGAAACGATCCTTATCGTCACTTGTTCCACTATGCATATCTAACCATACTTATTATATGTATGCTTATTATCGCCACTGTATGGGCAATAAATGTAAAATATCACCGTGACAAAAAGCTGGTTGTTTTCGCCTTTCTTTCAAATATAATTTGGGGCCTTTCCTCAGTGCCTGATTGGTTAAAGCTTCATATTGATACATCTTTGGCACATGTATATTACTGCTTTGGTATTTGGTTGGCTTTTATAGTTTTCTTCCGAGCTGCCAACAACTATATGACCTTTTACATTACCGTTAACAGTATCAGTAGAGATATTTTCTCCACCTTAGGAACTGGACTATTAGTATTCGATACTAACTTTCATTTGAATCTTTCAAACGAATATGCCAGAAAGCTTTTAGGACTAAACAAAGAGCCGCAGCGTATTCGATTAAAGGAGATTTTTGAATTAAAAAGTGGTGAGCCATTTAAAATGTTTGAGAAAGCCACCGAAGGAATGGTTATCGACTACCGTCTAACTTCGGTTGTTACCGGCAAAGTGACCTTGGTTAATTTCTCCTGCAAAATGGATAAAAAGAATGAACCAATGTGCTACATTCTCGTTGCCACTGACCTGACAGAAGAAAATCGACTTATCAAAGAGGCCCAGGCCGCAAACGAAGCCAAAACAGAATTCATCAGTAACATTTCCCACGAGATCAGAACACCTATTAACATCATCTCTGGTATGAATGAACTGATTCTTAGAGAATGCACCGAGGAACCTATTCTTAAATACGCCGAGAATATTCATGTTGCCTCTAGAAACCTTACTTCATTAATTAATGATGTTTTGGATATATCAAAAATCGAATCTGGAAAGCTTGAAATTTTGTCCTTTGACTACTCTTTCAAAACAATCCTTAGTGACCTTTACAACATGTTTATTAACCTTGCTAAGGAACGTCACCAGAGCCTTACTATTACTTGCAATCCTAATTTGCCATCAGTACTTACAGGCGATGAAATTCGAATCAAACAAATTATGTCCAACTTGATTTCAAATGCTATTAAGTACACTCCAGAAAATGGAAAAATAACTGTCGAAGTTGATTATACTGAAAACATCGATACAGAATCACTTACATTAATCCTGAAAATATCTGACAATGGTATAGGTATCCGACCAGAAGATATGCCAAAGTTATTTAACAACTTCCAGCGCTTTGAGTTACATAGAAACAGAACTATACAAGGTACTGGATTAGGTCTTTCCATTACAAAAAATCTAATCACCTTGCTTAGAGGTCAAATAGAGGTAGCCAGTGATTACGGCAAAGGCTCTACATTTACAGTTAGTATACCTCAGACGATTTCAAACAAGACACCAATTGGTGATATTAAGAACTTTAGCTACACTGGAGAGATTCGCAAATACGAAACAAACTTTACTGCTCCTGATGCAAAGATACTTAGCGTAGATGATGTTCAAATGAACTTAGATGTGTTCTGCGGACTTCTCAAGAAAACGAAGGTACAAATCGATTGCGCTTTAAACGGTGCCGAAGCTCTTTCTATGATGGCCACCACCAAGTACGATTTAATATTCCTTGATCACATGATGCCAGAGATGGATGGTGTCGAGGTTCTAAAAAGACTTCGTCAGGACAAAACCAGCCTCAGTCACGACACGCCGGTTATCATGCTTACAGCCAACGCTTCAATGGGAGCTGACCAGAAATATTTGGAAGATGGATTTACCGATTATCTTTCAAAACCAATTCAGCCATCTCAGCTGGATGCTCTAGTGATTAAATATTTGCCTGATGAGCTAGTAACTCATCAAACTAACACCACCGAAACAGTTTCCAATGTAGGCAGTGACCTAATGCACTCACTTGATTTCATCGATGCCAACGCAGGTTTGGAATCTGCCGCGGGGGATGAGGATTTTTACCGCCAGATTCTTCAAACCTACATTGTGGAAGACAAGCGAGCCCAGTTAGATGAACTCCTAAAAAAAGAGGATTGGCCAAATTATCAAATTGTGGCACATTCATTAAAGGGGACATCTCTTACAATAGGTGCCAGCGAGCTTTCTGCAGCTGCCAAAGCTTTGGAGTTTGCAGTAAAGGAAAGCAACTACGACTATATAAAAGAACACCATTCCAGCGTCATGGAACAATACAAAGAATTACTAGACAAACTAAAAACAGTAATTGATAGTAACACCTAAAAATGATCAGGCTTTATACAAAAGCCTGACCATTTTTATTTTACTTTATTTTCACTATCAATCTTGCAAATCCTGATAATGATAATTCAACCTTTGTTTTTGCTTCCAATATAATATAGATTTCATCACCGCTTTTGGCTTCTGCTGGTATTTCAAAGGACAACTGATATTTTCCATTTGCTTTATTAATCATAAGCTTGTTAACCAAGCAATCAGAAATATCGGTATATACATTACAGTCAATGTCCACATCTAAGTCACCGGCTGTTTCTACATTAAGTGGAAGCTGTACAGTCTCTCCAGAACTTGCGGTAATTTTATCTTCACCTTTTATATTTATTAATGGAGAATGGTATTTTGCTTCAAAGTTCTCAGATACGCACCACTTAGCTCTCGCTGCGAAATCCTTTTGGATTGGTGCCACATAACGCCACATGGATTCAACGTTATGAACCTCACCTTTGTCATCCACATAATCATCTTTTTCTGTAACCCAATAATTTAAAGGTTCACCTTTGGAATTCTTTTTAGTTTTATCTAAAACATATCTGCCGGTAATATTGCCAATTTGAAGATTGTCCAATGTGCGTAGTCCATTTGGAAGCAGTATTAAATATGTTGGAGAATCTCCCTCTGACAAGAAGTCATATGGTTCATGTACGCCTAGACCATATCTAGCTCCCCACCAATCCTTTATCAACTGCTTGTTAATACCAAACTGGTGCTCCATAGGCTCGCCTTCGTACTCAACGTTGTCAGCCCAAGTATTGTATCCGTCTGTGAGTGGGCCATTACCATTTAAAATATACTGCTGCATAAACTTGGCGCCGAGAGTCCTTTTGCTCTCACCCTCTGGCATTAGAGCCCAACCATACGCATAGCTCATCACCTGCAAGCAACACACAAACTTTATGTTAGGCCAGTTTTCAGCTATATATTCATGATAGGTGACATCCTGCTCACCACAAGCAGTTAAAACCACCTTTTTCTCGATATTGCTCTTTCTCTCCTGCCAATCCTCTGCAGCTGAGTATTCGTTTTCTATATCAAGCAGGGCTCTTGCGATGGTGTTTGTACCGCCCCACACCTGTATATAAAGAGTACGTGGGTCATCATCGAGAATTCTCTCTTTTATTAAATTAGAACCCTCTGTTGATGAATCCATCTCTCCTGAATAACCTATGTTTCCAATTTTGGTTACACTACGTAAATATTCAGGAGTTGGAAATCTATCATCCTGCTTCTTTAGATTCGTATATACGTTAGCATAATCATCGATTACCTTAAACATCCAATCTGTGCCAGGCCATCTGTATGTTGTATTATACTTACCTTTGGTGGCAAATGGATCCTGAGGATTTTCGAAAATTGGGGTTTCAACTCCCGCTACACCTTTCCAGTGAAACTTTGATGAGGTTTGGATAATCCCCTGTATTTCAATGTCATTTGCATAAAGTAAAAGATGTCTCAAAGAATTCTGATCATCAACCTCAGCATCCTGAGTTACTATAGTTCTAATTGTTTCTGTCATTCTTACTACCAAAGACTAAATCTAAACCGCACTAACTTTTTCTACGGAGCTTGTCTCTTCCTTTGTCTTTATTTCCTCTGTCTTCTTTTCTCCGGCAATCATATCATCATTAAATCCAACAAGGTATGTAGTGATTGCTGAGCCAAAATATGCAATTGCACATGCAATCAAAAGACCAACAAAACCTGTACCAATATAACCTGGCAGTGACAAAAGTGACATACCAAGTACTGTAGGTGCACCTGCTCCAACAGCTGCTACGATAGCACCAGCAATACCTGAGAATATAGCACCGATAAAGAATGGACGCTTGTATGGCAATGTAACACCATAAATTGCTGGCTCAGTGATACCTGCTAAAATTGCTGAAAGGGCTGCTGGACCAGAAAGCTCCTTGAGCTTCTTGTTCTTTGTTTTTAAGAATACACCAAGTGCTGCTCCTGCCTGAGCCATATTGTTAGGTCCTGTAATTACGAATAATGTGTCTCTTCCTAATGTTGCAATGTTGTTGATTACGATAGGTACAAATCCCCAATGTAAACCAAAGAGTACTGCTGCTGGCCAAATAAGACCAAGTAATCCACCAGCTAAAATTGGGTTGAAGCTTACGATTCCTGTATAACCTGCTGCTAATAGTTTACCAAATTTATCCATTACAGGTCCAATTGCAAGGTAAGTTGCTGGAACCATAACAATGATTTCAAGCATTGGAACTAAGAACATTTTTAATACTTCAGGAATTACCTTTTTAAGTACCTTATCAAGCTTTGAAAGTACGTAAACAGAAATAATGATTGGCATTACTGATGATGTGTAGTTAACCATTACTACTGGAATCTTTAAAAATGTAAGTGCCTCGCCTGCTGAATATGCTGCTGTCATATCAGGGTAAACAAGAGCCATTCCAAGTGCCATGGCAACAAATGGATTACAACCAAACTTCTTTCCTGCTGTGTAACCAAGGATAATAGGTAAGAATGTAAATATTGCATCTGCACCGGCATATAAAATGCGATATGTGCTCATTGATGAATCCATTACTCCAAGGGATGTTAAAAGAATAAGTAAAGCCTTTAACATACCAGCTCCAGACATTATGCCAAGTGCTGGTGCAAATATTCCCGAGATAGTCTCCATAAAAACATTTATTAGTTTCTTCTTTTCACCGGAAGCACCTGCATCATCTATATTCATTGAGTCATCAGCCTTTAGCTTTGTAACCTTTAAAATAGTGTCAAATACCTGGTCTACATGATTTCCAATTACAACCTGAATCTGTCCACCAGAATTAATTACAGTGATTACGCCTTCTAATTGTTTTAAAGTGTCTATATCTACTTTGCTTGTTTCCTTCACTTTAAAACGAAGTCGTGTTGCACAATGGAAAAATGATATAACATTCTCCTCTGTACCAACGTTCTCAACAATTTTCTTTGCTAATTGCGTATAATCTTTTCCCATTAGAAAGATCCCCCTTTATAAATAACAACACACTAAGGATTGGCGCCTTCTCCCTTAGTTCTTTTCTATTATGGGTCTATTCTATTCCATAAATTAATAAAGTGTTAGTGCATAAGGAGACTTCACACTGTCAAATTCCGACTTTTTATGATATTGTATTTTTATATTTTATATAGGAAGGAATATAGATATGTTACGTCAGGAATTCAGAAATCTAGTGTATCCTTTAACTGAAAAAGAAAAATACTATAAAGCTCATCCACAAAGTGCCAGAGATGTTTCACTAACATTTTCCAACTCAGTTGATATTAACGAAAACACAGACATATATACTCTATCTGCCAGCATGGAAAGTAGGCTTCATACAGTGTCTGGTCATCATGCTATTTTTTACGATGGACAGCCAATAAACTTAGATATGCTAAAGCTACCTATTTTCTGCTGCAAGCAAACCAGATTTTCAACTGTTCCTCTCCATAGACGTACTTTCATCGAAATGAAGTATATTTATTCTGGAAACTGCACAGCCATACTAAACGGGCAGCGAGTTTCCATGTCTGCAGGAGACTTTCTTGTTTTAGAGCAAGGGTCAGTTCACCAGATTTTACCAGCTGGAGAAAACGATTTGATTTTTAATATTCAAATGTACCGACCATATTTCTCGGAGTATTTTGTTCAACGATTTGAAAGTGCCGGTCCTATAGCCAGCTTCCTAGCCGAAGCAATCGACGACTCCACCAAGCAGGAGAACTACTGTCTATTTAAAAATCGTTCTGACGACGAGCATGACATTCGCTTTTTAATTGAAACTATGCTCTGCGAATACTTAGATCCAAGTTCATGCTATGAAACAATCATTGAATCCACTATGCTCTTGCTTTTTGGAAAGCTCATTCAGCGCTATCGACTGAATTTGGAGGACGAAAGCCACCAAAATAACAAATCATATATCACCGAGGTGGTTGACTATATAAAGGAGCATTGCACCGAAGCCTTATCCTTGGAGGCAACAGCAAATCTTTTCAACTATAACTCCGACTATCTCTCACGCATGCTCAAAAAAAGTGTGAATCAGTCCTACCAACAGCTGCTCACATCATTTCGATTACAGCATGCTGCAGATGAACTAATTCACACTACAAAACCAATTTATGAAATTGCACAGGACTCAGGCTTTTCCAACCTGAATTTCTTCTATAAAAAGTTTAACGAGGCCTTCGGTGTTTCACCTTCTACATTCAGAGAGAATGAAGGGATTCATTAAATTACCATACTAAGATTCTATCCTCAGGTGCCAAGTACATATTGTCACCTTCCTTTACGTCAAATGTATCATAAAACTCGTCAAACTGCTGTACAGTGACATTTGTGCGTAGATAGCTAAGTGGATGAACATCCTGTGTCAAATAATAATTCTCGGATTCCTGATATGTGCTCTCTACCCAAAGTCTTGCGAATGATTCGAAGAATAATTCGTAATCAAAATCTTCCACGTCTTTTGCCATATTTAAAATAGCATTCATACCTGTCATGTCGGCGATTGCTTCTGTCTCCACGTATTCACCAACAACATTAACGTCGCCCCAGACAGTTATACCATCATAGTAATCATCCAGCTTCTGCGCTCTATCTGTAAATGCCTGATAATCCTCTTCGGTCCACCAGTCATTTAAATTTCCATCCTTATCGAACTGAGCTCCATTAGTATCAAAAGCATGGCTAAGCTCATGACCTATTATGCAGCCAATTCCACCATACATTTCCTCTGTTGTCATGTCCTCGTTGTAGAATGGACCATCAAGGATGCCTAGAATAATATTAATTGAATTACCACTTGGGTTATAGTAAGCATTAGTCTCTAGAATATCAAAGCCCCATATTTCAGGGTCAACTTTGCCATTTGTTTTTGCAACATCCAAATCGCCTAAGTATGTATTAATCAACTCAATTGATTCAAGGAAGGAATCCTCAGACAGCTCTAAATCATTGAAATCACTTTCCCACTTATCAGGATATACTGCATTTACGGTAATGCTATCCAGCTTTTCAATTGCCTTTTCTTTTGTTTCATCAGAAAGCCAATCTTCCTGCTCAAGCATTTCTCTATAGGTTTCAATTATTGAATTACAGATTTCTGTTATATCCTCTTTCTTTTGTGTACTATCATATTTCTCAAGATAAGCTCTATCTAAAGGCTCAGTGAGATATGTAGAAACATAAGATAAAGCAACCTCATCATCTGGAGTAGAACCAGTAGAACCGTAAATTGCATTATGAGCTGTCTCTATTGCATCATAAGCATCCTTATCTAAGTAAGGAGCTACCGAAGTGATGTAATCTACAATCAAATAGTCCTTGATTTCTTCGATATTATCATTTACATATACTTCATCTAATCTTTGGAAATAATCAGGGTTAGCCACAAGTAATTCCTTGGCATCCTCATATCCATATAACTCAATTAAATCCTTTGCTGGATAGTTAGTAAACTCATCACAAAAATCATCCATAGTATAAGGATTGTTAATCATCTGGACGTAGTCTGATGACATTTCGTCACCACTTGTATAAGACACCTCTGCCAGCTTTGTCTCAAAGCTAATACTGTTATCAAACATTTTCTCAGCATCAGCTTCGCTGTATCCGATTCTGCCAAGCAAATTAACAGTCAGCTCCTTATAAGCGTCATATACCGCATCTCCCTGGGCAGTTCTATCTGTATACTCCTCGGCACCACCTAAAGTAAAGCCAATACCATCTATAAATAAAACATAGGAAGATGAGTCGCTGAGCCCCGCATCGTTGTACAAGGAAATAAATGGGCTAACAAAAATATCTGAATCTTCGCTTAATAAATAACCGTTTAAATCATCAATATTTGCTATAGCCTCTAGGTCATCAATAACCTTTTCTGCCGGAGCCATTCCCTGCTCATTTCTGGCATCCCAATCGAGACACTGGTTATACAATGTCTGACAAAGCTTTGCGTCATGGGAATCAATGTTGTCATCCTGAAGCACAGCAAGTGAATTAGCTGTAATATCCTGATAAACCTCAGTAAAGGTATTATATGAAGTGTATCCCTCTGGTATCTCTGCAGAAAGCATCCAATCGTAATTACAGTATAGATGAAAATCATCTGTTGGCGATGTTTCTAATCCCTCTGTAATATTTTCTTTTAAATCAGAATCCATCCATGGATTTCCATCTGTATAAGAGCTAGCATCAGCCTGCTCTTCTGCAGCCTGCTCTTCTGTAGTTTCTGTAGTTTTTTCTTCCTGCTTTGTCTCCTTCTTTCCACATGCTGATAAGGAAAGCATCGCTATCAAAAGCAAGCTAGTTAACCTTTTTCCACCATTTAACATATGGTTTAAATCTCGTATTTTCACTGTGATAAACTCCTCATATTCTCATTCTTGTTGAACATAAATCTAGGCATTATTTTGAACTTCTATATCATAAAAATCAAGGCAATAATGCATCTACTCTAATTGGCTATCGCCAGTGGCATAGTCAATACTAATGCCTGGCTGCACATTGTAGCAATATACATTAAACATAACACCAGCCCCTTGATCTTCCACGGAGTAGGCTTCCATTAATACCCCAGAGGCCACAAGGTTATCCCCCTCAAATATAGGAGTAACTCTGTATAAAACATGATTTCCTGTATTCTCAACATATTCTGCCACTTCATTTTCAAATGGCAGCATTCCCTGCACATTAAGATATCTAGTGCCAGTAATCAGATTCTTTTCATTTGCATTCTCTCCACTCAGCTGATATCCAATCAAGTGGCATCTATTGTACAAATAATTGCCCTCTACATATTCGTGGTAGTTTACTGTATGCCAGCCACTTGGCTTGACATTTCCTATCTCTCCACGCTCCTCTGTAGGCATACGCTCCTGACAAATATTTGCATAGGCAACTCCACATCTACCAAGTGAATCAAGCTCACTATAAGATTCAAAAGCCTCTGTGCAATTCTTATCTGCTTCTGTGAAATATGGCAAGTTATTATTAATCACAATATAGGGGCTACCAGAGTATGTTCCCACTTGATCAATAGAAAAAGCTGCCTCTGATTCACTGCTATCTGCTGCAACAGGCGACTCTTTCTCATCCGATATCTGCACCGCATTACTTTCATTTCCTAGGTCAAAATTGCCATATAAATAATATCCTGCAATCAATACAACTGTCGCCAGATATCTATAATATTTCTTCTTCATTCTAGTCCTCCTTGCTGCCGAAATATTTTATATTTTAATACATCTAGACCTTTTCACACAAATTGAAAATTTAGAATACAGTCTCGTTGCCCTTTATACCATTTTATCGAAAGTATTTATTGTTATGAGTTTACAAATAGTATGAAGAATAATATTTTAGTAAATATCGGTAAAAAGCTGAAAATTACCGAGATTTACTTTACTGTTGGCGTTTTAGATGATATATTATAGTAAAAGTGGGTGAAAAATAAGAAATTACCGAGGTTTACTGAAATGATAATGAATTATAAAGAGGCAATTGAACAATACGGAAATGATTATCAATTAAATAAGGCAGTTAAATCTAAGGAATTATATAAGATTGAAAATGGCATTTATTCTTCAAAGCAACATGAAAATGAACTAGGAATCATTATGAAGAAGTATCCCAAGACTGTACTTACTGGAGAATATGCATTTTATATGTATGATCTTACAGATCTTATACCAGAAAAATATGATTTAGCAACAGGCTCTAAAGCTGCCAAATTAAAGGATTGTCGGGTGAATCAAATATATATGAAAGATGAACTGTTAAATCTTGGTGTGGTGGAAAAGGAAGTTGATGGTTACATTATTCGTATATATAACAAGGAACGTATGCTTATAGAATTGCTTCGCCATAAGAATACAATGCCATATGATTTATACAAAGAGGTGTTGTTAAATTATAGAGAGATAATAAATGATCTTGAAATATGGCGCATACAGGAGTATGCCGATATTTTTCCAAAGAGCAAAATGATAAAGAAAGCCATAGATGAGGAGGTTTTATAGATTGAATTTACAGGAAATGGTCGATTTATACATATAGGAAGGATTGACAAGGGTATTAGCAGAAGCTAGAGTATGCCAAGATATTGTGCTAAAAGCTATTGCTGATGGACCGTTAAATAGAAACGTAACAATAAAAGGTGGTGTAGTTATGAGAAGCATCACCAATAATAATCGAAGAGCTACAAGAGATATAGATTTGGACTTTATACATTATTCGCTAGCAGATGAATCTATAGAGGCATTTATAAGACACCTTAATTGCATAGAAGAAATAAGCATAGAAATATCAGGAGATATAAAAGAACTCAAGCATCAGGATTATCATGGAAAAAGCATCGAAGTAACAATTAAAGATGAGTTCGATAATCATGTAGAGAGTAAAATTGATATTGGGGTTCACAAAGATTTGTCAATCGAACAAGAAGAATATTGTTTTGATGTATGTCTAGATAAGAATGGTGCAAGTCTATTAAAAAATACAGTGGAACAGGCTTTTACTGAAAAGCTTAGATCACTTTTAATATTTGCAAACAATAGCAGGCGCTATAAAGATATCTTTGATATGTATTACCTTAAAGATGTTGTTAATGTTGAGAAAACGAATAGACTTGTAAAACATTATATTTACGATGATGATGGAATGAAAGAAAATGATATTGATGACATACTCAAGCGAGTTTCATACGCTTTTAAGGATTCTCAATATTTAAGAAGAGTTTCAACCTCAAGGCAGCGTTGGGTAGATGATGATATTAAAGTTATTGCTGATGGAATAATTGGATTTCTCGAGCAGCTTAGTTAGAAAAGAAGTCAATGAAAACGTTAGAATATTACCACTTATTTAGGCATGGAAGAAATTCATTTTCCATAAGGAATTGAATGTTTGGGGATGAATGATTGAATTTTGAATATGGATGGAACTACTGTAAAGTTAAACTAGTGGTAAAACAGGAGAACTGCAAGTTGAAAATGCAGCCCCCCTTTTTTAATGGCAAGGTTGCCCCTAAGTTGCCCGTTTATTTTTATGCTGTTAAAATGATAAAAACAGAACAGAATACTCAACGTAAATAATAATATTATTTAGAAAAAACTATTGATAGTCTTCGCTGATGATGGTATCTTTTGATTAGACCGCAGGAAGGCATGGGTAATGCCCGAATCCAAATATTCCATCGGCGGGATTAAGAATGGTATATCCATTCTTTTTTTTATCTTATGGAGGATTTTACTTGCTGATATTTACGGTATTCTCATTAATCACTACCTTAGATTCGCTTTCCTTCGCCTTAAAGTAATTATCAAAGAGCGAATCCGCAGCATCCATGGTTTGTTGGCAAATAGAAGGTAGTTTTCTTCCCCAAGACTTACCTGCTAAACCAAATCCTTTATGCATTGCCTTTTGCATTTCATGCATTTTTTCTACATCATCACCAGCTAATGCGCTAGCAAAATCAAAAAGTCTCTGTGACGTTTGTTTTACGCCCCAATAACCATCTTCTCCAATATCAGCCTGAGCTTTGGCCTTTGTGGCAGCATCAACTTTGAAATTGCCGCCAGCTAACATTCGCCAAAAGCTGTCATCATTTGCTTTTCCAAATGTTCCAACTTGTCCTGAAATAGTCTTATTAACTAATTCAAGCATCTGCTGCTTCTGTTTTTCCATATTGTCCTTTAATTGTTGTACTAGGGCAGCGCGGTCCTCTTTGCTCATCTTATTGATTTTGTATGACCCCGTTTCAGTTTTATCACTCTTTTCGTATGTAACCCCTTCATCATTCGATTTTTTTATTTATACTGTTTATTCTTACTGGTGTTTCTGTATTCTCAATATTACTAAGTTCATTTGAAGTTAAAGCCGTAGGTGTTACATTTGAAATTCCATTTATATCTATACCCATAATAAATACCTCCATACAAAACTATTCTTTGAAGTCATAGGTTTTTGATTTTCATCAGAAAATCAAAAACCGGACATAGACCAATATTTTCAGAATGAAAATATTGCCTGGCAAAGCCAGGTTCAGGTGTGATTTTCCTTAAGTATCACACCTGAAGTCATACTTACTTTTTACCAAGTCATTTAGAGAATTAGAATAGCGTCCTTGTTTGTTATAAGAGCTTCCTACACCAGCAGCATTCGCAATTGAATTTCCCTTATTCATTAACTGCGAAGCATATGAATTATGGCCAGTGAATAGCGATTTAAGGGCTCCTATATCAGCCTTTTTTAACTGGTCCACATCTAACGAAAGCTTATTTCCCTTTCCAATATAAATTCCTACTTTGTTAAGAGTTTTCTGGTGTGCAGAAGTTGTTTTTGTCATCCACGCACCATTTCGTAAAACACTTTTAGTATTGGAATTACCTGCAGCTTCAACAGTACTGTTATAGTCTTCAATAAATACATTTAAAGCTTTCTCAATATCGGACCAGTTATAATCTGATTTAGTTTTTTCTTCTCCTGTTAATTCATCTTTTTCTGTAATTGTTTTCTGTTCCCATAAGGATGCACTCATGAGCCTTTCAGAAGATTTGGATAAAGCACTTGCTGCTTCAGCCATTGCTGTTAACTTAGCCGAAGAGTCTTTTCCAGCGTTGGCTTTCTGGGCTTTGTCCTGTGCATAATAAGCCTTCATTAGCTTTCCGTAAGTTCCACTTTTGATGAGTGAATAGTCGGATAGACTAAATGATCCACTGGAAACTTTAGGCGCTGATGCACTTAACCCATCTAAGAAATCATTTGAATAGTTTTGATTGTTCACGTTGTAGTTCTCATCGAAATACTTGTGATTTGATACATAGTCGCTAATCCTTGCCATAATAATCGACCTCCTTGTCTATAACCCAATCCTTTTAAATACGATAATCAAATGGTATATAATTCACAGGAATCCTCTTTTCCTGTTCAAGTTTTTCTAACTCTTCTTCAGTCAGCATCATCTGATTAAACTCATCCTCGGATAGTATCTCTTCTGATGATTGCTGTAAGTCTTCAACCATTTCCTCATTAACTTCTTCAACTGCATCTGTAAGATTATCCATTAATTCGTCAAGCATTCCGTCATTCTCAACGCCAGTTGCTTCTTCAATCATATCTTCACGACGCTCTTCAGGCGTCTTAGGGTCATTCTTTTCAGCCGCTTCAGCAATCTTTTCTGCGAGTTCCTGAGCCTCATCAAATACATGAAACATTTGAGCATTGTTGTATTCCATTTTTGCTGCCGCAATCTGATCCTCATATCCATGAAACATAGCAAGCTTTTTGGCGATTTCATCAATTGTGTCCGCTTTCATATTTTTCAGATTTTCTTTTTGCTGCTCAAAGAATGCTATTTTATTGTCCCTCGCTGCTTGTCTATTTAATCTATCTTGCGTACTTTTTAATCCAAGATTGCCTAATAAATCTATGCCCTGTAGCTTTATATTCATAGACAAATCCTCCTAGAATGATTTACAACAACTCATCAACATTATTACCAACAGGGTTATCAGGATTTATCTCAACTCCCTCTGGAATTGCGTTGTCGACATTAGCTTCACGCTGTTCTTTATTTGACTTAGTTGATTTATCTACAATTTCATCATTATTATTTTCAGCAGCCTTATCTAATTCTTTATCTGCTCGATTTAATACTTCCAGCTGAGCCGATTCTATATCCCTATTTCTAGATTCAAGTACAGCTAATTGTTCCTGTTTCTTTTCTACATCTTTGCCCCTGGCAGAATCTAGTTTGATTTCTGTTTCAAGAATGCCTGCTTCGCCTTTCAGATTGGCCTTAACAGCTCCCCCTGCTTCAACTTGATTTATAGCACTATCTGCTGATATAAGAGCTTTCATACTAGCTGTAGAAATTCCTTTTGCTGCTTTAGATGATTTTGCTGTTTGTTTGCCTCCAAGCATATCCTCCATAGACGAACCTTTGCTCTGTCTGTTTTCTTTCTTCTGTTCAATTTGATGTTGGCGTAATTGATTTTGCAAATCAGTTATTTGCTTTTGAATTTCTTGACGTTTTTTCATTTTTTCATCTATGGACATTTCTTTATCATCGCCAAGAGATTGAAGCTGTTCATTGGCATTATTTATCTGCTCTTGAAGGCTTTTACTATATGAATCCATCTGTTGATTCTGGTTTATCTGAAATGTTGTTCGGGATTTATATAGTTCACTTATACTATTCATATTGATATTCATAGAAACTTTCCCCATACGTTAACCCTCCTTGGCTTCTTAATTGAATTCCTTTTCCTTTAACATAGACTTTAGACTAATGGTTTTCTATAATCGCTATCGACTAGGATTTTTTCAATCTAAACCCATTTGATGTGGACTGCATTTTATATGATGTGAATGGCACTTATAATAGAGTTTTGCTTTGCAAAACTCCAGTAGTGCGAGCCGGCAATTGCTGTAAGCAATTATCTTCCTATGCCGGCGAGACACATCTTTCAAGCGCAGCTTTTTATTTACTTTATAGGAAATAGTATTTTCCTATAAAGTAAATAAAGCCTGCTACATTTCTGCAGCAGGCGCCATTCTGTATTCTTATCCAACAAACATTATGTTAAGCACAAACCATAACCCATCGTTTTCACTGAATTGCTTAATTTCAATATCACCATTATATTTTCTAGCGATTTCCCTTATGTTACGTACACCAAATCCATGACCATCGTCATTCTTTATTGAAATAGGAACACCTTCCTCATCAATCTGAGCCTTTTTATCAGACTTATTCTTAATGCTAATAATGTATACATTTTCTCGTTCAACTGATGTTATTTCAACATATGGCTCATTAACTCTAAGCGAGGCTTCGTAGGCGTTTTGTAAGGCATTTGTAAGAACTACACACATTTCAAATGGATTAACAGCTACATTACTTGGATATTTTAAGGATGTCTTTAGTGTTATGCCATTATCAGCAAACCTATCTACAAACTCTGATATTGCAATATCAGTTACGACATTTCCCGTTTTAACTGATGGGACTATATTGCTATATGCCTCTTCCCAATTGCCAAGATAATCCCTTAGTTCCTGATACTTTTCTGTCTCCAAAAGACCTTTCATTACAGCCATATGATTGCCTGTATCATGACGAAGGGCTCTCATCTGCTGATAAACATTATCAACTTGGCCTACATATTGCTTGCTATCTTCAATCTGTCTGGCCAGCACGCGATTAGCGTATTCTATTTCTTTGTTAGCCTTTATGCTCTGGTAAAAGTAAAGAGTAACACAAAGCGTTAAATAAGCCATTATGCAAAACAGTATGCGATACATATTGCCTGGAATATTAGCCTTGATGCTACCGTTTTCAATGCCATCAAACCATAGCATATAGTACGAATAAATAATTCGTGTAGCAAGGAAGATGCTTATACATGGAATTAATAACATAATCAGTTCCTTCCAAGATAGGTCTTCTTGCTTATTTTTGTATGTTTTTAGAAGCAGCTTGATAGAGAAGAAGAGTAGCAATAAAGCTAATCCATACTCGACAATCGTTGATACAACATATTCAGCTACAATTGCAGGGATGCTTTCTCTAAATAATTTAAAGTTAAAAACAAAATCTCTTTCATAAAAACCAAGCTCAGTGAATATTTCCAAGCTTAACCATCTAATGATAAAAAAGCTAACACATAGAAATATTTTCTGCATAAGATTTCTTTTTTCATCTAAATAGAAAAGGATCACGCCAACAAAAAGCAATGAAAAAATCGAGATTGTCAGTCTTATTCCATTTTGGACATCGACATGCCTTAGTATACAGTCTGTAATCCATTCGAAAACTACTGCATAATAAACTGACTTCATATTTTTTACAAACGGCCTGAGCCAATAAATAAATAACACAGAAGTAATTATGCAATATATCTCGATTACAGTATTCATAAAATAATTAAAGAATGCATCAGACACCATCATCACAATCCTCTTGTATTAAATGATAAAAAAGCTCTTACCAAATCTTGATACTTGCCTCGGGCAACAGGTATTTCTTCGCCAGCCACTTTTACAATTTTGGAATTATAAGATTGAATTGCTGAAAGATTAATCAGATATGCCCTATGAACCCTAAAAAAATCATTTCCAACAGTATTCTCTAAATCTGTCATTCGTCCATAGTATTCAATCTCATCATTATCACTCATGTGAAGCACAATTCTACGGTTAAATACCTCAGCAAATGCAATTTCTGATATAGAAACACTTCGGCTTAATCCATTGGATTTGATTATAAATGACTTATTATCAGGCACTACTGGCGTTACTCTAGTTTGTCTATGTATTATTTCTTCAACGGCTGCACGCAGCACCTCGTTTAACTTATTTTTATCAATGGGTTTAACAAGATAATTAAAAGCTCTCACATCGAAGGCTTTAAAAACATATTCCTCTAAAGCAGTAACAAAGATAATCACTGCATCACTTCCATTAGCGCGGACTTGCTTAGCGAGCTCCATGCCATCAATTCCAGGCATCTGTATATCTAGAAACAGAATGTCAGGATTATATGCTGCTTCCAATAAGTCCTCAGCAGATTCATAGCATTTAACAATGGCATCTGTAATCTCATCAGAAATGCTTTTTGCTATGAAATCTCTTATATATTTTTCATCATCACATATTGCAATTTTCATTTCCACCCCCACCGCATATACGAATATTATAACTGATTTTACGATATATATACCTTGCCTATTGTGTGAAACGCAGCTTTTTTGTTGTGAAATGTATGTTTCATACAAAAAAAAGTGGCCTAGCCATGCTAGACCACTTTTAATTTATGCCGGCAGTGGGACTTGAACCCACACGATGTTGCCATCAACAGATTTTGAGTCTGCCTCGTCTGCCAATTCCGACATGCCGGCGTCCGAAGAATAGTATACTAAAAGGGGATACTATTTTCAACAATTAATTTCAAAAAATGGACTCCTTTTTTAGGAGTCCACATAAGTTAAATTCTTACTTTTTAAGAATGCCGTCAACCACTCCAAGTTCATCAAATGTCGCAAGATAATCCTTAATAGTTTCTGGGCGGCGAATCAGCTTGTAGCTGCCATCCTCCTGAAGAAGCACCTCTGCACTCTTGAGCTTTCCGTTGTAGTTATAGCCCATTGAGTAGCCGTGAGCACCTGTGTCATGGATAAAGAGAATGTCTCCCATGTCAATTTTAGGAAGCTGGCGGTCTACAGCAAATTTGTCGCAATTCTCGCATAGAGAACCAGTAACATCATATACATGATCCTCAGCGTCATGCTCCTTTCCAAGAACAGTCACATGATGATATGAACCATAAACTGCTGGACGCATAAGGTCAACTGCGCAAGCGTCAACTCCGATGTACTCCTTGTAAATGTGCTTTTCATGAATAGCTGTTGTAACAAGTCCACCATATGGTCCCATCATGAAACGGCCCATCTCAGTGAAGATTGCTAAATCTATACCAGCTGGTGTGAGGATTTCTTCGTATGCCTTGCGAACTCCCTCTCCGATAACTGCTATATCATTAGGCTTTTGGTCCGGTCTATATGCAATACCAACACCGCCAGAAAGATTTACGAAAGAAAGCTGAATACCAGTCTTTTCTTTGAGCTCAACTACGAGCTTGAATAAATCCTTAGCAAGAGCTGGATAGTATTCGTTAGTTACAGTATTAGAAACAAGGAATGCATGGATTCCGAACTCTTCTACTCCCTTGTCTCTAAGAATCTGGTATGCCTCAAATATCTGCTCCTTTGTCATACCATATTTGCTATCGCCAGGATTGTCCATGATGCCATTTGAAAGCTCATATACTCCACCTGGATTATAGCGGCAGCACATTCTCTTAGGAAAATGACCAACTGCCTTTTCAAAATAATCAATGTGAGTAAAGTCATCTAGGTTAACGATGACACCAAGCTCATCTGCATATTTGAATTCTTCTGCTGGTGTATCGTTAGACGAAAACATAATCTCATCGCCCTTGAAACCAATCTCATTAGAAAGGGCAAGCTCTACATATGACGCACAATCAACGCCACAGCCTTCCTCCTGAAGAATCTTTAAGATAAATGGATTTGGATTTGCCTTTACTGCAAAATACTCTTTGAAGCCTTTGTTCCAGCTGAAGGCTGCATTTACAGCTCTAGCATTTTCTCTCATTCCCTTTTCATCATAGATATTAAATGGTGTAGGGATAGTCTTAGTAATTTCTTGGATTTTTTCTTTTGTTACAAATGGGGTTTTCATAAATAGTTAATCTCCGCTAGTGTCTTTCGTAAAACATCATACTCTTCTGTTTCAGGCAACATTTTTAATAGCGTCCTAAGGTCTTCTTCGATATCAGCTTTTGATGCATCTCTAGAAACATAGTTCGCATAAGGAACATCAGCTCCTCGTTTCATTATTGCCTTAATGCTTTTAACATAACTCTGTGTCTCTCCGTATGGTGGAACTCCATTGTATTTTTTTACCACACTACTTCCTGCATTATAGGCAGCCAAAGCTTTATCTACATTCCCGTTGAACTCTTTTAGCTTCTGAGAAATGTATTTGGCTCCTGCCATAATGTTTTCATAGGCGTCAAATGGGTGCTCCAGCCCAAGTCCCTTAGCTGTTTCCGGCATAATCTGCATTATCCCCATTGCACCGCTTCTGCTGACAGCATCAGGATCAAATCCTGATTCCTGCTGCGCCATAGCTGTAAGCAAATCATAGCTAACACCATATTTCCTACTGGCCTCTAAAAAAATATCTTTGTAGGATGTGGCTGTAGATGTGCTATCTGCCACTGAAGAAGTGTTAAGCGCCTTTGTAAAGGCGTCACTATTGGTAGAAGTTGTTTCCTTTGACCTGATTTCAGATAGCATCTCCTGATAGGTCAAAATTTCCCCTGCAGACAATACCGAAATTCTCATACTTATCCCCTAAAAACCCCTGAATCAAATTTAAAAAAGTCATTTTAAAAATGCTCTCAACGGTTGACATTACTCCACAGCTTTGATATGCTTTTTCTTGCTGAATAAGCATTTTGCTGGTGTGGCTCAGAGGTAGAGCACTTCCTTGGTAAGGAAGGGGTCACGGGTTCAATTCCCGTCACCAGCTCTTTTTATTTGCTCTACACTTTACCACACTACCGTGCTGGTGTAAACCGTTTTTTCTATATAAATATAGTATCTATTATAATTCCCCAATTCAATGAATATACTGTGAATAATTTTTGACCTTCAAGCTGGAAAATATAGTACAATACTGTCAGTAATTAAATGGAGGTTACATTTATGAAGACAAAAGAATATGTTGAATTTATGGTTGATAAAGCCGTAGAAATTCTTGGAATTGACAGTCCTACTGGATTTACCGCAAATGCGGCAAAGCACATTATGGCTGAATATAAAAAGCTTGGATACAATCCAGTCCTTACCACAAAGGGTGGAGTCTTAGTTGATTTAGGTGGCAAGAATTCGGACGATGCTATTCTTGTTGAGGCGCATATGGATACACTTGGTGGAATGGTTTGTAAAATCAAGAGCAACGGAAATCTTGAGCTTACACCACTTGGTGGATTTAGCCCTAATAATGGAGAAGCCGAAAACTGCCGCATTTATACACGTGATGGCAAGGTTTACGAAGGTACTTTCCAGCTTAATGATGCCTCTGTTCATGTAAACGATGATTACAAAACTACTGCGCGTGAATTTAAATCAATGGAAGTTGTTATTGATGAAGAAGTTTCTAGTGCCGAAGACACTAAAAAGCTTGGCATCATGATTGGTGACATCGTAGCTTTTGAGCCTCGTACTCGTGTAACAAAATCAGGTTATATCAAGAGCCGTTTCCTTGATGACAAGCTTTCTGTTGGTATTTTACTTGGTCAGGCAAAATATTTAGCAGACAACAAAATCACTCCTGAGCGCAAGCTATATCACCACATCACAGTATATGAAGAGGTTGGACATGGTGCCTGCGGAACAGTTCCAGAGGGTGTTACTGAGATTCTTTCTGTAGATATGGGTTGCATTGGCGAAGGCCTTGATTGCAAAGAAACACAGGTAAGTATCTGTGCCAAGGATTCTAATGGACCATACAACTATAATGTTGTTACAAACCTAATCAATGCAGCAAAGGATAACAAAATCGATTTTGCTGTAGATGTTTATCCACATTATGGTTCAGATGCAGACGCAGCATTAAATGCAGGCTATGACGTAAAACACGGCCTAATCGGAGCAGGTGTATATGCCAGCCACGGATACGAACGCTCCCACAAGAAAGGAGTCGAGAACACATTCAAGCTGTTGATAAATTATATTAAATAAAAATAAGGCTGCAGTATTTATCAAGCTCTATGTGTCGTTTTTTGAGGAGTATAGCGCACGCGATCTCAAAAAATGACATCATAGGCTTGATAATGTAACTGCAGCCTTATTATGTAGTTTTTTAAATTGTCACCGGCGGGATGTTCACCTCTTGCATAAGCTCGTGGGACATATCCTTAAGGATACCATCTAGGATTTCAACCTGCTCCTTTGAAAAGAATTCCTTTGAACGTTCTACTACCGTATTTACGTATTTCTGTGAAAGATTGAAATAATTTAAATACTTGTCGGTAACACGTAAATGAAACTCTCGTCTATCAGTCTCAGACTGTATCTTTTCTATGTAGCCTTTTTTGATAAGACTGTTTACCTTGTAGGCTGCATTTGGAGAAGATACATTAATGAAATTGGCAAACTCTGCAACAGTCGGATTCTTAAGCGCATAAATAATCTCCACGCAAAACAATTCCACTGTAGTAAGTGATGTCTCTCTGGAATTGAGTTTCTTAAACATTTCCTGATAAAAGTGTATTTTGAACTTTGTATACACCTCTGAAAGTGTCTGCTCTAACATTTCTAGTACCTGTTCCTTTTTTAATAATTTTTTACTCCCTAGAAACATCATAACCAATCTATTCTCCTATGGCAAAGGAAATTTCTGCCTTTGCTGCAATTTGACCATCTACATATGCTACTGCTTCGCCAAATCCTACAGGACCTTTTCTTGATGTGAGTTTACATTCAAGCTGCAAAACATCCCCTGGCTCTACCTGTTTTTTGAATCTGGCATTCTTGATTCCACCAAAGAAAGCAAGCTTTCCTTTGTTCTCTTCCTCTGTTAAAAGTGCTACTGCTCCAACCTGTGCAAGCGCTTCAATTATGAGCACTCCAGGCATTACAGGATGTCCAGGGAAGTGACCAAGAAAATGCATTTCGTTTGCACTTACACATTTGATTCCCTTGGCATAGCTGCCTGGCTCACATTCTGTAATTCTATCTACCAACAAAAATGGATATCTATGTGGCAGAATCTCTTGTATTTCTGAATTATTTAAAATCATATCAACTCCAAATCCGCTGGTTACAGCTACAAGCCTTAGTGTTTCTTCATTCAGCTAAAATGCTTCATTCAGAAACCTAAGAGCTTGATGCTTACCAGCTCATCTAACATCCTTACCACCGATGTTTAATACTTTTTAAATACGATGGATGCGTTATGCCCTCCGAAGCCAAGGGCGTTTGAAAGGGCGTATTTAATATCCACTTCACGTCCAATGTTTGGAACTATATCCAAATCACAAGCCTCATCTTTTTCAAGATAATTAATAGTTGCAGGAACAAAACCATCCTTAAGTGCAAGAGCTGTAATAATACCCTCTACTGCGCCTGCAGCTCCAAGCAAATGTCCAGTCATGGACTTTGTTGAACTAACCATAAGCTTATAAGCATGGTCACCAAAGGCCTTTTTAATGGCAAGTGTCTCTCCTGCATCATTAAGACTTGTACTTGTTCCATGGGCATTGATGTAATCAATGTCATTCATCTCAATGCCGGCATCCTTTACAGCAAGAGTCATACACTTTGCACCGCCTTCTCCCTCTGGATTAGGAGCTGTAATATGATAAGCGTCGCAGTTACTGCCATAGCCTACTATCTCAGCATATATTTTTGCACCTCTTGCAAGAGCATGCTCTAATTCCTCGATAACAAGGATTCCTGCACCTTCACCCATTACGAAGCCATGACGTTCCTTATCAAATGGAATGGATGCACGATTAGGATCCTCGCTTGTGCAAAGAGCCTTCATTGATTGAAAGCCTCCAATAGCAAGTGGCATAACAACTCCTTCGGCTCCACCACATACCATTACATCCTCATAACCATCTCTAATTCTGTGGAAAGAATCACCAATTGCATTATTTGAGCTTGCGCAAGCGGTAACTACTGAGGTACACATACCCTTTAGGCCATACATAATTGCAATCTGGCCTGCTGCCATATTGCTAATTGCCATTGGAATAAAATATGGCGAAATTTTACCATAGCCCTTTTCCTCACCCTTACCATGCTCAGTTGCAATAGTATTTAATCCACCGATACCAGATGAAACAATACATCCACATCTATCAGCGTTTTCCTTTTCCATATCAAGGCCAGCATCTTCCATGGCCTCTTTTGCTGCTGCACATGCATACTGAGTATACACATCCATTCTTCTAGCCTCTTTTGGGCCGAGGATTTCTGAAGCATCAAAATTTTTCACTTCGCCAGCAAGCTTTACCTTTAGATCTGACGCATCAAAATGGGTTATAGGACCAATTCCGCATTTGCCTTTTTTCACTGCTGACCAAGTGGACTCAACATCATTTGCAAGCGGGTTTACTGTACCCATTCCTGTAATTACAACTCTTCTCATTACATACCTCCGGTAACTTCAATAACCTGTCCTGTCACATATGAAGCCTTCTCTGATGCTAAAAATTCCACCACATTAGCCACATCCTCTGGTGTTCCAAATCTGCCAGCAGGTATTTGTTTTTTATATGCTTCCTTTACACTCTCAGGAAGTTCATCAGTCATTGCTGTCTGAATAAAGCCTGGAGCTACCGCATTTACGTTAATTCCTTTGCTGCCATATTCTCTAGCCACTGATTTAGTAAATCCAATTATTCCGGCTTTACTTGCACAGTAATTTGCCTGACCCGGATTTCCTTGAACTCCAACAATAGATGTTATGTTTATAATCTTTCCATTACGGGCCTTCATCATATCCTTGATGGCAGCCTTTGTGCATAGGAAAGTTCCCTTCAAATTAATGTCTACTACAGAATCAAAATCATTTTCGCTCATGCGAATCAACAATCCATCTTTTGTGATACCTGCATTATTAACCAGGATTTCAACAGGTCCCAGATTTTCTTTAACAGTTGTAAACATATTTGCAACATCATCTGCATTACTTACATCTGCTTTTACCGAGATTCCTTTGACACCGATTTTCTCGCACGCTTCAATTGTCTCTTTTGCTGCTGCTTCATTTCCTGAATAGCAAATAGCTACATCATGCCCTGCTTTTGCTAGATTCTCAGCAATAACTCTTCCGATTCCACGGCTTCCGCCTGTTACCAAAGCTACACTCATGCCAATAGCTCCTTTACTGTATTTTCAAAGTCGTCAACTGTATCAATTGAATAAACCTTTACATTATCTACTGTTTTATTAATAAATTTGCTGATTGCTTTTCCTGGGCCTACCTCGATGATTGTATCCACACCTTCGTCCACCATGTATTTAATTGAATCCTCAAGGTACACAGAAGATTGAACCTGTTTCTCTAACAACTCTGCCACAGTATCATCATTGGTTTTTTCTTTGCCAAGACAATTGAATACAACCTTTGAGTTAGCCTCTTTGAAATCGATGCTTTCAAATTCTTTTGCCAATTTATCTCCAGCAGGCTTCATAAGGCTTGTGTGGAATGGTCCACTTAGCTTGAGTGGAAGAATACGTTTAGCGCCAGCATCCTTTAAAAATGTACTAGCTTTATCTACAGCAAGAGCATCGCCTGATATAACAATCTGCCCTGGACAATTGTAGTTAGCAGGTTGAACAATGTTCTCATTATGGTAAAACTCATTTGCGAACTCGCATGCTTCCTTTACTGTTTCCCTATCAGCTCCAAGAACTGCACACATCTTTACCACATGATCATTTGCTGCCTCTGACATGTATTTTCCACGCTTTGCGATAAGGTCGAGAATTGTATCCTCGTCTAAAACTCCAGCTTCATATAAAGCTGAATACTCTCCTAAGCTAAGACCACAAGTGTAATCAGCCTTGATTCCCTTTTCATGTAAAAGCTTTGTAACGCCGATGGCGAAAGCAACCATGGCCGGCTGAGTATATCTTGTTTGTGATAATTGCTCTTCAGGACCATTAAAGCTTAACTCGGCAACATTCATTTCAGTTACTGGCTTTACAGTGTCAGTTGCACTGTCAATTGTTGTCTTGAAGGTGTCATATTTCTCATAGAAATCCTGACCCATTCCAACTTTTTGGGAACCCTGCCCCGCATATACAATTCCTAATTTCATAAGCCTCCTAATCTCGGCCGTTACACTCTCAAGCCTGAGATGTTACTCCGTTCAGCTTGAAATGCTTCACTTGAGTAACACTCAGAGCTTGATAGCTACGGCCTATTTAAAATACATTTTAAATTGCAATTGTATTAGCGGTTGCGAGTGTACGTTTTGCACCGCTATATAACTCATCCATTATTTCCTTAACAGGACGGATTGCGTTTAATTGTCCGCATACCTGACCTGCCATAACAGAGCCTCTTATCATGTCACCATCATTTACAGCTCTTCTAAGACCACCAAGGGTTATTTTTTCAAGTTCTTCACGATTAGCGCCAGAAGCCTCAAGCTTCAAATATTCTCTGGCCATTTCGTTTTTGATAATACGAACTGGAGCACCCTGACTACGTCCTGTTACAGTTGTGGAATTATCCTTTGATTTGATAAGTGTCTGCTTATAATTCTCATGAATAGGACACTCCTCTGAAACAAGAAGACATGTGCCAATCTGTACTCCACATGCTCCAAGCATAAGCGCTGCTGCCATCTGTTTTCCACTTGCGATTCCGCCTGCTGCAATAACAGGAATATTTACTGCTTCTACAACCTGTGGCAATAAAGTCATTGTAGTCATGTCGCCAACATGTCCACCTGATTCTCCACCCTCAGCAATAATAGCGTCAGCGCCTGCTCTTACCATAATCTTTGCAAGAGCAACGGAAGCAACAACTGGGAAAACCTTGGCTCCCATTTCCTTCCACGCAGCCATGTACTTTCCAGGATTACCTGCGCCAGTTGTGATAAACTGAACCTTTTCTTCAACAAGCATTTGGGCAATATTATCCACATCAGGATTCATCAACATTAGGTTCACACCAAATGGCTTGTCTGTTTTACTTTTACAAATTCTAATCTGTTCTCTAAGAGCCTCTGCATTCATACCGCCTGAAGCCACAAGCCCAAGTCCACCTGCATTTGAAACGGCAGCGGCGAACTCACCTGTAGCAATATTGGCCATGCCGCCCTGAATAATAGGATACTTAGTACCAGTCAAATTACTTAAAGTCATTCTCAACCTCTAATCCGCTGGTTACACTATCAAGCCTGAGATATTACCTACAGTCACTAAAATGTTCCCTTCGGTAACACTCAGAGCTTGATAGTTACCAGCTCATCAATAATTTTACATTTCCATAATTACGGCACCCCAGGTGCGTCCAGCACCAAAAGCACACATCAATATTTTTTCTTTAGCTTTGATTTTGCCAGCCTTTATAGCTTCATCTAAGGCAAGTCCTACGCTAGCCGCAGAAGTATTGCCATATTTTTCAATATTTACAACGAATTTTTCCATTGGCTGTTTTACTTTCTTTGCAATGGACTCAATTATTCTTAGATTAGCCTGATGCATTACAAAATGATCAATCTCATCATACGTAAGGCCCGCTTCGTTTACTACCTGCTCAATCACCTTTGGAACTGTGGCCACAGCAAATTTGTATGTACCCTGTCCATCCATATGAATGTATCCATCTGGAGCTTTGATGTGTATCATGTCCTCATCACCATCCACACCTATAACAGAAGAATATAATCCATCTGACAAGGTAACTACTGCAGCGGCTGCACCATCTCCAAATAACACGCATGTGCTTCTGTCTGTCATATCCATTTTCTTGGAAAGCACTTCCGCACCTACTACAATTCCAGCCTTGCAGCCTCTAGCCATAAGAATTCCTCGCATAGTTTCAAGGCCAAATACAAAGCCTGAACAGCCAGCACTTAAATCAAATGCGATAATATCTTTATTCAAACCCAACCTATCCTGAACTAAGCAAGCGGTTGATGGTGAAAAATAATCGCCTGATACCGTACATACGATAATCGCTCCAATATCCTCACTTGCCAATCCTGATTTTTCAAATGCTGCCCTTGCAGCCTTTTCTGCAAGCAAAGTGTGATTTTCTTCCTCAGTAACAAAATGTCTTTCAGACATTCCTGTACGCTGTTTTATCCATTCATCACTGGTCTCAACAATTTGTGCCAAATCATCATTGGTAACAATTCGGCTTGGGGCTGCTGAACCAGTAGCTAGTATTTTTAATCCTGTCATTTATATGTTTCCCATTCTTACCTGAGATGTTTCTGTTAAGAATCTCTCATCCATCTTTCTGAACTTATTGAATCTTTCTGCTGCAAGTTCCTGTCCTGACATTCCATCAAATTCCTTTAAGGCTGCAGCAATCTGCTTATCAATTCTTGTAAACAAACGGTTAAAAGGATTTATATTATCCTCTTCTTTTACAACCGAAAGTCCACAACCACGTTCAGAAATAATTCCATCAATAACTCCAAACTCCAACAAATCCTGGGCTGTAAGCTTCATAACTTCAGCAGCCTCATCTCTTCGTGCACTATCGTGCCACAATATAGAAGCAAAACCTTCTGGAGAAAGAACTGAGTAAATTGCATTTTCAAGCATATATACTCTATTTGCCACTGCAATGCCAAGAGCCCCACCACTGCTGCCTTCGCCAGTAACAATAGAAATAACTGGAACCTTTAGAGCACTCATCCCTGCCAAGTTTTCTGCAATAGCCTGAGCCTGACCAAACATTTCTGCTTCCAAACCAGGATAGGCACCAGGAGTATCTACAAAAGTAATAATAGGTCTGCCAAACTTCTCAGCTTGCTTCATAAGTCTAAGGGCCTTGCGATAGCCCTCTGGGCCTGGCATGCCAAAGTTACAATCAATATTTTCCTCTACTGAATTCCCTTTGCGATGACCAATAACTGTAACTGGTCTACCGTGAAATAGAGCTATACCGCCATAAATGCTTTTATCATCTTTTCCCAGGTAATCGCCCTTCTGCTGGAAGAAATCCGTAAATACGTTATCGATATAATCTGTAATCTTAGGTCTATCCTTATCGCGAGCCCTTAACACTCTATCAATTGCATTCATAAAGACCTCCTATTTACCATGCAACATCAGAATCTTTGAAAGAGTTTCTTTCATGTTTTCTCTTCTAACTATTTCATCTACAAATCCATGCTCCTCAAGGAACTCAGCTCTTTGAAATCCTTCAGGAAGCTTTTGCCCAATAGTCTGTTCAATAACTCTAGGTCCTGCAAATCCTATAAGGGCTTTAGGCTCAGCCAATGTTATATCTCCTAAAGTCGCAAAGCTTGCAGAAACGCCTCCTGTTGTTGGATGAGTGAGAACTGTAATATAAAGCCCCCCTTCATCCTTGAACTTCTGAATCACTGCACTTGTTTTTGCCATCTGCATCAGACTAAGTATGCCCTCTTGCATTCTGGCTCCACCGCTGGCTGTGAAAATAATAAATGGTAGCTTATGTTTTCCCGCATATTCAGCAGCGTTACAAACTGTCTCCCCCAGTTCTATTCCCATTGAAGCCATCATGAACTTTTTATTCATAACAGCAAGCACCACTGAATGACCATCAATTTCACATATGCCAGAAACTATTGCATCATGACAATCATTTTCCTGTCTAAGCTCCTCTTTCTTTTCCACGTATCCGTCAAAATCAAGGGGATTTGTTTCTGGAAACTCAAATGAAAATTCTTTAAATGAACCCTCATCTGCAATATCATTTATCCTGTCCCAAACGCCATATTCCTTCACAGGCTTTATGGCTGGTTCCAATAATTCAGTTGGGTTTTCACGTAAATCTTTATAGCGATTAAACTTATTCTTTCTTTCATCAACAATGTTCATTATTCAACCTCTACAGCTTTATCCCAAGCAAGAATCTCATCCATATGCTCTTCTATAAAGCTGACATTGTAATTACCCTTAATAAAATCAGGATGATGCAAAAGCAAATAGTCAAAATCACCATTAGTTGTAATACCTTCGGTAACAAGCTCTAAAAGCGCCCTTCGCATTCGTCTGATAGCTTCAAGTCTAGTCGGTGCATGAACGATAATTTTTGCCATCATAGAATCATAAAATGGGCTTGTCTCATAGCCGTTATACAGCAATGTATCAACTCTTACTCCAGGGCCACCAGGGAAATTCAAAAATGATATTTTACCTGTATTTGCCATAAAGTTTTTTGCAGGATCCTCTGCATTAATTCGGCACTCTATAGCATGGCCATTTATTTTTACATCCTTTTGCCTAATTTTAAGAGGCTCATGGAAAGCAATTCGAATCTGCTGTTTTATAAGGTCAATGCCGGTAACGGCCTCAGTAACCCCGTGTTCAACCTGAATACGAGTGTTCATTTCGATGAAATAATAATGGTCTTTTTCGTCCAAAACAAATTCAACCGTCCCTGCATTTCTGTAGCCAGCCGCCTTTGCAGCTGCTACAGCCGCTTTTCCCATTGACTTTCGCAAGTCATCTTTTATATACATACATGGGCTTTCCTCTATCAACTTTTGGTTCTTACGTTGAATAGAGCAGTCGCGCTCCCCTAAATGAATAACATTTCCATGTTCATCAGCTAAAATCTGAAACTCAATATGTCTTGGGTTTATGATTAGCTTTTCAACATACATCTCATCATCATTGAAACAAGCTCTAGTCTCAGCCTTTGCTTCTTCATACAGCTTTTTTAGATCTTCAGGATGGTACACCCTGCGCATTCCGCGACCACCGCCTCCGGCACTGGCCTTAATTAAAACAGGATATCCGATTTTCTTTGCAATCTTCTCTAACTTTTTATAATCCTCAACCGGTCCATCCGAGCCTGGCACCACTGGAACTCCAGCCTTCATCATCATTTTTCTCGCTGCAGCCTTATTTCCCAGCGCATCCATAGCATCCGCTGTAGGCCCAATAAAAGTAATTCCCGCTGCTTCGCATTTACGTACAAACTCGGAATTCTCTGACAAAAAGCCAAAACCGGGATGAAGCGCATCACACCCCGTCACCTGCGCCGCAGATATAATAGCGTCCATATTCAAATAGCTATCAGCTGCCCTAGCAGGTCCAATACAGATACTTTTTGTTGCAAGCTTTACATGTAAAGATTCTTTGTCAGCAGTAGAATAAACAGCAACACACTCGATATTCATCTCCATGCATGCCCTGATTATTCTCACTGCTATTTCCCCGCGATTAGCAATTAAAATTCTCTTAAACATAACTAATCTCCTATGAGGAACAGCTTCTCTTCAAAGCCAACAACATCCTGATTCTTAACGTAGATTTCCTTAACCACGCCATCCTTTGGGCAAGTAATCTCGCTCATCATCTTCATGGCCTCAATAAGGCAAAGAACCTGACCAGATTTAACCTTGTCACCAACCTGCACATAAGGCTTTTCCTCAGGAGAAGGAGCCGAATAGAACACTCCCACAAGTGGTGCCAGCACAAGCTCGCCATCAACCTTAGTCTCCTGAACCTCTGAAACCTCAGCAGCCCCATCTGGCTGGGCAACCATCTGCTGTACAACCGGCTGAGCTGCTTGCTGCCCTACAACAGCAATCTGGCTAGTAGGCTTCTTAAGCTTTAACTCTACATCTTCCTGTTTAATACTAAGATATGAGCTGCTGCTTTCATCGAAAGCCTTCAGCAGCTCCTTAATTTCTTTTAATTCCATGATTACTTATGTTCCTCAAGATAATTAACGATATCAGCAACAGTCTTAATCTCTGCCATAGCATCCTCATCAATTGTGATACCTGTCTTTTCCTCAACTGCAAGGGAAAGCTCAACAGCGTCAAGTGAATCTGCACCAAGGTCCTCAAACAAATTAGCCTCCATTGTAACCTTCTCTGCTGCACAGCTAAGTGTGTCGATAATTACTTCTTTAACTACTTCAAACATAAATTTTCTCCTTTTTCATTCCAATTGATAAATAATCTCATTAGCTAAATTATTTTAGTTAAAATATTTTAACTAACTATTCCATATAATACCCAACTTTTTCCCCATGTCAAGATATTAGTTAAAATTTTTTAAGTATCTTCTCGCCTGTCTATTTTCTTTATGCCCTTACACTTCCCTTCCTAGGCCCTATTTGCCTCACTCCACCTGTGTTTTTTATCCACCCACCCCAGGCCGCCTGCCGCCACCCTTTTTAAGAACAATTTCGCGAATATTTTTAGTTTTCCAATATGCAAAAGGGAGCATCCCGCATGTGTCTTTCTATGGATGAACT
>NZ_SVEV01000019.1 GCF_015057185.1 Pseudobutyrivibrio sp. | reverse complement strand
AGTTTTCCAATATGCAAAAGGGAGCATCCCGCATGTGTCTTTCTATGGATGAACTATTTTGAAAAATGTATTTTTGTGCGGGCGGACATATTAGTAGTTCTAATTGGTACAACTCAGGTCTCAAGGGGGAATTGGGCTCATAATACGTTCACCAAGAAAAATCACAAAGCTGGATTATCATATATTGGCACCGTGCTTTATACGACATCGTGTCGCGTGTCGCACTTGCGCCGCCGTCCTAGCGGCGCATGCCAATATATTGATAATCCAGCTTTTATTTTTCTAGGTTCACTCCCAAATCGCCCAATTCCCCCTGAGCCTGAGTTGTACTAAATATACATTTTCGTGTCCGCCCATAAAATACCTTTTTCAAAATTGTACAGACATGAGAAAGACACATGCTAATAAAAGATGCGAGTCTTTGCATATTAGGAAAACAAAATATTCTTGCGAAGTTCCATAGACAGGGGGCCAGGCCAGGGTGGGAGGCAGAATCAGATAGTTATGGGGAATGTGGCTTTCGGGAAATTTAAGAGGGAAGAGAAAAAAACTCCGTCCACATTTGTGAACGGAGTTGAGTTTTACTTATTTTTGAAGTATTCGTCGATTGCGGCTGCGGCAGTTTTTCCGGCACCCATGGCAAGAATAACTGTTGCGGCACCTGTTACGGCGTCACCACCGGCATAAACGGCTTCTTTTGTTGTGGCACCCTTCTCTGTTGCGATTAGACAGCCCTTTTTGTTTGTCTCAAGTCCAACGGTTGTGCTGGAAATGAGTGGGTTTGGAGAAGTTCCAAGTGACATGATAACTGTGTCACATTCGATTTCGTATTCAGAACCTGGAATTTCTACTGGACGACGACGACCTGAAGCATCAGGCTCGCCAAGCTCCATCTTGATAATCTTGCATCCACGTACTGAGCCTTCTTCATCAACAAGAATTTCAACAGGATTCTGAAGAAGATCAAAAATAACACCTTCTTCTTTTGCGTGATGTACTTCTTCTGCTCTTGCAGGAAGCTCAGCTTCTGAACGACGGTATACAACGTGTACCTCTGCTCCAAGACGAAGTGCTGTACGTGCAGCATCCATTGCTACGTTACCACCACCAACTACTATAACCTTTTTGCCGCGAGCGATTGGTGTATCATAGCCTTCTTTGAAGGCCTTCATAAGGTTGTTACGTGTAAGGTATTCGTTTGCAGAGAATACTCCATTAGCCTGCTCACCAGGGATGTGCATAAACATTGGAAGTCCTGCACCTGATCCGATGAATACAGCCTCGAAGCCTTCCTTTTCCATAAGCTCATCAATTGTGATTGAACGTCCGATAATTACGTTCTTTTCGAATTTTACGCCAAGAGCCTTTACGTTCTCTACTTCAGCCTTTACAACTTTTTCCTTTGGAAGTCTGAATTCTGGAATACCGTAAACAAGAACACCACCCATTTCGTGAAGTGCTTCAAATACAGTAACATCATATCCAGCCTTTGCAAGGTCACCAGCAGCTGTAAGACCTGAAGGACCTGAACCAATAACTGCTACCTTGTGTCCATTAGGAGTAGATGTGTTCTTAGGCTTAACGCCGTGCTCTCTAGCCCAATCAGCAACGAAGCGCTCAAGCTTTCCGATAGCAACTGCTTCGCCCTTGATGCCGCGAATACATTTACCTTCGCACTGAGACTCCTGAGGACAAACACGACCACATACTGCTGGAAGTGCTGATGACTCAGAAATGATTTCGTATGCTTTTTCAAAGTTACGATTTTTAACCTGCTCGATAAATGCAGGAATATTGATAGATACAGGGCAGCCGCCTACACACATAGGCTTTTTGCAATTAAGGCAACGGCTAGCCTCTTCTACAGCTTCTTCCTCTGTATATCCAAGGCAAACCTCTTCGAAATTTGTAGCGCGGACCTTTGGATCCTGCTCTGAAATAGGTACTCTAACTAATACGTCTCCCATTATTTGTCACCTCCACAATTTCCGCAGCCACCGTGATGAGTGTCGCCTTCCTGCTGCTTAAGAAGAGCTCTTCCTTCTTCTGTCTTGTACTGCTTTGCACGAGCCATAGCCTGGTCAAAATCAACAAGGTGTCCATCAAACTCAGGACCATCTACACAAGCGAATTTAACCTGATCACCAACTACAAGTCTGCATGCACCACACATACCTGTACCATCTACCATAATTGGGTTCATAGATACAACAGTAGGTATACCAAGCTCCTTAGTAAGGAGACATACAAATTTCATCATAATCATAGGACCAATAGCTACGCAATGATCAAACTTCTTGCCTGCATCTACAAGAGCCTGAAGCTGCTGGCAACCATTTCCATGGAATCCATAGCTGCCATCATCTGTAGCAAGGTAGAGCTCATCAGCAACTGCTCTCATCTCATCCTCATAGAAAAGAATGTCCTTTGAACGAGCACCAATGATTACAGTAGCCTTAACGCCATGCTCTTTAAGCCATTTAACCTGTGGATAAACAGGAGCTGTACCTACACCACCAGCTATAAATACAATGCTCTTCTTTTTTGTTTCCTCTAAATTTGCTTCAATACATAACTCTGAAGGCTGTCCAAGTGGTCCAACGAAATCAGAAAATGCATCGCCAGCCTCAAGATTTGCCATTCTCTCTGTAGAAGCTCCAACAGTCTGGAAAACTATAGTAACTGTTCCCTCAGAACGATCATAATCACAAATAGTAAGTGGGATTCTCTCTCCCTCTTCATCAATCTTTACAATAATAAACTGTCCTGGTAAACAACCAGAAGCAACTCTAGGTGCCTTTACCACCATAAGGAAAATCTTATCAGAAAGCTTTTCCTTCTTTAAAATTGCATACATAACATAGACTCCTTCCCATATCTTGGAATATCAATTTACACTTTTTCTATTATACACGACACTGTCGCATTGTAAAGTGCTAAAGTGTTTCAAAAGTTACCAATTATAGTAAAAAAGTTACTATTCTGACTAGGAATAGTAACTTTTGCTATTAACTAAAATAAACTAATTCATCCTCAGGCTTATTAGCTTCAGTAACGCTTATTGGATAAAGAACCGGTCCCTTGCCCTTATATTCTTTTGCAAATTCAACTTTAATTTGAGCTGTAATATCAATCCAGCTACGATGTCCAAGTGTTGATGCCTTGTCCCATTTGCACTTCATTCCAAGGAACTGAATATCCTCTACACAGCATGTCATAGCAAATCTGCCAGGAATAAATACATCCTTTCTAAGCTTGCCATCATTAGGATTGTAAACAAGTCCCAAGAAATGAATCTTTTTACCATCATATTTCTTTGGCTTTTCCATGCAATCCATAAACCATATTGCATAATCAGCATCTGTAATCTCTATAACATCTGCATTAATATCAAATGGTAATTCTTCTGGAGAATCATCAATTGTACCATCTGCTCTCTCGTAAACGATTTGAGCTGGTCTATTCATTGATTTAATCTGTCCACGGAACTTAGTCTTAGGTGTTTCGTCAGTACAACGATTGATGATAACTACTTCTGCCTTAAAAATCTGTTCCATTATCATGGTACGCATATTGTTAAGGTACATCTCAAAGGTAGTAGCATCAACTGTAGCAAGTGATTGTGCAGGAACCCATCCCTCTGGAAGGGGCTCATCATAAATTTTGTCCACACCCCAAGTACCGTTGTACTCAAGGAAAATTACATCAGGATTGTACTCATTTGATATGCGAGTAAGATTTTCAAGATTAAACTCTTCCTCTGAATCAATAGTCGCAACCTTAGCATTAATAGTTTTAAGCTTCTCGATGTCATATTCTACATCGCCATCCTCACATGATAAAATGAGGATTCTATCCTCTCCGCCTGCAGCGAAGTCATTTTCAAACAATGTCTCCTGAATAAGGGTAGTTTTTCCACTATCCATAAATCCAGTAAAGACATAAACTGGTATATCTTTTGCCATTCTAACCTCTATCTAAATTATAATCCGAAAAGTTCCTCAATCTTGTGCTCATCAACATCAGCACCAATAACAACAAGACGTCCTGTGTAGTCAGGCTCTCCATCACGAAGCTCGTACTCTCCGTCAACGAAATCGAAGTAAATCCAACCGCCTTCTACTGACTCAACCATACCCTTTGAACGGATGATTGTGCCATAGTCTGTTGTATTAGCAAATGCCTTCATTGCCTTTTCAATTGTAGCACGCTCAAACTTGTGAGGTGTCTCAATGCCCCAAGTATTAAATACTTCATCAGCATGATGGTGATGATGATCGTGATCGTGGCAACCACATGTACAATTTTCTCCATGCTCATGATGATGTTCATGCTCCTCATGGTCATGATCGTGATGATGATGCTCATGCTCTTCGTGATCATGGTCATGATGATGCTCGTGCTCCTCGTGGTCATGATCGTGATGATGGTGCTCATGCTCCTCGTGGTCATGATCATGATGGTGATGCTCATGCTCTTCTTCCTCATGCTCATGAGCTTCCTCTGCAAGATGTTTCATCTCGCTAGCAAGATTATCCTGTCCTTCCATTACTGAGAGAAGCTTTTCACCAGTAATCTCATCCCAAGGTGTTGTAATAATAGCAGCCTTTGGGTTAAGCTTTTGAATCTGCTTTACACAGAACTCAAGCTGGTCCTCTGTAGCTGTTTGTGAACGTGAAAGAACAACTGTTGTAGCAAACTCAATCTGGTTGTTGAAGAATTCGCCAAATGCCTTCATCTGCTTAGAAGCTTTAAGAGCATTAACAACAGTAACAAGTCCGCAAAGCTTAACGTCTGCTGACTCTTCTAATTTGATAACTGATGTCATAACATCAGAAAGCTTACCAACACCTGATGGCTCGATGAGAATTCTATCAGGATTAAACTTCTCAAGTACCTCATGAAGGTTCTTATCAAAGTCTCCTACTAATGAACAGCAGATGCATCCTGAATTCATTTCAGAAATAGTGATACCAGCGTCCTTAAGGAATCCGCCATCAATGCCTACTTCACCAAACTCATTCTCTATAAGTACTACTTTTTCACCCTTATATGCTTCCTCAAGCATCTTTTTGATGTAAGTAGTTTTTCCAGCACCTAAAAATCCAGAAATTATATCAATCTTTGTCATAAATAATACCTCTTTTCTCAAAGAATTAAATTTTATCCAACCAATCAATTATTTTATCATAGAAATGCAAAAAAAAATAGCCCACTCATAAAAAAGTGGGCTATTTGAATTGTTTGAACTAATCCATCTCGTCTAATGCAATCCTTTCGATATGCATAGCCAGATATCCTATTTCGGCACTGTCTATCTCTTTTCCAAGACTTTTGCCTAATTCGTCGCAAATCTTGGTAGACATTTTAAATGAATTTGCTGCAGTAGCGTTAATATAGTCATTCATATCGAGTTTAATTACTTCGCCTTTTAAAGTACGAGCTATCATATAACGGATATGATTGAGCAGCCTATTATAAGACAATGATTGAATATCTATTTTTTTGCCAGTCTCTGCTTCTACTAATGAGACGCACTTTCTAACAGCCTCGGCCATTTGCATAGCCTGAGAAACTGCCTGATCCATTATAGATGAATGGATATGAAGTGCAATATAACCTATCTCATCGTCAGTCAAAACAATATTTAAACGATTGTATAAAATATCCTTTGCTTTTTCAGCAACCTTGAACTCAGCATGAAATAATACTCTAATATCGTCTGTCAAGGGGTTTCTAAGCTGTTCATTGCTCTTACTTCTTTTAACAGCATATTCTATATGGTCAGCCAAAGGCAGCATCACATCCCTATCTATGGTCTGAAACTCTGCCTCGGCTCCATCTAGTAACTCATTCGCAATTTCAAGATATACAGGGTCAATAGATGTCACCAAATCCTTTTTATCACCACGGTCGGTTGATTCTTTGAGAGAATAAACCTTATGTTCATCAGCTACATCAATCGTTTCGCTAACATGTTTACCGAAGCCAATTCCTTTTCCCATGATGAGAAATTCTTGAGTTGTGTTCTCTAGTATGCCAATTAACGCATTATGATTAAGCACCTTTTCAACTCTATACATTTGAAACTCCTCAAAAGTTTACTCGTAAAAATCTACTGCAAGTAAATCCTCACCAGCATTGATAGCACCATCGCCAAGGCGACGAAGCTTCTGATTACTCTTAAGTTCTGTACAAAGAACTGGAGTAGCGATAGAAGGCGCATTCTTAGAAATGAAATCTAAGTCTGCTTCCATAAGGATATCACCCTTCTTTACCTTTTGTCCATTAGTAACGTGAACATTGAAGCCTTCACCCTTAAGCTTAACTGTGTCAATACCGAAGTGAAGAAGCATAGCTACATCATCATCTGTCTTGAATCCGATAGCATGCTTTGTGTCAAATACAAATACAACTGTTCCGTCTGCAGGAGCTACAACCTTACCATCATTAGGAGTAACAACCGCACCATCACCCATCATCTTCTGTGCGAAAACATCATCTGGAGTCTCTGCTAAATCTGCAGCTACACCTGTAAGTGGGCTACCAAGAACAACTGTCTTAACAACCTTGCCTGTTGGCTCTGCAGATTCCTCTGCCTTTGCCTCCTCAGCAACTGTCTCGTTTGCTCCATTATATTCAACATTTGGAGCAGTCTCAAGATAATCTTCAAGATTTGACTTGATAACTGTAACGTGTGGTCCATAAATAATCTGAACGCCGTTACCCTTGTGTACTACACCAGAAGCGCCTGTAGCCTTGAGCATAGCATCATTTACAAGCTCAGACTTCTTAACTGTAATACGAAGTCTTGTTGCACAGCAATCTACATCAGAGATGTTTGCCTTTCCACCAAGACCATTTGTAATTTTCTCAGAAGTGTTGTCTGAAACAGACTCCTTCTTTGCATTGTAATCAGAACGTCTGTAAAGCTTAACTTCTTCATCAGCATCACGACCAGGAGTCTTAAGGTCAAACTTCTTGATAAGGAAGCTGAATAAGAAATAGTAAACTACAAAGTAACCGATACCAACAAGTGGAACCATTACCCAGCTAGTCTTTGCATTACCCTGCATAATACCGAATAATGTTAAGTCGATAAGACCGCCTGAGAATGTCATACCTACACCTACGCCAAGCATGTGCATAAGCATGTAAGCTGCACCAGCGAATACGCAGTGGATACCGTAAAGAGCTGGAGCTACAAATAAGAATGTGAACTCGATTGGCTCTGTGATACCAGTAAGCATTGAAGTAAGAGCTGCTGAAAGAAGAAGACCTCCTACTTCCTTTCTCTTCTCAGGAAGAGCTGTTCTGTACATAGCAAGTGCTGCTCCAGGAAGACCAAAAATCATGAGTGGGAACTTACCAGACATGAATCTTGTAGCTGAAACTGCAAAGTGACTAATTTCCTCGTGTGCACCAAGCTGTGCGAAGAAGATGTTCTGAGCACCTTCGATAACATTTCCATCAACAACGAATGTTCCGCCAAGGGCTGTCTGCCAGAATGGAAGGTAGAATACATGGTGAAGACCGAATGGAATAAGAAGTCTTTCCATTAATCCGTAGAACCATGTTCCAGCGTATCCAGACTCAAGAACGTGTGCTCCTAATGCGTAGATTCCCTGCTGAACGAATGGCCATACAAAGAACATAAGCATACCAACAGCTGTATATACCAAACCAGAGATGATAGGAACGAATCTTGTACCACCGAAGAATGATAATACCTGTGGAAGCTGAATCTTATAGAAACGATTGTGAAGCGCAGCAACACCAAGTCCTACGATCATACCACCAAATACACCCATCTGTAATGATGTGATACCGCAAACTGAAGCTACTGTACCATCAAGCATCTTCTCTGTTCCGCCATTGATTGTGATCATAGCGCCGATTGAAGCATGCATGATTAAGAATGCAATTGCTGCTGCTAAAGCTGCTACTTCCTTCTCCTTCTTTGCCATACCGATTGCACAACCGATAGCAAAGATGATTGGTAAGTTAGCAAATACAATGTTACCTGCGTCATTCATAACAGTAAGAATAGCGTTACCTACTGTTCCAGGTCCTAAAAGTGATGTGAGGTGGTATGTCTCAAGCATTGTTGAGTTTGTGAATGAACCACCGATTCCAAGAAGCAAACCTGCTACTGGAAGGATTGCGATTGGGAGCATGAAGGATCTTCCTACACGCTGCAATACACCGAATAATTTGTCTTTCATTTTTTTATCTCCTATACATGAAAAATTTTGTCGTACCTATGTGAATTGTTTCGTCTTTTTTAATGCTAGGTGATGGGTAAAAAAGCATAAAAAAAGACACGAACCCACATAAATACTAAAAGTTATTATGTATAGTTCGTGCCTTGATTGGTTACAAGTTACACACTACGTTTGAGAAGATACCATGTAATTTAATTGTTGTCAATAGATTTTCGAATTTTCGTAAACGTTTAAGTAAAAAATATTGAAAACGTTACCAATGCCCAAAAACTGTGTATAAACTCAAGGTCTCTTTCCTTCATTTTTTAAGTCTTGCTCCGCTTTGAACTTCCTGTTAATTCTACCTGCTGTATCAAGGGTACTAGCTCTTTGAACTGCCCCATTTCCAAATCTACCTCTGATTGAATCAAGAGTCGAGTCTAGTGCTTTTCTCTTCTCTTTATTTTCATCTTGGAACAATGATAGTTGCTCAAAACCATCTCTATCGATATCTGTTATTGATAGCCCCAGTAGTCTAATAGGCTCTCCATGCCAGCTTTC
Organism: Pseudobutyrivibrio sp.; assembly: GCF_015057185.1. Lineage (GTDB taxonomy): Bacteria > Bacillota > Clostridia > Lachnospirales > Lachnospiraceae > Pseudobutyrivibrio. The sequence continues at coordinate 61,530 of NZ_SVEV01000019.1, read as the reverse complement.
TTTAATAAGCTCTTTTGCTATTTTATAAATTTCATCTGTTACATCTGTGGCAACCTCAATTTTTCGTTGGTGAGATTTGTTTGTAAAATCTAGAGTTCTATATGTCACTCCCACACATCTACATTTACCATCATCAGCCCTCATCCTGGCTGTCACCACATCTGCCTGAGCTAAAAGCAATCTATTAATACTTTCTATATCCACCAAATCCTCTTCCACTGTGGTCTCGGCGGAATAGCCCTTTGCATCCTCAGGCTCATCCACCACTGGTGAATCGTCAATTCCATTAGCATATTGATGAAAATGCAAAGCTCCCTTTGGACTAAAAAGCATAGAAAGCTCTTCCATTGAAGCATTTGCCAGCTGTCCAATAGTGTTAATGTTAAAGGATTTTAATTTAGCTGCTGAAGATTTTCCACAGGTAAATAATTCACCTACAGGAAGAGGCCACATTTTAGCTTTTATTTCATCAGGAAATAATGTATGTACTTTATTTGGCTTTTCAAAATCGCTGGCCATTTTGGCGCAAAGCTTATTTTCACCTATACCTACATTTACTGTAAAACCAAGCTCATTATAGATTCTGTCCTTTATCTCATTTGCCGTAGCAATAGGATCAGGATAAATGTAATGCATTCCCGACATATCTAAGAACACCTCATCTATTGAAAAGGATTGCATCGTAGGTGTATATTCCTGACAAATAACCTTAAATGCTCTAGAGCACTTAACATACCAATTAAAGTTTGATTTGGCTATAACTAAATTAGGACATTTGCGAAGGGCTTGGCTCACTGGTTCTCCTGTAACAATCCCATACTTTTTAGCTGGAATAGATTTAGCTGCAACAATACCTGTTCTAGATTTTGGGTCACCGCCCACAATAGAAGGCACCTGGCGCAAATCAATACCTCCATTATTCAGTTGTTCAACCGCTGACCAAGAAACAAAAGCACTATTTACATCTATATGAAAAATCAATCTATCAGCCATCTCATATCCCCTGTGAATCCATTAATCTAATAAAAAAAGTTGGCCTGAGAAAACTCAAAAACCAACTTTATTCTTTGATATATAATATAATAATCTGCAATGGATTAAGCAAGAAGCTTTCCGATAAACTCATCACCCTGCTTAGAGCACATAGCACATGTATGTGAAACAATTCTGTCAAGCTCAGTCTTTTCATCTGGACGTCCTTCAAAAACAGTACCATTATAAGTAAGACCACAAGCTGTAGAAATGTTTTTGTATTTGGTAGTCATGCCTGTAACCTTGTCATATGTACCAAACACCTGGATGTTTTTAAATAGCTTCTTTATTCCATCAATATCTTTATTCTGAACAAGCTCACCAACTGTACCATAAAGAATTGATGATTTATAATCCTCTTCCTCAGAATATTTTTCAACAAAATCTAATAAACTTTGTCCTAAATTAATAACAAAGTTCTCTTCCTGACGGCCAGTTAACTGCATCTGACCCATTCCAATTCTCTTTTTTGTGCGAACTGTAATCATAAAAACTCCTAATAAATACAATTACAAAACCGATATTATTATAGAAACATGGAAATTTTATAACATAGTTCTCACGATGTCAACACAATTTTTTCACATTTTTGTAATATATCGTCTCATTGTATTAATAACAACCTTTTTATTACCGCTCCAAATAGGAGCAATTAAGAGTTTTTTGGGTCCATCTCCAGTTAATCTATGTATAACTGTTTCAGGTGGAACTAATTTAAGACATTTGCAAACTAACTCGCAATATTCCTCCAGCTCAAATATATGAAATGGTTCTTTTTCATACATTTCAGCCAAAGCTGTATTTTTTAATACATGTAATAATTGAAGCTTAATTCCAAAAAGAGTTGGATTTAAACCTGCTAAATATTCAACTGTTTGTAAAATAGCTTTTTCACTTTCTCCAGGTAAGCCAAGTATCACATGGACAACAACCTTTAGACCTGCATCAGTAAGTCTCTTGTAGGAATCCTCAAATACAGGTAGCTCATATCCTCTATTTATAAGTCTTGCAGTATCCTCATGAATAGTTTGAAGTCCAAGCTCGACCCACACTTCCTTTGTCTGATTTAACTCAGCAAGAAAAGAAATCATCTGATCACTTAAGCAATCTGGTCGAGTGCCTATGGACAAGCCAACAATTTCAGGATAAGCAAGGACCTGGCTAAACAATTGCATCAACCGCTCCTGATTCCCATAGGTATTTGTATAGGATTGAAAATAAGCAATATACTTTCTCTCATTTTCAGGAATCTTAGCAGAGATTTTACCATCCACCAGCTTTTTAGCAGATGCAATTTGGTTATCCAGGTCTAATTCCTTTGCTGCAAAGTCTCCTGAACCACCCTCAGAACAAAAAATACATCCTCCGGTGCTAATTGTGCCGTCCCTATTAGGACAAGTGCATCCACTAGTCAAAGATAGCTTGTAAACCTTGCAGCCATATTTACTTTTTAAATAATCTGATAAGCTTAAATATTCCATTAGTTACCCATTTACAATGTCTCCCAGGGCTGAGAGCAAGCCTTCATTTTCATTATGTAGTTTCACTGCAATTCGATAGTAACCATGGTTAAGCCCAACAAAATCAGAACAATCTCTAATCATTATTTTGTAATCCAATAGTTTTTCTACAAGAAATGGATCATTAGATTTGAACATTATAAAATTAGCATCAGATTTAAATACTTTTAATCCCAGCTTGCGTAATGATTCTGTGAGGAAATCTCTTTCCTTTTCGATCACTTTTACAGCTTCGTCAACATAATCCCTATGCTTTAAGCATTCTGCTCCAGCCATCTGAGCAAATATAGATAAATTCCATTCAGGCAAATGAGCTCTTAGACCATCTGCTAATGACTTTTTAGAGCATAATGCATATCCAAGTCTAACGCCTGGAATAGCAAATGTTTTAGTGAAGGCACGAAGAACAATAAGTGCTTTATATTTATTTAATTGATATGCCAAGGATAATTCTTTTTCTCTACCAGTTAAAGGAAGAAAGCATTCATCTACAACCACAGTGGTTCCTACTTTTTCACATTGCTCTATAATGTCCTCAAGCAATTGGGCATCTATTAATCTTCCATTTGGATTGTTAGGATTAGTTAAGAATAATAGATTTGGTTTTTCTACCATTATCTGCTCAACAATATTGTGGTGAAGTTCAAAGTCATTGTCTTCCTGTAAATAATGATAAACAATATTACATTTCGGAACCGCACCATTGATACAAGACTCATAGCCTGAGAAGCTAGGTGCTAAAAGCATAACCTTTTTAGGAAAAATGTGATGGCAAATAGCCATTATCAATTCCGAAGCACCATTTCCATAAACAATCTGATGTCCAGGCACATCAAATAACATTGAAGTGTCAGATACTAAGCTCTCATGGAAAATATCAGGATATTTATTAGCATGTAAAGCTGCCTCTGTGAGAACCCACTGAACCTCTTGAGGGACCCCTAAAGGATTGATGTTTACTGAATAGTCAAAATGTATGTTGTTTCTATAAATGTCTCCACCGTGCATGACATACTCCTTAAATAGCTAGTAATAATATTAATATGCAAATAATCTGACATAAAAAGGCTGTAGCAAACATAAGCACATTTGCTCTTTTTATGTCATCAAGCTGAATGGTCCTTATATTATCTCCGATAAATGGCTTGTTAATAGTTTTTCCAAAATAACTGGCTGGTCCTGCAAGTCTAAGCCCTAAGGCCCCTGCACATACACTTTCAGTATGAGCTGAATTTGGGCTAGAATGATTATATCTGTCTCTAGCATATATTCTAATTGCACTAAAAAAACTATAGTGGCTTCCTAAAAACAAACAGCTAATAATCATTAATAAAGCACTTATTCGAGCGGGTATAAAGTTTGCTATATCATCTAGCTTGGCTGCAATTCTGCCAAAATCCATATACTTATCGTTTTTATATCCTACCATAGAATCCATTGTATTAATCGCTTTGTAAATGAATCCCAAAACTGGACCGCCTATAGCAAGATAAATCATAGGCGCAATAACTCCGTCAGATGTGTTTTCAGCCACAGTTTCAACTGCCGCCTTAATTACACCATTTTGATCTAAGTTTACAGTGTCCCTACCAACAATCATAGAAACCGCTCTTCTTCCAGAATCAAGCCCCTCATTTTTAAGGGCATGGAAAACCTTCATGCTTTCAGAATATAAGGACTTTGAAGCCAAGCAATAGTAGGTCATTATAGCTTCTATAATAACCCCTAATAATGTATTTATTGTGTAAGCGCTAAATAAGAGTAAAAATGAAATCCCGCCTGATATCGTGATTACGATAATTACTAAGAATAATCCATATAACCTCTTGCGTTTATGGATAGAATCAGTATCTAAGCTTCTATCAGCTCTATCCAATAATTCTCTTGTGGTAAATCCAATCAAACTGCCAATCCATCTTATTGGATGTGGCCAATTAATTGGATCCCCTAAGAAAAGATCTAGGACAAAGCCCGCTACAAATGCCATCAAATGATAAATCAAAAGTATATCCCTCACCGTTTTCGACATGATATGAATAATATTCTCCCCCAAAAAGCTCACTGAGTATAGCCATTATCGTTCCTCCGTGAGCTACAATTGAAATGCTCCTATAATTTTTACTTTGCTCTAAAACCTTTGCAAAGCCTTCCATTGTTCTTTGAATCGCTTGAGTTCTGCTTTCTCCACCTGGGAAAGCATCCTCACCGCCACTTTCCATCCAGGCAATATAATCTGGGTTATGGGAAAGCTCTTTATAGTTTTTCCCCTCAAAAAGTCCAAAATCAGTTTCCCGCAAATCCTCTACAATAACTATTTCATTGGTTGGATAAATAATTTTAGATGTACGTATGCATCTACTTAATGGGCTGGAATAAACTATGTCTGCTTCAGGATACTCACGGAGTCTAATTTCATTTTCACCATCCAGCGTCATCTGCTCATCTGTGACTCCTATGTATCTCTTTTCATAATTCCCTGCCGTTTTGCCATGGCGAATCAAGGTAAACTTTCTATCCATTACTTTATCCTTTGTCCGATACCACAGACCACTCTATAAACCTCTTCAGCCTCATCAGCTAATTCTATGAGAATCTTGCCTGTAATATCTCTGTATTCTCTATCCTCTTGTTCAATAGGTACAACACCATTCCCAACCTCATCTGAAATGATAACCCACTGTCCATCACCTATAGCATCTTTGATTTCTGTTAGTATCTGTATAGGCTTTTTCTCTTCTTGCAATCTTTTTTTAATGAACAAATGCAATTGATTGAAATAGCGACACTCCGGGAAATTGTTCCTAGCAAATTTTGTTTTTCCTTGATAGCTTCCGCCTACAATAAGAATCATTTTCTACCTCAAAACTGTATATAGTGCAATAGCCACAGCCGAAAAGGTCTCGGCCATACAAACGAACCATCCTGCCAAATCACCTGTTATTCCGCCAAATTTTGAATAAGCAGTATAAATATAATAAATCAACGAAATGAATATAGCCAAAAGACCTATAGTCCAATACCACTGAAAATAAATTCCAGCAATAACTGCACAAATTATAAACTGTATTGCAAGACAAAACATAACAACCTTGTCTGATGCAGTTTCAGCAGAAGTATTTAAAATTCCTTCTGATTTAGCTTTTTTATATCGGACAACACAAATGCCACTAACAGCTCTAACTGCAAACAATGTAAAACACCAAGCCAAAAAGCCATTAAGATTTAAAGTCAATATTGCAGCAAATAGTATCAATCCTAATGTAATAAGCCTTATTATCGCAAAGGCTCCCACATGGGAATCCTTTAGTATTTCTAGTCGCTTTTCTTTGTCTCCCCAAGATGATAAGGCATCACTTGTATCCATAAACCCATCTATGTGAAAACCGCCTGTTACTATAATAGGAATAGCTAATACAATTATTGAAAATACGGTATGTGTCAAACCAAATTGCTGACAAAACAAAAGCCATAAATATTCTATTACTGCAATTACCGCTCCTACCCATGGGAAAAAGATCAAATGATATTTCATATCTTCTGATGCCCAATTAAACCTCGGCATAGGTATTCTTGAATACATAGAAAATGCAACTGCTATTGATTTTAATATTCTCATATATTCATCCCTTTATTTTAATTCCGATTCCCACAACTACTTCATAAACTTCATCAGATATAACACTGAGTTTTTGATTAAGTGTGCCTAGGGCTCGTAGATAATCCTTTGTACCAGCATCATATTCTCTTCCGTCTTCAAAAATATTATTGGAAACTATTACTATTGAAGAAACCTTCTGACTAAGCTTTTTTAAATCGTCTATTATTTTTGCAACGCAGTAATCAGAGCTGTTAACCAGTCCATCTCTAAACATTTCGTTAGCCACAAGATTCGATAGACACTCTAGCAAAATAATATCGTCATTTCCTTCGGTGGAAAAATCTCCCTGGTCTATTTGATCAATGCCGTAAATAGCGTCAACAATATCTACTGGTTGTTCAAGTGTCACAAAACCTTTCCCAGCGCGCATTTTTCTATGATTGTTAACTCGTTTTATTGATTCATTATCATTGGCACTCATAGTAGCCATATAGTATTTGTTTTTGCATTTTGAAGCACATACATAGTTTTCAGCAAAAGCTGATTTTCCACTACTACTTCCACCGTAAATTAAGGTAATCATTTTGAATCATCCTTTGAGAAATCCTCATACTGCTCAACACCTGAATCTCCAAATTTCAAAGCATCATGAAATACAACGTCTGTAAGCTTCAAAAGTTGAGCCATCATAACAGCTCCTGCTCCCTCTCCAACTGCCATGTTTGCTTCGAGAACAGTAGGCAGATTTAGCTTTTTACCAAGCTTTATAGCCACTGGCTCTTTGCTAATGTGCGAAGGAATCAAATAGTCTTTTGCGTTTTCAATGAGACGCTCCGCCACCAAGGCTGAAACCTGGCTAAGCATACCGTCTATTATAATTGGCACCTTGTAAAGGCCACCACCAATCACAACTCCAGTCATAGCCGCTAGCTCAAGCCCACCAAAATATGAGCAAATCTCAACTGGTGAAAGCCCACTGTACATTGATAATGCCATAGAAACTACTGCGCGCTTACGACTAAGTCCCTCATCATCAAGGCCAGCACCTCTACCTGTTACAGCCTCTGCGTTTAAATCTAAAAGATATCCTGCAACCACAGCTGCAGAAGTAGTATTTCCAATTCCCATTTCCCCTACAAGCAAAGTGGTAAATCCCTGCTCCTTGCTTTCTTTTACAAGGTCCATACCAACCTGAACTGCCTTTGAAAACTCTTCAACTGACATAGCTGGCTGCTTTAGGAAATTACATGTGCCATATTTTACTCTTCTGTTGAGAGTGTAAGGCACTTCCTTTGAATAATTAATCCCCACATCAACTGCCACAATGTCTATGCCCAGACTTTTGGCCATAACACCTGCAGTGGTTAATCCCTTTGCAATGTTGGTGGCGCATATTCTTGTAACGTCCTGGCTTGTCTGGGTAACACCTTCCTCAACAATTCCATGATCGCCACAGCAAACAATTAATCGCATGTGGGATAAATCAGGAGCTTTAAATCCCTGAATAGCAGCAATTTTAGAATGCAAATCTTCTAGGCTGCCAAAGCTATTTATTGGCTTAGATACTTTATTCCAAGCCTCTTTCATTTCGGTATATGCCTTTTTATCCAATGGCTGTATAGACAATTTATTCTCTAGAACATCTTCAAATAGGTATCTAGTTTCATCCATAGTTTTTCATAGCCTCCACGAATTTATCTACAAAAACAGGTGCTGATGGATAATACAAATGTGGGAATCCAATATATGAGCTTCCTGATTTGTGCATACATGGCCAGCTTCTGTTTCCTGTTGGCTTTTTAGCAACAAATGATGAACCATTATTATCGGTATCATAATAGTGGAATTCATGGCCCTTAATATCAAATCCATCGGCCTCGATTGTCACATATCCAAATCTAACTAGTTTGCCGGTCCACTCTGCTTTTCCATTAATGGCGCCAACCATATTGTAGCTTTTATCTTTTTCGTTTTTTATTGAATCCAATAGATACATGAATCCGCCGCACTCAGCTAAAACAGGCATTCCATGATCCATTGCCTTTTTAATTTCTTGTTTAATAAATGTATTACCCTGCAAATCCACTAAATAATTTTCTGGGTAACCGCCACCAAGAAGTATTCCAGAAATATTATCAGGAAGATGATGGTCCACCATAGGGGAGAATTCTACTAGCTCAACTCCTCTTTCTTTTAGCATCTGTAGGTTCTCTCTATAGTAGAAGCAAAATGCTTTGTCTCTTGCTACTGCAAGTCTTACATTATTCGTATTTACGATATTATTATTTTCAATATTTATATCTAAGTGTTCTGCTCCTTTTGCCAAAGCAATAATGGCCTCCAAATCAATTCCCTCAGATATCATTTTTGTTTCTTGGTCTAGTATTTCCTTTAGTTCGTTTATTTCCTCCGGTAATACTAATCCTAGATGTCTACTAGACAATTCAATATCTTTATTTTCTGGAACAACACCAAAGCATTTAATGCCAAATTCTTTTTCAATTAATTCTCCCAAGGTTTTGCCAAAGGCTAAAGAGGTTTTATTTAGAATAACACCTTTAATTAAGTGTTCTTCATCATAGTCTAAAAAGCCCTTGATTTCAGCAAGCACTGATCTACCTGCTCCCTTAGCATTAATTACTAGAATAATTGGTGTCGATAAAACCCTAGCCAAATCGTAAGAAGAGCCTGAAAGCTCTATACCACCAAGGCCATCATAGAGTCCCATAACACCTTCTATTACTGCAACATCACCTTCATATTCCTTTTCAAATAGTGACTTCGTAATATTATCATCTGTAAAAAAAGTATCTAAATTTCCTGCTGGAACGCCAATTACATTTCTATGAAACATTGGATCAATGTAATCTGGCCCACACTTGAAACTACATGGATTCAGTCCCTTCTCTTTTAAAGCAGCTAGTATGCCGCAAGTTATTGTTGTCTTTCCGCTGCCACTTTTAGTTGCGGCTACCATAAATCTTGAATAATCCATAATGTGCCCCCATATGTTGTTTTTGTTCCTTTTCAGGTTAAATATTAATTGTCACTATGTATACTGGATTCTGTCCTTGCATAAGCGAATAATCCCCAGCTTTTTTCGCCTTTGACACTGCAACTTGAATTATGTCTTCATTTTCAATTCCAAGCTTTTTGATGACTGCATTTATCTCAGCTATAGTCTCCAAAGTGACTGCATTAATAACAATTCGCATTTGCGAATTATATGCTTTTAGTTTTAAAAGAATGTCTTCTAAACGACCAGCACTCCCCCCAATAAATACATGGGTAGGAACTGGCAGTCCTTCTAGACAATCAGGAGCTGTTCCCTCTATAACAGCTACATTTTTCAGCATGAATCTATCAAGATTTTTTTGTATGAGATTGCATGCTTCATTTTTAAGTTCAACTGCAAAAACCTTTACAGATGAATCAAGGCTTGCAAGCTCCACAGCAACTGAGCCGCTACCACTACCAATGTCATAAATAATACTATCTTTTGTAGGTAGAAGCTTGCATATTGAAAGAGCCCTTATCTCCTCCTTAGACATAGGTACCTTATCTCTAATAAACTCTTCATCCTTCATTCCAGGCGACAATTGTTTTGGAGTGAATTTAGTATTCTTAATTAGCAAAGAACATAAACCATCTCTTTCAAAATTCCAGCATTTTTCTGGTGTAAGCCACTCTAGCTTTTCTGCAGAATAAAGATTTGTTCCCACAAAAATTCTGAAATCACAAGTGTTATTCTCCTGTAAGCCAATTAGAATTTGGCCAATTTTTCTGACGTCCTTGGAGCCTGATGTCAATGCAAATGTTTTTTCATTATGCAAAACCGACTGAATCAATTCCGGCATCCATATAGCTTCTTCTACACCATGAGTACTAACTAATGAGCCCTCCTGCCAGGTCTCATTTGCTCTAGCTGCCAGGGCGCTGACAGTACTGATGCCAGGTAATATTTTAACCTTGCAATACTCCAATTCCATTAATGCAGCTTTTAGTTTGCTGGCGCCACTATAAAATCCTGTATCACCAGAGAAAAGAACAACTATATTTTTGATTCCATATGATATTTCTGCTGACAGGCTTTGAATTGTAGGAATAATATCCTCTGCAAGATAATATGGATACTTTTTGGCATTAGTATCTATACCAACTACCATTCTCGGTGCTCCGAAAATATAGTCCGCATCATCTATTAGCTCTTGAACCTCTTTTGTTAAGGTGGCATGTCCCATGCCAAAGCCTGCTAGTGAAACATTAAATTTAATATCCGGTGTTATTTTTTCTTTGATTTTGTCTGCTGCCGAATGTAAATCATCAACCTTTGTGAAGCGCTCTTTTATATCAAACTGAGAAAAAAGCCTATCCTCAACCTCAGCAAAAGAATAAGTGCCAGGCGCTTCCTTTGGACGCCTGATTACAAAGCATTTTGCACCGCAGGCATTAGCAGCCTCTATCCTTGCTGCCTCTCCACCAGCTTTGCCGCTTTCCTTAAGAACCATAATATTGGCTTCGTACTCGCGCATAAAAGCAATATTCATCATTTTAGAAAATGGTCCCTGAAGGGCAACAATTTGATTTCCCTTCAAGCCACAGGATTTGCAAATTTCTAGACTCTCATCATTAGGAAGAATTCGAGCGATGATTCTATCTCTTAAGGACTCCTCCTGACAAAAAGTAGGCAATTCCTTGCTTCCTGTAGTTAAAAAAACTTTACCCTCTGTATTTAAAAGTGCTCTAGCACAATCCACAGCCGAATCAAAAAAAACACAGTTACTAACATCTACCGTATCTTCTTCCCTAGAAAGCCTGTAAAATGGAACAGTTTCGTAATTCCTTAAGCTATTTGTTATCTCTCCCTTAACAACCTCTGCAAAGGGGTGAGTAGCATCAATAATGGCATCAGGTCGCTCGCACTGGTAAAGCTTTAACATCTCATTTGAATCCATTCTACCAGAATGGATGTGAATACAGCTGGATTCCTCAATTGGTTCCTTGCCATATTCTGTAGCAACACAATAAATGCTAACCACATCATGTTCAGCTAAATCCTGAGCCAATCTTCTGCCTTCAGTTGTACCGCCAAAAATAATAACCTTATTCATACTTATATCCCCTTGGTGTAACTATTTTATCACCAATAATTTTGCTATTAGAATTGCCAATGAAAACTGTTGTAAACATGTTTACTTCAGTATCCATCAGCTCCTTAAGTGTGCATGTGTTATAGCTTTGGCCTTCTCGTCCAATGTTTTCTACATACCCACAGGCTCTATTTTTATCTGCACCAGCCGCAAGCATAATGCTGCATGCCTTTTTTAAATAGTCATGTCTTTTGTGACTAGAAGGGTTGTATATTGCAATGGCAAAATCTCCCATTATAGCTGCTTGTAATCTCTTTTCGATTCTGTCCCATGGAGTAAGCAAATCGCTAAGACTGATTACACAAAAATCATGATTAATTGGAGCCCCTAAAACTGCTGCTCCTGAAATCGCAGCTGTGACACCAGGAATAACTGTGATATTTTCTTCACCAAAGTTATCTGTTGTATATTCAGGCAGCAGCTCAAACATTGGTGCAGCCATTCCATAAACCCCTGCATCACCACTACAAATAAAGGCTACATCCTTTCCTGAAATAGCGTAATCAAAGCATGCTCTACATCTTTCAATCTCCTTTTTCATAGGAGTTGTAAAGAATTCCTTTTCAGGAAAATGTTCCTTAACTAAATCTATATAAACAGTATAACCAACGATAACATCAGACTTTTCCATAGCCGAAAAAGCTGCTTCAGTCATCATCGATTTAAATCCCGGTCCCATTCCAATAATGTATATTTGTCCTGCCATATTATTTACCATTTTAATTCAATTTTTTCTCTTTTTGCTTCAGCCAAGGTGATTCCATCTGAAGCGTATTTGTTCATAACTAAGTATGATTTCTCACCAGCCCCCAGTATAGCTGAGCGCTCGCAAACATTTCCCGTTCCAACTTTTTCTTTGACAAACTGAGAATTAGAGAAATCTCCCTGAAGGCTATCAAGCTCCTCAGAAGAAAAAGTAAGGAATTTTACTCCATAAAACTGAGCTAGCTTTATCAATCCCACCTCGTCAGCTTTTACATCGATGGAACATATCGCATATAGATTATTAAAAAGATAGTCATCCTCATAAAATCTATTTATAAATTCATGAAGCTCCTGAAAGGTTTTTCCTCTTTTACAGCCAATTCCCAGTACCACCCTTTTGGGAATAAGCTTTAGACCTTCAATATCTATTTGTCCATCCTTTTCAATAACATGTAATTTTTCCCCAGCAAGTGCCAAGGTTGACACCTTTTTAATAAGGGATTTATCTGTGATTAAAAGACCATTTTCTTTAGCAAAAACATCTACCGCAAATACGTTATTAATATCTGTGGCTGTCGTAATAATAGGATTCGCTCCAAGGACTTCTGCTATTTCCCATGCAAGTGCATTAGCACCTCCAAAATGTCCTGACAAAATCGGAACAATATTACGTCCTAATTCATCCACCACTATTACTGGAGAATCCTTTAATTTATCAGAAACAAATGGTGCAATTGTCCTGACTGCTATTCCAACAGAGCTTACAAATAGAATAGGTAAATGCATTTTAAAACAATCACCTGTCCACTCTGATAGCGAGGCTTCATCTGATTTTGATTCAATAATGAACCTATCATCTCCTGCGATTTTGTCTATCAAGTTTTTACCATTTGTAGTAAATGCAACTACTCTAAGTATCTTTTTTTCAATCATTTTTCTTCCTAAATGCTGTCTCAAAATCAGGATCGTATAATTTGGATAATGCATAACCAGATTTTGAAATCACATTTCCAACTAAAACAACTGCCAAATTTTTAATACCATGTTTTTCACCTGTTGAAGCAAGTGTATCAACCGTACAAATGTATTTTTCTTCTTCTGGCCATGTAGCCTTATAAACAATTGCCGCTGGAGTATTTCCTGAGTATCCACCATCAATAAGTCTGTTTTGTAATTCTTCAAGCATACCAGCGCTGAGATAAATAGCCATAGATGCTCCATGAGCAGCAAAGCTTTCTATTGATTCTTTTGGTGGTACAGATGTACGTCCTGCCATTCTAGTAATAATCAAGGATTGGCTGATTTCTGGCAATGTATACTCTAAATTAAGGCTGGCTGCGGCACCAAAGCATGCGCTAACCCCTGGGCAGCTCTCGTAGGCAATTTTGTTTTCATCCAAAATATGCATTTGCTCCTGAACAGCTCCATAAATACTAGGTTCACCAGTATGAAGTCGTACGACATTTTTACCTTCTTTTGAAGCCTTTAGTGTTATATCCATCACTTCATCCAAGGTTAAAACTGCACTATTATATATTTCGCAATCCGACTTTGCGTATTCTAAAAGCTGTGGATTAACAAGTGAACCAGCATAAATAACCACATCAGCCTGCTTTATTAAATTCATGCCACGAACTGTGATTAAATCTGCCGCTCCGCATCCAGCACCAACAAAATAAACCATTTTTTTGCCCTTTTTATACAAATAATTCTCTAGTTATTCTTTATATATTCTATCATATTTCTAGCATCAGAAGACTCTGCCAGCAGTCCAAATTCGTTTGAATATAAAATACATTCGATTTGGATTTTACCTTGGCTTCTAAAGTTAAGATAAAACAGTATTTTCTCTAGGATTAATTCCATTGTCTCTTTTATCAATCCTGCTTTATCTAAGATTTGTAATGCCTCTTCTGTATTTAAGCAATCAAGTATTTTCTTTGCCACCTCCAAATCACAGCCTGCCTTAATAGCTGCCGCCGAAAGCAGTTCTGCTCTGGCATCTGCCTCATGGGAATGGGTATTCATAATACCACCAGCCACCTTCACCAGCTTTCCAATGTGGCCTGTAATAATCATGCCTTCAAAGCCTAAAACACAAACCTCATCCACTGTTTGACCAATGAAATTAGAGCATTTTACACTTGCATCCAAGTCATACCCAAAATTGTCCTTCATAAATTGTAAGCCGTAATTACCTGGGGACACTGCAACATATTTTTGTCCTAAGGCTTTCTTTTGGCTAAGCTCAACTTTAATTGTATCAATTAAAGCTTTATTGCTCATTGGTTCCACAATGCCGGTGGTGCCAAGGATTGATATTCCATCTGTTATTCCAAGTCTAGGATTAAAGGTTTTCCCTGCCAGTGTACGCCCCTCTGGGACAGATATAACAACCTTCACTTCACCATTAAAATCTAGGAGCTTACAAACCTCAGTAACCTCCTTTTCAATCATCTCCCTTGGAACATGATTGATTGCTGCATTTCCTACCGGTTGGTCTAGACCTGGCAAATTAACTCTTCCTACGCCTTCGCCACCATCGATTGAGACCTTAAATTCGCATGCTTGCTCATTCAAGGAAACAGTGGCAACTACATGGGCTCCTGTTGTCACATCAGGATCATCCCCACCATCCTTTATTACAGCACAAGAAACCTGCTTTTCATCTCTTTTAATATCAACTATTGTTGCATTAAAAATAACTCCTGCAGGGGTGGTGATTTCTATATTATGTTTTTCTTGTCCAAACAGCAGCATATATGTGGCTGCCTTTGCGGCTGCCGCCGCACAGCTTCCTGTTGTGAATCCTTTTCTCATAAACTATATAATAACGCATTTACGATAGCAGCTGCTATATTGCTACCGCCTTTGCGTCCTCTATTGATAATATATGGTACATCTGAATCCAAAAACAATTCCTTAGCAGCCACCACATTAACAAAGCCCACCGGAACTCCGATAACAAATTCTGGAGTAAACACTTTCTTTTCCATCATTTCATAAAGGCTTATAAGGGCAGTTGGGGCATTTCCCAGTGCAAATATAACAGGCTTTTTAAGCAAAGCTGCTCTTTCCATGGAAACAGTTGCTCTTGTAACCTGACGTTTCTTGGCCTCAGCTGCTACATCTTCATCTGCCATAAAACAATGCACTTGGCCTCCGTACTCTGCTAATCGTTTTTTATTTATTCCAGACATTGCCATATTAGTATCTGTTACAATATCAGCTCCTGATGTGATTAACTCCTTTGCTATTGCTATTGCCCCAGGGGAATAACACATAGTTTTAGCATAATCAAAATCAGCACTAGTATGTATCACTCGCTTTGTAATAGGAGCCTCCTCCTCTGGGATGACAATACCCATTTCAGCCAATTCCTGTCCTATTATTTCAAAGCTTCTTTTTTCTATTTCATTTGGTAAAACGTACTCTATGTTTTTCATTTTAATAATCCATAAATATAATCCATGTCCAAATTTGTTCGTACAACCTTTGCAAGCTTGTCATACTCACCTTCTTTGAATTCCTGATAGTTCAGGGCTGACTGATTATCAAGACTAAGTCCCTTTCTATTTGCAAGCTCACTAACAAGCCTAAAGGCCAAATCCTCATTATCAAATATGCCGTGAACATAAGTACCCAGACAATTTCCTTGTTGTACCAATATAATATTGCCCTCGTCGTCTCGCTCGATAACCTCAGGAATATTAGCCGAAGCATCAATGCTACTAATCCCATTGTGGATTTCATAGCCTATAAATTCTTCCCCTGAGAGAACTTCAAACACTCCAAATAAATCTTCAAAGCAATCCTCTGTCTGGCTGCGATATTTTTGTCCACTTAAGGTGGTAGTCATAGGAATGAGCTCCATCCCTCTTAAGCTTCCCCCTTCTTCCACTCCAAGTGGATCAGAAACTAAATTTCCCATCATTTGAAAGCCACCGCATATACCAATAACTGGTTTTGTAGCATAAAATTTCTTTATGGCAGCTTCAAAGCCCGACTCTCTCAAATAACGTAAATCCGATAATGTATTTTTGCTACCGGGAATAATTACAAGATCTGCATCTTCAATTTCTCTAGGATTAGTTATGAAATTAACCTTGACACCCTTAATACTCTCAAATGGTGCCACATCAGTAAAATTAGAGATTCTTGGAAGTCGAATGACAGCAATATTAACTATGCATTTTGCTTCGTCCTTTATATGATTTCCTAATCTCTCACTAAGGCTATCCTCATCATCAATCATTAATTGAGTGTATGGTATGGTTCCAACCACTGGAACCTTTCCCATGCTTTCTAGCATCTCAATTCCAGAATCCAAAAGGGTTTTGTCCCCTCTAAACTTATTGATGATAAGCCCCTTTACTCGTTCTCTTTCAGAAGGCTCTAACAACTCTATGGTACCAAGCAGCTGAGCAAATACTCCACCTCGGTCAATATCTCCCACTAAAAGTACAGGAGCATCCACCAGCTCTGCCATACCCATATTTACAATGTCATCTTTTTTAAGATTTATTTCAGCAGGAGAGCCTGCTCCTTCTATAACTATAATATCAGCCCATTCTTCTAGCTTTTTATAGGCCTTCAAAATGTCGTTTACAAGTGATTTTTTGTAAGCAAAATAATCCCTAGCCGACATATTACCTACAACCTCACCATTAACAATTACCTGTGAGCCCACATCATTTGTAGGCTTAAGCAAAATTGGATTCATATATACCGATGGCTCCACCCCAGCACATTCTGCCTGCATGGCCTGAGCTCTTCCAAGCTCTAGCCCATCCTTAGTAACAAAGGAATTAAGAGCCATATTCTGTGATTTAAATGGGGCTACCTTATATCCATCCTGCTTAAAAATTCTGCACAAGGCCCCCACTAACAAGCTTTTGCCAACATTAGACATGGTGCCCTGAACCATTATTACTTTTGACATAACATAATCCTTTTCAAAGCATCAGCGTATTTTAAAATACCATCAACAATAATCTCTCCAGCTTCCTTATTCATTCCATATATTTCATGAATAATATCACCTGTAAATATCTCTCCGGCAGTGCCACAGGCTACCACCCTTTTATCTCCTACAGCCACCACCTTGTCAGCTATAGCAGGAACAAATTCAAGTTCATGTATAGACATAAGAACTGCAATATTTCTTTCCTTAGCAAGTCTTTTTATTACAGATAAAATATCTATTTTAAAACTAATATCAAGAAATGATGTTGGCTCATCAAGAATCATAATCTGAGGCTCCTGACAAATAGCTCTTGCAAGCATAACTCTTTGCCTTTGGCCATCACTGACCTTCATAAAATCCTTGTCTGCTACCTCTTGAGCTCCAACTAATTCTATGGACTGATTTATCTTTTCCATATCGGATTTTGATAATATTCCCATCCTTCCTGTATATGGATATCTACCTGTGGCAACCACCTCAAAGCAGCTCATTAATTCTGGATGAATTCTTTCTGTCATAACCATTGAAAGCTTCTCTGAAAGCTTCTGCTCTGTTAATTCATTCTCATCAGTTCCACAAATATAAATGCATCCATCTAATTTTTTTAGCTGACGAGTAATTGTTTTAAGAAGGGTAGACTTACCTGCTCCATTAGGGCCAATTAAGGCAACAATATCTCCCGCCTCAATATTAAGGGAAACATTTTCTATTACTTTACTAGAATAACCTACTGTTAAAGCATCTAATTCTATGCCATTAACCATGATAAACCTCTTTTCGCTTTATCAGCAAATATATAACTACTGGTGCTAAGCCAATAGCTGTAACGGCACTGATGCTTAATTCCCTAGGGGCAAAGGCAGTGCGTGCAATACTATCACAAAGCAATGTAATTATAGCTCCTCCCAAATAGCATGAAGGAATCATTACGATTGGCTTTGACGTTTTCATTATTGTTCTCATAATATGAGGAACTGCTATTCCTACAAATGAAATAGGACCTGCAAAGGCTGTTACTGTAGCTGACAAAATGCTAGATAAGAGAATTAATACAATGCGAAGTCTCTTAATGTTAACTCCCATATTCCTAGCATATGCCTCTCCCAATTGATATGCTCCAATTGGCTTTGAAAGCATAAATGTAATAATCATTGTAACAAGCACTATAACAAAGGAAATCAAAACATCATTCCAACTAATTCCAGAAAAGCTGCCTAGAGACCAATTGTGGAGATTTACAATATTTGTATCATCTGCAAAGGTAATTATGAACTCTGTAATAGCTGAGCAAATATATCCAATCATGACACCACATACTACTAGTAATGACATATTCCTTACCTTGTTTGCCATTACCATTACAAGTCCCATGGCTACAAGGGAGCCAATAAATGCAGCTATAACCATTCCTATTGCACTTATGTATTTGCCATTGCTAAGCATGAACACCATTACCAATGCCACAACAAGCTTGGCTCCTGAAGAAATTCCTAATACGTAAGGGCCTGCAATAGGATTTCCAAAGAAAATTTGTAGCAAAAATCCAGAAACAGCCAGTGCTCCACCAAGGCATATTGCCCCAAGAATTCTTGGCAATCTTATAGAAATTACGATTTTACCCATATGAACATCCCCTGGATCAAATAGGGACTTCATGATGGTTTTTAGACTAATATCAGCGCTTCCGAAACCTAAACTAAAGATGAAAAATGCTAAAAGAAGGGCTAACATGATGATTAGTAACAATCCATACCGTTTTCTATTATTCTCCACTTTTTACTCCTCTAGCTTATAAATATGCTTTAATATATTTTCTTCCCCACATAATATATTGTGTACATCTTCTATAAATTCTGCCACATCTGAGCTCTGTTGGAAATAGGCTTTTTCCAAACAATAAACCTCACCTGACTGAACCGCATTAAAGTCTGCTAAGATTTCTGCTTTTTTCACTAATTCATCAATAGAAGAAACCTCACCTTCTATGGTGCTGTTGTAGATTAAAATATCAGCATCAACAGCCTCTACATAGAAATCTTCCATTGTAATTTTGATTGTAGACAAGCTATTCTCATCTACTCCCTGAAGCTGAGACGGAATGTATACTCCCCCAGCCATATCCACCATTTTGCTAAGATAATCTCCTGGCTTTCTTACTGTAACCATACCACTGGAATCGATGGAAAAAATAGCAACTTTTTTTCTTGTTTCTTCTAGGTTTGCTATCTCACTTATTTCAGAAACCTGCTGTTCAAAGAACTGATTTGCCTCTTCTAATTTTCCATATAAAATACCGTATAGCTTTATCCATTCTAGCTTACCCAAAGGATTTTCTTCATAGCTTGATCTTTCTACTATCACAGGAATACCAAGAGATTCTAATTTTTCCTTTACGTCAGGGTTATGATAAATCATTGTATTTTCTATGGCCAAGTTACACTCTTTAGATATTAAAAGCTCGTAATCTGGAGCCGAATATTTGCCTGCATACAATATATTACCTGAGCTTATTTTTTCTTTGGCTTCAGGTATGTACCAATCCTTGCTATCTGTGCCAGAAAACTTCACGCTATCAAGTGCATCTATAGTAACTAGCAAATCCATTACCGATGTTGATACAAGATATGTTTTATCAACATCATTTATATAAGTTATATTTTCAGAAATCCCTTCCGGCTTATTTTTAGTATCTCCTACTAAAATGAACTGTGGGCTTTCATTGTTTCCGATTTTAATAAATTTATAGCTATTAGCGTGAACGTCCTCATAGAAATCCACAGAAAACTGTGTAGCATATTGTAGTTCAAGAGAATCTACTAGCTCTAATCCACCTAAATCATAGGTGTTATCAACTGTAGCTTCTGATGTGGCAGTGGTATTTTCCTCTACACCATCATATTCTGGGGCATACACTGTTAGCTCATATTCAATTTCATGAGGTGTACTCATAGCAGTTGTATCACCTATCACCGAAAATGAAGTGTTAAAACGACTAAATGGTATCGTAAATACGGAATTATCTCCAGGTGCTGCCTCATTATCATATCTAGCTCCATCCACAAGCATATAATCGTAATATATGCTTGACCAAACTAGTTTAACTGTATAGGTTTCTCCCGAAACCCAGACCTTGGCTGGAGACTCAACTGATGCTTTGCCGCTACCACCCTCTAGGGATACCTGGCAGTAGTACTCTCCATCCTCAATAGCTGTATTTAATTTTAAAAAATGTCTAATAAAAAAGCCGCAGGCTGCTATACAAGCTAGCAGCACCGCAGCCTTAAAAATCTTAGTTTGCTTCATATGTAACCTTTACTTTATGATCGTACCAAGTACCCTTTGTTCCAAAAAGTGCCAAATCAAACTCTTCATTTAACACTGGAACCGGCACATCAAAACCGTAAACAGTTTCTGTCATACCGTCATCATATGTAACAGAATCCTCTGTGTAGTTTAACCAATTTTCTTCATCAGATTCTGCATCAGCAGCTAAGCCCAAATATAAATTAATAATACCTGTGCCTGCCAAAGTAATATGAACAGTTCCTACACCATCCTTAACAGTAAGGTCAGCCTTGTTATCTAGTGTTTCATTTATATGGAACATATTACTGTCTGTAGTAAATTCTACTTCGTACTGTCCATCAGGAATATCAAGCTTAGAAACCTCTTTTGCTTCTGTAGCAGATGTTTCTTCAGTAACTTCTGTTGTTTCTGCAACCTCAGCTACTTCTTTAGCTTCTTCTGTTTTATTCCCACATGCTACAACAGTAAATGCCATTACCATAACGGCAACTAATGATAGTAATTTCTTTTTCATAAATTATAAAACTTCCTTTAAATGTTCAACATAAATTGCTTCAATGTCAGCGATTGAACCTAAACCAGCAACCTGACAATCTACAGATTCAAATGAGCCATCTGCCAAGAACATTGACTTCCATGAATCCTCATCATCACCAGCCATATCATTGTTTGCGTGATCACCGGCAACAACCATAAGTGGTCTAAGAACAACCTTTGTGTATCCAGCTGCCTTTACATTTTCAATGATGTTTTCGCAAGATGTCTCTTCTGGCTCACCTTCAACAGTACCAACAAAAACATTCTCATAGCCCAACTCATTCATCTGTGTCTGCATCTGAGAATATGTAACCTTTGCATTGTGGCTTGTGCCATGTCCCATGAATACAAATGCAACACCATCTTCTGCAGCTGCTGTAAGGTCATCATAACCTGCTGTTGCTACCGCTTCAGCTGTTACAGCCTTTGCAACCTTTTCCTTGTCAGAGTTTACTTCTGTCTCATCAGCTCCTACCTGACCTAACAATGGCTCAGAAATAGAAACTGACTCAAAGTTATCTGCATATTCCTCTACTGTAGCAACCAAATCATCATACTCAGCGCCATGCATAAGGTGAGTAGGCTGAACTACAAGATTTTTTACTCCGTTTGCTACTGCTCTATCTAATGCCTGCTCCACGTTATCAATCTTTTCATTGTCGCGAGCCTGAATATGATTGATGATAATCTGTGATGTAAATGCTCTGCGAACTGACCAATCAGGGTAAGCCTCTGCAATAGCCTTTTCAACGCCACCGATATCAGTTGCACGGCTATCATTAAATGATGTACCAAAGCTTACTACAAGAATTTCATTCTCACCAATCTCGTCCTGGTTAAGTGGGTCATCCTTGCTTGCATCACCTGTATCTCTACCGAAGTAATCTGGATCTGCATTCTCGCCTTCTACTAACTCCTTTTGTGCATCTGTAAGGCCATCCCATGCCTCTTTTGCAGCTGCACACTGAGCGTCTGTTTCGTCTGTTCTCTCCTGAACATAAATCGCATCTATTAACGCTGCACAATTGTCTGCTGCCAACTGATCTGTATCCTCCTGAGCTACTTCCTCTGTCTGTTCTACTGCCTGACTTTCATCCTGCTTTTCTTCTGTGTCATTGGTATTTCCGCAAGCAGAAAATAAAACAACTGAACTCATTAAAACTGCCAATGAACTAACTAATCTTCTTCTCATTGTTATCCTCCATTTCTATAATTGCGGATAACAAATCAAAAGGATCGCATAATGCGACCCTAATTCACTCTGTCATGAATTAAGATTCGAAAGTCCGCAAATCTTTAATTTTAAGAATAGGCAGGTCTCCTGACTACGATCAACATTTGTTCTCTCTTCCCAAGTGTACTCAGTGATATGAAAACAAACTCCCTAACACAGTGACGGCTTCGTTCTGGATTCTCACCAGATTCCCTTTTCACCTATACCGTATATACAATACTATAGGCACCTATTCCGAAGACTAATATTAAATTCAGCAACCACGTTATCATATTTATTTAGCACTGTCAATTAACTGGTAACTGATGGAATAACTATTTCTATAGCGACTGCATTTGTTAACGGATTCAATGCAACAAATTTTAAAAATACATCTGACATAAATCCGTTTTCAACACTACCGGATAAGCTTTCCCATTTTTTACTCTCTATACATTTTTCCACAGTCTTCATAAACCCAGGCTCTGGTCTTCTACTAGCAGACAACACACCGGTTCCCAAGTCAGATTCATTAATAAAACCTGTTTTAATCAAAAACAAGGCATAGGTTTTATTATATCTAAGGATTTTGATAGAATCATCAGCAAATTCGATAATGCCCATTGGCAACGGTCCAAAGTAATCATCAGAGTCAATTTCATAATCCTCGTCTATATCTGGCTCTATTAAATTTGCTTTACTTATGGCATCAAAATAATCTGTCTCCACAGTGGATTCCGGAAGATTTCCAGTATTATTTTCAAAAACGCTGTGCTTAGCCAATAAATCATTAGGCTTTCCCCAATAGAAGCCCTGCATTTTATCAGCACCAATTTCTCTTAAAAACCTTACCTGTTCAAAAGTCTCCACACCCTCAACCACTGTATCTACATCAAGCTTGTCGGCCATAAGCATCAGCTCTTTTAAAATAATGTGGCATTTTTTGTTAACAGAAAATTCCCGCATAAATTTCATGTCGAATTTAATGGTGTCAAAATCAAAGGTCTGAAGCATGTTTAATGTAGAATATCCGCTTCCAAAATCATCCATCCATATTTCAAAACCAGCCTTATGAATTTTGTCAATTTGTGCCTTTACAAAACTTTCTTCAAAAATAGAAACACTTTCTGTAACCTCAAGAGAAATCAAGGATGTATCAATGCCTGCTGCCTTAACCTTCTTTTCAATTTTTCCAACAACATCACATAATCTAAAATCGTATTTGGAAAGATTTATAGAAACTGGCACTAGCGGCATTCCTTTGCTTTTTGTGGTGTTCATATCTTCCAAGATTCTATCTACCATATACAAATCAAATCTATGTATCAAATTAGCATCCTCTAAAATAGGGATAAATATATCTGGCGGAATAGTTCCTTTATTAGGATCCTCCCACCTAGCCAGCGCTTCTTCATCACAAACCATGCCATTAATCGATCTGATAATCGGTTGATAATATGGCCTAATCCACCTTTCAGCCATGGCAGTTTCGAATGTATTTAATACATAATTGTATTGTTTTGATTGATTATGAACCTCAGTATTATAAAATGCATATACAGAATTATATATTCCCTTTTGCATGTCACATACAATCTTTGCCCTGTCCAAAGCAGTAGCTGCTGGAACATCTTCAAAACTAGATAGATAAATACCTACATGCAATGGCAAGCTTCTGCAATCATTGGCATTTTTCATCTGGGCCAAAATATCATCTAGTGTGTCTTTTAGTCCCTCTGCATCAACGAATGCAGCAAAATGGTCCTGACCTAATCGTCCACAATTTTCATTTGAAAATTTCCTTTTTAAAATATTAGCCAATTCAACCAAAAGAATGTCTCCTTCTTGGAGCCCATACTTTTGATTATAGAATTTCATTCCTGCCAAATCGAAATACAAAAGGGCTGCATCTTTTCCATCTGCTACTAAAGACCTTTTGGCAGCATTGGCCAACGCAATAAAATATGACATATTAGGAAGCCCCGTAAGAGTATCATAGAAATTATCTCTAATTAAGCTCTCCTTTGTCATCATACTGTTAAAATTGCTAGCTAATTCTTCCGTCAAAGGATTGGAAGAATCTTCCCCCACACCTTCAATTATGTACAATGTGGTAGATAGCATTGTTCCATCGTCTGTAAAAAAATGAGTCCCACGTGAATGGATGATTACATAATCATTTATCAAATGGGACATAGTTCTATACACAACATCAAAGATATCCCCTCCAGAAGCAAATTTCAAAGCAGCATCTGCTACTCTAGCCTTGTCATCTGGGTGGGTATCACGATACATATCTGTGTCAAATAATTCAATTATTTCTTCGCGGGATTGTCCCATTAAATTACACATTCCATCGGTAACTAATAGGGTTACTACACGCTTGTCGATAAACTGATAGATTGTCATTGGAATATTAAGCTTCTCTAGAATTTTCCTCTCATTTGCATCAAATTCATACTTAGCCATCAGTTTGCCTCCAACATGTAAATAAATTACCAACAATCCATTATTTTGTAATTATATATAATAATTATGGAGTTATTGTTAAAATCATTTTATGTTATATTTTTCCCTAAGTTCTATTGCTCTGCTTTCCACCTCACTTATGAATTCCCTTGAAGATACTAGTTTTGCACCAGCTCCTCTAATTATTAACTGCTCTAATCCATCGGATGTAACTACTGTAATATCATATTTTTTTCCATGCTCATGAGTAAATCTCTCAATATAAGCATCAGCTGTCTGAGCCTCAGCTGTAAATACCTGATGGATATTAAGATAGTCAGAGGCTGTAACCTCATGCCCTTTTACTTTATAGGCATCAAAAACAGCAATCACATTATAATCCGTCATAGCTTTGTAGTTACTTAGAATATCAAGGAGCTTACCTCTTGCTCCATCCAAATTGACCTCAAGGACCTCCTTCAATTCAGGCCATGCATATATCAAATTGTAGCCATCAACCAGCAAATATTTCTCCTTTGGTTTTATTTCCTTAGGTGCTTGATATTCATAATCACTGTCTACTCTTCTAGGCCTAGATGTCTGGCCATAATGCCAGCCTTTCTTTGGATTCTTCCCGTGGTTACTATGAGTAGCCATATGTAAAATCCTATCAATCTCATCTGGATCTAGCCATTCATCCACACCATGATTCATTCTTTTTGTGTTAATTACCTCTTCGTCCTGAGGATTATCTCGGTCCTGAATACATGGCACATGACATCTAGATTTCACTTCGTCCCAAGGCACAAGCTCTCCTGAGCCATGACTACAAAATACTGAAGAAGAAGGATTATCAGCATCCATATCAGGATCGTAGGCAAATTGTTCTAATACTTCACTTTCATTGTGGCAATCATTATATCCGTTAAACACAAGGGATATTCTTCCTTCTCCCTTGGTAAATGCAGCAAGTTTTGCCTGATAGTTTCTGATTGTAGCAACTGGTGCAGTTCCATTAAGAATAGAACGTCCATCTACTTCTATAGGCGATTCAAAGGAACCATTCATTGCTTGCACATCACTCATAACGCGACCAATCTGGCCAGATGGCACAGAAATTTCGAATTTGAAATAAGGCTCTAAGATTTTAGTGCCAGTTTCCATCAAGCCCTGTCTAATAGCCCTATAGGTAGCCTCTCTAAAATCTCCACCCTCAGTATGCTTTATGTGTGCTCTGCCACCAACAATTGTATATTTAATATCTGTCAATGGTGCACCAATGAGAATACCAACATGCTCTTTTTCTAGAATGTGTGTGGTAATAAGCCTCTGCCAATTTAAAGCAAGTTGATCAGTAGAAACATTTGCAGAAACTGTTATTCCACTGCCTGGTTCTGCTGGTTCCATATAAATATGTGCTTCTGCATAATGGCGAAGTGGCTCAAAATGCCCTACACCTTCAACCGGTGAAGCGATAGTCTCTTTATATAAAACACCGCACTCTTCAAAGCTTACTTCAATTCCAAGTATATTTTTGATACGTGCAGTTAAAATTTCAGTTTGTATCTGACCCATCAAATTAACTCTAATCTGCTCTAGATTAGCATCCCATGAAAGATTTAAGGATGGGTCTTCCTCATTAAGAGCAGCAAGCTTTGGATAGGCAACTCTAGGAACAGTATCATCCAAAAATACCAATTGATATTGTAATACTGGAGTAATATTTAGTTCTGCTCTATCAGTTTCAGTTCCAAGTCCCTGACCTGCATAGGTTGTTTTAGGTCCAACTAAGGCTACAATATCCCCTTCACCAGCAGAATTTACCTGTCCAAATTTACTTCCGGAATACACACGAATCTGATCGATTTTTTCTCCATTGGGCAGATTATCTTTCACATTGATTGTTCCACCAGTTATTTTTGCAAAGGTTAACCTACTATCGCTTCCAAGGCTCTCGATTTTGTAAACTCTTGCTCCAAATTCACTGCTGCCTGCCGGCCTTCTGTTTGCAACCACCTTTGACATTAAGGCTAGCAGTTCCCCTATTCCCTCATTTTTTAGGGCTGAGCCTGTAAGAACAGGATAGAAATCTCTATTTAAAATCATAGACATAATTGTTGCATCTGATAGAGAATCAGTTTCCAAATACTCATCCATAGCCATCTCATTCTCTGCCGCTATAGATTCATAATCATTTATAAATGCACAATTATCCTTTAGCTCTTTTCTGATACCTAAAATAAGCCTGTTAGCGTCCGTATCAGGCATATCCATTTTATTAATGAAAATGATTGTGGGTATATTGTATTTCTGAAGAAGTGAAAACAATGTTTTGGTATGAGGCTGAACCCCATCTGTTCCACTTATCAAAAGAATGGCCCCATCAAGGGCCCATAAGGCTCTCTCTGTCTCTGTGGCAAAATCCACATGGCCCGGAGTATCAAGAAGGGTCATATTAGAACCATTAAACGAAAAAACAGCCGGCTTAGAAAAAATAGTAATTCCTCTATTTTTTTCTTGAGAGTCGGTATCTAAAAAGGCGTCACCATGGTCTACTCGACCAATGGACGCCAATATTCCTGAGTTGTATAAAATTGCCTCTGACAAAGTTGTCTTGCCAGCATCAACATGAGCAAGAATTCCCCAAGTAAAGTTCATATCATTCTCCAAGTAATTTTAATTGTATCCTCTAAAGCCTTTGCCAATTATCTCACTACTATTTGTAATAGCAATAAAGGCACTAGGTTGATTTCTACGAATATAATTTTTCAATTCTACAGCCTGTTGTCTTTTAAGAATTGTAAGAATAACAGTTTTTTCTTTATGACCGTAAGCACCCTGAGCCTTATAAACAGTAGCGCCCTTGCCTAAATCATTCATAATGAAATTCACTATAGGCTCTGGGTCATTACATATAATAGTAAAATATTTAGCTAGGTTAATGTTCTCTATAGTCTCATCTACTACAAGAGACTTGGCCAATAGACCTACCAATGAAAATAGACCTGTCTGCACATTAAATACTAGGCATGCACTAATGACTATCATTACATCAGACATAAATAATGCAGTACCAATATCTACCTTTGTATATTTTTTAAGAATCATGGCAACAATATCTGTTCCGCCTGAAGATGCTCCCAGGTTGAAAAAAACAGCTGAAGCAAATGCTGGCAGTGCAATCGCAAACATAAGCTCTAAAACTGGCTGCTCTGTAAGAGGACCATCCATTGGACTAATTTTTTCTAGAATACTAGGTCCAAATGAAACTAAAAGTGTAATATAAGTTGTCTTAATTCCAAATTCTTTTCCAAAAACAATAAAGCCCAATAACAACAGGAAAATATTAATTATCAGGTTAATAGAACCTGGTGTCTTAGGCAACAATTCTGACAAAACAATAGAAAGACCACTAACGCCACCAAATGAAAAATGGTTAGGGAACTTAAAAAAATAGATACCTATAACCATCACTGCTGAGGCAACAGTGAACATAATAAACTCGTATATATCTTGTTTGTGCATATAAATTTTGTGAATCATACTTTACGCAATCCCTTCGGATAATGATTTTTTATTTGGCCTTTTGAAGCCTTACCCCATCCCAAAGAATATCCATCTACTGTTATCAAAGTCCAACCATCCTTTACCTGTCCATATATTGACTGCCCCTTTAGATAGTTGTCAGTGTCAGAGTCCTCTCTAGATAAATTATAACTATTTTTTACTTCTGTATCCTTTAGTGCAAGAGCCAAGGCATGGCTTGGTTCAAAGCGATTCTTTTTAAATGATCCTAAGAATAATCCGCCTCTTAGAACATGAATACCAGTAAAGTCTGGGCAATTAGCCGGCAAACTATATAACTGGTCATTTACAAGAAGCAGATTATCTAATATTGGTTCTGTCATGACTTCTTTAGCAAAAACTAAATAGTCATTAATAGTTCTATTATTAATCTTTTTAAGTGGATATTGTTTTCTATTGGCTGCGCAGTCTTCTGCTATGTTATCTAAATCAGCTTTTTCAAGAAGGGCTGCATAATGTCCCTCTCCCTTTACCTGATGTGGCCATAGCCTGCGCTCCTCAATAAGGGTCATATCTGGATGTCTCTTAATAAAATCAGCAACTGCCTCTTCATCCTCTAATTTGGCAAAGGTACATGTGCTATAACAAATTCTTCCTCCCGGAATAAGCATCTCATAAGCACAGTCAAAAATCTGAGCCTGTCTTTCAGCGCACATTTCCACTGATTCTAAAGACCACTCTGCACACGCATCATGATTTTTTCTAAACATACCCTCACCAGAGCATGGCGCATCCACCATTATTTTATCAAAGTACAATGGAAATGTCTCAGCAAGTTTGTCTGGATACTCTGATGTGACAATGGCATTTCTTATTCCAAGGCGTTCTACATTCTCTGATAGAATCTTTGCTCTATTTTTCATCGGCTCATTGGAAACAAGAAGTCCCTGGCCCATTAAATAGCCTGCTATCTGAGTAGATTTACCACCTGGTGCAGCGCACAAATCCAGGCAATAGTCTCCTGGCTGCACAGAAAGCATCTCAACTGGTAGCTGAGCTGATGCGTCCTGAATATAATATACTCCCGCATGATGATATGGATGAATTCCTGGCCTACTGTTTTCATCATCATAGTAGTAGCCATTAGGGCTCCAATCAACATTTTCTTTTAGTGTATCTGCCATATTTTCAATTGCCTTTTTGTCGGCTTTGATTGGATTAAATCTAAGAGCAGATATCTTGTTCTCATCATAAGAACGCAAAAACGCATGGAAGTCAGGACCTAAGTCCTGCTCCATGCGGTTAATAAAATCAATTGGTAAAAAAGATTGTTCTGACATTACATACGCTCCGGTGCTTTAAAACCGAGAAGGTCAATTGCCTTTTCAAGAACACCTCTAGTAAGCCATAAAAGCTTAAGGTAGCTTGCCTTAACAGCCTCGTCCTCCTCAGCTAAAATCTTTGTATCATGATAAAATCTATTAAATGCATTAGCTAAATCATAGATATAAGCACAAATCTTGTGAGGAGCCATATCCTCATATGCAGAAGAAAGAGCTGCCATAAACTTTGTAAGTTCAAGCTGAAGTGCTCTCTCTGACTCAGAATGAGCTGGAAGAATAGCGCCATCAAAGCTGCTAACGCCTGCCTTTGTAAGGATTGACTTACATCTAACGATTGTGTAAAGAATGTATGGACCTGTATTTCCCTCTGCAGAGGTAAATCTATCAATATCAAAGATATAATCCTTTGATGCCTGATTAGAAAGGTCTCCATATTTAACAGCTGAAAGTCCAACTATCTGAGCTGTCTTTTCAGCATCCTCATCATTCATTGTACCATTCTCTTTAATCTTCTCAAGCATCTTTTCCTCTACCTCAGCAAGGAGATACTCAAGTCTCATAACGCCACCCTGACGTGTCTTGAATGGTTTGCCATCCTTACCATTCATAGTACCAAAGCCTACGAAATAAAGATTAGTATCAGCAGGAACTATTCCTGTCTTTTTAGCACATCTAAATACCTGTGTGAAATATAATTCCTGACGCTTATCAACAACATAAATGATTGAATCTGGATTATAATCCTTCATTCTCCATACCATTGTTGCAAGATCAGTTGTATTGTAAAGTGAAGCACCATCAGATTTAAGAATCATACATGGTGGCACCTCTTTTGTATCTGTGTCTTCTTTGACATCAACTACAAGTGCTCCCTCAGAGATATATGCAAATCCATCATCCTTCATCTTTTGAACCATATCTGGGATATAAGGCTGAGCATCACTCTCTCCCTTCCAAAGGTCAAAAGTAACATCAAGCTTCTCATAATTTCTCTTAAGGTCATTAACTGAAACATTAAGAATATGAGAAAGAAGTGCCTGATAGCCCTTGCGACCGTGCTGAAGCTCATATGTAGCTGTCATAGCTGCTTCTTTGTATGCAGGGTCTTCCTTTGACTTTCCAGAAGCACATGGATAAATCTCTTCAAGCTCTGAAATAGTAAACGGAGCCTCTGTTGGATACTCTCCATCATAGTTTTCATCAAAGTATACAAGTTCAGGCTTGCGAAGTTTGAGCTCTGTAATGATAAGTCCCATCTGAAGACCCCAATCGCCAAGGTGAACATCACCTACTACTTCATCACCCATAAAACGAGCTGTGCGCTTAATTGACTCACCAATAATAGCTGAACGAAGGTGACCTACGTGAAGTGGCTTTGCCACATTAGGTCCGCCGTAATCAATCATTACTTTCTTAGGTGTAGAAACCTTGTCCACTCCAAATCTCTCTGTGTCATCAGCCATTTTTGAAACAAAAGCTGCTATAAACTCATCAGAAAGGTTCATATTAATGAAGCCTGGTGGGCATGCCTCGCACTTAGAAAACATTGCATTATCAGCTAACTTCTCTACTACCTCATTAGCGATAGCAATTGGTGCCTTTTTGTATTCTTTTGCTGCTGCCATAGCTCCATTGCACTGAAACTGGCATAAATCAGGTCTGTTTGATAGTGTAACCATTGCATATTTTTCATCATAACCTGCTGATTTAAAGCCAGCAATTACTTGTTCTTTGATTTGTCCAAGTATTTCTTTCATCTCTTCCTCCGTCCAATTTAAAAAATATTAGGCATTCAATTCTGCATTTCTAAAAATGAATTTATGCTGTGGCCAAAGAGCAGCCTTTAAAATCATGCCTAAAATGCATACACAAATGATTTCGCCTGCACATACAGTAGCTACTAAGAACCAGTAAGCATCTGTCATATGATAAGCAAATCTAAGTACTAATGGGATAATAATGCCATTTGCAATAACAGGTGGTAATGTAAATACGAACTTTGTCTTTCTAAGGTAGTATGTACCGAAAGCACCTATTAATGTTGCAAGACTACCAAAAATAATATCATAGATTGCGCTACCCATAAATATATTTGATAGTAGGCAACCAACGAACAATCCTGGAACAGCTGCTGGAGTAAAAATAGGCAAGATACATAATGCCTCTGAAATTCTAACCTGAATTGCTCCACTTGCAAGATTGAATGTGTTAATAAACATAGTTAACACAACATAAATGGCCGCAATCATTGCGCCCTGGCAAATAAATAATACTTTTTTGTTCATTTTAAAAATCTCCTTAGTTTTGATTTACGTGAGGATGGTTACGAACTCACGGTGAAAAATTATATCACAAAAATAAGCTTTCTACAACGAAGGAAACCGTTGTTTATTCTAAAGAAAATACACTATAATACTATAATGTACAGAATAAATTGGGAAGGAGCTTTTTATGTTAGAAATAGGAATGAAGGGAAAAGCCGAAACAATAGTTACGATTGATAATACTGCAAAAGCATTTACCAGCGGTGCTTTAGATGTTTTTGCTACACCAGCAATGATTTCTTTAATGGAAGAAACCTGTTGGAAAATGATACAGCCAGAGTTAGAAGAAGGTTCAGGATCTGTAGGAACAAAAGTTGATGTTAGCCATACAGCACCTAGTGCCATCGGCATGACTGTAAAGTGTGAAGCCACTCTTACAGAAATAGATGGTCGCAAGCTTACATTTGAAGTTGTTTGCTCAGATGAAAACGGTGTTGTTGGAATGGGTACTCATGAACGCTTCATTATTAATAATGAAAAATTCATGGCAAAGGCTCAGGGACGTCACTAATAAAAAGTACCCTCTTTACTGGTTGTCCAGTAAAGAGGGTACTTTTTACAAAGAATCACGACTTTCTTTTATTAATATTCTTATTTATTATCTAAGTACAGGTCTTACTCTTCTAGCAAGTACAATGGCAAGTACCAGCTTAACTAAATCCGGAATAATAAATGGAAATACACACCAGCCTAATGCTGTCATAGCTCCAATGGCCCCATTAGCTTTTGAATAAACCTGAATGAACCAAACAGTTCCAACTGCGTAACATACTGCAAGTCCCAAAACAAGAGCTATAATTTCACCTACCAAAGTCTTTTTAAAAAGCTTCTCATATACAATGTAGATTACTCCTGTAAGAATAAATCCAATTATATATCCCCCAGTGCTACCTAATAAAACTCCAAGTCCGCCTGTAAAATTAGCAAATACTGGTACACCTACAGCACCAAGTAAAATGTAGACTAATGTTGCGAGAGTTCCTCTTTTTCCACCTAATAAAGACAAAATCATAAATACAGCGAATGTCTGCAATGTGAAAGGCACTGTAGTTGGAATGCTAATCCATGAGCATATAGCAATTAATGCTGCACCAAGTGCGATATATGCAATGTCTAATGTTGAATAATTACTTTTTGTAGTTGCTACTTTTGTTGTGTTCATTTTTTCCTCCCAAATAATTCAATTAATAACGCATTTACGATATCATAGCCCATGTAGATTGTCAACCTTTTATAAATTTCAGGGTGACATTTACTGATTTCCATTGTTTGTCACCCTATCTCTTCATATTTAAATAATGGAATAATATTTTTAGTTGGGCTATAATTAATTCAATTTATATTCGAAAGGATTCTATACTATGACTCGAAGAGAAATTGCCATGGCAAATTTCAAAAATGGATATAATTGCTCACAAGCTATTACTCTTGCCTTTGCAGATATGCTTCCTATTGATGAGACTACACTACTTAAAATGGCATCCTCATTTGGTGGTGGAATGGGTCGCCTTAGAGAGGTATGTGGCTCTGTAAGCGGCATGTTCATGATTACAGGACTATTATATGGATACGACGGACCTGAAACTGGCCAGGTCAAAGCAGATCATTACGCAAGAATTCAAGAACTTGCTCATAAATTTGAGGAGCAACACGGCTCTATTGTTTGCAGAGAAATGCTTGGCTTAAACACAAAACACGATATTCCTGTTCCTGAGGCTCGCACAGCTGAATACTACAAGAAACGACCTTGTGCAGAAATCATAGGCGATGCCGCAGAAATCCTAGAACAGTACATTAATGAGCATCCTATACCACAATAAATAATAAAACCACCGGAAAGCCGGTGGTTTTAATTTTTACTCTACATCCTGAAGAGCTGCGAAATCCTCTTCACCTGTTCTAATCTTAACAACCTGCTCAACATCATAAACGAAAATCTTTCCATCTCCGATGTGACCTGTGTAAAGAACCCTCTTAGCTGTTTCTATAACCTGTGCTACAGGAACCTTGCAAACAACTACGTCAACACGAATCTTAGGAAGAAGTGCTGGCTCTAAAGCAACTCCTCTATAGTACTCAGGTGTGCCCTTCTGTACACCACATCCCATTACATGAGAAACTGTCATACCAGTAATTCCAAGCTTTAAAAGTCCATTCTTAAGCTTCTCAAGGTTACGCTCCTTGCAAAGGATTTCTACCTTTGTCATACGTGGTCTACCTGCTGATGTAATCTGTGATGGAGCATATTCTACTTCGATAGCTTCCTCTGGAGTAGCAAGACCTGCTGCCTCAAGAGTTTCTGTAATAAGACTTGCTGTCTCCTCATCATAATCATCTGTATCAAAGTCATCTTCTAGCATATTAAATCCTGAATATGCTGATGGAAGGCCATGCTCTGTTCTATCAAGACCTACGATTTCCTCTTCTGCTGATGCACGAAGACCGATTGTAGCCTTGATTACCGAAAATGCGATAGTAATTGTAACTGCTGCCCAAGCGCCAACTGTAACTACGCCTAAAAGCTGTATTCCAAGTAATTTAAACCCGCCCCCATAGAAAAGACCTGTAAGCTCGCTAGCTGGAGCTGATGTTGTAGCAAAAAGACCAACAGCAAGTGTTCCCCAGATACCATTCATCATATGAACTGCAACTGCACCTACAGGATCATCAACGTGAAGCTTGTAATCTAAAAGCCATACACCAAATACTACTAAGAAACCTGAAACAATACCGATAATAGCTGCACCAAGTGCATCTGTAACGTCGCATGGGGCTGTGATTGCTACCAAGCCTGCAAGTGAAGCATTAAGTGACATTGAAACATCAGGCTTACCATACTTAACCCATGTGAATGCCATTGTAGTACATGTAGCAACTGCTGGTGAAATTGTTGTTGTTACAAAGATTGATGCTAACTGCTCAAGTGATGTAGCAGCTGCGCCGTTGAATCCGTACCAACCAAGCCAAAGAATAAATACACCAAGTGCTCCAAGAGCAATATTGTGACCTGGGAAAGCATTAACCTTTACTACCTTACCATTCTTATCATGACTAAACTTGCCAATACGAGGTCCTAAGATTTTTGCACCGATAAGTGCGCAAATACCACCAACCATGTGAATTGCTGCAGAACCTGCAAAATCATGGAATCCAAGCTGCGAAAGCCAGCCGCCACCCCAAATCCAGTGAGCCTCGATTGGGTAAATTACAAGTGAAATAACACCTGAGTAAATACAATAGCTGATGAACTTTGTACGCTCAGCCATGGCACCACTTACGATTGTTGCTGTTGTAGCGCAGAAAACTAAGTTAAATACAAAGTTACTCCAATCGAAGTTTGCATAATCTGTAAAAATACCAAGTGTTGGTCTACCAACCAAACCGAAGAGACAATCCTCTCCAAACATTAAACCAAATCCTAAAAGTACGAACATAACAGTTCCAATACAGAAATCCATCAAGTTTTTCATAATGATGTTTCCTGTGTTCTTTGCTCTGGTGAAACCAGCCTCTACCATTGCAAAGCCTGCCTGCATCCAGAATACCAATGCAGCGCCTATAAGGAACCACACTCCAAATAAAATGCTTGTGTACTCTTCCATAATATTTTCCTCCTATTTGCTTATTTAACAGAATATAAAATCTCTCCATATGTTGGATAAGGCCAGATATCACTTGGTACCACTGTCTCAAGTAAATCAACCACCTCACGAACTTCGTTCATGTCTGCAAATATTACATCGTGGTGGAACTTAGCCAAATCATATGTATCTGAAAGCTCTTTTGCCTTTTCAATATCTGCTTCAAGCTTTTCAAGTCTCTGATCCATCTTTGTTGTAAGCTTTGAAGCACATTCAAGTCTCTTCTTTTCTACTGTTGAATCTACAGAAAGACCAGTTGCTGCTTTTGCGTTAAGTGTCTCAGCAAGTGAATACTGATAATCACTAGCAGCTGCCATAATATCTTTCTTTACCATCTGATCTAATGTAAGAGCCTCAATATCAATTACCTTATAGTAATTCTCAAGCTGAATATCGTATCGGCTTAGGATTTCCTGCTCTGTGAATACTCCATGCTTTGTGAATAAGTCGATTGACTTCTTCTCTACGAATGCTGGAAGAGCATCTACTGTAGACTTAAGGTTCTTAAGACCTCTCCTCTCAGCCTCAGCTACCCATTCCTCTGAATATCCATTACCATTGAAGATAATTCTCTTGTGAGCTGTAAGCTCTCTCTTTAAAAGCTCTGCAAGGGCCTTGTCAAAATCTGCTGCCTTTTCAAGTTCTTCTGAGAACTTATCAAGCTCCTCTGCAACGATTGTATTTAAGATTACGTTTGGTCCTGAAATAGATGCAGCTGAACCAAGTGAACGGAACTCAAATTTATTTCCTGTAAATGCAAATGGTGATGTTCTGTTTCTATCTGTAGTATCCTGTGAAATGCTAGGAATTACTGCAGCACCAATTGACATCTTTTTCTTTTTGATATCCTCATAATCTGTGCCATCAATAATTGATTCCACGATTGCCTCAAGCTCGTCGCCAAGGAACATAGAAATGATTGCTGGTGGTGCCTCGTTTGCTCCAAGTCTGTGATCATTTCCAGCAGAAGCAACTGAAACACGGAGCAATTCCTGATACTCATCAACAGCCTTAATTACTGCTGTCAAGAATAATAAGAACTGTGGGTTCTGGGAAGGAGTAGCTCCCGGTTCTAACAGGTTTACTCCGGTATCAGTTGAAATAGACCAGTTGTTGTGTTTACCTGAACCGTTAACCCCTGCAAATGGCTTCTCATGTAAAAGACATACCATGCCATGTCTCTTTGCAACTCGCTTCATCATCTCCATGGTCAGCTGATTATGGTCTGTTGCTATATTAGTGGTTGAGAATACTGGTGCAAGCTCATGCTGTGCTGGTGCAACCTCATTATGCTTTGTCTTTGCAAGTACACCCAGTTTCCACAACTCCTCGTCTAACTCCTTCATAAAAGCAGATACTCTTGGCTTAATGATTCCAAAGTAATGATCATCAAGCTCCTGTCCCTTTGGTGGCTTAGCACCAAATAGTGTTCTGCCTGTGTAAATTAAATCAGGGCGCTTGTTATACATCTTTTCATCAATTAAGAAATATTCCTGCTCTGGTCCAACTGTAGTGATAACACGCTTTACATCATCATGACCAAAAAGCTTTAATACTCTAACTGCCGATTTATCAAGAGCTTCCATTGATCTAAGAAGTGGTGTTTTCTTATCAAGAGCCTCTCCTGAATAAGAGCAGAATGCTGTTGGAATACAAAGTGTGTCATCCTTGATAAATACATAGCTTGTTGGGTCCCAAGCTGTATAGCCTCTTGCCTCGAATGTAGCTCTAAGACCACCTGATGGGAATGAAGACGCATCAGGCTCACCCTTAATAAGCTCCTTGCCTGAGAATGTCATGATAACTCTTCCGCCCTCTTCTGGCTGGATAAATGAATCATGCTTCTCTGCTGTAACACCAGTCATTGGCTGGAACCAATGTGTAAAGTGTGTAGCGCCAAGCTCGATTGCCCATTCCTTCATAGCATGTGCAATTACATTTGCCAAATCTCTATCTAGAGGTCTTCCCTCCTCTACTGTATTCCTAAGGGCCTTGTATGCATCCTTAGGAAGACGCTCCTTCATAGTTTCATCATTAAAAACCATGCTTCCAAAAATTTCTGTTACCTTGCTCATAAAATTATCCTCCTTTGGTACGGCTGTTACGCTAACAAGCATTATGATTTCTCCGCTCAGCTAACATGCTTCGCTAAAGAAATATAATAGCTTGTTAGCTACAACCTCAATTAAATAACTATTTGTTCGCTATACGCCTGATGCACCGTAATTACTTAGCACACGGGCTGACGGGTCGTCTACATCGCAGCCTTCCCAATTCTTATTTGGCATCCAGAAGTCTACAATCATGCCCGCTTGTCCTTTGTAGTACTTTTCAAATAAATCTCTATATAAAAGTGATTCCTTTGTAAATGGTGCTCTATATTCGTATTTACGTTTTGCTGCCTCTAAATCCTCATCTGAATAAATGCTATTTGCATATTCCTTCAGGTAATAAACCATTGAATGTCCTACCGCATCAGAAAAGGCTGCTTTTTCTCTAAAGAGAATGTCATAAGGCAAGTAATCGTCTCCCTCAAATGCATGCCTTAGCAGGTACTTTCCTTTGTTATATTTATTCATCTTTAGCTCAGGATTTATGCTCATTACATAATCAACAAATGCTAAATCTCCAAATGGAACTCTTGCTTCCATCGAGTGAACCGAAATACATCTATCGGCTCGAAGTACATCATACATGTACAATTCTCTAAGTCTCTTCTCAGCCTCTCTTTGGAACTCCTCAGAGTTTGGAGCAAAATCTGTGTATTTATATCCGAAAATCTCATCAGAAATCTCACCAGTTAAAAGAACTCTGATTTCAGGGAACTGTTTTTTGATTCCTTTGCAAATGAGATACATTCCCATTGAAGCTCTTATTGTTGTGATGTCGTATGTTCCAAGTGCTGCTACAACTTCCTCTAATGACTCAAGAACGATTTCTTTGTTAATTATGATTTCGTGATGTTCTGAGCCGATGTAATCTGCAACCTCTTTTGCGTACTTTAAATCAATTGCATCTTCATTCATTCCAATGGCGAAGGTCTTAATTGGCTTGTCCATCATTTTCTGAGCTATTGCGCATACAAGGGATGAATCAAGTCCGCCTGAAAGAAGAAAACCAACTGGCGCATCTGCATCAAGTCTTTTCTCAACTCCTGCAACAAGAAGCTCTTTAATCTTTGCTGAAGCCTCATCCACTGAATCCTTCACATAGGTCTGACGCTTTGCCAAATCTCTATAGCATGTGAAGACGCCCTTGTAATAATAATGTCCTGGTGGGAAAGGCTTAACTTCATCTGTAAGTCCAACTAAGTTCTTAGCCTCTGAAGCAAACATTATGGATCCTTCTTTGTCATATCCGTAAAACAATGGTCTGATTCCGATTGGATCTCTGGCTGCTACCAAGTCATCGATCCCGCTGTCATAGATAACCATTGCAAACTCAGCATCAAGCTTTTCAAACATCTTTAATCCGTATTTACGATACATCGGCAAGATGATTTCGCAGTCGCTATCGCTCATAAACTTGTAACCATCTGACTTTAGCTCATCCCTTACTGGCTTGAATCCGTAAAGCTCACCGTTACAGATTACATAATTGCCATCCAACTCAAAGGGTTGCATTCCAGCATCAGTCAATCCCATAATTGATAATCTTTGGAATCCAAGGACCGAATCGTTTATGCATATCACCTTTTGCATATCAGGTCCTCTAGAAACTGTTTTTGAAAATGCCGCCTCGAAATCCTTCATTTCAATGTGGCACTTACTTAAAGCCATTATTGAACACATATACTTTTTCCTTCCCATTTAAGCTGATTAAAGTCACAAGCCTTAGTGTTTTCTCATTCAGCTAACACGCTTCATTCGAAAACAAAAGAGCCTGTTGCTTATCAGCTATTAGTAAACAAAAAAAGGAGTCGCAAACGTAGTAAAACTACGTTTACGACTCCTTTGTCGTTTCAATTGTTTTTATTTGTTTTGTATAATAAAACTTCGTTAATTGCTTGTCAACTACTTTTTTTACAAATTACTATAACCCATCAAATATTCATCAACCTCGCGGGCACAGTCTCTACCTTGACGGATAGCCTTTACAACCAAAGACTGACCTGTATGCATATCACCAGCAGTAAATACCTTTGGCTGATTTGTAGCAAAGGAATTTGCATTTACAGAGGCAACATTAGTACGTCCGTCAACATCTACCTTGAAAGCATCAGTAACATACTTTTCTGAACCTAAGAATCCTGCTGCTATTAAGCAAAGCTGGCATGGCATTTCCTTTTCTGTACCTTCTACTGGTACCATCATCCTTCGTCCGCTCTTCTTGTCTATTTTTGATTCCAATGATACAAGTACTACTGACTTTAGGCTACCATTTTTGTCTGTCTTAAATTCCTTTACAGTGGTTGTGTAGATACGTGGATCATGACCGAATTTTGCGATAGCTTCCTCCTGACCGTAATCTGTCTTGCAAACAAGTGGCCACTGTGGCCATGGATTAGACTCTGCTCTCTCGTCTGGAGCCTTTGGCATCATCTCAAGCTGAGTTACTGATTTACAGCCGTGACGAATAGAGGTACCAACACAGTCATTTCCTGTGTCACCACCACCGATGATAATAACATCCTTGCCCTTTGCAGATATATACTGACCATCTACAAGCTGCATATTATTAGCCCAAAGACACTTTGTAGTAGACGCTAAAAAGTCTACAGCAAAGTGTATCCCCTTTGCCTCCTTGCGACCTACAGCATCAATATCACGAGGGTTAGAAGATCCGCAGCAAAGAACTACAGCATCAAACTTTGATGTTAAATCTTTAGCCTTAACCTCCACTCCTACATTGGCATTTACAATAAAGCTAACACCCTCTTCTTCCATTACCTTTATTTTTCTATCAATAACTTGCTTTTCAAGTTTCATGTTAGGAATGCCGTAGCGAAGAAGTCCTCCTACATTGTCGTTGCGTTCGTAAACTGTAACCTTGTGTCCACGTCTATTTAGCTGATCAGCAACTGCAAGCCCCGAAGGACCTGAACCAACTACAGCTACACTCTTTCCTGTGCGAACCTTTGGCGGTTTTGCATCAGCAAGACCGTTTGCATAAGCATATTCAATAATAGCTTTCTCGTTTTCCTTCGTAGATACAGGCTCACCATTTAATCCACAAGTACAAGCCTTCTCACATAATGCAGGACAAACACGACAAGTAAACTCAGGGAAATTGCTAGTCTTTTTAAGTCTACGGTACGCCATCTCATAATTTCCCTGGTATACCAAATCATTCCATTCAGGTATTAAATTGTTAAGTGGGCAACCTGAAGTCATACCCTTTATTGTCATTCCAGCCTGACAGAATGGAACGCCACAATCCATGCAACGTCCACCCTGACACTTCTGCTCTGCCTCAGAAAGTGGCTCATGGAACTCGTTAAAATTCTTTATTCTCTCTAGAGGACTTACTGCAGGCGCCTCTACTCTCTCATATTCCAAAAATCCAGTTGGCTTTCCCATCACTAACTCCTCCTATTTAGATAATAAATTAAATGCTTCAATCTGCGCCTGCTCAGAGGATAATCCCTTTTCTTCCATCTGAACAATTGTCTGCATCATCTTCTTATAATCAAATGGTACGATACGCTTAAACTTTGGTAGGTATTCGCTAAAGTTGTCATAGATTTCTTTACCCTTTAGTGAACCAGTTGCAGCAACATGCTCTGCAATGATTTCTTTAAGTTCAAGCACATCATATTTATCAGTAACAGTTTCCAAGCTAACCATGGATTTATTGAGACGCTTGTAAAGTGTAGCATCCTCATCTAATACATAGGCAATACCGCCTGACATACCAGCGGCAAAGTTCTTTCCTGTTTCTCCAAGAACAACCACTCTACCACCAGTCATGTACTCACATCCATGATCTCCACAGCCCTCAACTACTGCTGTAGCACCTGAATTTCTAACGGCAAATCTCTCACCAGCTACACCATTAATAAATGCCTTACCAGAAGTTGCACCATAAAGAGCGACATTACCGATGATAATATTCTCATCCTGCTTATATGTGGCAGAAGCTGAAGGATAAACCACAAGCTTTCCACCTGAGAGACCTTTACCAAAGTAATCGTTAGAGTCACCCTCTAGGCGAAGTGTAAGTCCCTTTGGAACAAATGCACCAAATGATTGACCACCTGCGCCGTGGCAATTAACAACATATGTATCTTCCTCAAGGGATTCTCCAAATTTTCTTGTAAGCTCTGCACCAAGTAATGTTCCAAGTGAACGGTTTACATTTGAAACATCAACAGTAACCTCACCCTTATTACCTGATTCCATAGCAGACTTTAACTTCTTTAAAAGTTCTTTCTCATCAACAGTTTTTTCCAATTCGAAGTTATATACATTCTTCTTTGCGTAGTTAATCTTCTCATATGGATTTGGATTTGATACCACAGGTGTCAAATCAACCTTTGACAATCGCTTTTTGGCATCAACATCCTTAAGCTTTAATAAGTCATATCTACCGCAAAGCTCATCAACAGTTTTACAGCCAAGTTCAGCCATATACTCACGAAGCTCCTGAGCAATAAATCTCATAAAGTTTACTACGTATTCTGGCTTACCTGTGAAACGCTTTCTAAGCTCTGGGTTTTGTGTAGCAACACCAACTGGGCAGGTATCAAGATTACATACACGCATCATTACACAACCCATAGTTACAAGTGGAGCTGTTGCAAAGCCAAACTCCTCTGCACCAAGTGCACATGCAATTGCTACGTCACGGCCACTCATAAGCTTTCCATCAGTTTCAATAACGACCTTATTTCTAAGTCCATTCATGGCAAGTGTCTGGTGTGCCTCTGCAAGACCAAGCTCCCATGGAAGACCTGCATTGTGGATTGATGACTTAGGAGCTGCACCTGTTCCACCGTCATATCCAGAAATGAGAATTACCTGCGCTCCGGCCTTTGCAACACCTGATGCTACTGTACCAACTCCGGCCTCTGAAACTAGCTTTACAGAAATACGTGCATTCTTGTTTGCATTCTTTAAATCGTAAATAAGCTCAGCCAAATCCTCAATGGAATAAATGTCATGATGAGGTGGTGGTGAAATAAGAGCTACACCTGGAGTTGAAAGTCTTGTCTTTGCAATCCATGGATAAACCTTCTTTCCTGGAAGATGTCCACCTTCACCTGGCTTTGCCCCCTGAGCCATCTTAATCTGGATTTCCTTTGCACTAACCAAGTATTTACTTGTAACACCAAATCTACCAGATGCAACCTGCTTGATTGCAGAACAGCGATTGAGTCCGTCTGGTCCTACCTCGTAGCGTGATTCTTCTTCGCCACCTTCACCAGAGTTAGACTTTCCCTGTAGCATATTCATGGCAATTGCCATTGTCTCATGTGCTTCCTTTGAAATAGAACCATAGCTCATGGCTCCAGTTTTAAATCTCTTTACAATAGAATCTACTGACTCTACTTCGTCTATACTTATGCCCTTCTTTGGATATTTGAAATCAATTAATCCACGAAGATTTCTTACTGAATCCTCTTTGTTAACAAGGCTTGTGTACTCCTTGAAGGTATTGTAATCACCTGTTCTTGTAGAAAGCTGAAGTAAATGAATTGTAGCAGGATTGTATAAATGCTCCTCTGCACCTGAACGCATCTTGTGTTGTCCTCTTGAGTCAAGGGTCTCATCAACTGAAAGCTCAAGCGGATCAAAGGCCTTATTATGCTGCATCTCAACATCAGCCTGAATATCCTCTATAGAGATACCACCAATTCGGCTAATTGTGCCA
This sequence comes from Pseudobutyrivibrio sp., assembly GCF_015057185.1. Lineage (GTDB taxonomy): Bacteria > Bacillota > Clostridia > Lachnospirales > Lachnospiraceae > Pseudobutyrivibrio. The sequence goes on along the minus strand of NZ_SVEV01000019.1, from coordinate 18,410 downwards.
GTAAAGTACTTATCAATAACCTTTTTGCTAATACCAATTGCCTCAAAGATTTTTGCACCCTGGTATGACTGAACTGTAGAAATACCCATCTTTGATGCAATCTTGATAATTCCAGAAATAACCGCTTCGTTATAAGCATCAATTGCTGCATGAACATCCTTTTTTAGCTGTCCCTTTTCTACCAACTCAGCAATTGTTTCCTGGGCCAAGTATGGATTAATTGCAGATGCACCATAACCTAAAAGAGTAGCAAAATGATGCACCTCTCTAGGCTCTCCCGACTCCAAAATTACTGAAAGACTTGTACGCTTCTTTGTCTGTACTAAATGATGCTGTACAGCTGCCACTGCAAGAAGTGATGGAATAGCAACATGATTCTCGTCTACACCTCTATCAGAAAGAATGATAATGTTGGCACCCTCTCTATTTACTCTATCAACCTCTACAAAAAGATGGTCTATTGCCTTTTCCAGAGAAGTATTCTTGTAATAAGTAATTGGAACTGTTGCAACCTTAAGTCCTGGCACCTTCATGGACTTAATCTTCATTAAATCAGTAACAGTAAGGATAGGATTGTGAATCTCTAGCATGTTGCAATTCTCTTCCTTCTCCTCAAGTACATTTCCTGCTGTACCAATATATATAGTTGTTGCAGTAACAATCTCCTCGCGAATAGAATCGATTGGTGGATTTGTTACCTGGGCAAATAACTGCTTAAAGTAATTAAACAATGGCTGATGGTGATCTGACAAAACTGCAAGAGGTACATCAATACCCATCGCACCTGTATTTTCTACACCATTAAGAGCCATTGGAAGAATAGATTCCTTAATCTCCTCATATGAATATCCAAAGGCCTTTTGAAGCTTATCTCTTTCCTCTTGAGAATACTTTGGTACTGGCTCATTAGGAATCTTGATTTCAGAAAGACGAGCAAGATTTGCATCAAGCCACTGACCATAAGGCTTGCGGCTAGCAAATTTTTCCTTTAACTCATCATCATCAATAAGTCTTTCCTCAACAGTATCTACAAGAAGCATCTTTCCTGGACGAAGTCTGTCCTTCTTTGTTATTCTGCTCTCCTCAATAGGAAGAACACCAACCTCTGATGAAAGAATTAAATAATCATCATCTGTAATATAGTATCTAGATGGGCGAAGTCCATTTCTATCAAGGACAGCCCCCATAATATCTCCATCTGAAAACAGAATTGAAGCAGGGCCATCCCATGGCTCCATCATTGTGGAATAATACTGGTAGAAATCTCTACGGGCCTGATCCATAGCTTTATTTTTCACCCATGGTTCTGGGATGGTAATCATAACCGCAAGTGGGAGTGGCATTCCATTCATAACAAGGAATTCAAGTGCGTTATCTAGCATTGCAGAATCTGAACCGGCCTGATTGCATACTGGAGTAATTTTAGTCATTTCAGATTCAAGTACTCTAGAAACCATTGTCTCTTCACGAGAAAGCATTTTATCTGCATTACCCTTAATGGTATTAATTTCACCATTATGAACAATAAATCTGTTTGGATGTGCTCTTTCCCAAGAAGGATTTGTATTAGTAGAGAATCTAGAGTGAACTGTAGCGATTGCTGATTCATAATCCTCATCATGAAGATCCTCAAAGAACAATCTAAGCTGGTCTACCAAAAACATACCCTTGTATACAATGGTTCTGCTTGAAAGAGATGCAACATATGTATCTTCTGCTGTCTGCTCAAATACACGGCGAGCTACATACAGCTTTCTATCAAAATCTAATCCTTTATTACAATCCTCTGGTTTCTTAATGAAGCCCTGCATAATATGAGGCATGCAATCTACAGCAAGTTTGCCGAGAATCTCTGGCTTTGTAGGAACCTCTCTCCAACCTAATAATTCTAAGCCTTCCTTCTCAACAATGATTTCAAACATTTTCATTGCTTGCTTTCTTTTTAGCTCATCCTGTGGAAAGAAAAACATTCCAATACCATAATCTCTCTCTCCACCGATATTAATGCCTATTTCCTTACAAGCCTTTTTAAAGAATTTGTGGGAAATCTGAAGTAAAATACCAACACCGTCTCCAGTTTCACCAGATGCATCCTTACCTGCTCTATGCTCAAGATTTTCAACAATCTTAAGTGCATCTGAAACAGTCTGGTGAGTCTTGATTCCTTTAATAGAAACAACAGCACCGATACCGCAATTGTCATGTTCAAACTCAGGACTATAAAGTCCTAACTGCTGATTGTCATTATCCATATTAGAAACTCCTTCCATCAAAAAAGCGCCTAAACAAAAACCCACTATGGGTTTTGTTTAGACGCCTTTGTCTTTGAAATAATATACAATTATTTAATCATAAATGCAAGCACTTTTTCACGTTAAAGTACTAAATTATTTTTTTCATTTTTTAATAATTATTTATAACTAGTAGGGTTACTTAATTATAATTCCTAAGCAATTTCCTGATTAAAGAATGACATTTCTTTCTCGAGAATCTTAGAAATATCGTTAAGATTATTTGCTTTCTCAGAAAGCTTACTTACTGTATCAGAAAGCTCAAGCATAGAAGCTCTTGTTTCCTCTGTGCTTGCTGCATTTTCCTGTGAAATAGCAGAAAGTGAACTGATTGTATCGGAAAATACCTTTGTAGCTTTGTCTGACTTCATAACACTATCAGCTATTTCGTTTGTAACTACAAGTGATTCATCAATATTGCTAATCATTGAATTTACAAGGTCAATAGTTTTACTGATAACCTCATTCTGACGCTGAACAGTGCCCTGAACTTCTCCTGCGTTTGCCATAGTTTCTTCAGAATCATTAGAAAGCTCTCTCATGATTTCTTGAATATTTTTAGCTGCTGCTGACGACTGGTCTGCAAGCTCACGAATCTCATTAGCAACTACAGCGAATCCTCTTCCTGACTCTCCTGCTCTTGCAGCCTCAATGCTTGCATTTAATGAAAGAAGATTTGTCTGGTCTGCAATAGAATTAATTATTTCAATTGCCTCGCTAATTGAATTAACAGCTGTGTTAGTCTGGTCAATCATGCTTACAATTCCTTCAATTGCAGTGATTGTCTCTTCAGTTGATGCCTGAAGTTCCTGTAGGGCAGCTGAGCTTGACTGAGAATGATTCTGCATATACTCTGCAAGTTCATTCATGTGATTTGTATTGTCTGTTATTAACTGAATAGCATCATTAATCTCCTCAACACTTGCAACAGCATCCTGAAGTGATTCTGCCTGGTTAGTTGCACCGTAAGCCACATGATCTACAGCTGATGATACGTTATCTGCTGTAATTGAAATTGTCTCTGCTGTCTGTGAAAGATACTCTGCAGAAACGTCTAATTCGCTAGAAGAATTAAGGGCATTACCAATAACTGACTGTAATTTCTGCGAAAGATTAAGGACAGAAGCTGCCATTAATCCCAACTCATCAGGACGCTTCAAAATAAACTTTGGTATACTAATATCAAGGTTACCAGTAGAAAGCTTGTTAACAGCAGCTACATTTAGCTTTATTGCCTTAGAAACTCTAAGAGCCGCAAAAATTGCAAATCCCAAAAGAAGCGCCATAACACCTAAAGAAACCACAACCATGCTTCTTGTACGCTCTCCAACATATGACCAAATGTCAGCCTTTTTCAAACCAACAAAAGCCATTCCTACGATTTCTGTGTTATAAACAAGTGGCTCATAAGCAACGTAATACAATTCACCATTAATATCTACATCACTATCACTATAGTTTTGTCCCTGATTAATTACCGCTTCAACGATTTCATCTGCAGCTTGTGTGCCAACTACTCCATCAATAGAAGAACGTTCTCTAGTATCTCCTATGAAAAATGTGTAATCATATCCAGTATCCTTATGAAGCTGGAACTCTAAACTATCGTTAATTTTGTCAGTATCAAAGGAAGTATTTTCCAAGATAGTGGCATATGTCTGACAAGTAGCTTCAAGACCTCTCATGGCCTCATGTTCCATACCATTTCTCAAATTGTAAATGCTGTACACTAAACTGATAGTTCCAATTGAGCCAAGGCATAATATAACCATACCAATTAGTGCTACCGTAATCGAAAATTTAACTTTCATGCTTTTCCCTTTACTAAATAATCAAAATTCCAAAAGTGACTCGGAAAATATACACAATTTTTTCACAAATTAATATAGTAAAAGTGCACAAAAGTTATTTTATTGATATTATTTGTCATTTAGTATTAATATATAACACTATTAAGCACAAATAAAGTTTCCTATTATTTCTTTACCCTCTGCGGTCAAAATAGATTCTGGATGAAATTGTAGGCCATAAACCTCATAATCCTTATGTTTAACTGCCATTATTTCCCCATCCTCTGAAGTTGCAATAACTGATAGATTACTTGGCAATTTCATTTTATTTGCTGCCAGGGAATGGTATCGTGCAACCTTGATTTTTTCAGGCAAACCATTAAATATTTTATTTTCTCTGTCTAAAAACACGGTAGACTGTTTACCATGCATCAATTCCTTTGCATAGGTAATATCTCCACCAAAGGTTTCGCATATAGCCTGATGTCCAAGGCAAACTCCCAAAATAGGCACTTTACCTGCAAAATGTGCGATCACATCCTCACATATACCTGCATCTATCGGTCTGCCAGGTCCAGGCGAAATAATAATATGACTAGGATTTAGTCGCTCAATATCGCATATACGTAGTTCATCATTTCGAACAACCTTAATGTCTGGATTTATCTCGCCAATTAATTGATATAAATTATAAGAAAAGCTGTCATAATTATCTATTAATATAATCATGCCAAACCTCCCTCTGCTGCTTTAACTGCATTTACTACAGCTTTTGCTTTGTTTATACATTCTTTTGCTTCATTTAATGGAACGGAATCATACACAATTCCTGCACCAGAGCGAATACAAATAGTATCGCCCTTTTTATATACGAGACGAATAGCGATACACACATCCAAATTTCCTGTAAAATCAATATATCCTAATGCCCCACCATAAATACCGCGCTTGCTCTGTTCCAATTCCTCTATAATCTGACAAGCTCTAAATTTTGGAGCGCCAGAAAGTGTGCCTGCTGGAAGGATAGCATCAACCGCGTCTATAATATCTTTGTCATCTGCTAATGTGCCTACCACCGTGGAACCTATATGCATAACATGGGAATAACGCTCTACTCCCATATATTTTTCCACATTTACAGAACCAAGCTCACTTATTTTTCCAATATCGTTTCTGCCTAAATCCACAAGCATATTGTGCTCAGCACATTCTTTCTCATCAGCAAGAAGCTCTTTCTCCAAAGCTAAGTCTAGCTCACTACTCTCACCCCTAGGTCTTGTTCCTGCCAGTGGAAATGTACTGACCTTTTTCTGTTCAACCTTTACAAGTGTTTCTGGTGATGCACCAGCTATTTCAATATCATCACTTGTAAAATAGAACATATATGGTGAAGGATTTGTAGATCTAAGATATCTATAGGTATCAAATAAGCTTCCACTGGCCTTTGCTGTCAAAGGATTTGATAGCACAACCTGAAATATATCTCCCTCTTTGATATACTCTCGTGCTTTTTCAACCATCTGGCCATATTCTTCGTTAGTAAACTTTGGGGTGATTTTTGATTTTAATTCAAGGGGCTCAAACTGCTTTTTTTCTCCACCAATCAACAATTCTTTTATTTTCTCAAGCTTCTCTTTTGCTTCATCATAAAGCTCCAAAATCCCCTTATTTTCTTCTAGCAAAATTCCTGTAATCAGATAGATTTTCTGCTTGTAATTGTCAAAAGCAATTACATCATCAAACAGCATTAAATCCATATCCTTAAAGTCATCCTCGCCATGATTATTAAGTACAAGCTTTGGCTCACTATACTTAATGTAATCATAAGAAAAATACCCAACTAAACCTCCGGTGAAGGTTGGCATTCCTTCAACTTTAGGTGTTTTATATTTTGAAATATATTCTCTTAATATCTCACCTGGATGGTCCACCTGTTTTTCTTCAACAAGTATTTTTTTATCGCCTTTATTTTCCTTTATTAAAACATGCCCATCCTGACAGGTAATTTCTATTTTAGGATTGAAGCCAAGAAATGAATATCTACCCCAGGTTTCCTTTTGGCTAGCACTTTCAAGTAAATAGCACTGGTGACTTTGATTCTTGAGAATTCTCACTGCATCAATGGTAGTCAAACTATCAGATAGCATCTCTATAGCTACTGGTATCCTTTTAAAATTGCCTGTTGTTGCTAAATTAATTACCTGCTCGATACTAGGAAACATAATACGCCTCTTTCATATTTCTAACGAATTCTCCTACATGCTTTGGTGCCTCTTTGCCGTACTGTGCAATAACACGAACGATTGCAGAGCCTACAATGGCACCGTCAGCAATACCCGCCATCTCTGCGGCCTGCTCAGGTGTGGAAATTCCAAAGCCTACGGCACAAGGTACATTTGTATTGTTTCTAACTCTATCAACAAGTCCCCTAATGTTGCTATTAAACTCAGTTCTTGTTCCAGTAACTCCCAGGCTAGATACGATATATATGAATCCCTTGGCATCTCTTGAAATGGTATCTATTCTATCCTCTGAGGTTGGTGCAATCATGGATACAAATTCCACATCATATTCTAATGCTGTATCCTCAAACTCTGCCTTTTCCTCAAATGGAACGTCCGGAAGAATAATTCCGCAAATGCCTGTTTCTTTACAGCGCTTGAAAAATCTTTCTATACCATAAGAATAAACAACATTTGCATAGGTCATAAATACAAGTGGAATATCAACCTCTTTTTTTACCGACATAACCATTTCAAATACATCATCTGTAGTGATATGATTTTTAAGGGCTCTAATATTTGCCTCCATGATTACCGGACCTTCCGCTGTTGGATCAGAAAATGGAATTCCAAGCTCTATTAAATCTGCTCCATTTTCTGCCATTTCCTTTATTATCTTTTTTGTGGTTTCAAGGTCAGGGTCACCACAGGTAATGAAAGGAATAAATGCCTTTTTATTGTTAAATGCTTCTGCTATTTTACTCATAAATATTTTCTCCTCTATATCGTGCAATTGCTGCACAGTCCTTGTCACCACGTCCTGAAACAGTAACCATTATGATTTGGTCCTTTTTCATAGTTGGAGCCAATTTCTTTGCGTAGGCAATAGCATGTGAACTTTCTATAGCCGCTATGATACCCTCTGTTTTTGCAATATACTCAAATGCCTCAACTGCTTCCTCATCTGTAACAGGTACATATTCTGCTCTTCCGATATCATGAAGATAAGCATGCTCTGGGCCAACTCCCGGATAGTCAAGACCAGCAGAAATTGAATACACTGGTGCAATCTGTCCATATTCATCCTGGCAGAAATACGATTTCATACCATGGAATATACCAACCTTTCCTGTATTCACGGTTGCTGCCGTCTCAAAGGTATCAATTCCTCTTCCTGCTGCTTCGCATCCAATCAGTCTGACTTTCTCATCACCTATGTAATGGTAGAAAGAACCCATTGCATTGCTGCCACCACCTACACAAGCAATTACTGCATCTGGCAATCTTCCTTCCTTTTCAAGTATCTGCTGACGCGACTCTCTAGAAATAACAGCCTGAAAATCTCTTACAATTGTAGGGAATGGATGTGGTCCCATTACTGAGCCTAAGCAATAATGTGTATCATCAATTCTTGTGGTCCATTCTCTCATGCACTCAGAAACTGCATCCTTTAATGTAGCTGTTCCACTTGTAACAGGTACAACATCTGCACCAAGAAGCTTCATTCTATAAACATTGAGCGCCTGTCTTTTAGTGTCCTCCTCGCCCATGAAAATCACACATTCCATATCAAGGAGAGCCGCTGCTGTTGCTGTAGCTACACCATGCTGTCCTGCACCTGTCTCAGCTATAAGTCTTGTTTTGCCCATTTTCTTTGCAAGTAGCGCCTGTCCAAGAACATTGTTAATCTTGTGGGAACCAGTATGATTTAAATCCTCTCTTTTTAAGTAGATTTTTGCGCCACCAAGGTCCTCTGTCATTTTCTTTGCATAATATAGAAGACTTGGTCTGCCTGCATATTCATCTAGCAGTTCCTTTAATTCTCTGTTAAAATCTGAATCATCTTTATAGTGATTGTAGGCTTCTTCTAGCTCATTTACTGCATTCATCAATGTTTCAGGAATGTACTGTCCCCCGTGAACGCCAAATCTGCCTTTACTTTTTGCAGCTGCCTTATCTGTTCTGACGGCATTAACAAATTCCTTCATTTTATTTCCATCCTTAAGATTATCAGTTTCAATACCTGAGCTAACGTCGACACCATAGGGATTTGTTACATGTATTGCCTCTGCTACATTTTCTTGATTAAGGCCACCTGCTAAAATAAATGGTCTTTCTATATAAGTAAGAAGATTCCAATCTCTTAGTGTCTTGCCCTCTCCATTTCCAGCATCAAACATAATCATATCTGCGCTGGATTTTTCTGCCTTTATAATTTCCTCAGGGGCGTCAGCCTTAAAGGTTTTAATAACAGGGATGTTCTTATCCTGAAGCTCTTTTATGTAGTCATCATTTTCATTTCCGTGAAGCTGAGCCACATCTATTATTCTTTCCTGGAATAAATCCTCAATCTCCACAGGATTTGCATTGACAAACACGCCTACCGTCTTGATTTCTGGATTTAGAAGACTTCTAAGCTTTTTTGCCTTATCTCTAGAAACCCTTCTTTTACTTTTTTCATAGAAAACAAACCCAACATATTCTGGTTTAATCTCATTTGCTTTCTTAATATCTTCTTCTCTTGTTAAACCGCACAATTTAATCGCTGTCATATCAATATCCTCGCAATTCTCTAAGCTTTTTTACTTTATCCACAGACTTCATTAATGTTTCACCTATCAGAACTGCATTTATTTTTGCAGCCTTTAGCTGTTGTATATCTGAAGCATCCTTTACTCCACTTTCCGAAACAAAAATTACATCCTTTGGAATTAGTTCTCTTAATCTTCTGCTGTTGTTTGTATCTACTGAAAAATCCTTTAAATTCCTGTTGTTTACTCCAATAAGTCTTGCCTTCGCTGACAAGGCAGTTTTTATTTCTGCCTCATCATGAGCTTCAACAAGAGCGCTGATACCAAGCTCATCACAAATTTGAATATACTCTCTAATCTGTCTCTCGCTTAAGATTGAACAAATAAGAAGTACTGCTTTTGCGCCTAATACTTTAGCTTCATATATCATGTACTCATCAACAGTGAAATCTTTTCTGATACATGGCACATTAACGTTTGCTGCTATTTCCTTTAAATATTCATTGCTTCCTAAAAACCATTTAGGTTCTGTAAGAACTGAAATGCAATCTGCTCCTGCTACCTCGTAATCCTTTGCTATCTGTAGATAATTAAAATCCTCAGCTATGATTCCTTTTGATGGAGAAGCTTTTTTACACTCGCAAATGAAATTCATTCCTTCCTTTTTCAATGCCGTTTCAAATTCAAAGGAGCCCTTGCCAAGTTCTAAAGCTTGTGACCTAATGGCTTCTAAGGATTTTTCTCTTTTAGCAATTTCAACTCTTTGTTTAGCATGCTCCGCTAGCTGCTGTAGAATATCCATCCTCGTCTCCTGACTTAATCTCATTGCTGATTAGTATTAGTTTTTCTAAAGTTTCAAGTGCTTTTCCTGATTCAATTATTTCTCTAGCACGCTTGATACCATCTGCAAAGCTTTCTGCCTTGCCACCAATATAAAGAGCTGCTCCCGCATTCATTAAAACCGCATCTGTCTTTGGTCCTTTGGCACCATTTAAAATATCTCTTGTAATTTTTGCATTTTCCTCTGGTGTGCCACCTTTTAATTCCTCTTTTGTGCACTTGTTAAATCCAAAATCCTCAGGCTCGATTGTGTAAGTTTTGAACTCTCCATTGTTTATCTCACAAACTATTGTTGGTGCACTCATTGAAATTTCATCTAGTTTATCCATACCATAAACAACCATTCCTCGTTTTACACCTAAGTTTGAAAGTACATGTGCAAGAGGCTCTACCAAATAATCATCATAAACCCCAAGAAGCTGCATTGATGGAGTTGCTGGATTTGTAAGTGGTCCCAAAATATTAAATACTGTTCTGAATCCAAGCTCTTTTCTAATGGCTCCAACATATTTCATGGATGTATGGTATTTCTGAGCAAAGAAGAAGCACATTCCTACCTTTTCAAGAAGCTCTCTACATTTATCTTGATCCTGCTGGATATTTACTCCCAAAGCTTCTAAGCAATCAGCTGTTCCGCATAATGATGAAGCTGCTCTATTTCCATGCTTTGCCACCTTCATTCCTGCAGCTGCCGCCACTAGTGCTGATGTAGTAGAAATATTAAAGCTATGTGCTCCGTCTCCACCTGTTCCAACTATTTCAAAAACCTCCATGCCTGTTTCAACCTTTAAAGCATGCTCTCTCATTGCAGTAGCACATCCTGATATTTCCTCTATTGTCTCTGCCTTTGCACTCTTTGTTGATAGAGCTGCTAGGAAGGCTGCATTCTGAGTTTGACTTGTTTCACCTGCCATTATTTCATTCATAACGGTGTAGGCTTCATCATATGTTAAATCCTCTTTGTTAACGATTTTTACAATTGCTTCTTTAATCATGTTTTTTCTCCTTTCTTGATGCATTGTTTCAATCTTAAGTTTTACTTTGCTCTGAATAGAAACAAAAAAAGTCCTTGATAAAAGCAGTATACTTTTACCAAGGACGAAAAATCTTTTCCGCGGTGCCACCTTGAATTCATGAATAATCATGCTCTTACAGGATACCAACATATCCATGGCAACTAACGTATGCCCTACGTCGTGCAATACTCTAGCTAAATATCAGCTATTTCCTCACGCCCTCAGGAGTCCATTCCCAAATCACTATCTTACTGTATCCCACCATCACAGCTCTCTCTAAAGAATCATGAAGAGGTACTCTTCTCCCTCATCGGTTTAGTGCTTTATTAAGTTGAAGTAAATATATCATTACAATTCACAAGTGTCAATGCATTATTTCAGAAAATTTTTAAAATATAATCTTGATTTACAAAAAATGATGTTCACTCCCCTCACATAAAAAATAAAATGCAAGAAGACATTAACGTATTTACAATAATTAGACGCCCCACAATGCGCAGGGCGTCTATTATCTCATTTACTGAAAACTACAAAAGGCTTTTAAAATTATATTAGGGTAAACTGAAAATTCTCCAGTTCTCACTATAAACTTACATTTTTTTGACAGTTCTTTAAATTCAGGCTCATGTGGAACATAAGTGCATGGAACATCTTTTAGTTTCCTTTGAATATATTCTAGGAGCTTTGGATTATTAGCTTTTATTTCCTCGGCCAAATAGTATTCCTCTACTCCTGCCTCATCTAAAATTGCCTCCATAGCTTGCTTAAAAGTAGGTACCCCACCTACCAAGGCAAGATCTACAACCTCCACATCCTTTGGAAGTGGCATGCCACCGTCACAAATCATAAATAAATCCTTGTGGCCTAGTGATGCGATACAACCAGCTAACTGCTTGTTTATTATCCCTTTTCTTTTCATAAATACTAGTCCCCTTCTGATTATTTATTCTCATTTCTGCTTTGAAGTGCCATTTTTTCCTGCATATTACGTTGCATCTGATCAACAACAACAGCAAGAATAATAACAACACCTCTAATAACCTTTTGCCAAAACTCTGATACACCACACATTGTCATACCATCGTTGATAACGCCAATAACAAAAGCACCAACGATTGTTCCAATAATTGAGCCAGAACCACCACTCATTGATGTACCGCCAAGTACAGCGGCAGCAATGGCATTCATTTCCCAAGAATCACCTGAAGCTGGGTGTGCAGCTGCAAGCTGTGCAGTATTAATCATGCCTACTAAGGCAGCGCAGAAACCAGATATTACATATGCGTAAATCTTAATTCTGTCAGTCTTGATTCCAGATAATCTAGATGACTTTTCATTACCACCTACAGCAAGTACATGCCAACCGAATGCAGTCTTTCTCAAAAGCACAGCTCCAATCACTGCAAGTACTAATAGGAAAATCGCACCAACTGGAATAATACCAACGCTGGATCCCATTACTTTAAAGCCAGTATTTCCAAGTCCCTCATAGCCTTGAATGCTTGAGAAGGTTGCACCGCCTGAGCGAAGGTTTGCAAGACCTCGACAAATATACATAGTACCTAAAGTCGTAATAAATGGTGCAACATTTAGCTTTGTAATTATTAAACCGTTGACCCATCCAACAAAACAACCTACGAGCAATCCAATAACTACAATTACAGGAACACTAAAGTAAAGAGTTACACCTAATGAATTAATGGTAACGCCTTCTTGAATCATTCCACCAACCAGCATACCTACTAGGCCAACAACCGAACCTACAGATAAATCAATACCTGATGTAATGATAACGAAGGTCATACCTATTGCAAGAATTCCGTATAAAGCAACGTGCTTTGCAAGCATTGTAAGCGTAGTCACTGCCAAAAACTTGTCATTAACTATACTAAAAAACACTAAAAGAACTATTAGCACAATAAAGGTTCTGCCCTTTAAGAGTGTCATAATAAATTTAGAGTTATCTTTTTTTGCCCCACTTTTAACATCAGCTCCCATTACATTTACTCTCCTTTTTCATCCATTGTTCCATCCGTATGATGACCTGCATATGATGCTAAAACTAAGTTGTCTTCGGTAATGTCATTTTCATCCAAAACCCCTGTAACAATACCGTTTGAAAGGACTACTATTCTATCTGCAATGGCCATTATCTCCTTTAGCTCTGATGAGATTACAATAATTGATAGTCCCTTTTGAGCATACTCATGAATGATATCGAATACTTCAGTTTTTGCACCAATATCAATTCCTCTAGATGGTTCATCCAGCAACAGAATAGATGGATCTGTTAACAATCCTTTTCCAATAACTACTTTTTGCTGATTACCTCCGGAAAGAGATAAAATAGGAAGTCTCTTATCTGCTACTTTAATGTGAATATCCTTTATGGTCGATTCAACCTGCTCATTTTCTGTTTTCTCATCCACAAAAAAAGCCTTCTTTAATCGTTTCAAAACTGAAAGAGAGATATTTCGTCCAATATCAAGAGATTGTACTAATCCTTCTCTTTGTCTATCCTCTGGAACAATTGCAAAACCTCTGTCAATTTGCTCTGCTATATTCTTAGGGCTAAACTCTTCTCCTCTAAGATACATCTTACCGGTGTGTTCAGGATGCATACCCATGATACACTCAAAGACCTCTGTTCTACCGGCTCCAAGCAGGCCATAAATTCCAAGGATTTCTCCCTCTCGCAAATTAAAGGATACATTATTTAATAGCCATCCGCCGCCCTTTTTAGGTAAACATAGATTTTCTATTCTTAGTATTTCTGGCTGGCTATCTAAATCAATGTCTCTGCTAATACGATGATAGGATTTTTCACTTCCCACCATATTTTTAACAATCCATGGAAGCTCAATATCCTTTACATCTGCATCAGCAACATATTTTCCATCCCTAAGGATTGTCACATGATCACCTATTTCCATAATTTCTTCCAAACGATGTGAAATATAAACAATGGAAATACCTGCTTCATTTAGCTCCCTCATTATTTTAAATAAAACCTTTACCTCAGCTGCAGAAAGCGAAGACGTAGGCTCGTCCATAATGAGGATTTTTAAATCATTTTGAATAAGGTTTCGAGCAATTTCTATCATTTGTTGCTGTCCAACTCTAAGTTCTCCAACAAGAGTATTTGGATTCATCTCGTGCTCCAACCTTTTTAGAACAACCTCAGCTCCCTTTGCATGTGCCTTGTCATCTAGGAATAACCCTTTTTTCTGTTCATGACACATGAAAATATTTTGATAGATATTTAAATTAGGGAAAAGGCTAAGTTCCTGATGGATAATTCCTATACCATGATTTCTTGCATCATTAGTATCCTTGAAATAAACTTCTTTTCCATCCATATACATTGTTCCACCTGATGGCTGTTCTATACCAGCAATCAGCTTCATCAATGTAGATTTTCCTGCTCCATTTTCTCCAATTAATACGTTTACCTTGCCCTCTAGAACATCAAAAGACACTTCGTCAAGGGCTTTTGTACCTGGATAAATCTTTTCCATTTTTTCACAGTGGAGCACAACATTTGGATTTTCCGCCATAATTTATCTCCCTTTACTCTACTGTTATTACCACAGGTGTAACCACAAGTGTGTCAGTTCCGTCATATTCAAATGTACCGATTACTTCTATTGTTTTTCCAACAGAGCCTTCAACATCAATGTTTGCAACAACATTATCATTTACATTAGAATTCAAAGTTTTTGCATATTCAGACCATTCTGTTTGGTTAGTAAAATCCTGATAGCTCTTGTATGTTTGTGCATCTCTAACGGTAGTGCCACTATAAACCTTTCCAACTTGAACATGAACAGCATTGCTTAAGCCATCAACTGTCACATCCAAATAACCCTTTGGAGTATCTGTATTATGTTCATTTACTTTACCAGAAAATGAAACCGTATATACGGTTCCCTTTTCCATGCCGGAAATTGTGTCTTTAAGCGGCTGCGCATTTCCAGTGATTTCTTCAACTACATAATCCCAGGAATCAGCAGCTTCAGCGCTTGCATCAAAGGTAGTTGAACCAGTATAGTTAGCCTCCTGTCCTATCGGAACGACCTTAACAATTCCACAACCCATTGACACAATTACCATAGATGCAAGAAGTGATAACATAATTAGTTTACTTTTCATTTGCTTATTCTCCTTTATATGCAAGACATGCCCGCATACTTCTATGCGGGCAAGCCTCTGCATTAGATTATTATTCTGTGTAAACGAAAGATGAAAGATTATCTACGTTATCAGATGTAATAGCGATACATGGAACTAACTGTTTCTCTTCTTCTGGAGCTGTTCCGTTAAGATAAGCATCACCTTGCTGTACTGCAAGCTGTGTAATATATGCGATTTGCTGAAGTGCTGTACCAACCATGCGGCCTTCCTTAATAAGTGCTGCTGCGTCATCAGAACCGTCAACACCGATAATTAACATGTCTTCTCTACCTGCATCCTTGCAAGCTGCTGCTGCGCCACATGCCATTGTATCATTACCACAAATGATACCCTTAATATCAGGATTTGCCTGAAGAATAGCCTCGGTCTTCTCATATGCCTCTGTCTGATCCCAGTTAGCTGACTGCTGAGCAACCATCTCTAGGTCCTCATACTGATCGATTACTGAGTGGAAGTTTTCAGAACGAACCTGGCAGTTTGTATCTGACTCAAGTCCTAATAACTCTGCATACTTTCCTTCGTAACCCATTGCGTCTACCCATGATTCTGCAATTGCTGCTGCGCCTTGGGCATTATCTGCAACAAGCTGAGCTACTGCAACGCCAGTAGTATTAATTTCTCTATCAACTAGGAATGTTGGAATACCTGCATCAGCTGCTCTCTGAATTGCCTCGATAGAAGCATCTGCACCTGCATTATCACAAACAATAAATGCTGCACCATCTGCTATGGCTTGATCGAATAAATCTGACTGAGCTGCTGCGTCATCATCATGTGAGAAGCACTTTACTTCATATCCAAGTGACTCACCTTCTGATGTACAGATGTCCTGAACAGTTTTGAAATAAACATTAGATGTAGATGGAGTGATACAGTAGATAATGTTTGAGCCTCCACCTGGTAGTAATTCTGCTGTACTAGTTTCAGCTGATGCTTCCCCTGCTGTATCATCAGCCTCTGCCTGTGTTGATTCAGCTGAGCTTTCAGCTGTGTCTGTAGCTTCTTCGCCACATCCAACAAATAGACAACCTACCATTGCCGCGCCAAGAATAGCGCTGAGAATTTTTTTCTTCATCCAGAAACCTCCCATTTTTTCCATTTTCTTCTTCTCCTACAGGCTATGTAAATATTTATGTAAATATTTACATAGCTCATGGTCTAAATGTAAAACTCTTGGGTTTCGATTTCAAGATGTTTTTTGTATTTTCGTCTTTTTAGACATTATTTATCTGACATCTTTGTTACTTTTTAATTTTTTTCACACTATCGCGTTCCACAAAAGTAGTGGTACTTGCTATCTTAAATGGTGTTGAATTGCCGTTTTCTACAAAATCTATAAGCCTTCTAACTGCTTCGCGTCCCATTTCTGGTTTATTAACATGTATGGTACTAAGAGCAGGATTTGACAGAACACAAAAATTCAAGTCATCAAATCCCACTATAGATACATCCTCAGGAACTCTATAGCCACTTTCCACCAAGGCTTTTAGACAGCCTAATGCTATCAAATCATTGTCTGCAAAAAATGCTGTAGGAAGCTTAGGCTTTTTCGCCAAATACTCCTTCATATCCTGGTAGGCAGCCTCTAATTTGGGAGTGAGAACAAATTTGTAATCACTCTTTGCCTTTAGGTTATGACTGCTCAGGCCTGCCAAATATCCTATTTCTCTAGATTTAAAAGCATCAATTCTAAAGCTTCCTGAAAGATATCCTATCTCCGTATGACCATTTGCAATCAAATGCTCTACCGCATTGAAAGCAGAATGAAAATTGTCTATCAACACGCTAGAAAAGCACCCCTGCTCATCCCATCCATCAAGCAATATAATTGGACATGGGCAGTTTCTGAATGGCTCAAAGTCCTCACTGCTCATCTCTGTTGCCAATAAAACAATTGCAGCCTCTGGGTCGGTAACTAGCTTTCTTACCTGATCAGCATAATCTACATCATCCCCTTGTAGCTTTACAAAAATAGTGCTCAGACCATGCTCCTTCGCTTCCGCCTCAACGCCTTCGATAACAGCTGTATGAAAGACACTTTCATCGATAATCAATCCACTTTTGCGGAACACAACAAATTTAATGTTTTTTAGTGTTTTTCTACTATTAGTTGTGTAACCTAAATTCTTTATTACTTCTGCAATCTTTTCAGAAGCCTCCTTGCTTACAGCTCGTCTGCCACTTAGGGCGTTAGACACTGTAGCTGGTGATAATCCCGTTAATTCACTTATTTTTTTTACACTTAGTTTATTTTTAGCCATAATACACCTCTCGTTTTTATTATAGACATTAGTCTGACAGTTATCAAATCTTTAATAAATCTTTACGTAAATATTTACATTTTAGATAAATTTATTGCCAATTTTAATACAAAATAACTTAAAAAAGTACCAACCCTATTTCTAAGGTTGGTACTTCTATAGTGATTAAATTCATTAGCCCTCAAATAATTCAACTTCAGACATAAAAGGAACTGACTGTGCTGCGCCATTTTTTTGCACAGCAAGTGCAGACGCCTTAGTGGCCATAAGAAGAACATCCCTCATAGGCATTTTCTTAAGAAGTCCAGCAATGAAAAATCCTGTAAATGTGTCACCAGCCGCTGTGGTATCCACTGCCTTTACCTCGAATGCTGGCTGATACAGCTCCTCATCACCATGATGATATATTGAACCACTCTTTCCAAGGGTAAGAACTATTTTGGCATTAGAATAATTTGCCTGCATACTTTGTATAATACCACTAGGGGTATTCTCACCAGTAAGCTGCTCCCCTTCTGTTTCATTCAAAATAAATACAGATACTTTTCCCAAATCACATTCATCGATTTTATCATCCAGAGGTGAAGGATTTAGCACAATTGTCATTCCAATCGAAAAAGCTCTGTCTATAATATATGGCAACTCATTAATCTCATTTTGAAGAACAATAATATCCCCTGCTTCAAAATGAGAAAGTACTTCATCTACATACTCTTTAGAATTCTTTTGGTTTGCTCCTCCAAAAAGGACAATACAATTCTGTCCGCTAGAATCCACCTGAATAATCGTATGACCACATCTACCAGTCACAGTCTTAATATAATCTGTTTTAATTCCATAAGTCTCACATGCATCAAAGAATACCAAGCCTTCCTCGCCTACTAATCCTGCATGATAAACTGGAATCCCAGCCCTAGACATAGCAACAGATTGATTAAAGCCCTTGCCACCAAGGTTCATAGCCATACCATTAGAAGAAATAGTTTCACCTTCTCTAACAATATGCTCAACACTATAAGTGTAATCCAAGTTTAAAGACCCAAAATTTAAAACTTTCATAGTCGCTCCCCCTTTGTGCCCTTTATTAACAAACTGTACCACAATATACGACTTTTTGTCTACTACATTACACAGTACCCCCATTCACAGTTCCTGTATTACTAAGTAGCCTGGCCAGAGGGGGCTGGCTAATCAAAACCACCGGCTTAGCCGGTGGTTTGTTCTAGCCCTATAAGGGCTTGTTACCGGCACTGGAGTCTAAAGAC
>NZ_SVEV01000060.1 GCF_015057185.1 Pseudobutyrivibrio sp. | reverse complement strand
GGCTCTTTTTTTTATAAAAGAGGAGTGAAATCCGAAGATTTCACTCCTTACCTTTTTAGGGGAGTTTTTTAACAGCCTCTAGTAAATCCTCTATTTTCATATTCCTATCATCAATATATATGTCACAGGTGATTTTCCTACTATTGCTTCCATAGTATTCAACAACCTCAGGTAGGTTATCATTAATGGCATCGAAAATCAGACCTTGCTTTTCACACCAAATAGCTGCGTCAGCTAAGGGCTTTCCAACTCTACAAGTCCATAAAATGAGTTTGTTACCAAGCTCTTTTTGGCGCTTGAGATATTTTATTAACGGAATATTAGGTTCGCCTAAATCAGGCCAGTTGCTGTAGCATAATGTGTTGTCAAAATCGACGGCGATGATTTTATTAATAAGTTCCATAGGCTATCCTCCAACAAACTATTTATTTGCAGTATTATGCTGCCATGTAATCTAAGTAGTCATCCTCAGTTGCAAATAATTCATATTCCCCGTCTACATACCCCATATAACCAATATCAATAATATATCCTTTCATAAAAACACCTCCGTAGGTTTTTGCTGTTTCTTAACTGTCTATATAATAAATTTTTCCCGTGTCCATATTTATACCCAGCGGAGGAGCGAAGTAATCTGTACTTAATAGAGTAAACATATAATTATAAAACAGAAAAAATGTTTATTTTTGACATGGAAAAATTAAATTGGATGCAATATAATTATTGGAAAACTATACGTAGAGAAAAGAGGTGTGTAAGATGATAAAAATATTTGGAATGCACACATGTCCCTATTGTGATTACCTTCAGCCACAGATAGAAGGTAAGGAAAGTGAGTTTACATATATAGATATTGGGGCACATGTACAGAACATGCATGAATTTATGGACTTAAGAGATAATAGAGCAGAGTTTAATCATTCTAAGGAGATTGGTGATATAGGTATACCTTGCTTCCTTTTTGAGGATGGTAGGATTAGTTTGGATCCTGCAGATGCAGGCCTTATTGAATATAATGGAAGCTCCGCTTGTTCAATTGAAGATCATAAGAATGGTAAAAGCGGTTGTTAAAGTTTTTTTGTTGAGTTTATGATGTTAAGTATTATTCAAAAGAGGATATCTTATTTATTAAAGATAATTGTGTTTTTCTCAGCATTTATAGGTACATTTATAAGTGCTTACTCAGGCCGTCACTCATTTATGGGTGGCTCTAGAGTTTTCATGTATTTTACAATACAGTCTAATATTGCAATTGCAATAATTTGTTTATTAGGTTTTATTTTTATACATCAAGGCAGGTCAGTAGGTTTACCATGGCAGATTATTAAATTTGTGGGAACAATATCCATAACACTTACAGGAGTTGTATTTTGCTTTGTTTTAGCACCTGCATTGAATACGGCGTGGAACATTCAAAATATACTCACTCATGTTGTGGTTCCAGTGATGTCTATAATGGATTTTTTCGTTGTAAGCAGCACTTTTAACATTGCCAAAAAGTATGTACTATATGTGATTATTCCGCCGATTCTTTATGCTATTTATGCAGGAATTGGATACGTAAAGGGCTGGGAATTCGCTGATGGATATAATTATCCATATTTCTTTCTTAATTGGGGCAGTGAAGCAGGTGCATTCGGCTTTTCTGATGAATTACCATTTATGGGAACAGCATGGTGGATTTTGGCTCTCTTTATGTTCCTAATTGTGATAGGATATATTTACTTACTAATAGTAGATAGAATTAAGAAAAAGAAATAACAGTATAGGAGGTTTATTATGCCATTTATTGATTCTAAAATCACAGTACCTGTAAATGCAGAATTAAAAGAAGAACTTAAATCTGAAATGGGAAAATTGATTTCAACATTAGGTAAATCTGAAACATACTTAATGGTAGGTATTGAGGATGCCTATGATTTATGGTTGGGGGGCAAAAAGCTAGAAAAGGGCGCTTATGTTTCAGTAAGCCTTTATGGCAATGCTCCTTCAGATTCATACGATAAACTTACAGGACAAATCTGTAATCTATTTGCTGACAAGCTTGGCATTCCAGGAGATGCTGTATATGTTACATATCATCCTGTAGCTGATTGGGGATGGAACGGAAGGAATTTTTAATTCATAGATAGTATGACTGAAAAAAAGATATTACTTACTAATAAATATGTTGTTTTACTTTTGGCAATCATATGCTGCCTTCTTTGGGGGAGCGCTTTTCCTAGTATAAAGATAGGCTACCAAATATTTGAAGTTGAATCCTCTGACATTATGTCGCAGATTCTCTTCGCGGGAATAAGATTTTTGTTGGCTGGTGTATTAGCAATCCTATTTGGAAGTGCAATACAAAAAAGGTTTTTGTATCCTCAAAATAAGTCTTGGAAAATGGTATGTACCCTTAGCCTTTTTCAAACTATTTTTCAGTACTTTTTCTTTTATATGGGGTTAGCTAATGCATCAGGTGTAAAGTCATCAATTATTAATGGAATGAGCACCTTCTTTGCAATTCTTTTAGCCTGCCTAGTGAGAAAGCAAGAACGATTAACAAAAGGAAAACTATTTGGATGTATACTCGGTGCAATCGGCGTAATTATTGTCAGCTTAGCTAATGGTAATATAGAGGGTGGATTCACACTAAAAGGTGAGGGCTTTATTCTCATTGCATCTGTTTCATATGCGATTTCATCTGTTTTAATAAAAGAATATTCTAGATATGAGAACCCTGTCACATTAAGCGGATACCAGTTTGTGATTGGTGGAATAGTTATGATTTTAGTTGCCACTATTTCAGGGGGAAGGCTTAGCTTTAGATCGCCTGTAGGAATAATATTGATCATTTATATGGCTCTGATTTCCTCTGTAGCATATTCGATATGGGGGATTCTTTTAAAATATAATCCTGTATCGTCAGTCACTATCTATGGTTTTACAAATCCAATTTTTGGCGCTCTATTATCTGCTTTATTATTAGGAGAGTGGAAGCGCATTTCTTTTGAGCATTTATGTGCATTGGCATTTGTAAGCATAGGAATATATATTGTTAATAAATCAAATTAATTGTCCATTGATAAAGTTGTAAGATAGATTTACATAAAGAGGGGAAATAATGAACGCACGGGATCAACTTACAGTTGAAAATTTCATAAGTACTGGTATGGAGCTAGAAACATTATATACTTGTTTTCCAGATTTTCCTAAAGAAGAAATCTCAGAAATTTACAGCAGGTATAAAGCAAACCAAGAGAACCTTAATAATGAAGTGACCAATATAAGCATTAATTGTTCGTAGGAATTGGTAGGGAAAGAGTACACAAATGAAAGATTTAGTTAGATACCATATGGTATTTACTGGACGTGTCCAGGGAGTAGGCTTTAGGTATAAAGCAAATTATATTGCCGATCAATATCGCCTTACAGGATATGTGAAGAATGAATATGATGGCTCAGTGACAGTTGAAATACAAGGTACTGAGCAGGAAATCTATATGTTTTTAAAGGCACTAGCAAATGACAGATATATTGATATTTACGGGTTACAAAAAGAAAAGATTCCTGTAGATAATGATGAACGTAGTTTTATAGTGCAATATTAAGGCAAGTGAGGTACATATGGCACAGATAGATAGACTGAAAGAGATTGTAGAAAGCTTGAGGGGTGAAAATGGCTGCCCATGGGATAAGGCACAGACTCACGAGAGCCTTAAACCCGAGTGTATAGAGGAAGCTGCTGAGGTTATTAATAGTATAAATAACTATACTAGAACTGGTGATTCGGAGAATCTAAAGGAAGAACTGGGAGATCTTCTTTTGCAGGTAATGTTCCATAGTGTAATAGCAGAAGAGGAAGGATTGTTTACATTCGATGATGTGGCGAAAACCGTTTCAGATAAGATGGTTAGACGTCATCCTCACGTTTTTTCAGGAATAACTTATAAATCAAAAGAAGAACAGCATGCTGCTTGGGAAGAAATAAAGAAAACAGAAAAAGAAGGGAAAGAATGGTTTGCAGATACCCTTCCAGAAGCATTTGAAGAAGCCAAAGAACTTATTGAGAGGGCTAAAGAACGAAAGGGATATAGGTAATGCGTAAGTTAGAAGTTATTTATGCACTCGCATCAATAGGCTCTTTAGTACCATAAAAGTGTAGTAGTTAGAGAGTAATTAACTCTAACTTCTGCACTTATTTTTTTATAATAAG
>NZ_SVEV01000018.1 GCF_015057185.1 Pseudobutyrivibrio sp. | reverse complement strand
TGAATCACTGAGCTTTACCACATCTCTTTCATGAAGCTTTGGACCTTCCACTAGAAGTGTAGGATTATTTTTGATTGTACCAATGGCCAGGTAATACTTATACATAGTTTTGAGCACTGAAAGCTTTCTGCGGCGAGCAGTTTCACTTAGCTTAATTCCATCCTCAGATTCAGCAATATATCTTTCAATCTGGGTCATTCTGATTTTATCCAAATCAGTAACCTGGATATCTGTGACATTTTCTTTTTTTAGAGCTACAGCCATGAATCTTAGGAATACATTTATCTCATACATATACCCAAGGATTGTGTTTGTAGAACGATTCCTTGAGTCCAAGTGGGTATGAAAATCCTCTAAGAACTCTGGCATTTCATTTAAGAGTTCATTTATTTTTGTGTTATTTTTAATGTCTTGTTCGTTTCGATACTCATTACTCATGAGTATATTATAAAATATATGCTATTAATATGCAAAACAATTATTTAACGGAAAGATAGAAGCCTGTCAAAATATCCCCCTCAGATTGATTTCAACCATCGGGTGATATCAATAAGACTATTTATCCTTCCATTACGTTTGGTAGGGGAAATGGAATTACATTTGTTGGCTCATGCTGACTTGCATTCCAAAGAGTTAGTTTTTGTTGCATATTAAGCCAGCTTTCTGCAGATGTATTAGTAGCTTTACTTATACGGAGAGCCATTTCTGGACTTAATGAAGCCTTTTCATTCACAAATTCAGAAAGTGTTTTTCTGCTTACTCCGAGCATTTTTGCAGCATCTGTAATTGATAAATCTAGCGGTTTCATAACATCCTCTAAAAACACATTTCCTGGATGGGTGGGTTTTCTTGTCATTATTGTTGGCCTCCTTTCAATGATAATCCATATAATCGACTAGATGTGCATCCTGACCTTCGAAATAAAATGTCATTCTCCAATTTCCATTTACTGTAACGGACCACATATCTTGTTTATCACCTTTTAATTGATGTAAACGATAACCTGGTAAGTTCATGTCTTGTGGACTGATACTAGCATCCAATCTATCCAGCATTCTGGCAAGCTTTGGAGCATGATCAGGCTGTATTCCCTTTTTCGATCCCGATTCAAAAAACTCTTTGAGTCCTTTATGCGCAAATGATTTTATCATGTATATATTGTAACCCGTAACGTGCCACGTGTCAACAGCTTCGATTATGCTTATAACTTAAATTATACGCATAGATTGAAGGCTTACTCCAAACATAGTATGTAAGAAATCCTCACGCTCACTAAATATATCTGTGATTTTAACAACAGATGTATTTTCATCAATTCTATAGAAGACATAATGCTGGGACACATGAAGGAACCTATATGGATTTGGTATTTCAATATAATTCTCTACTAGAGCTCCTTTTTGAGGTACAGTAGATAATCCACTAATAGATTCGCGTATATTTTTGTAAGTATTTATTCCCCAAATTCGTTTAATATCTTTTAGCCTATCAACTGCTTCTGGTGAATATTGTATCTTCAATATTTATTACTCTCCAATCAATTTATCTAAATCTGCTTCATCTACCCAGCCTTCTGTTACTGCGCGTTCCTCGGCTTTTTTTAATCTTGTAAAGAGTGAATATGCAGCTCTATATTTATCTAATTCATCAATCTCATCCATCTTTAAAATAACGTACTCTCCTCTGCCATTACGAGTGAGATACACACGACTTGAAACATCTACTTCGTTCAAGACGTCAGTATAGTTTCTTAAATCTGATATAGGTTTTATATTTGGCATAGTTCGTCCTCCTTTGATTTTATTATAAAGGAAGCGCTGCAAATTAACAAGTTAATTTGCAGCACTTGTCTGAATTATTTTTGAAAAATAGAGCTTAATATAAATGCCATTATTATTAAGGAACATAAAAGTATTCCATGGTGACCCCTGTATTTGTTCAAAGGCGCGCCTTATATTCCTCCTCACGCATTCCATTTTTCTTTTTCGTCAGGACAATGAGACCTATAAGTAAAAAAACAAGTCCCAAAATGATGTACAGCCCAGGGAAAATAAGCTGCGCAAGAGCTATGCCCCCAACATCAGTAGAAAACTGGGCCCTGTAATTTATAAACTTTAGCTCCACCCACGCATAAAAGACAGTCACTGCAACCGTGCAAAGAGAGTAGATCCATCTCTTACGCAAAAGGACCATCATAATAATGCAAAAAGCAGGAATCAGTACATATCCCCACCCTTCAATCCGTATGATAATATCTGTAAATACACCTGTCATAAACATCCCCCCATCCAAAAAACTCTGCATCATCTGAAGATCACAAAGCACAGTACAAGAAAAAGCATTAATGTCTTTATTCTAGTTGATTTGACTACCTAATTAAAGCTTTAATTACCATATTTCTCTTTTTTGTTTCATATATACATATTAAAACAATCTGCATATAGAAAAAGGTTACTGTTTTCAGTAACCTCGGTAAATATTATCATTTGACACATAAAACATAAAAAGACATCAAAAAAGCCCGCAAATGCGAGCTTCAGTATGTTCACTATTTTATATATTATGTGTCAAATGACATCAGGACTGTATTAACCTTTTCTGCACTGAAAAATAGCAATGCTTTCAACATTAGATACGATTACATCATGGTATAAGTTATTTAGTCTCTGTTCTAGAGAGATAATTGTGTCAAAAGGTTTTGTGAAGAACCCACTTTTTATATAAAATCGATTAATCATCTTATCAGTATGTAGGTTTAAGCCTTCAACATAAAAACAACCGGTAAAAATGCCTCCTGGTTTTAAGACTCTATATGTTTCCCTAAAAGCAGCTTCTTTATCTGGAAAAGCATGGAATCCATTCAGCGAAACCACTGCATCAAATGTATTATCTTCAAAAGGTAAATCTCCCACATCACCTTGTAGGAAAGAAATGTTTTTTATTCCCATTTCGTCAGCTCGTTGTGAGGCTGAAACCATCATGTCTTCGGAATAATCTAGGCAAGTTATATCGGCATTTGGAAGAGTTTTCCATATGGGCATTGAAAGGACCCCAGTCCCTACGGGAACTTCTAAAAGTCTACCATTAAAATCTGCTGGTATCATTTCAAACGATCTAGACTGGTATTCCAGAGCATCTTCACGATTCATATTCCAAACAATCTTTGTTACAAACCTCCCCATTAACGTGCTACAGGTCATCATCCCATCATAAAAACTATGTGCTTTCCCCAAACTCTTATAAGCACTTTTTATTTCTGTTTTTCTATCTGCCATAGATTTCTCCCTGATAGTTATAGATTTTTGTTTTTCATCAGAAAAACAGAAATCGTAAATACCAAGAAAATAGATTCATCTATTTTCTTGTCCTGCAAAGCAGGATTCTTGCTAACAATTTCATTTTTCTGTCAGCAAGAAGTCATACTCTCTCCTCTTTATTAACTAAAGAAAACGCACAAATCAAGTACATAAGTAACCATCCGAATGATTCAAATCCTGAATCGGCTCCTTCAGAAATGTAATTCATAAGCTGACCCAAAAGTGCAGTAATTACAGGGCAACAAATGATTCCAATTATTTTAACTGGAATCATCTTTTTTAGAATCATTCCAATCCAGGCTATAGTTACGAATACATCACATACTATAAAACCTACAGCTAATGGTACCGCAATACTTTTTAATACTCTGAAAACCATATTTACAGAGATTTGAACATCTCCAGTTACTTCCATTCCAGCGTTGAATACAACGGGAAGCATACATATTCCTATATGAATAAATGCGAAGTAGAGAATACCAGCCCAATTTGATATTTTGAAGAGTTTAAATAGTTTTGAATTTCCTAGTTTGTATTTTTTATCTAATACACTGATTACTTCCACAGCACCTACGGCAAATAGTGCAGCACACATAAAGCCTAATATAGAAGATGTTGCATATCTCCAATCAGGTACTACATTCCAAGTGATTCCCATATATGCTTCAGGTGAGCTGGATGTACCAATTGTTTTGTAACCCAGCAGATAATCACCTATCATAGCTAAAATCATCGAATATACGCCAAACATAATCTTCTGGCGTGATGTAAGGTTATTCATACTAATATCCCCAGATAGTTTTAGAACAATCCCAAGAATTTCTTTTTATATGGCTCTGAACTTATTGATTGTACTGTGTAGCCCGTTTCTCCAATAGCAGCTATGAGTTTTTTCTCGTCAGGTGTTTGTTCTGTGACAAATGAGCTTTCGCCCTTAGTGTGAGAACTTTTTACTTTCTGAGCATTTGGAATGATCTTTCTGATTGCATCGTTTACATGGGCTTCACACATACCGCACATCATTCCATCAATTTTCAATATTGTTTTTGTCATTGGTATCTCCTCAATTTCTTTAATGTCTACGTTTACGTAAATAATATTGCTGCCAAATTAAAGCTCCAACAATAAATATAATCGAAAGAATCTGAATAAGTGTCATAGTAAACACCTCCTCTTCTATCTCTATATTTATTATATCGCCAAAAGTTAGTTATGTCTAACCAAAAATGAAAAGATTATTTATCTAAATTATATGTGTCTGATTACTTCAAATCTTTGCAGACTGATTGGCTCATTTTCAGATATACCACCCTTTTGCCTTGCAATAGATATTTGTTGTGCTACAGAAGTTACTCCATCTAAATCTGGAAGAAGTAATCCTCTTTTATGTCCGCTACTCACTATTACGCCATATTTTTTAACGTCTAAATATTCGGGTGAATCTATAGGCTCTGGATCACTAAGTACATCTACATTTATTTCTAAGTCAGGTATTTCCTCTGGACTTATAGGATTAAACCTAGAATCTCTTGTTGATGCACTGATAGCATTTTGAATTATTTCTTCTGCTACACAGCTTGTAGTAGGAAGGATGGTTCCAATACAGCCTCTTAAGCGACCTGATTTATGAATGGATACAAAGGCACCAGCCTGTTTTTCTATTAATTCACTCGGTAAATCCTTTGGAAGTTCAAGCACCTTGTTGTTTAAAATATAGCTTTCTAATGACTGCCATGCTAAGTTGACATATGCATCAGAGGAATGATTTGTTTCACTTATGGATTCTTTTAGCTTTGCTATATAGCGCTCTCTAAAATGGCGCTCATCGTTTTCACCTATAGGATAAAAGGATGCAATACCATAACCTACTCCAGTAACATCTTGGTGAGAATAGACTTCAGCTTTAATCTCTTTTCCATCTAATGCACCTGCCATAATAACAAATGAACGATGTCCACATTCAGCAGCCTTTTCACAGAAATCTTCTTTGAAATCAAACATTTCATCAAAGGCAGCACGTTTTGCCACATCCATGATTCGTTCATCATAAACTGGCCCTTCTTTTGAAAAACCATAAGGTCCATAGTCTTGTAATTTGTGAGATAAATCGCCACTGGCCACGAAGACTACTCTTCTATTTGTATCAGCTACCGCTTTTTGAATCATTTGCCCGAAGCGATAATGATCAAGTAAGCCAAGTCCAGATAGACCGATTCTAACTATTTTGCCACCCTTATATTTATTTCTTATAAACCATAGGGGAACCATTGTGCCATGATCAAGCTCTGGGTCTCGTTCACCTAAAGTTCCAGCAGGGAAGTTTTCTTCATAAGCAATATCATTAATTGCTTCCACTAACTTCTCATCATACTCTTCGTCAAAAGAAACCTCTGGTGCATTAAATCTAGCGAATGAACCTTTCGCACCATTACCTGGAGAAATATGAAAATAATCAGAATACATGATGCTATGTGGGCTTGTGATAATAATAGTTTCAGGTGCAATCTTTGCTATTTCATCGGCTACTCTTTCATAAGCATCAGTTGTTTTTTGAATTTGTTTTTCACCACCTCTTCCAACAGCTGGGACAATTAGTGGTGGATGTGGAACCATAAATGCAGCTTCTATTGCCATAGTCGTTTCCCCCTTAACAGTTTCCTGTATAAACGTATGTCAAATGCTTTTCTGCGATAGTTTTTAGATGATATATAGTATCAACAGGTGTTGCTTCTTTACTATTGGATCTAAAGCAATAGATGTTAGCTTCCCATAATTATCAGGGATGACTGAGCCATTCTTACACGTCCTTACTTCACAAAAGCCAAAGCTTCCTTCAGAAATGTTGCAATGTCTGAAACAAAGGTTACATTTTGCCATAAAACACCTCTTAAATATGCTTCATACTAATAATTATTATATTTAATAAAAGAATTATTCTTCGTCATTCCACCCCTTACAAATGTCTACCCAGCCTTTGGCACTAGCTACGCATTCAAGTTCATCAGGCGTAATTTTTACGGATGTAAATTCATTTCCACCTGCTGGATGTACGTACTCGAATCTTTTTATTGAGATATCTAACCAGATTGGAATGTCTTCGGGTACCGCAAATGGACAAACTCCACCAGGCTGAAAACCTGTGATTTCCTTTACTTGATCGCGTGGAATCATATGAGGCTTTGTATGGAAATAAGATTTAAATTTTGAACTGTTTACCTTACCATCACCGGCCATAACTACAATAACTGGCTTTTCATCTACTACAAAAGAAAGTGTCTTAGCAATCTCTGGTTCGGAACATCCAATTTGTTGGGCTGCATGTTCTACTGTATCAATTGTTTCAGTGTGAATTGTAAGTCTATCTCCAAGAGAGTTTTCTTCAAGATAGTTTTTAACCTTCTCATTAATCATGACTACGTCCTCCAATTAATTGTAATTATAGATTACCATTTCCAAAAAGTGATATAACCATAATTTATAAGTAGTTATCAATTCTAGTTATCCTTAAATTAAAAAGTACTGCATCAACTCATATTTTAGTTTACTGCCTTCTTCTAATACCAAGTTTCCATGCTTGTCTCCTATTTTTCAAATTTTTCCTTAGTTAGTCTCCCTTCTATTGCTTCGAATATTTTTTAATTCTTCTTCCCATGAGCTTCTAGTTCCTTCTCTATCCAAGTCATGATTACATCTACCAAATATTCCTGTTGAATTTGGCTTAGCTCTTTTCCTGGTTGTATTTTGTGCCATTTCCTAATACATTCTCTACAGCAAGTAGCTGTTGCATGTTGAGCTATGAATACAGGATGTCCTTTGGTTGGAGTCTGTTTACCATCATTTGGAATTACTGCAGGAGCCTCTCTTTTGGCTATAAAATCTGCAGCATGTTCACGAATGGTATCAAGTCCTTTTTCTTCTATATAGTCTATATCTTTTTGCTTTAGATGAAAACTTGTCCTAAATTTAGAATTGCCCAGCCGTGTAAACAGCTGAGCAAACCACTCTTCTCTTGTCATTTAAGAATTACTTCCTTTCCAACCCCAATCATTTACTTAATCATTTGGCCAAGCATCACCTATATTAAGATTATTAGCAGTAAGCCACTCATCTTCTACCGTTACGTATGATTCGGTTCCGTTTTCATCTATGAGAGTAACGGATACTGTAGGCTTATTATTAGTTGGTTCTTCACAACCAAAGTCACCATCAAAAATGTGTTTTATTGTCTTCATGTTAATTCCTTAAGATAAAATCTATTCATTGAGCTGTGTACGACTTCGTTAGGTTTTTCGATTAGCTTATAGCCACATTTCTCATATACATGAATAGCAGTCATCAAATTTGTATGAGTTTCTAGGTATATTTGTTTATAACCTCTATCTACAGCAGCCTTTTCAACTAATTCCATGAGTTTATAGGAAAGTCCCTGACCTTTAGCAGCATCAGTTAGATATAGCTTTTGAAGCTCAGCAGTACCATCCATAAAATCAAGCTCTGCTAATCCTATCCCACCGATGATATTATCGGCGTCATCAAGGGCAATAAAATAGGTTCTTCTAGGAGAAGCAAGATAATAATCACTGAGGTGATTTAGGTTATCATCAAAGTATACTGTCCCTGGTATATCTAGGTTATTGGCTTTTAAATTAGTTCTTATTATGTCCGCTAGAATTAAATCATCTTTCGGTTCAATTATTCTGTGATGCATGAATAACCTCACTTTTATGTGCGTCTTGAATCATATTGCTCTTTTGTGATTTCATAATATCTGTTGTACCAAGCAGCTGCAGGTACTGTCTGCGATAATATCCTTAAAGTACCAACAATAAGGTTCCAGCACCAATTAGTGCGCATCCTGCAAGTGATTTTATAGTAAAGTCTTCATGTAAAAATACAAAAGCTAAAACTAGAGTGATAACAACACTTAGCTTATCAATCGGAACAACTTTAGATGCATCACCAATCTGCAAAGCCTTGTAGTAGCATAACCAGGATGCACCAGTAGCCAAGCCTGATAATATTAAGAAAATCCAGCTCTTTTTGCTTATAGCAAATACGCCACTTTGAGTATTTGTGATAAACACCATTATCCAGGCCATAGCAACCACAACGACAGTACGAATAGCTGTTGCAAGGTTTGAGTTTACACCTTCAATACCAATCTTAGCTAAGATTGAAGTTAGAGCTGCGAATATAGCTGATAATAAAGCAAATACAAACCACATGTTAGACCTCCCCAATATCGTTTCTACAAACCTAATTCTTTACAAAGATTTTCATATCTCTTCTGCTCTTTTTCCTTGATAGGCTTAGAGGAATCTTTAAAGCAATGATCGATTACATCAGCATCTTTTAGTAGTTCATCCATAGGCGAATCTATTACTAGTTTGTCATCATGATGATATATTGCAGAGCAAATGGTATCTGTTTCTTCTACAGAAGTTATAGCTAATTCATCAAGAATCTTTCTAGCTAAATCAGCGCCTAAATGTGCATGATCATCATATGAGCCACTCTTATATGCATGCATATCGTGAAGCATTGCTGCCATTGCTGCAAGTTCTTCATTTAGCCCACGCTTCTTTGCTAGAATTGTGGCTGCAAGAGATACACCGTAAAGATGTGCTGTAGCACTGGTGCGTTTCTCTTCTTCCAAAAGATTTAGTTCTTTATCTACGTATTCACGAAGTGTTTTTAATCTGCTCATTTGCTATCCTCCCCTAGATTATATTATTACTTCATACCACCAATTTTATTTGGTTGTCAAGCCTTGATGTAACTATCAATATTCCATTCTAAATACAGAGGAATATTAAATGTTGCGGTTGCCTCGCAAAAATTCTCAGCAATATTTTTCCTAGACAGCTTTAATCCTTTCTTTGGTTGATACAGCAATTCCTCCATTGGAGTCGTATATAACTTAGGTATTTCACGATCTGTTGGCCACTCTTTAAAAGTATCAATCAAGTCTGCTCTATCATTTGCAATTATGAATTCCTTAAAACTCATCGGATAAAGCTGTAGGCGATTTACCTTACCAACTGGGAATGAAATCTGTAATTATAACAAAAGTCCTATGACTTTCGCAATTTAATTTGCAAAATCCATAGGACTTCTACTGATTCTCAGATTCCTTCCAACTACGTCCAAGAAGGCTATTGTGCAGGGGCGTCGCAAGCATTCTCAAAAGAGCCATATGTTGTTTGGCTCAATATCCTGGTATCAGTTCTGTTTTCTTTTGCATAATTCTCATATGGTTTCTTATTATGCGGCTGACTTCTCCATATTTCATCGGCTACCATTCCCCATTCTTTTGCATATTTATCGCATTTTGCACAAAGATGTTCAGCACTTTCTTCAGACTCTTCATTAGTTCCGTGCGCGCCACTCTGCTCTACCATCTTTCTCAGAATGTCTGGATTTTCAAGCATTGGACAAGGTCTTAAATGATTGTCATTAAAAGGCTGACCTTTATGATATTCCATGAACAGTGGGCTCTGAAGCATCTCAAGAATGGAGTTATCATGGATGTTTGTATTAGAAAAGTGTATAAATACACATGGTTCTGCGTCGCCGCTGGAATTTATGTGGAAGTAGTTCCTACCTCCAGCTATACAGCCACCAACAGCCTCTCCATCATTCTGGAAATCCATAGGGAAGAACTCTATATCACACTTATCAGATCTCATCCACCTTATGCGTTCTATCATTTTCTTTCTCTGTTCTACAGTTGGCATAAGTTCTGGAACTGCATTATTTCCAACAGGCATATAATGGAAGAAAAATCCAAATCTTGCTCCTTTCTCTGAAATGAAACGTATGAAGTCTGGATTTGTTACAGCCTCTATATTTTCTCTTGTATAACATATAGATGTACCAAAAAGAATTCCATATTGCTTAAGCAAATCCATTGCCTTCATAACTGCTTCATAATGTCCATCGCCTCTTCTGGCATCGTTGGTTTCAGGTGTTCCTTCTATGGAAAGCATAAAGGTTATATTTCCAAGTTTTACAATTTCTCTACACAGTTCATCATCTATAAGTGTTGAGTTGCTGTATATACCAAACTGCACATCATTATGCTTTTTAGCAAGCTTTAATATATCTTTTTTCCTAACAAGTGGCTCACCACCCGTCATCATGTACAAATATATTCCAAGCTCTTTGCCTTGGGTCACAATCTTATCCATATCTTCAAAAGAAAGATTGTGCTTGGCGCCATATGTGCCTGACCAACAGCCTGCACAGTGCATATTACATGCAGTTGTGGGATCAAATAGGATTAGCCAAGGAACATTACACTGATATTTTTCCCTGTTTTTTCTTATCATTTTTGTTCCACGGAAAAAAGCTTCATATCCAAGATTAAGCATTGTCATCCTGGTTACGTTGGGATTGGTTTCATCCACAACTCTATTTATAAATTTAATCCAACGGTTGTTAGGATTCATAATGGCAGCTTTTACGGATTCTAGAGACTTTGAGTCAGTGTTTTCAGCTCCCCAAAAAATTTTCGCAGCATCTACCAGCTTAAGGTAGATCTTTGTCCTTTCATCTGATTTATCAAGATGATTAAGGAAATCATTTATAAGCTTACTATAGACCTTTCTTTGTACAGAATGTGATGCCTTTTCGATTGTATTCATTCATATTTTCCCCCTTTACAAATATAAAGCATGCTGTTACAGTTGTATCATCGTTGATACAACTGTAACACCGCTATTTTAAGGAATCAATAACTTAGGGACCAACTGTTACATTCACGCCCCAATATGTAACGCCAAATTTGTAAGAATACAGGTAGTATAAAAATGGATTTAAATGAAAAAAAAGATAAAGTAAGGTACATGTCCAATAGCGAATCTAATAAAGTGACGAGAGATGCGATTGATATCGCAATGCTTGAACTTTTAGAAAAGCAGGATTTCGACAAGATTACCATTATGTCGATTGTAAAAAGAGCTGGTGTTTCACGGCAGTCTTTTTACAGAAACTACACTTCAAAAGAGGACATTATAATAGAAATTGAAGAAAGATTATTGCAAGCTTTTTCTGATTCACTAAATGATAAAAAATACAAGAATAACTTAAATCTTTGGTTTAAAGACTTCTTTGTTCGTTTAAGACAAAATGAAAAATTAATAGCTATACTGATTAAAGCAAATCTGACTGATGTTCTTTTTTCTAAGGCTCCATTTATCATAGAGGACTGGATGGGGAAACATACTGATACTCTCCATTACTTTATTGTGGGAAGCCTGGGAGCCCTTAAGGCTGTGACTATTGACTGGTTTGAACGTGGAATGAAGGAAAGTCCGGATGAAATGTCAGATATATGCATGAAGTATGACATTGCCAATTTGATTCAGTAACTTCTATAAACATCGTAGTGGAAGAATCAATTTCTAATCCTGTTACCCAATTTTTTATCTCATCATCTGTAGCACTTCCACTAAATCTATTTCCTGATAGCCAGTTTCATGCTCCAGCTTTTTCTACAAGGTTTTGCACCTCTCTTATTTTCTTATAAAATCAGCATCCTTGTCTGGCATGCTTGTATCAGATACGTATCTTTCCACCGTCATATGAAGATCATATTTTTCACGAAGGTCCATTATTGTTTGCATCATAGGTGAAGCATGATGTACGTCAATAGACTCCTGATCTTCCCAACTGTCTATCAGAAGGATAGTCTCAGGATCATCGAATGACTGATAGTACTCATACCTGAGATTTCCTGCCTCGTTTCGTATTTTTTCAACAGTTCCGCTTTTTGTCATTTCCTCTGCAAATCTTTTTGCAGCACCATCTGTTCCTTTATAACGTAAATTAACTGTAATGCTCATCATAAACCTCCAATCACAGATTCTTATTAATTCCTTCTTTCTAAACTCATTATAAAATCAATTTCAAAAACTGATAAGTCATTTCATAAATTGTCGTATCCATATTTTAGTTGCAAGCCTTCTTCACAAGGCTGATAAGTAATTCCTTATCCCAGTCTCCATTTTCTTTGTATAAGACTTCCCCCAAAGCATTTTCATGCCTGTACTGCTGATTAGAACAGATAATAACTGGGATGTTGTAGCCACGCTCTTTAACAGTGTCCACTAATTCCAACCCACACTGTTCCTCTGGACCACGATCTTCTCTTGGGTACCACATATCTGTGATAATCACATTATATTTATCATCGGATTGTACACTTGATTCAATTGCCTTGAGCCCAGCTTCAAGGTTCTTTTCATTATCAATCTCCGTAAAACCTGCATTTTTAAGAGTTCTACAAATTGACGCGAACTTCATGGCTGTATCTTCTATAATTAGTATCTTCATTTTGAATTCCTCTTTTTTCTAACAACCCGTTCAGTTTTGTTACTATCCTGTAATATTTACAACTACATCCTATATTTTCAGTTGCGAATCCTGATTTGGTAGTTGTTGCCCATGTTCGTGCTGCTGTTGACGTTGCGGATGTTCTCCTTGTGGGTGCATGTCTACTGCATTTCCCATATATGCTGTATATATACGCTTCTGTGCCTCAGCCCCCTGTACGTCAATAATATTATTAGATGCTCTTCTAAATTCAGGAGATACCATAATCTTGTTAATGCCTGCATTCATCTTATTGTAATCTAATTCAGTCTTTACCTTAGCCGCATCACTGGTTCTTTTATAATCATTTTTTACAATTTCAAGATACAGCATCTCAGCTAATTTTCTCTCTGTAACCGGCCCATGAAATGTGCGCTGTTCAATTGCTTTAATTGCTTTATCGGGACCATCTAAAATAGTCTTTTCGACGGTGATGTTATGTATATCCTTCAAAACCGAAACAGCCATTCCACTGGCGTTTGCCGCAGCCTTAAGTCTGCTTAGCTCGGTTCTATTTGGAGTCTTTGTTCCTAAGGCGTTAACCTTGTACGCTGTGTATTCCTGTGAAGTGGTATTTACCTCTGTAGCAAGATTAATTATTCTTTGAATATCCTCTTCAGATAGGTCTTCTAATTCGTTTGAATCTCTAATTAATCTTACCCCCTTAGTAAAATTATCTGAGGCGGACACCATATTTTTATATTGTCTTGAAGAAATCATTAATGCAGGATCTGCATCTTTAATTATCTTGTAGGTCTCAGCTCCTTTTTCTATTATTTCATTTACAAGATCTTTTTCTTGATTCCTTAATTCCTTTTTTTCCTTCTCATTATTTTTCTGTTCATTCTGTTTATTCTGCTCAAGAAACTGATTCACTTGTTTTTCGCCAATCTTGGATAAAGAATTGGATAGTTTCAACATATCATCGATGCTTTTAACTTTACCTTCATTGATTCTTACGTAAATACCTTTGCCAAGCATTTTAAGCCATTTTAGTGCATCCTCTTCCGAACCCAGAAACGTATCAACGTCTTTTACATTGACTGGTGTAGACGTACAACTGTCTATCACAGCTTGAACTGTTTTTAAGTATTTCTGTTTATGCTCCCAGCTATCAGTTTTATTTTGTATTACCTTCTTCACGTCCTGTAAATGGAGCTCAGAAACTTTTATAGTATTACCCGTTTTATTAAAGGTATTCATAGTTTTCAAAATAAAACTAAATAAAGCCTCATTTTTTTCTGGTATTCTAAGGAGGTACTCATCCATACTCTTAAGATAATTCTTTTTAACTTCTGGATCCTTAAGGTTATTTGGTATGTTATTCTTATCACCTAATTCTTCTATATTAATACCGTACTTGACCAATTCTTTTTTAATATTATGAGCAACTACGAACAACCTATCCTTTGTGCTCTCATCAGGTGACTTATCATTTTTTACAACAAACTCGTTTTCCGAAGTTTCATTAACAGAATCAATATATTTGGACAATCCATCCAAAATTTTCTCGCGATTGTCTCTGGCTGGTCCTTCCGCTGCCTTATATTCCGATTTTCCTTCATAATCACGTAATGGCTTTTGGGCTTTACTTAAAAGCAAACCGTTCGTTCTGCTTATGATTTGAGACACAGCTGGATTTGAAGGGTTTTCACGCATAAAAGTCTTCACCTGATTAATTAATGAATTATATTCAGACTTTGCCTTCTCAAAGCTATCTGCATTCATTGCCACATCATTGGCACCTTCATTAGAACGTGCTTCTAACACAGCATTAGCCTTAGCAGTAGAAAACTCATTTGCCTCTCTTAATGTTCTTTTTGAAAAGTCATCTATTTTATTCTTTAAATCTTGAACATTGTTATTCTCACTAGCATTATTTAATGATCGCGAAATCACAGCTGTTATATTAGTCAAGTCCTCATACTTTGTAGCAGCTTTCAGATGATAATCCAATTTATCAAAATAGTCGTCGATTTTAGAAGCATCAGAGACCTTTGATGCTATATTTTGCTGCTTGTTTTGTATCTCCGGTTGAGGATTAGGCTCATACACTACCATTCCCTGCTCCATATTTTCTTGAACATCCATATTATTTAAATCAGACATATAAACCCTCCTCCTTACAGATACGTTCTACCACTATTTATAAGTAATACCCTGAAAATTACTCTTTGGTTGCACATAAGATTCATTTGATATACCAATGCCCTAATTAACTATATATATCAAGTCCTGTGGCTTTTATTAATTTTATATCTCTAATTCCATAGAAATTTTCAGCAAGAGATTTTATGTATCCGAAGCCGAATTCTTCTGGGACATAAGTGCCACCAGCTGTCATTACATAATACAGCCTACTAGCTCTACATAATCCTTTTGGAATACCTTCTGGTGTGTATTCGAAAGTGATACCCAGTACATTAATATGCTCTATATACTGTTTAAGCATAGCCGGAAAAGATAAATCCCAATATGGCGCAGCAATAACAATTGTTTCTGCCTTTGCAAACTGGCGAGCCAAATCAAACATAGGGTCATCAAATGTACGAGAGGCTATAAGAGAATCTCTTTTCTTTAAAAAAGCTTCATTTGTCTTCGGAAAATCAATATTTTCTAGTTTTACTTCTTCATATTCCCCTAATTTAGAAAGCAACTCGTTTGATAGTATTTCAGTTCGTGATTTCTCTCTTACACATGCATTAATATATAAAGTCATACTCATGCCTCCTTCATAAAAGATTCCAAATCTTCTTGTTATCTATCTTAATATTTCATCAATAGTAGACACTGTACTAAAACTACCTGAGTGGTCAGAAATAATCTCCTTCATGATTGGTAATTCAAAATAACTGATATAGCAAATCAATGTATTGTTCTCGCCCGCGATTGCTCCTCTGGAATCCATGATTGTGCAAGTTTTGTTTAGCCTCTTTTTTATATCTGCGATAATATTCTCAGGATCCCGAGTAATAATGGTAACCTGCTTAATCGCTTCAAAGTGATCTGTGTAGTGGTCTATAACTGTAGTCGCCACCACATAAACCAAAAGACTAAGCAAGGCGGCTGTCATATCTATCGTAAAGAAAACTGTAATATAAACTACAGCGTTAAAAATCAACAAAACGGGGGTCATACTGTAGTTTCTACCTGTAGTGTCAGACAAACGTTTTACAACTATGTTGGCTAGAATTTCAGAGCCATCTATACATCCACCATTTCTAAGGATAAGTGATAGCCCAGCTCCAAGGATTGCACCACCAAATGCAACTGCAAGGAAATGCTCTGTATTGAGCTCAAAGGGTATCTCCTCAAAGAAATGAATTCCTAGAGTATAAACTAATGAGCCTATGGTCGCCTTTATTGTAAAATTCCTCCCAAACACTATATATCCCGCAATGATAAAAGGAATAAAAACCGCAAATACACAAGGTGCTAAAGAAAAACCTGTAAGTTTGCTTATAATTATCGCAACACCTGCTGTTCCGTAATCTATGGCATCATTGGGTAAAATAATCAGCGCAACTGAAAAACTTGCCATAATGGCTCCAACTATAATAAATATATACTGCAAAATCCCTTGTGTTTTCTTCATATTTAGCTGACTCCTTATTTATTGGCAACTATACTCTGTACTGTAATTTTATCAGTTTTCGCTTTTGAAGGATACTAAAATAGCCCTAGGCTGCACCCTATTCCATATGACCAAAAAACCTCTGCTATATAAATAGCAGAGGTTTACGTTTTTTAGTATAGCGCCTTACATCTAGAAAGCATTTCTTCTTTTGATGGAATATCTAACCCTTCTGTAAGCTTTTCTACTTGAAACTCAAACTGGTCCAAGGAAATATTGTTATTCTCATATTCCTTTAACAAGCTATTCTTTTGAGCCACCTTGTAATCAACTTCTTCCGAGGAAAGCATTCCCCATGTATCTAATTGCAATAGTTTTAAATCAAATTCTTTACAGATTCGCTTAAACTCCATGTTTTGTTCCCCCTCTTATATGGTTTATTATACACTTTTTACTGAGTGTTGTTCAATGGAGTAGCCAATGTTACAAACATTTTGCACCCAACTAGAATCCTTCTTTTGCATATTTCTTTAACAACTCATCTATCTTAATGTTTGTACTTTCTATTGCAGAGGTATTGGTATCTAAAAGCCGAATCCATAAATCTAGATCTACATATTTCTTTCTTGTTTTAGATTTAAGAGTGTTATCAGCAACAACCATCTTCACCTGAGCTTTCTTTTGTTCTAAAAGTGGAATTATTACATAGTACAATCTGTCATCCTTAAAGCTTAAGTATCCAATAATCTGCCCAGTACCATTTCTAAGATATAGTTTATGATTAGATAT
Organism: Pseudobutyrivibrio sp.; assembly: GCF_015057185.1. Classification (GTDB taxonomy): domain Bacteria; phylum Bacillota; class Clostridia; order Lachnospirales; family Lachnospiraceae; genus Pseudobutyrivibrio. The sequence continues at coordinate 54,636 of NZ_SVEV01000018.1, read as the reverse complement.
TCCTGCAGGATATAGTGTTGTGCCCACTTTTGGTGTAGTGGCTCCTACCACTAACTCTACCATTGCACTTATTTTGTATGCATCTATATCCAATATACCTAATTCCTTCAATGTTAAAGAACTATCTATAAACTGCCCCGTCAAAAGATATGTGATATCAGCCAAATATTTCTGCTTGATAATCTCTGGCACCTCAAAAAACAATGAAGGTCGTGCATTGTCCAAAAGATCCTTGCTTGTTTCGTATAGACTCTTAAGGAATAGCGAAAACTCCTCATCCTTAGACCACACATATTTTCCCCTAGCAATCTCTATAACCCCAATGTTGTTTCCATCATAATCTTCAACCTCATGAAAAATAGGTCTTACACAATATGCATTCTTATTTTCTTTTGCACTCCATGTCTTAGTTTTAGGCTTTTTCTTGACAGCAGATTTCTTCTTCACGCCACCATCAAAGCTTTTCATAATAAGCTCATATGCCATATTAATCTTGGCAGCAGCTTCACCATCATCCAAACCACTACTATCTGGATGATTCTCATGCATCAGTTTTCTATATTTCTTTTTTATTTCCTTTACATCTTCCGTACCATCCAACCCTAGGATTTTACGGGCCTGACTCTTATTCATTAAAACTAAAAAACTCCATACTGTTGTCTATTCTTCGGTTTCATTTCAATTTGTGATAATTATTGATTATATCACTTTAACACGCAGTATACCTTTTCATTATCAATCAAGCACTGTTTATAATAGAAATAATTATTTAGATTTAATAATTTGTTCGATTTACAGCCATACCCTCTGGGTATATCATTATAATGCAAACATATTTTCGTAAATAATATTTAAGTAAGGAGGCTCTAATAAGTGCTAGGTGAACGAACATATATAGCTATAGATCTTAAATCCTTCTATGCCTCCTGCGAATTGATGGATAGAAATTTAAATGCACTTACCACAAATCTTGTTGTAGCAGACCCTTCTCGTACTGAAAAAACTATCTGTCTTGCTGTGAGTCCATCGCTAAAAGCTTATGGAATTTCTGGCCGTGCTAGACTATTTGAGGTGGTACAAAGAGTAAAAGAAATTAATGCAGCCAGATTTGCTTATGCCCAAAAACAAGGTCTTTTACAGCTAAACCAAGAAACAGGAAAATATGATTTTTCAGGGGCATCTTCTGATAGTATTGAGCTAAAAGCAGATCCAGCTTTAAAGCTGGAATATATTATTGCGCCACCACGAATGAAACGATATGAAGAAGTATCGACCAAAATATTCTCCATATATCTTCGATATGTTTCCGAAGAAGATATCCATGTATATTCTATCGATGAATGCTTTATCGATGTTACCGCTTACCTAAATACATATTCCTGCACAGCTCGTGAACTGGCCATTAAAATGATACGCGACGTATTAAACGAAACCAATATCACTGCAACAGCAGGTATTGGCACGAATATGTACCTTGCAAAAATAGCAATGGATATTGTTGCCAAGCACGTCAAAGCTGACAAGGATGGCGTGAGAATTGCCGAGCTTAATGAACGTACATACAGAGAATTGCTTTGGAGCCATAAACCTATAACAGATTTCTGGAGAGTTGGCGCTGGTATTGCCAAAAGATTAACCAAATATGGGATATTTACAATGGGTGATATTGCCCAAGTAAGTGTTGAAAACGAAGACTTACTATACAAAGAATTCGGCGTCAATGCAGAGCTATTAATAGACCACGCTTGGGGTTGGGAGCCGACAGAGATTTCTACAATCAAAAGCTATCGTCCTAGAGTTAATAGCCTATCTAGCGGCCAAGTTCTCCAATGCCCTTACACAGCAGATAAAGCCAAAATAATCGTAAAAGAAATGACTGAACTTCTAGTTCTAGACCTTGTCCGAAAAGACTTAGTAACGAAGAAAATTGAACTGACCATAGGTTATGACCGCTCCAGCCTAGAATATTCCCACAAAGGTCGTGGTCTCTCAGACTCTACATTTAAAATTCAAGGCACTAATAAATTATTTAAAGGTAGAGTTACCTTAGATCGTTTTGGTAGACCTCTCCCATATCATGCACATGGCACTGGGAATATTGATAACTGGACCAGTTCCACAAAGGCTATCATGGATACAATGGTTAAACTCTATGATGAAATAATAGATTCTGACCTTCTAATTCGAAGAATCAACGTTGTAGCTTGTAATCTAATTCCAACAGAAGACATTCCTGAGGAAGCGCCCTATCAAATGGATTTATTTACAGACTATGAAGCCTTAGAAAAAGAAAAAGCGGCCCAAAAGGCAGCCGATGAGAAAGAAAAAAGCCTACAAAAGGCGACCTTGTCAATCATGGACAAATTTGGCAAAAACGCTCTTTTAAAAGGAATGAACCTTGAGGAGGGCGCCATGACTATGAAGCGCAATAAACAAATTGGTGGCCATTCATCTGGCGAGTAATAATTGGAGAATATATTATGACAAAAGGAATAACAGGCAAAGAACCTAATCCCCAAATAGTCTATGCTGACATTATAGATATGCCCCACCATCAGTCAGATAAACACCCTCATATGAGCTTATATGACCGTGCAGCCCAATTCATGCCATTTGCTGCACTCACAGGCTATGAAGAAATGATAAACGAAGCCGCGGACTCTTCGAAAAATGTAGATTAATTTTCATAGAAAAAAGAGGTTACTGCTCTATTGCAGTAACCTCTTAAACAATCACATGCTATACCTATATTTTCGTTAATCTTATTTTCTACCTACTAATAATGTAGAACCTGAAAGTCCCATCCAAGTAGCTTCCCACTTAGTCATAAACTTTCCATTTGTAGTATCTATAAGCTTAACGTCCTCATATCCCATCTCTTTGAGTTTCTTCTCAAATGCCTTCATGTCTCCATATTTTCCCTTGGACATAATGTCATGAATAGCAAATGTTCCACCCTTTTTTAAAGTTCTTAGAGTTTCCAAAAGAATAGCCTGTCTATCTGAGCTTGGTATATTGTGATAAACGTAATTGCTTGTAACAACATCAAAAGTCTCATCTTCAAATGGAAGTTTAGTCGCATCCCCCTGTCTAAAGCTAACATTTTTCACACCCTCAGCCTGTGCATTATTTTCGCATAAATTCCTGCTGAAAGATGCGTACTCTTTTCCCCATCTATCGACTCCAATAAATGATACATTTGGGTTTCTTTTGGCACAGGCAATAGTAAGAGCTCCACTTCCGCAGCCAATATCAAGACCTTTTCCTTCATATGGAATACTTACATATTCGGCAACCCCTTCTATTATTTGCTTAGACATCTGGCGCTTACCGTTGTAGGAAAAAGCTCTGTACATAAGGAGCATCCATAGTGACATGATTAATAGCATCACACAAAGTACAAGAAATACTGAACTCACAATAGTTCTCGCCGACCCTGTAGCAATCAATTTGAAAGTATTTAGAACACAAAAAGCTACTAAACAAAAGACTCCTGCAAAAGCGAATCCGCTAACCATGCCTTTAGGCATCCAATTCTTGTAATCCACTGTCATTATTACTATCCTCTCTTTCTAAAACTGCGATTATTCCACATATTTCATCTTATGGTATAGTAATAATATCACATTTAGTTAGTTATTGCTAACCATTGTTGCATTTCGCTAAGTTTGCGAATAAAAAATAGGAGGAATATCAAGTTCCTCCTACCTTACTACTAATGAAAAACTGCTCTTAGTTCTCAGCTGCTGTTATTTCCTTTGCAAGTTCAAGAATATCATATGCATACATGTCCTTTCCCTTTTTAAGGAGCTTCTTATATAGTGGATAATTCACACCACATATTGCAACGCCTAAAAGCCCAAGTATTATTCCAAAAATCATGCTTACTAATCCAGTTCCTAGTATTCCCATAGAAAGGCACATTCCTAAACCAAATATCAATGCTCCGACTATTCCAACAGACATAGCTGTTACAAATGCTGGAAGCTTTGCTTTTTCATCAAGCTTTTTCAGCTGCCTAATTTTACTAGTCTCCTTTGGCATATAATCCTTTGCTACACTTTCTGCGTATACCTTGTCTAAATTGTTCATTATTTTACCTCCATCATTTTTGATTTTGAACTCTCTGCTTTGAGCTTGAGGTAATTATAGAAAAGTACTTCCATAAACAGAACAACACTTTTTAGGAAAAGTGTTGTTTTCAGGACTTAAAGTCCCGACACGATTCATAAAAAGTGTTGGATTAATTTTACGTATTTAATTAGTTTCTTTTATTGGCATCAAAATGCATTTCTGAATAATGCCAATGATCTCGTCTTTTGATTCAGCACAATCTCTGGCTATCCATTCATTTACCACACCAATAATCCCGTTAAGATAAAAAATCATAATAAATGGTTGTTCTGTCTCAGATACTCCAAACCTGGTAAGTATTGGTCCAAATATCTCTTTAAACCATTTCTCGTATGTTTTCTCAGCTCCCATCATCTCGTTTTTCTCATACATTATATAAAAGAGCTTGCGGTTATCTTCCACAAATTGCAGATACGGCATAAGATACTTTGGAGTCACTAAAAACAATTCCTCATTCTTCTTATCCTCAATATCAATTTTTTTAGGTCCATCAGCGGAAAACCTACTGAAGAAATCCTTATATGCCGCTTCTATTGTTTCTCGAAGAAGATCGTTGGTATTATCATAATGAAGATAAAATGTGGATCTGTTAACCCCAGCCTCTGCACATATTTCCTTAACTGTAATCAGTTCGAAATCCTTATTCTCTATTAGAGAAATAAGTGCAGTATGCATTTTTTCAGCTGATTTAAAGTACCTGCTCTCGTTTTTGTTCATAACTCAAATACATCCTTTTTTATCCCGCTAGTTTTCAAACAACCATTCCATTACAGATATACATCTATATGCATAATCAAATGATGCCATGTGATATTGTACACTTTCCATCATGGAATTATCTCCACCTGCATTCATACCACCTTCTGGCTTTTCACCGGCTTCGGAGTCTTCTGACATAGCAGGCTTCTCATTTTCTGAATCCAATGCTGGCTTTTCTCCACCATCGGTAGAGCTGTTAGGACCTGCAAAAGAAGTTTCACTACTAGCCTCTATTGTACCAGATTTCCATGATACAAAGTAGGCATTTGTATTGCCTGATGTTAATTCTGATGTTGCATCTGTAAGTTCATCTGGTGTCCATGTTCCATCCCACTGGGCGTATGTATACTCGACACCATCCTCGTCGAACATATCCATGACTTCCTGCATTCCATTATAAGCATTCTGATCATCCTCAGCGGCAAAATATATAAATGTCTGGTCTTCTAATGATGAAAGTGTACTAACATCCCACTGTCCATCAACAAACATACATGCTGCATATAAATCAGGATATTCTGATGCTAAAATGAGAGTGGTCATGCATCCCATAGATTGACCTGTACCGTAGATTCTATCAGTATCAACTGCGTACTCCTCTGATACATCATCTATAAGTCGCTTTGTAAGCTCTACATATTCAGTTGTGCTATAGCCGTTCTGGTCATCTAAAATTGTCTCTGGATATGTTGGCACTAATACTATGCTAGGATTTGCTGATTGCCACTGGTCTGCAGCCCACACCAAGGCGCCACGTCCTTGTGTAAGAGAAGCTGTTGCATCATCACCAGCACAGCTTGAATCAGCTACAAAGACTACCATAGGATACTCTTCTGTTTCGTCATAATCCTCTGGTAAATAGATATTGTAAGTTACTGTTAAACCGGTTTCATCATCTGTGTACTCAACCTGTTCAAATTCATCAGCATATTCTTCAACAAGCGCATCTGTGTCCTCAGCATAGTTATTGTCTACACTTGCTGTAGCTGTTGTTTCAGCTTCTGCTGTAGTCTCCTCAGTTTCCGTCTTTTCACTTGTTTCTGTGGTAGTTTCTGTTGCAGTTTGACCACATGCAACGGCTGATAAGCCCATGGCTCCACATACCATTAAAGCTAATAGTTTCTTCATTTTATAATTCCTCCAAATAAATATTTTTCTCATGACATACCAATTAGGTAACATTCAAGAAATACAATTTTTCATATTTGGAGTATTTTATAAAGCGAGCTACCATTCGCTGCCGAGCTGACAATTCAAACTATAAGCTCTATATGTGAATGGTATGTGTTGATATTATAAATAATGTGTAAAAATCAGATGTTCTATCTCGTCTCAGGACACCAATGGGAGCACTATGGTTACCCAAAAAGCACTCAAAGGCATTACTATTATCATAGCCGGTATCATATCTGCCACTGGAAACATCTTAACCTTTATCATTCTGAATCCAGTTGCAAGCATAATAAACCCACCACATGCCTTAAAATCTAAAATCATAGTGTCATTTGTCATGGGATAAATAAAACCCGCCAACAAAAAAAGTAACAAAAATAGGATGAACTGGGGAATAGCCACTATGCACACAACTAGTCCTAAGGTACAAGAGAAAATCAGCCCTGTGAAAAGATCCAGAATTGATTTAGCAATCAAAATACTATGGTCCCCAGTCATTCCTGAAACAATAGCTCCATAGATACCAGTGCCAGATGCACAGAAAAGAACTATGCATGTAACAAGAGTTGAAATATAGTCTTCTTGAGTAATACTGCTATTATCAACCTTAATAATCCTGCTGATAATCTTCTGCATTCCCTGAGCTAGCTTGTTAATCTTGTCCCCTAAATGAATTGCCAAGCCTATGGCTGTACCGAGAATTACTGAAAAAATAACTGCAGGCATGTTTTTCATAAGCACAATGGTACTAATCCCCATTCCCATGGAGCAAACTCCTAGTATCATATTGAGCTTTTCTTTAAAATCCATAGATAGTCTGTTGCCTACCACTGCACCAACGGCACCACCTACAACAACTGATAATGTATTAATAATTACACCTATTGGCATCCTCTATTACTCCTATTACTTAGCTATACTATCAATCCATGCAAATAATTCAGGTAGATCATAATCTCCACTATGAGGCAATCCCCATGGCAAAAAGAAATCTACATCATACCCATGATTTTCCAGCATTAGGGCAAGAATCGTAGGTATAGCCAATGATGTATCTCTATCAAAGGCACCGTGACGAATTCTCCAATGCTTTGCAGTAGCTGCCTCTCCAATGTAGCAAGTAGGATTTAGCATTTTAATAATTTTCTCATCTGCCATTTCATCATCCTCGGAAGAATGTGACATAGAATAATCAGTAAAATGTCTTGTGAAAACCTCATCATCCCCGAAAACTTCATTCTCAGGGCTTTTCAAATCTATATGGTCAAATGCTGGAGCCGGCTTCATTCTCGTTATCGCCTTTACGTATTTGTCTGTATCTATAGCAGTAACCTTTTTTCCTTCTATAGTTAATGAATCCTGTTTTTCAACGTCGCATCCGTCTACCCTTAAAGCTGGATGTCTGAGTAAAGACTCATGTTTCTCCAGTTCTTTTTCCGCAGAATTAACAACCAACTTAAATATATAATCCTTAAAGCTTCCCTCGCCATTTGAATCCAAGGATAACAGCTTTCCTGTTTTATCCTTAAGAGCCAAACTGTTTAAATAATCCGGGAACAATTTTTTCAAATCATCGCTAATTTTCTTTTGCTCATCAGTAAGTTCAAACTCAATAGGAGTCATTTTAACTCCACCATCCACTTCTTCAAACTTTAACATATGAGCAACGTGTTCCTTGTTAAATAGCCATTCATATGCCATATCAGCATGCTCTAAGTTATGAATTGGACAATAACAATTAGCTGCAAAAATATCGTCTCTCTCGTCAGCTGCCCCAATGGCTTGTAAATATGGTTCATAGTCTTCACTGTTACCAGACGCCCCTGTTATCGCCGAAAGTGCACCACCTGCAGATGTACCACTTGTAATGATTTTCTCTACATCCCCTGGTATCACATCCTTGTTATGACGCAGATATCTAATAGCAGCTTTCATATCTACTACGAGAGCAGGCGCCCTGCCTACTAGTTTTCCAGTAGCCTTTTTTTCATTTCCTGCATTACCTCCAACAAAGAATTCCTTAGAGGTCATCCCTGTATTTCTTCCTCTGATTCCTGGGCACACTACTACATATCCGTGCTCAATTGCCTCAAATGTTGCGTTAATAATACCTAAAAAATTCTTTCCCGGCTCATCTGCTGGTCCTTCCATGTATCCACCAACGGTATTTGGCATAAAAATAGGAACTGTTTTTAAGGTGTATCCATTAACCGTTTCATTCTCATAAAATGCCTGCGGTACATATATATTTAGCTTCTGAATATCATCCAAGGGCTTCTCACAGTAATCAATCCCCATATAAGCTCTATACTTGATTGTTCTTCCGTCTAATGTGCATGTTTTTACTTCATATTTGTTCTCATCGAATAATAATTTGTCTTCCATAGTATTTCTCCTTCTTTTTAAGTCACCTACAACCCCTGTGACTCTCCTTTGTAAATTATAAAGAAGCTAAAAACTACGAACAATTCGTGTTTTAGCTTTATTAAGTCATAATTCGACTTAATAATATGCTATAATCACAATCAATAATGGAGGGCTTTTATGAATACAGAATATGTACATGAATTTGTGGTTCTAGCGGAAACAAAAAATTACTGGGAGGCCTCTGAGCGCCTATTTATGAATCAATCAACACTATCTAAGCATATCAAATCCCTAGAGAATGATTTGGGCGTACAGCTTTTCAATCGCACCACTAGAAAAGTAGAGCTGACTAATTACGGTAAAACCTTTTTACCATTTGCCCAATCAATAGCCAGAGCCGAGTTCGATGGCACCACCGCCATTAGACATCTCCTCAATATTGAAAATGGTCTTTTAACAATTGGAACTCTTCCTTCAATGCCACAATATAAAGTCACTCAACTGTTAGCACAATTCCAAGTTGCTTATCCTGAAGTATCCGTTAGACTTACAGAAGATGATCCTGTTAATCTCATGAAGTATCTTGAAAACGAGAACTGTGAGATTATCTTTAGTCGTGAAGATAAACAAACTTTTGAAAGAAACATTTTACAAGACGACCACATACACCGCATCCCATATATGACAGATAGTTTGGTTGCACTTGTGCCTAAAAATCACCCTCTAGCCAAACTTGATAGCATTTCATTACCACAGCTAAAGGATGAACAGTTTTGCCTTATCAAAGAAGGCTCATTGATGTATCAGATTGCGATGGATGCCTGTCAACAAGCAGGCTTTATTCCTAATATTATATTTACAAGTCATCGTGTTGATTCTATTTTAGATATGGTCACAAATCAAAACTGCGTTGCGCTGCTCATGAACCAACACTTAGCAATACCCGATAATGGACCAAAGCCTATAAAAACACCATGGGTCACAATCCCTATATCACCAACTATTTCATCACAAATATCCATCTGTTACAGAGCAGATAAACCATTATCCAAAACAGCGCAGCTATTTATAGATTTCTGTACAAACAAGCTTGTTAACTAAAAATAAGGCGGTCAGCAGCCTGACCGCCTTTACTATACTATTTTATTGTCCTGCTAGACATTCATTAACCCACTCGATAAAGTTAGTTGTTGAATCTCCTGTACGTTCAGCCTCTGTATGTCCTAATCCCCATACTGTTGTAAAGTCTACATCAATATCATCTGAATAACTTTCAAGTGCAAGTGCTAGATTAGCCTCTGTACTAACTGCAGTATCACTCTGCCACAAGCCTGTATTGATTCTAAAGTAACTAGCAACTGAAGATGTCTGATAGCCTTCAGAATCTGACATTAAGTAGTACATAGGGCTGTACATATTCAAACGAACATCTACAGTATTTCCCACTGAATCTGTTTTTGTTAAATCCTCCGCATAATCATCTGCATATTCAGAACCAATCTCTTCTAGGATTTCTGCTAATGCCGAATCAAAGTGAGCACCCTCGCCATCACCGTATCCAAAGAGAGTATTTTCGCCCTGACTCTCATCTAACTGATCAAATGCACCTAATTCTTTTGATGCAGTCTTTACTGCAGCTGCAAAATCAGCAATGCTTGTGATGGTAGCAGTGTTTGTTTCCTCATCATATTCAACCCAAGTTCCGTTAGCGTTAAGGGCATCAATGTAATCTTGAACTGTCTCATATGTTCCACTTATTGTGACACCTGAAGTGTTCTCTGTACGTGAAATATCATCAATCGCAGCGTAATCTGTCTCACCCTCAGCTGTTTCTGCAGCCTCTGCATCAGGACCGCCTTCGCCCATTCCTTCTGGTGCGTTTGCTGGATCAAAGTCGCCCATGCCACCGCCTGGACCTCCCATTCCACCACCTTGTGAAGATGATGAATCTGAATCATATGGGAACTCTGTGTCAGATAAGAAGTTGTTGAGAGATGTTTCAATAACTTCCTTGATATACTCATAATAGCTTCCAGCTTGATATCTGCCATCCTCTGATTCTTCTAGTGTAAGAACATTTCCATCTTCATCAGTAAGACCAAGTGCATTAATATAATCTGCGTAATAAGCTGTTAACTCATCAGAAATTTCCTGTTCCTCTTCTGTCAAATCTGTACGAGTATTTCCCATGTTCCACTCGTATGCAGCATCTGCACTATCAAGATTCGTAATAGGACACCATGCCTGCGATCCCATAACAGCGTCTGATACACCCATTACTGCACCAATTTCTTCGAGATATGCGTCATATAACTCTGAGTCTCCAGTAATTCCCAAAAGTGCTGACTGTGCTCCACCACCTGACATACCAAGTGTGAAAACTCTCTCCATATTTCCAGCAATATTTCCATCATTATATCGGATGTATCTTATAGCGGCCTTTAAATCAGTAACTCCTGCTGGTGCTCCAGCATCTCGACCTCTACATCCAGCAACTACAAGAATAAAACCTTCGCTTGTATAATCAGAAACTGAGCCATAACCAAAGTTTGAATCATACTCAGTTGTCGCATCCATTGCTGCGTAACCAGGTGTATTTACTGGTAATGCAATAGGTGCTGTGGCTGCAGTATAATTGCTGCTACCAGCTGTATTTTCATAATTTATTTCACATGTATATGTTCCATCGCCATTGTCAGTTGCGTCCATATATTCACCAGGAATATATACTGCCAATGTCTCATAGTTTAAATCAGCTGGATTCTCACAGTATTGAATTCCAATCTGATAATAAACATTATCTTCCTCATTATAGAGCCACTTTGTATTATCAATTTGATCTAAATTAGTAATAACCTCTGTGCTCTCAGTTGACGTAGCTGTATTGCTAACATCGGCTGTAGTAGTTGTTGTCTCAGCTGCTTGACCACAAGCCACAAGTGAAACACTAAGAACCCCTGCTAAAGCCATTTTTAAATACTTGCTTCTCATTGAATACCTATACCTTCCTTTCGCAAAGATACATCATTCAACCCTTGCACAGTATTTTACATACCTTGTCGGCTATAAACAATTCCGTTTCGCTAGTTAATTAAGTCGTTATTGGAATTAAAAAAGAGAGTCCGCTGTGAACTCTCTTTGACTCTCATACACTATTTGCAAAGCTCAGCAACAATCATATTGATTGCTTTGCCATCTGCCTTGCCCTTAAGAGCTGGCATAACTTCCTTCATGATTGCGCCCTTGTTCTTAGAAGCAAGTACCTCTGCAAAATTCTCCTGAAGGAATGTGCGAATCTCGTCCTCACTCATCATTGCAGGTGCATACTCTTTGATTACGTCATATCTGAACTGATACTCTTCCTTTTAATCTGTTCTCTCAGCTGGACATGTATCAAGCTGCTCCTTAGCAGTCTTTAATGACTTGAGAATAACCTGATCTACCAAATCATCTGCAATATTATCTCTAGTACCGGCATCAATAGCGGCCTTTTTCACATCAGAAACAAGTGAAGAAATGGCATCTTTTCTTGCCTTATCTCTAGCCTTCATAGCTGCAACCATGTCTTTTTGTAATGTTTCAAACTGCATTATCATTATCCTCCTCTAATCTATTATCTAGATTATAGTCCTTATCAATGCGTAAATCCATGGCGCAATCACAGAAATCTGATGAGATAACCTTGCCATCATCAATTCTGATAATGTGATTACAGCAAAGCTCTATAAGCTCTGGATCGTGGGTGGATACTAAAACAGTACTTCCTGAGGCAGCCAACTCCCTTAGCAGCTCCGCCACCTTGACCATATGTGAATAATCCAGCCCAGAGGTTGGCTCGTCAAACAATAGAAGCTTTGCCCCCTCGGCTATGGCAGATGCGATGGCAACTCTCTGCTTTTGACCTCCAGATAGAGCCATTGGATGTTTATCTCTATATTCTAGCAACCCAAGCCTCTCAAGAATGTCATTACATTTATCTGTATCCTTTTCCTTCATTGAAAGCATTACTTCCGCTTCGACGCTATCTGTAAAAAGCTGATGATTTACATCCTGCATCACAAGATAACTTATATTTGTCAGTTCTTTGCCATGATACTTTTTATTGCGATAAATAATTTCCCCTGTGCATTCCTTCTCTAGGCCGCATAAACATCTGAGAAATGTGGATTTTCCTGTGCCATTTCTTCCGATAACACCTATCACACTTCCCTTTGGCAAATTAAGTTCAGGCATGTTTAGATTTAAAATATCTGCATCATCTGCTGACAGCTTTTTCTTTCGAATAATATATGGTCTTCTTTTGTATGTAAAATAGAAGTTTTTTAGCTTAATGGAATCACCATAGACGTCAAAATCTGTCTGTACGGTCTTACCAACAGATATGTCACTAAACTTATCTATATATTTCTCTTCTATTTTCACAGGTCTTAATTTTAAACTTCTAATTTTTTCATCAGTAAATGCGAAGAATTCATCTCCATTGTAATCCCCTGCAATCTTGCCATTTTCCATGTAGATAACTCGGTCAAGTAAGTCCTTTAAGTACCACAATCTGTGCTCCGAAATTACAATAGTCTTACCTTCACTCTTCCATTTGATAATTTCATTTCTCAAATCTTCAATGGCTTTCCAATCCAGATTAGAAGAGGGTTCGTCAAGTAGAATAACATTAGGCAAAAGTGCCGACACAGAGCCGCAAGCTATCTTTTGTTTTTCTCCACCTGACAAATCAAAAAGACTTCGCCCCATAAGATTTTCCAGGTTCATGTCATTTACGACCATGTTGTAACGTCTTCTGATTTCATCAGGATTCAACCCAATATTCTCAGGTCCAAATACTATCTCCCCATCAGTATCAACAGAGAAAAACTGGCTCCTAGGATTTTGAAAAACTGTGCCCACTACACCAGCCAAATCATAAAGCTCAGTGTTTTTGATATCATGTCCATCCACAAGAACTGTTCCACTATAATCACCTGGGTAATAGTGAGGGATCAAGCCATTGATTAGCCTGATAATGGTAGTCTTTCCTGAGCCAGATGCTCCACACAAAAGCACAGTTTCTCCTTGCGCTATGTTTAATGAAACATTGTTTAGAAGTCCTTCCTCAGACCCCTTATATTGAAAACTTACGTCTTTAATTTCGATTATATTCTTCATAATAAAATGTACTTATTCAAAACAAAAATAACTGTTGCGATTGAAAACAAGAGTATCAAAATCCAGTCAAAAACGTGCAACTTAAGTTCCACAACACTGGTTCTTTTAACTTCCCCTCCAAGTCCTCTGGTGATGGCCGCTGCCGACAATTCGTCGCCGATATTAACACATGAAAATAATAGTGGAATCATTCTATATTCAATCATTTTTGCTGCATTACCACCTGCCAGCGATACTCCTCTCATCTTCATTGCATCTCTTATGGAGCCATATTCCTCTTTGATAGTTGGAAAAAATCTCATGACCACCGCAAGAGAAATAGTGATGCCATCCGGAACATGCATTTTTTGCATTGCAGCCATAAATTCATCTATCTTTGTAGAATGAATCACATACCAGGCAGTAATGAATGCTGGTAAAAACTGGGCAATAATGCCACAATACCCTGTCAATAACGCTCTGATTAGCCCTGTTGATTCTGACGATAGGAAGTAAAAGGTCAGAATCAATGCACTTATATACAGCGCAAAGAAACGCAATGCACTAGCATAGCGTTTCTCTGCAATAAGAAGCACAATAGGTACCATTGTAATTAAGATTTTAAGTCCCCATAAAAAGGTTGTGGTGGCACTCATCATTACAATGGCAGATACCACAAATATCATATAAATTTTTGTTCGTGGATCTAGCTTAATTTTCATTAAACAATTCCCGCCTTTTCAAAATGTTTCTTTACAACTACTTTTCCAATATAGGAACCAACATATCCAAAAATAAGGCAGAGGATTAAAAGAACCCAAATTGTTTTACTGTTGATTGCTCTAAACAAACTATCTGTGTATTCTGCTGAATAGCCCTCTTCTAAAAGAGATTCTTTATAAGAATTTGCAGTAACTATTACTGGAAAATAATTTGCGCAAATCCAAAGACAAAATACTGCATAACTAATTGAAATTAGTTTGAATTGTTTGTAATCCCCAGCTTTTGCAATAAAGTCAGCAACTACTCCAGCTAGGATAATAAGTGGTGCTCCTAAGAACCCCATACCTGTAACAAACATAATGATTGCAATTAATACAGACATGATTGTAATCATTCCAAATTTATCAACCTTGCTGTAAAAAAGCATCATCGGAATAGAAGCAACAATGGGAATCATAACTACATATGGCGCTACTATGTAAGGGTGAATAAAGCCAAGTATACCGCATGCAAACTCCACCACAAATACAATTGCTGTAAATATTCCTACTGTAATAAAATCCTTTGCTGTCAATTTTTTCTTATCCATTTTCTTCCTCCAAATTTATTAGGCAATCTTCCAGCTTACAGCCTTCTTTCGTCCGCTAACGAAATTCTTATAAATGCCGTCCACAGCCATGAGCTCATCATGCTTGCCTTTCTGGACAATCTTACCCTTGTCGATAACGAGAATTTGGTCTGCATGCCTTACTGTTTTAAGTCTGTGGGCAATCATGATTATTGTCTTTTCTCTTGTAAGATTCTCAATTGCCTCAGTTAATTCCTTCTCATTCTCTGGATCCACATTGGCTGTTGCCTCATCCAAGATGATTATTGGGGCATCCTTCATGATGGCTCTAGCAATGGCAATTCGCTGTTTTTCACCACCTGACAATGTGGCGCCGCCTTCGCCAACAACCGTCTCATAGCCATCTGGAAGTGACATGATGAAATCGTGGCAACAAGCTTTCTTGGCTGCAGCAATTACATCCTCCATGGAAGCCTCTGGACGACCAAATCTTATGTTGTTTGCAATGGTGTCCTCAAACAAATAAACTTTCTGGAACACAAAGCTGAAATTCTCCATCAAAGAATCGAAACTGTAGTCCCTTACATCTCTTCCGCCAAGTGTAACCTTGCCAGATTTCACATCCCAAAATCTTGCGATAAGGGATGTCAATGTAGTCTTTCCTCCACCAGAAGGGCCAACGATAGCTGTAGTTGTTTTCTCTTTAATATCAAGAGTCACATCGTCGATAATAGTCCTGTCTTCATAGGCGAAGCTGACATGATCAAGATGAATGTCGCGGTTTGAAGGATGAATTTCCTCACCATTAATATCCATCTGTTTAACAGCCATAATTTCATTTACCATATCAACACCCCTTCCAATAATCTTTAAAAGAGCTGTGTATGTTCCCGCCAAATCAAGTGACTCAAATATGATGAATGCACAAAGCATCATTGTGATACAGTAGGTAAGCTTCATAGTGCCATTCAAATAAAAAGCAATAGATGCCCCTGCAATCACTACTCCTGCGAGTTTGCAGATAAGCATCTGTACACCCACCAAAGGAATGGCTGCAATTTCCGCTTTAATATCCGCCTTTGTTTTTCTATCGATTGCTTTATTAAGTCTTGCGCTATTCACGGAGATGATATTGTAATTTCTGATTTCCGCAATGCCCTGAATAAACTCAAGGATTACCCCCACCATATCCTTATCAGATTCAATTTTCTCAGGAGCAACCTTTTCTACGCTTTTATTTGTAAATTGATTGAAGAGGAAGAAAATCACCATAACAGCAATACATATCAATCCAATGCGCACGTCGAAAATGAACATGCCAAGACTAACAATGGCTGTGGTAATTGTTCCCTGCATAACTAATATTATTGCACGAGTTGCAATGTCTCCTGTCTGCTCCAAAGTGTTTGTAGTGACAGAGGTGATATGACCTAGACTTGTGTCATTAAAATATCCCATTGGCAAATATCTGAGATGTTCGCCAATTTCAATTCTCTTACCAGCACAAGTATTGTAGCCACCTTCTGTTAGAAGCATTTGATAAAATCTATTTACAATCATTTTTCCAACAGTGCTTAAAAGCATAAATCCTATTACAAGCAAAAACGTATTCGTCGTAATGTTGTTATTTATAATTGCATCAATTGCAAAATAGGCAGCAGGAATTTTCATGCCTGCAAATATTGCATCAAGAACGCCTAAAGCAACTGATTTATAAAACTTATTTCTATTTTCTTCATTGCAGAAATTGAAGAATTTTCTAAGCATCTTAAGCATGAGCGGCCTCCCTTCTAGCTTCAGAACTCACAACTGAATCCACACTATCGTCATCCTTTGACATTGTGTGTGCCTCCCACATATTTCTATATAGAGGACAATCAGCTAGAAGCTGCGCATGAGTGCCTTCCGCCTCAATATTTCCATCATTTATAACGAAAATCTTGTCCGCATCCATGATAGTAGAAAGTCTATGAGCAATGACGATAAGAGTCTTACACTGTACCAACTTTGCAACACTTTCCTGTACAAGAGCCTCATTTTCTGGGTCCGTATATGCGGTAGCTTCGTCCATAATTACAACCGGTGCATCTTTAAGCATCGCTCGTGCTATGCATATTCTCTGTCGCTCTCCCCCTGATAGATGTCCGCCTGCGCCACCAACTACAGTATCGTAACCATTTTCAAGACCTAAGATAAATTCATGACAACCAGTGGCTTTCGCTGCGGCAATGACCTCTTCATCAGTAGCTCCTGCTTTACCCAATCTGATATTTTCCATTACAGACATATCAAACAGGTAATTATCCTGGGCAACATAAGCGATTTGGCTAGTGTAGTACTCCAGAGGAAGTTCTTTAATATCCACTCCTCCAAATGTGATAGTGCCTTCATCCACATCCCACAGGGAATCAATAAGCCTTGCAATAGTACTCTTTCCTGAACCAGATGGTCCAACAAAAGCATTAAACTCTCCCTGTTTGATATCCATATTCAGACCATGCAAAATTTCCTTATCCTTATAAGAAAATCTCACATTTCTAAGAGTAATATCAGCGCCCCAAGGTTGCTTTGTAAGTGTGTCAGGTCTTACCATATCTTCTCTTTCAATGATTTCAGTTACCTCTCCAAAGATTGCCTGCATTTTCATAATGTCATCCATATATGAAAAGGCAATCATCAATGGTCCCATAAGACCTGCTGAAAGAATTACTGATGTAATGAAATCTTCTGGTGACATGCTATTGTTTTTCACCAAAAGCAAACCAACTGGAAGAATTCCAAGGAAAGTCGCTGGTGTGAAAGCAAAACTTCCCGCTTGAAACCAAATACATTTTCTCATCCAGTTAATAAAGCAATCTGCACCCTCTTTTGCAGCAAGCACGAATTTCTCATAGGAGCTTCCTGTCTTACCAAAGGCTTTGATAACCTCAATACCATTGATATATTCAACAGCTGTATCATTTAAATATTTAGTTTTTTGTATCGTATATTCGAATTCACCCTGACTTCGGGTCATCATACCAGCTACAAAACATAAACCTATTGCAACTGAAATGAGATTTGCTAAGCCCATGCGCCAGTCCAAAACAAGAATGTAAATGAACATGACTATAGGCAACAAGATATTTGCTGTAAACTCAGGCACAATATGAGCCAAAGTTGTTTCCATAGAATCAACGCGCTCTACAATAATATTTTTGTAGGCACCACTGTTATCATCTAAAACTGATCCAAGTGGAATGGTTGAAAGCTTCTTGCAAAGCTGAGTTCTAATCCCGCCTAATACGTTGAATGTGGCAATGTGGGATAATGTTGTAGAAGTTGAATGAAATACAACTCTCAAAGTCCAACATAGCGCCATCATCAAAATCAGTGACATGTAATGGCTGAAATCCATATCCTTTGACAAAAGCATGCCTACTACCTTTGCAATTATCAAATATGGAATAAATGACATGGCAACACCGATAATAGCTAGCAACACACTGCCGATGTAATAGATTTTCTTTCTCCCTGCAAAATGAATAACCCAGGAGAACGTACTTCTTTTCTTCATAAATTCCTCCTTTTGGCATACAAGAACAAATTTAGAAACCTAAGAATTTCCTCCAACCTTCCTTAAAGAATCTGGATATGGTATCGCAATAATGTAGCGCCTGCTCATATGTGAAATCGTGATGCACCATCTCTAGCATTGCTGTGTATTGAGCGCTTAAAAGCAAATGCATCTCGTTTTCATCAACTGAATTAACCAGCATGCCACCAGCTTCAAGCTCATCTTTGAAAGCCAATGTAGCTTCCTGCACCTTTGAGACAATAGTATGAAGATAGTTCTCATATTTTGTGCCTTCGCTTTTACAGAACAAAAGCTTGTGCGCGTCAAAATTATCATAAATAAGCTTAACGATAATCTTTGCCTGATCTTCATCCTCCCACATGGCTTCTACACCATTCTCTCTGGCAGTCCCCACCTGCCTTGCCTCTTCTGTCTGGCATAAACCTTCCCAAGCACTAACAGCAGGTTCTACTACAGCATCAAATATTTCCTCTTTGCCCCCATAATGCCTGTACAAAGCTGTGGCTGTAATCCCTACTTTGCTTGCGATTTTTCTCATGGAGGCATCCTTATAACCATTCTCCATGAATTCTTCCATAGCTGCTTTTAAAATTTGTTCTTTTGTTTCTTTGGTTTTCACGTGAATTCCTTTCAAAGTTAACACTGTTAACTTGTTAGTTCCGACTAACATTATAGTTAGATTTATCTAACTTGTCAATTCTTAATTTTTGTGTAAAAAAAATAGCGAGACACGAAGCCTCGCAACATTTTTCTTCAATTATAATAATTAATAGCTTCATTATTACAGAAATGTTAGAATTATCACCAAGTAATATTTAAAAATAAAGGGCAAATCACATTGAAAAACTTTGAATTGTTAAGAGAGATATGCATCCAAGAGGTCACCCGACTAGGTATCAAGCTTGGGAATATATCTTCATGGGAAATAAATACTAGAGCTAAAACTCGCTGGGGCATGTGCAAACTAAATCAGGACGGCAGCTATTCTATTGAAATTGCAGCAAGACTTTTGGAGGATGACAGAATTTCAGAACAGGCTTGTAAGGAAACCATCATTCATGAGCTACTCCACACCTGCAAGGGCTGCATGCGCCATACTGGCAAATGGAAATACTATGCTGATGTAGTTAATCAAGTCTATGGTTACAATATCAAGCGCGTAACTAATGGGTCAGAAAAGGGAGTTGAAAACTACGAGGGTCAAGAGATGACCGTAAAATACGTCTTCAATTGTGGCAATTGTGGTGCCACAATATACCGCAAGCGAGACTCAAAATTTACTAGAAATTATAGATATTATGGATGTGCCAGATGCGGTGCTGCCGCATGGTCTAAAAAGACTGTTAGTTAGTTTTTAAAATAAACTATTTTTTCCATCAAATTAGGAATTTTACATTCTATCTTGTCTTGGTATTTGACTGAAAGATAGTCTTTAAATGCATGTGGATCTTCGCTGTTATGAGCAAACATATCCCAATGTCCTGGGATAACAAGCTTAGTTCCTACCTCACCAGCAAAATCCGCTGCCTCTTGGTAAGTCATATTGCCAATACAATTGTCCTTATAACGAATTGCATCACGACCATTTATTGGTAGCAACTCTATATCTATATCGCCAAATGATTTAACCGCGCCTAACATTCCCTCATATCGGACTGTATCTCCGGCGTGATGTATTAGTATTCCATTACCTTCAATTATATACTGCAAATGAGGATATAGCCCTGTTTCCTCATCCATCTCAAAAAATTCGTGTGCTGCTGCTATGGCATGTATAGTAACATCCCCTACAGTATAGGATTCACCGGCGTTTAATCCTATTGCATTTTCTTTTTTTACTCCATCTGATAACACGGAATCCATGTGAATTCTAGGAAAAACAAATTTGGCGTCTGGATTACTCTTAGACCAAATCCTCCAAGAGTCATGATCAATATGGTCAATATGGTTGTGTGTACCAAGAAAAACATCTACCTCATGAACTTCATCAACTGGAATAGGAACAGGCGTCTGCCTAGACGGGTCATCAGTTGCAAAATAGTCAATGCAAAGTAATGTATCTCCTATCTTAATCATGAGCCCCATTTGCCCCAGCCACCATAAAGCTGCAGTGTTTTTATCATAATGTTGTTGCATGAACTTGCTCCTATTTTATGCAGTGAAACAAAACATATAATCAAAGTCTATTTACGTGCAATTATACTACTATCTACAAGCTCAGTGAAGATTATTAGCCTACCGTATTTACGATTTCTCCTATTTCCTTTATCTTACATTTCACAGTATCACCCTTAAACTACCATTTCCATAAACTCATCAATTGCTTTTAAAACAGGTACTGCAAACTCTTCCCCTCCAAAAAGCCATTGTTCATGCTGCATATTAAACTCTCTGATATCCGGATTATGAAAATACTTTTTATATCGCTTCAGATATTTTTTCCCCATCTTATTAGCATAAATAAAATGTGCTCGAGTATGTTCAACATTTATGTCATTACTTAAATGTGTCAAAAGGTCAGTATAATACTCATTTTTTATTGACTCCGGATTAAATTTCGAAAAGCAAGTCATAAACTTTTCGGCATTTTCTTCATCCATCAAGAAGAATTTTTTCAGCATTTCCTTTGACTTATTTCGTTTCTTTTCATTTTTAGTAAAGCTCGTCAAAAGAGGCACAACCAGCTTCGACTGCAACTTTGCTGCAATTTTTCCACTTTGATCCAAATCAGGACTGCCAAATATACCATGATCCATATGTATTCTTTCCCGCTGAATTAGCTGCCCAACAAAACTAGATCCAAGTGAGGACCCAATAGCCCCATCAATTCTCCCACTATGTTTCTCTATAATGTAATTCTCTATTTTCTCCACAACGGTCATCATGTCAGGAAAAATATCATCACTTCCGTCAAAGCCGTCATAGTTTACACAAATCAAATGATACTTTTCCGATAATCTATCTATTACGGTTCCAAAATTTGTTTCCCAGTCACAACAAGTCCCTGGTAAAAGCATAAGGGTTTTTCCATTCAAATTGCCCATCTCAACATACTTCATAATCAATTCTCCTGTCATCTTGTTTTTAACACCAGATATATATTACTACTTTTAGTTAGACATTACTAACTCAAAGTGATATATTTGACACGAACAGATTATTGGGAGGTAATTAAAATGAGTCTTACGGCAAATCTAATTAATGTTTCTTTTAAACTATCTGGAATTAAAAAAATGTACCATCTACCTGATGATAAATTCCTTGAAAAGGTTAAAACTCTAAACAAAAATAGGGGCTTCTATATGCCAAAAGATAAAAAGGCCTTTTACAAAGAGCACACTGTGTTAGGCTGTAAATGCCTAATAGTTCAGCCTCACGAAGCTCCTGCAGAACGTTCTATTTTATATATGTTCGGTGGCGGAATGATGCTTGGTCCTGATAAAGGTGACATAGATGTTATTGTAAAACTCGCCCATAAAACAGGCTGTGATGTTTGGTTTCCTATCTATCCTCTTTGTATCGAGCATTGCATAACAGATAGTTTTGAAATGATTTTTGAATGTTATCGCCAAATGATTGATCAATATGGCGCCAATAACGTCAGTACCTGTGGATTTTCATCCGGCGGTGCTTTAGCCCTTGGCGTAGCCACTTATAATAACACTCTTTCAGAAAAACTTCCTATGCCTAGACATATTGTTGCTGTATCTCCTGGAGAAGTCCCATGGAATGAGGAAGAAAAAAGAATTATGCAAGCCAACAATCCTACAGACAATATGGTAGATTATGCTTTCATGGAGCGTGTTGAACGATTTGAACGTAAGGGCAGAAATGACATCCCTGATTATATGATTCATATTTCAAAAGGTGATTTTTCTGGAGTAGATAATATCCATTTTGTATATAGTGAAAACGAAGTTCTCTATGGGGCAAAACAAAACTTTATAGATGCCTGCGAAAAATACCATGTAAAATACACTATCCGTCAGCGCAAAGGACTTTTCCACTGCTATGCAATGTTGCCATATTTCAAGGAAGCCAAAGAAGACTTCGATGAAATTGCAGAAATTCTAAAGAAATAGTTTTTAGTCAACGACAATCTCTACCCCAGCCTCCTGCATTGCAGGAAGCTCTTTTAAATAAAAATTGTCATTCTTAGCAGCTACCGAATCTAAATAGATTCTAGCTGCTAATCCTCTTTTGACTACATCCATAGCTGTGCGGGCTACACAACATCTACCATCTACACCTATCATATTTATAGTATCTACTCTGTTGTTTTTTACAAAAGCAGTAAACTCCTCTGAGGAAAAAGCGCTCGGCCATCTTTTGGTAAAGCTATACTCTGAAACTAAATCTAACCCCTCTGATAAATTATATTTATCTATACTCTCAATCTTGCTACAACAGGCATCGCATTCTCTTTTGCCTCTCTAATACGCAAATTCACTCGATTAATTAAATCAGAATCATAACTATTCATATATTTTTCTTGCATGTCAATAACTAAAAGTATTTCCATCAATTTGCCCCTTTACTGAATACGAATTCTATAACTACATAATATTACATAAGCTCCCTGGATTTTAAGTGGGATTAAATAGGGACACCTCTGTGATTTATTATTTTAACAGTTAATAAAGGTAACAATGAATGCAAGTAAAGGAGGTATTTTTATGAAGGGTTATATTATTGATGCAGGTTATATGGGATATGTAGATGGGGAATACGAATTATTTGCAACAGAGGACGATTACATCGATTATATGGCTGCGTAATCTTCCTCAACAATCTAATGAAATGGAGAATTAGCCTATGGAACTATCAAATAAAATCATCGCCGTAGATTTTGACAACACGTTATGCTATAGCAATTGGCCTGATCTTGGAGAGCCTAATATTCCATTAATTAAATATCTTAAGCAACAAAAATCACTTGGGAACAAAATCATATTATGGACTTGCCGAGTGGGTAAACCACTTGATAATGCAACAGCATGGTGCGAAAGGCAGGGACTTACTTTTGATGCTGTAAATGATAATCTTCCAGAGGTTATCGCATTTTAAGGAACAAACAGCAGAAAAATTACTTGTGATATCTATATTGATGACCGCAATATGTTAATCGAGGACTTGGTTAGCGCCTAGTCCTCTTATTTTCCTCTACGTAGCATGTTGACAGCCATTAGTCTAAGTATTAAAATACTACCATTGCATTATTTGGAGGACCTTATGCTTACAGAAGAACAAAAGTCTTTAATTAAAAGATTATACATATTCAAAAAACTTATGGGCATCACTATTATTTTCGCAATAGCTGATCTTGCACTTCTTATATTTAATATGTATCTCCAATCCGATGGAAATATATATATTGCTCAAATTCGAGCTAACAAACCATATATAGCCATTTTAATTTTATATTTAATAGCATTTTTTATTGGAATGCTTGGCTTTGTCTCAAGTAAGAACACATTACAATTAGATATGTTTGGTATTACTTTAGACAGTACATCATATAAAGAAATAGAAGACGTTGCCAAAACTAATAAAATACTTTTGCCAAGTCCTATGTTGTTTCGAATCATATTTATCATTCCTTTGTTTGTAGCTCTTGGTCTTAGTCTGTTTACCGTAGCATCTACTGATACGCATAATTACACCAGTATAACTAGCAGTTTTTCTGATGCCGTTACCAATACAGAGCCCATTGAACAGCTAGAGGAGATTGCCAAGTCTCATAATTTAGCAATTACAAACTCTTATCATCCTGAATATCCTGGACATTCTTACAATGTCTATATTGCTGAAAACAAAGATGATTTGTATACACGTGAAGTTAATTTCGGATTTGATTCCAACGGTAATCTTAAGAGCCTTTCTTATGATTATCTCCTAGACAATGATATGACTGAGGAAGAGAATCTTGCTGCAGCAAATGAATGCTTTATGACATTATATGCAGCTGTAGAGGATGCTTTCAATGCAGGCATCTTCGACAATGAGACTATATTAAACTGCTATCAGTTTAATGATGAATTTACGACCGCAGCCACTGCTGAAGGTGCTGCATCAGAGTTTACAATCTATCCGGATGGTGGTGGATTGATGAAGAGGACTTCTATGGAGTACAGTTCAGGTCGCCTCGAAGAGACCTACACTATCTTCCATTCATTGTAAAGGAGAATTGTTCTATGCATTATGACGGCACTATAGACAATGTACAAAACGAATTCCTAGAAAAACAGAATATATTTTTTAGAAATTGCTATAAGAATGGCACACTCACCAGAGAGGAATATGCTACCTACAAAAAATTAGAAAACATTGTTGCTCTCACTCAGATTGCATGCTTTGCCACACCATTTATAGTTCTATTTATTATAGGAATGATAATAGGCTTTCCCTTACTTGGAGCTTTTGGCATATTTTTTGCATTTATCGCATTCGGAGTATCAGGTCTTACACGCTCCGGACGGCAATGGGCTGCTATCAATGTCTTCTACAAAGATATTCAAAATCAAGCCAAAAAATCCAACGAGATTACTATAAATTTCGATGAGTTAAAGGAAATACTCAGTGAGGATGGATATCTACTTTCTTCTACTAATAATGCTTATGGTTTAATATTTATTGGAACAATACCAATACTAGTATTTATGATTGCAGTCCTTGCATCATTTTATAAATAAGACTAAAAGAGGTAGCTTATGTTAGAAACTAAACAAATTAAATTTTTAAAAAGATGTTCTATTTATCCAAAACTTCTCATTGCAGGACTTGTATCCATGCTCACTTCAGGATTTGCTGCAATTCTATTTGACATGATTGTTTCAATTGGCAGTGACTACAGTAATCCTACACTAAGAAGCCTTGTTGATGTCACTGGTTTGGCACTTCATCCTTATCCCATTTATTGTATTGACTATAATAACAGTTGTTTGTTAGCTAAAAAAAAGGCGCCCTTGCACACAAGGACGCCTTTTTTTAATTTGCAGTAGCAAGAATAGCCATATATGGTTGTCCTGGTAGCTCAACCTTTACTCTACCACTTGCATTGTCTAAAACTGTTTTTCTTGTCATATTCCAGGTATCAATTACCTCTACTTTATATGTCTTATCTTCTGGAAGTGTTAAATTTGCATATGCTTGGCATCGCTGATATAAATAATTCAAAATTGCCGACTTATCGTCACAGCATGCTTTATACTCATGCTCGAAAGTCTGCATTACTGTCATCTCCATTGGATCTGCTTGGGCTATTGCAGCCTGAAAGCTTCGACCAGCTGGAGAACTTGTAAATATTTCTTTCACTTCATCTGGCAAATTATCCATGAATTCAAATGGAGCTTCTTTGTATGCTACAAGTGGACTTGGTAAACTTTCTACTATGTCGCGTAAAAACCCTATTCTTTCAGGTGACTTTCCTTTTAATATACCACCCTTTGCCCACCAAACGATGTCCTCATCATCAAGGAATGTCTCACCATGAGTGCAATATGCACCACTTGAAATTGCCATCCAAAATCTTGCAGTCATTTCTTCTGCTGAAAGATTTCCCCAAGCCTCAGGAAGATTTCCCTCATAGCAGCATTCATCAATACAAATAGGTTTTTTATACTTATCTATTCTGTCAGCAACATAACATAAATTTTTAATCTGATATGAGCCATGTGTTATATTAGGTCTTCCCATATCCCATGTCTTAAAGCAATTGTGATTAGAAATAAGATGCCCCTTAGGATTGTGACTAGCTACAAACTCCTCTATTTCATACCATTCTTCCATTGATATTTCTGATAAAAGTAAATCATATTCGTTGGCTAAAGACCACCATACGTTATCCAAATTACCTAATCTCTGTAAGCAATACTCTAAGTATTTCAAGTTATCTTCTTGAGGCATAGTTGCAAAGCCCCAATTATCATATGAATGAAATAGTACCAAATCTGCTTGTATCTCTAAAGCATCCAAACGTCTTATAACCTGCTCCAAATTGTCCCAATATTCTTTAACAGGTTTTTCTGGATTCCAAGAGCCATCCTCTCTTTTTTCAAAAGGATAAAATCTTGGTTCATTATTGTTATATTGATAATGTTTTGGAAACACACACATACGCACCTTATTAAAAGGTGATTTTTTAAGTGTTTGAAATGTCTGCTCCATAAGTTCTGGTGTCTGATGTGCCAATGCATATATAGTTGTTCCAAAAGGATAAAAATATGTTCCGTCCTCATATTCGAAATGTGTTCCAACCGTCTTTACCATCCCATGTTTGCTCATTTTGTGCTCCTCCTTTGCTGACATGATATAATATCTATCATCTATGAGTGATTATAAATTACATAAAGCTTTATTTATATAAATATTTAAGTTGAATATACTTTATTTTTACTTTATTCTATTTTGAGAAAGGAAGTTTCGACATCATCATGATAATCAACGAAAAAGACGTAATTAAAGAATTTGCTAATTATACCCAGAATTACAATCCTCAGGATCCTAAAATCGCGCTGAAGATAGTACATACATACAAGGTTGCTAGCAATTCAAAAATAATAGTAGAAAGTCTTGGCCTTTCAGAAGAAGACATTGAAATTGCTTGGTTAATAGGAATGCTGCACGACATTGGGCGCTTTGAGCAGATTCGAGTTTATCAGACTTTTAATGACTCCAAATCCGTTGATCACGCCGAGTTTGGAGCAGATTTGTTGTTCAAAGAGTCTCATTTAATTGATAAATATATAGGTACAAGAGATTTAGATGAACTCATTGAAATCGCCATTAGACAACATAATAAATTTAAAATATCTAGCGGACTCAGCGAAAGAGAAACATTATTTGCAAATATCATAAGAGACGCTGATAAAATCGATATTTTTAGGGTGCAAGTAGAGGAACCCATCGAAGGAATATATGGAGTTCCTTTTGAACATATTCAAAACCAGCCTTTATCTGAAGAAGTTTTTAGTCAATTCAAAGAGCATCATGCAATTCTCAGCAGCACCAAGAAAACATCTCTCGATTTTTATGTTGCACATTTTGCTTTAGCTTTTGAGCTTGTGTATTCAGGCAGCCGAGAGCTAACTCGCCAACAAGGCTACCTTAACAAACTTCTT
Source organism: Pseudobutyrivibrio sp. (assembly GCF_015057185.1). Lineage (GTDB taxonomy): Bacteria > Bacillota > Clostridia > Lachnospirales > Lachnospiraceae > Pseudobutyrivibrio. Next base: position 27,077 of record NZ_SVEV01000018.1, on the reverse strand, counting down.
GAACTAGAAGTTACTGACAAAGAAACTCAAAATAAAATAGACTACATAAAAGCAGAAATAGAAAACGCCTTGGGACAGTAGCCCACGGCATTTTTGATGCAAAAAGGGTGTAGCCAATATCTGGCTACACCCATCATAAATCTTAATTATATCTCAAATGCCATTTCAAAACCTGAACGAACAGCCTGCCATAATGTGCCACCAACATTTGAACAATCACCAATTACGTATGTATTTGGAACAATATTCTTTAGTTCATCTACAACGGCTGTATTCCTACGCTGACCAAATGAAAGAACCACATTGTCACAAGGGATAACTGTCTCTCCATCCTTGTTAGAAATCTTAATGCCATCGGCTGTAACATCTTCAACTTTGCTCTCACAAATGAATTTTACACCCTTTGCATTGAGCTTCTGAAGAAGTGATGTACTATTCATAATAGAAGCACCATTGCCAAGCATTGACTCAGGGATCATATCCACAACTGTAACTTCTTTACCAGCAAGTGAGTATGCATAAGCAGCTTCAAGACCTGTGAATCCGCCACCAGCAATAACAACGTTCTGACCTAATGAATCATTTGTAGCATCTCCAACCCACTGAACCTTTTTTGTTCCTGTTGCAGTGAAGTTTGGAATGATAGGATTGCTTCCTACTGCTGTAATTAAAACATCAGGATTTTCTTTCTTTACTAGCTCAGCTGTAGCCTCAGTGTTCATCCTGATTTCTACATTTTTATCATTTTCAACTGTTCTGATAGACCAAGCAAGATAATTCTTCAAATCTTCCTTGAACTCTTCTCTGGCAGCTCTAATGAAGTTTCCACCTAGTTCTCCTGTCTTTTCAACGAGAACTACAGAGTGACCTCTCATACCAGCAGTTCTTGCGGCCTCGAGTCCAGCAGGGCCACCACCGATAATAAGAACCTTCTTAGTATCAACCTTTTTATCGATTCTGCCAAAGTACTCTTCTCTACCGATAAGCGGATTTACTGTACATCTCAAATCATGGAGTTTTCCATGTGTCTGATTGATGCAGTTGTTGCATCTGATACATGGACGAATTTCATCCTCATTACCACATCTGAACTTGTTTACACAAGCTGGATCAGCAATAAGAGGGCGTACTAATGCAACCATATCTGCAGCACCACTCTCAATGATTTCCTCAGCCACAAACATGTTGTTTCCGCCAACAACACTTACAGGCTTTGTAAGAGCTGCCTTAAACTTTGCTGCATTCTCGACATTTATCTTCTTAGAGTCATAAACTGTTGGGAACACGTATGGTAAATCATCATTATTTTCAAGAACACCTCTTGAAATATTAAAGATATCTACATACTCTTCGATAGCCTGAGCAAATTTAATCTGGTCCTCAACAGTAAGACCTCCTTCTTGCATTTCCTCTCCGGAAATACGATATTCGATAGCAAGCTTATCTCCTACCTTCTCACGGATTCCCTGAAGTATTTCTCTGATGAGTCTTGTACGGTTCTCAAAGCTTCCACCGTACTCATCAGTTCTCTTATTAGTTGATTCTCTATAGAATGCTGCTGGTACTACACCGTGTCCACCGTGAATCATAACGTAATCAGAGCCTATTGAAAGAGCATTTACAGCACCATCAATGATTCCCTTCTGATAGTTGTGGATATCTTCGATAGTATATGTATTAACAAGAACCTCTGCCGGGATAAACATTTCCTTAGCGCCGATAAGCTCCCATCCAATTTTTACATCATACTGATGAGCAAGCTCTACCATATTTTTGTAGCTGCTAAGTAAAAATGGATGATGCATATATGGCACTGGAGCTGGACCATAATCCAGGTTACAATTGGCTGAGCCAATAGTAACCATTCCAACGCCGCCCTGCACTAGATTTCTAAAATGCATCATCTGCTTGTTGTCACAAGCTCCATCCATTCTAAAAAGCGCATTACCATAAGGTGCACACTCAATTCTATTTTTTACTGTCATACGTCCTATCTGCATTGGACTAAAAATAACTGAATCGTTTCTCATGTGTTCCTCCTTTTTAGATGATAGAAGCTGCTTCATGAGCTGTATGTACCGCATTAAACAATGTACCTACTCTTGTGTTGCAATCACCGATAAATACAACATCAGCATCTAAACTATTAAATGCGTTTACCTTATCCTGATTTGGTCTAACACCAAGAGAAAGAATAATATTGTCGCATTCAATATCAAGCTTAGTTCCATCAAGCTTCTCGAATGAAACTGTATCTCCTTCACTAGCAAGCTTAACTTCACCAATCTTTGTGATATTCTTCTCATTCAACTGATTCATTAAAGCTATCTGGTTAAACTTAGCTCCACCACGACCAAAATCGTCGGCTGGAATCATATCAATAAGTGTTACATTCTTGCCTTCATTAGCAAGTGCAAGTGCTGACTCACAACCTGTAAGACCTGCACCAACAATGACAACATTCTGTCCAACCTCTACACGATGACACTCAACATCACCAACCCATACAACCTTTGAATTAGACTTTACAAATCCAGGAATGATTGGCTCAGAACCGATAGCTACAATAACCACATCATAACCCTTGCCAGCCAACATTTCTGGAGTAACCTCTGTGTTCATGTGAATATTTACATTCTTCTGCTCCTTGATAGAACGAATTGTCCACTCAAGATAGTTCTTAATATCTGCCTTAAAATCAGGACCTGCTGCCATGTTTAATACACCGCCGAGAATATCGCTCTTCTCATAAAGATCAACGGAATGTCCTCTTTCAGCTGCTGTTCTTGCGGCTTCGATTCCGCCAGGACCACCACCGATTACTGCTACCTTCTTAGGTGTTGTTGTGCCGATGTTCATGTAAAGAGTTTCCATACCCATTTCAGCATTTACTGAGCAACGTACTGGAGCAAGAAGGTAATGTGTTCTCTGGATACATTGATTACATCTGATACATGGACGAGTCTTATCTGCGCAACCATTCTTTGCATTCTTTACAAGATTTGGATCAGCCATAAGACCTCTAGCCATAGAAACCATATCTGCATCGCCATTCTTGATGTACTCCTCTGCTTGGTCAAGTGTTACTGAACCTACTACAGTAACTGGGATATTGAGAGCCTTCTTGAACTTAGCAGCATCTTCAATATTAATTCCGTGTGGAATATAAAGAGGCTGGTTGATATATGGTGCTAAGTGCTGAACAGAGTGAAGTCCTCTAGACACATGAAGAAGATCAATCTTGTCCTCAATCATTTTTGCAAACTCAATAACCTCATCAACTGATGGAGAACCTGGGACCATATCGTTGGCGTTAATTCTATATTCAATTGCAAGCTTATTTCCAACCTTTTCTCTGATTGCAGTAAGAAGCTCTACAGTAAAACGAGATGCATTCTCAATAGTATCTGCACTATACTCGTCAGTTCTTTCATTAATTACTTTATTTAAGAAACAACCTGGAAGCTGTCCATGTGCACCATGAATTACAAGACTATCCACACCGCATCTCATTGCTCTTTCAGCAGCAAGTGCAAAATCCTCAATATAGTCCTTAATCTGTTCCTTAGTCATATATGAAGGATCAAGCTCTACAACGACTTTATCTTTGCCAGTTTCTCTGTCTTCAAAGCTTCCTCCATCAATATTAATAGCAAAAAGCTCCATACCGATTTTACACTGGTACATATGACATAAATCAGAAAGCATTGTCATCTCATTAACAACGCTCTCATCACTCATACGAAGAAGATGTGTAACGTATGGTGGAAGATTTCTGTTTACACAACCACAACCGATATTGATACAAGCAACTCCGCCTTTTACAATATCCCTAACCCATTCCATGAGTTCTCTGTTTACATGACCATCAGCAGTTGCAAAAGAAGGCCAAACCGGTGTAAAAGAAACTCTGTTTTTCAGGTACATTGGTCCAATCTGTATTGGACTCATTACGTGTTCATAGCTCATTAGACTACCTCTCTTTGTTAATTAATTATCAATGTTTTATATATAAATTATATGCTCCTCTACACTTAAATAATACTGACCAAAAAAGAAAAGAACTCTATAACTAATAGTTATAGAGTTGCAAAGTATTCCCTTATATATTTTATAAAATTTTCTACATTAGTTTTCAGTGGCTCATTTCTATAAGCCATAACATAGTTTGGCGAATGATTTGTTTTTTCAATAGGTATGGCAATAAGTCCCTCTTCTCTGATACTGCTCTCACCACATAAAGCTACACCCTCGCCTAAGCAGACTGAGAGAATCAACTCATCAAAAGAGTTTACTTCCACATTGACTTTAGGTACATATCCATCCTTCTTACAAGATTCCATAAAGTCATTATAATAATCTGAGCTAAATTTTTTTGATAAAATGACTAAGCCCTCATCCTTTATCTGATCAACAGTCACAGACTTTGCCTTAGCCAACGGGTGCTTTTCCGTACATACAAAGCAAATATCATACCCATGTAAAATCTCATATTTAACATTTCTATATCTCTTAAATATTGATTCAAGCCCAAAGCTTATATCTATCTGCTCCTCTACAAGAGCTTTAGCACAACCCTCAAAATCGTATCTGTTCAATTCGATTTCATGACCTGATTTTCCATCCTGATATTTGCGAATTGCCTCTATCAATTCTCTATTTTCAAAAAGACCTGTAAAGCCAGCTTTTACAGCACTTGGGACAAATTTATTCAGTCCATTAAACAATTCATCTTCCTTTTTCTTAATGCCGCAAAGCTCATCATAAAAATACTTTCCCGCATCTGTTAAAACAGGTCTGTACCCATTTCTGTCAAAAAGCTCTGTACCTATTTCTTTCTCCAATTGCGCAATTTGCTTTGAAAGATTAGCCTGTGAAACAAATTGCTTTTTGGCAGCCGCTGAAAAAGAACCTTCTTCAACAACAGATATGAAATAATATATTTTCTTATCTAATATAGACATACATGGCCTTCTTTCATTAAAATATACTCTTTTAAGATAACAAAAATCCTAGGACCTTTGCAATTTTTCACACAAAAATCCTAGGATTTAATAATACGATATTTATTAGTTTGCCATTAACTCATAAATCTTAGTGCAATCTGTCTTATCAAGCTTTACAAAACCTTCTATATATCCAGGTCTTCCATCACCATCGCAGAGTACGCTAACCAATTCAGGAATATCCTCTTTCTTTGCACCTAACTCTTCAAAATTCTTTGGCATTCCAATAGAAATAAAGAAGTTTCTAAGTGCCTCGATTCCTGCTTTGGCAGTTACCTCAGGATGATCAAAATCCATCTGACATCCCCATACGCGAGTAGCAACCTTTGCGAATCTCATGACATCATGATTCATTACATATGTAAATACCGCTGGAAGAGTTACCGCCAAACCTGCTCCGTGCGCACAATCATACTTAGCTGAAAGCTCATGCTCAATATTGTGGCTATTCCAATCCTGGCTTCTTCCAACACCAACAGCATTGTTATGGGCCATCATTCCAGCCCACATAATATTAGCTCTAGCCTCATAGTTATTTGGATCTTCAATTACTCTAGGTCCTTCATGTACCATTGTCAAAAGAAGCGCCTCTATTAATCTGTCTGTAACCTCAACTTCCTTTGAGTTAGTCAAATATCTCTCATAAAGATGAGCCATAATATCTGTGATACCACAAGCAGTCTGATATGCTGGTAAAGTCTGAGTCAATTCAGGATTAAGAATACTAAACTTTGGTCTAATAGCATCCCCTGTTGCGCCACGCTTGTACATTCCATCCTCGTTTGTGATAACTGAATCTGGACTTCCTTCACTACCGGCTGCAGAGATTGTAAGAATTGTTCCAATAGGAAGTGCCTGCTCAATATATTTTCCAGAATAAAAATCCCAGAAATCACCGTCATAGCATACACCAGCAGCAATTGCCTTGGATGAATCAATAACACTACCACCGCCTACGGCCAAAACAAAATCAACCTTCTCTTTTTTGCAAAGGTCAATTCCCTGGTAAACCAATCCGCTTCTAGGATTTGGCTGTACACCACCAAGTTCTACATAATCAAGCCCCTCTGAATCTAATGCCTTTTTCACTCTGTCTAATAGTCCAGAACGAACAACACTTCCACCACCGTAATGAATTAAAATTTTAGTTGCCCCGAATCTTTTAGCCAGTTTTCCAGCTTCACTCTCCATATTCTTACCAAATGCAAAATATGTAGGTGAATAAAATGTAAAATTCTCCATTGTCCTCCTCCTTTTCCCTTTTGGCTATAGTATACCTTAGTGTTTAATTGCGCACAACTAGATTTTTTACAGCTTTTTCTAGCAAGTCTAATCCCGCCTGAATTTCTTCCAGGCTGTTGGCGAAAGACATCCTTATATATCCATTACCATTGTCTCCAAATACAGTTCCCGGGACTAATGCAATCCCATAATTATCTAAAAGATAATGTACAAATTCTTCAGCTGATACTTTCAACTCCTTTATATTGATAAATGAGTAAAAGGCTCCTTGTGGCTTTGAACAACTAATTCCTTGAATCTGATTGATTCTCTCATAAACAAAATCTCGTCTCTTTTGGTATTCAAGGCGCATATCCTCAACTTCTGTATCTTCATCCCTCAATGCTACGATTGCAGCCGTCTGCACAAATGATGTAGCACTTGTTGTATTAATCTGATGAATCTTATTCAACGCTTGAATCCACTCCGAAGATGCAGCCACATAGCCTATTCTCCAGCCTGTCATGGAGTAGGCTTTTGAAAAGCCATTTAAAGTTACTGTTCTTTCAAACATTTCTGGCAAAGAAGCAATGCTAATATGTCTTTCCTCAGAATATGTCAATCGCTCATATACCTCATCATCAATTACAACCAAATCATATTTTCTTACCAGTTCAGCAATCTTTCTCACATTTTCTTCTCTAAGCATGCTTCCAGTTGGATTGTGTGGGGAAACTATAACAATTGCTTTAGTTCTAATTGTTATTTTCTTTTCGATTTCTTCAATGTCTGGTTGATAATCATTTTCTTCCTTAAGGTTATATGTGACTGGCGTTGCCCCTAGCAATTTAGGGATATTGATATAATTCATCCACACTGGATCTGGAACAAGAATCTCATCACCCTTTTCCAGCAAAACTGTGAAGACATCAAAAATAGCCTCTGCAAGACCAACCGTTACAAGAATGTTGTCTGCAGCGGCTGGTATATTTTTCTTGGTACTCAAATAGTCAGCAATTTCTTGTCTTAGATCCTGCTTTCCAAAATTTGATGTGTAATAAACATCTCCGTTTTCTATACTAGCAATACACGCCTTTTTTATATAATCCGGTGTATCAAAATCTGGTCTTCCCAATTCAAAATGATAGACCTTTTTTCCCTGACGCTCCAATTTTAGAGCCTTTTCATTTATTAGTCTTATTCCAGAGGGCTTCAAATCATTTATTCTACTTGCAAATTTTATACTCATTTAGCTCAATCCCTTAATCTTTAATTCTTCGGCTATTTTATTTAGCTCTGCTATGCTTTCATTACTGAGTACAACCCCATGCTCTCTATCATATGCTTCTCTTTCAAATTCCTTCTCTCCAGCAATGAAAATATAGGGCTGTCCCTTAGCCTTTTTAGAAGAATGTATTTCCTCAGCCAATGTCTTAGCTCTTAGTTTAATCTCTTCTGGATTTCCAAATAACGCTGGGTCAATAGCATAAAAAGCATGACTTGTATCACCTTTGTCCTGTTTATGGATAGAATTAACACCACCTGAGAGAACGCTTGTCAAAAGCTCGCATATATAGGCAAATCCATAGCCCTTATATCCTGCCTGTTCCTCTCCAACACCACCTACAGGCAGTATTCCTCCGCCCTTTTTCTCACTAATATTTTCCAGCACAACTTCAGGTGTATATGTAACCTCTCCTACTGAGTCAACTGTCCATTCATACGGAAGCTCCTTATTTAGCTTTTTATACAACTCTACCTTTCCTCGTGTGATAACTGTAGTAGCCCCATCAAAAAGAAAAGGCTTGCCCCCACTAGGAAAGCCAAATGCTATAGGATTGGAGCCCAAAAGTGCCTCTGCCGCAAAAGTTGGAACCATTATTGCCATTGTATTTGTCATACAGATTCCAATTAACCCCTCCTCAAGAGCTTTCAAAACATAATATCCAGCGATTCCAAAATGATTAGAATTTCTAACCTGTACCAGCCCAATCCCATGTTCCTTAGCTTTAGATATAGCCTTATCCATCGCCTGAATGGAAACCAACTGCCCCATAGCTGACTTAGCATCATACACCGCCGATGTTGGTGTTTCAAAAACTAATTCCGGATTAGCATGAATATCTACTATATTATTGGAAATCAATTTTATATATTTTTGGATTCGAGATATTCCATGACTCTCAACCCCAAATAAATCTGCTTTTAAAAGAACATCTGTAATTTTATCTGCATCACTTTTATCAAACCCTAACGTAATAAAAATATCATTCGATAGTCGAATGTATTCTTCCACAGGAATTCTTTTGTATTGTGCATTTTCAATACTCAAATCACGTAATCCTCCACTACTCGATTATCTCCAAAGAATTCTTTATACACTTTTTTCTTTATATATTCGAAGTCATCACCAACCCTACTTCTTGGTTCAGGTAATTCCACATCGATAACTGTCTTAATAACTCCTGGCTTTGCAGACATTATTATGACTTTATTTCCCATAAAAATTGCCTCATCTATATCGTGAGTAACAAGCACTGTGGTCATTTTCTGCTCTTTCCAAATTCGCACTATCTCTTCCTGCAAATTCATCTTGGTAAAGGCATCTAGCGCGCCAAATGGCTCATCTAACAGCAATACATGAGGGCTATTGATAAGTGTTCTAGCAATAGCTACACGCTTTTGCATACCTCCAGACAATTGGCTAGGAAGAGCTTTTTCAAAGCCCTGCAACCCAACAAGTTTTATATACCTGTCCACTAATTCTCTACCTTGCTTTTTATCAAATCCCTCTGGAAGACCAAAAAGTATATTTTTCCATGCGCTTTCCCATGGCAAAAGTCTAGATTCCTGAAATAAAACGCCAACATCCAATGATGGTTTTTCAACTTGAACATTGTCTAGACTTACAGTACCATCACTTGGTTTTTCTAGTCCTGCTATCAACCTAAGAAGTGTACTCTTTCCACAACCACTTCCTCCGATAATACTAACAATGTCTCCAGACTCTATTTCCAGATTTATATCCTTAAGCACTTGAATATTATCCTTCTCTATCTTGTACTCTTTTTTTACATGATTAATGCTAATGTGTTTTCCCTTAATATTTGATTGTTCCATAAATATCCTTTTATTATGCCCTAATGTAATTAGATGCTGTTTCAATAGCATCTGCGCATTCCTCTACCGACTTTACGAATCCTTTTTCCACCACAACGGGCGATTCCTTAATAATATAATTGCTAATATCAAAAATCGTATTTTCGATATTAGCATCCTCCCAATCATAAGGGGTATCATTTAGGTCATATTGCTGTAGTAAATCTAACAATTCTTCTATTGTCGCCTGGTCCTTTTTCAAAATAGCCTGAACCAAAAGCCCAAATGCGACCTTCTCACCATGCAATCTGTGCCTACTACTTGGTATATGAGTAGATGCATAATAATATGAATGAGCAAATCCTCTGAATGCTTTGCCATTTGCGAAGCTTCCGCTGGCACCAGCCAAAAAGAATATTGCCTCTATTACCTGGTCAAATTCCTCAAGTGTTGCATCCCCCTTATATGTTTTCAGCCCATGTTCCAAAATAATGTCATAAGCTAGCTTTGCTATTGCCACATCCTGGCGCAAAACCACATCCTCTGGAGCTGAATCTATTAAAGGCTTAAACTCATACCATTTAGCTAAAGTATCAAGGATACCGGCTGCCAAATATCTCTTAGGTGCATTCGTAAGCACATCTAAATCTGCAACAATTATATTAGGATTATTCTTATTCCAAAGAATCTGGTCAAAGTTACCGTCATCCTTGTAAATAACAGATCTTGCTGCCCAACATGCGCATGTTGCTGCTACGGTAGGTACCATTACAACCGGAATATTCCTCATATTTGCAACAGCTTTTGCCACATCACAGATTTTGCCACCTCCTATGCCAATTACAAAATCTGCATTCTCTATGTATGCCTTGCTTGAGTTGGCAATGACCTTTTCGTAAGTTGGGTAACCTTCCATAATATTTACAGAATAATCAATGTGATAGGCTTTAAGTCCCCCTTCCAGGTCATCAAAAACAGCAGAATAAGCCGTTTTACCGGCAATTATGTATGCCCCCCTTCCATATCTCGAACAAATCTCTCCAACCTTTGAAATAAGATTCCTGTCGCAATAAAATTCTTCAGGCGTCTTTATCTTAAGTAACATTTATTATCCTCACTCTAGCTAATTAGAAATATTCCAACTCAACAGTCTTTTTTCCAGTTGCATCATAATTAAATCTATAAGTAACCCAACCAGCCCTATCATAGCAACACCTACAAACATTAAAGCCGGTTGTGACAGCTCTCTTGCATATTGAATCAGGTAGCCTGTACCACTACTTGCCGCTATCATTTCAGCTGTTACAACACATGACCAGGCTCTACTAATAGCCTGTCTTGCACCTGTAAATATGGCTGGTACTGCTGATGGCAATATGATTTTTAAGACTACAGTCTTCTTCTTTTTCTCTAATACATTCCCTAGCTCTAGCAGAGCCTTATCTGTGCTTTTAACACCATGAATCGTATCCAAAAGCATTGGCCAGAAGCTTCCAATAGCAATAACTGTTACCTTGGACTCCTCGCCAATTCCTAAGCATAGAATTAATAAAGGAATCCACGCTATTGGGGGGATTGGACGGAGCAAACCAATAAATAAATCCGAAAATGCTTCCAGTCTTTTACTTAATCCTATTAATAGTCCTAAAACCAAGCCTATACCTGCACCTACACAGAATCCCTTTAATACACGACCAAGGCTAGTGAAGACGTGTCGCGTCAGCGACCCGTCTCCAAGCATTTGTATAAATTTTTCAAATATACGAGTTGGACTTGATAAAATTGCAATACTAATCCATCCCTTGCTTCCAGCTACCTGCCAAAGCAGGAGTATTAAAACCAGAACTATCCAAGCGATTATAGTCATTTGAACTTTTACATTCTTTTTCATAACACAGCATCCTTTTCCAAGTAAGGCACTTCAACCTTTAATGTGTCTGGATATTTAATCCCCGCCCCTGTATTTAAAAGAACAACACGATCATTAGCCTTTATGAATTCTTGCTGGCGAAGCTTCTTTGCAGCTGCAAAAGTGGCTGCCCCTTCAGGACACACAAATGTCCCCTCCTCTGTTGCCAACTCTCTTAGAGACTCTATAATTTCATCATCTGTAACAGCAACAGCGGCTCCGTTTGTTTCATATATGCTCTTTAATACAAGGAAGTCTCCCAATGCCTTAGGTACATTAATACCGAAAGCGATTGTATGGGAATCCTCATAGAATTCCGATGCATCCTTATGCTCCTCAAACGCCTTTACGATAGGAGAACAATGCTCTGCCTGAACTGCAACTAATCTAGGCAATTCACCCTGCACAAGCCCAATTTCCTTTAATTCGTTTAACGCCTTATAGATTCCTATAATGCCTACGCCTCCGCCTGTTGGATATATAATTACATCTGGCAACTCAAACTCCAATTGCTCCGCTATTTCTAGACCCATTGTCTTTTTGCCTTCAATTCGATATGGCTCTTTAAGTGTAGAAGCATCAAACCAACCATTAGATTTAAGAGACGCTCCCACTATTTTTCCGCAATCACTAATTAACCCCTTCACTAAATACAATTGAGCCCCTGTTGCCGCGCACTCATTTCTAGTAATTTTAGGCGCATCCTCAGGCATAATAATATTTGCCTTAATTCCCGCTCTTGCACTATAAACAGACCAAGCGGCTCCTGCATTTCCATTTGTTGGCATAGCCAACTCTTTCACACCTAATTCCTTAGCTTTCGATACACCAACTGCAGCTCCTCTTGCTTTAAATGTGCCTGTCGGTATTATTCCCTCATCCTTCATTAAGAGATTAGGAATATCATTTTTCCTGCCCACATTTGGTAATGGAATAAGAGGTGTGAAGCCTTCACCTAAGCTGACAATGTTCTCTGTATCCTTTACAGGCAAAAGTTCCTCATATCTCCATAAGGATTTTGACCTATTCTTTAGATTCTCCTTAGTTAATGTCTCCTTAGCTTTCTCTAAATCGTACTCTACTAAAAGTGGAGAACCACATTCACACAACTGGTGAACCTCATCTGCAGAATATGTATTGCCGCATTTTGGGCAATAAAGCTTATTTATAGTGCTTTTTGTTAATGCCATTACTCTATCTCAACTTTCCAATTCTTATTATTCTGATATTCCTGAATTCTCATAAAAGCTCTTATCAATGATATCCTCAATCTGTACAGAATCATCGATTTCACCCTGATCCTTTAAGAAATTAATTGTTCTCTCGATAGGAGCTACAAATTTGTCGTCATCAATACTAATAGAACGTGTACGTGATTCAAAGCTTGTCTGAGCTGTTGTCGCATCTGTATCTGTCAATTCAACAAAGATGTTTACTGTCTCTTCTGGATTTTCATCAATCCACTGCTTTGTTCTCTCAAGAACTCTTAATACACCCTCAACTACTTCTGGATGCTCTTCTACAAAATCAGGTCTTCCAATTAAAAGATTTTCGATGATTCCTGATTCACTATTATCTGCTACAATTGTTGCCCCACTCGCATTTGCTGCATCTAATTGATCCCCTTTTAAAATTGCTCCATCAACATCACCTGAAATAAGTGAGCTGAGACTGTCAGCTGCAGACATATTGATAATTTCTACATCGTTCTCTGTTAACCCTGCATTTGCAAGTAATGTTAAAAGCATCTCGTGCTCATTTGATGAAAACTTTACAGCAATTTTCTTACCAGCAAAATCGTTTACTGTCTTAATTCCTGTGTCCTTTCCTGCATAAAGCTTAAATCCATCAATTGAAAGATTGACACTAGAAATACCAACAAATCCACTTCCATTAGCATCAGCTGTTACAAATGGCATAGTACCGAGTACTCCAAGTTGTACATCCCCTGCATTCATGGCTTCAATAATCGCAGAGCCTTGATTTACAAAATTATCTACTACGATGTTTACCCCTGTTCCTGCAAACTCTTCCTCAAAATAGCCATTGTATTCTGCTATTTTTAAAATAAAGAATGATGGTTGATCACCCAAATGTACCTCAATAGTTTCTCCACTATCACTAGTTGTATCTTCCTCTGCCTTGGCAGTTGCAGTCTGTTCATCTTTAATCTCTGTCTCGCTGCTAGATGCGTTACTACCACATCCGACCAACCCCGCTATCAAACTTGTTCCCAATGCCAATGCAATAATGCTTTTTAACAATTTTTTCTTCATATGCTGATTCCCTCCTATTATTTGTGGTGCATGCATAAAAAAAAGGCCAAAATCACAGTAATAAAACTGTGATTTTGAACCTCTAGTTGTCTAGTCAGTTCTAACCGCACTTTTTTAAGAGAACATATTCACCACTCTTCAAATTTTTATCAGTATAGAACCTTTTGACTGCAAAATCAATGGAATCCATATTTGGTAAATCTAATAGCAAATAATAAATAAATTTGATAGCAACTCTTACATCTGCTCCAATATATCTAAAATCCCATCTATTATTTCATTTGCACTTACTTCAAGTATTATTTCTCCTTTTTCTGCACTTGCACCACTTGGGTCTCCTCCTATTCCAATAGGCTTCTTCTCAGCAGTTACAAAATCCTCTCCCATCCATGGAAGTGCAACGCTTCCAAAGAAATTCAACCTTCCATTTTTCATACTGTAATAACCAGCCTCAGCGACGGACAAATCAACAACATCTTCATTTATAGCCATAACCATAGATGTTTCCATTTCTCCCCCATGAAAATCTGCTTCGTTTCCCTCAGAGATAGTAGCCTTCACCTTAGGATGACTAAATGCCCCCGATGAAAGCAAATAAACATGGACTCCCAAGTCATGTCGTATCTGTCTGCTTAATATTTCAACAGTGGCCCTGTTTCCACCATGACAAATCATGAATGCGATGTGCTTAAATCCATGGGTATTCATGGATTCTACAATATCGTAAAGCAGGTTATAGTAAGTGTCAGGTTTAAATGAAATAGAACCACAAAAATTGAGATGCTCTACACTGAATCCCACTGGTATCACAGGAAATGTCAAAACATTTTTTGAATGGTTTTCCAGCATTTGTAACCCTGTTTTCACTCTATTTATCATTTCTGTAGCAATCATACTATCTGTCCCCAACGGAGCCTGATTGCCGTGCTGTTCTATTGCCCCTAGCGGAATAACAACCAAAGTATTCTCTCTATCAAGATGCTCCATTTGCATTCTAGACAGATTCCAATATTCCTCAACCATTTATGCCTCCACCTTTGCTGTAGCTGTATCCGTTCTAAGGTTTCTAGCGCCTGGCATAAGTGCAACAACCCTATCATATACCGTATATCCGATAAAGCTATTAATAGATAGCTTCAAAACATTAAATGGTATTGTCGCGTAGATGATAAAGCTTTGTAAATTTGTAATTTTTGCATTTACTCCACCAACCATTCTAACCACCTCATCTAGAGAGACGCCCATGGCAGTTGCGTAAAGAGGTAATGACACAAATGCATTTAAAAAGCAGGCTGCCGCTGTTCTTATCACTACACTTATAGCAAGTGCAACTGCAGCTGCTCTTTTGGTCTGTCCCATTCTTTTGTATACAATCCAAGTAGGAATTATGAATAGGATAATAGCCATTAAATTTACAACCTCACCAACATACATTGAGTTTGTACCTGATAGAATAAGCTTGATTATGAGCTTGATTATTTCTATCAATGCCCCCTCAACTGGTCCCATCAAGAATAAGCCCACTATTGCTGGTACATCGCTGAAGTCGAATTTGTAAAATGGTGGCATCATTGGAACTGAAATTTCCAAGGACATTAGAACACCAGCTAACGCAGCAAGCATCCCCACAAGTACGATTTGATTTGTTGTGAATTTCTTTTTGAACATTATTTGTTCCTCCCTGTTCTAAAATATTTTTGGAACCGAAGGATTCTTTGGGATATAAATCGAATAGTAAAATGAAAAAGGCAAAGTCCACGTGGGGCTTTGCCTAATAATACCATTTCACTTCTACTACCATCCAGACTGTACTGTCGGTTTTGGAATTTCACCAAATCAGTCGCTTTCGCGAGTCGCGGACTATCACCGCCGGTCGGGAATTTCACCCTGCCCCGAAGAATTATTCGATTGTTACAGCTAGACTAACAAAACACACTATCCCTGTCAACAAAATATCTAAATTTCTTTGCAGCTTCAAGTTTTTCAATACTAAGTCCGCAGTTATCACAAAATTACTTAACCTGCCCTAGAGAATAAGCCCCTCTTTACATTTCCATTACTAGTAATTATTATATTCATTGCGATTTTATATAATTAAATCGTAATCTCATTTTAGAAAGAACTTATGACTTCTTGCTGACAGAACAATGAAATTGTCAGCAAGAATCTATGAATTTAAGCTATGAATACAAATATTAAAGGAATTCTTTTTACTATACTTGGAGCTGCCTGCTGGGGACTTTCTGGAACCATGGGTCAGTACCTATTCGATGTGCAACAGATGGACAGTAGATGGCTTGTGCCAATAAGACTTGGGCTTTCAGGAATATTGATTCTAGCATATTCCCTTATTAGGCATAAAAATACTGTGCTAAAACCATGGAAGTCAAAAGAAATGGCTTTTTGGATGCTAGTTTATGGAATCGCAGGTGTAAGTACCTGTCAGTTTCTGTATTTTCTCACTATTGAGCTTTCCAATGCTGCAATAGGAACAATCATGCAGGACCTTGCCCCTATTTTCATACTTCTTGTTACATGTATTAGTATGAAAAGAGCACCAAAGATATCAGAAATAATATCCATTGCCTTTGCAATATCAGGTGTTTTTCTTTTGACAACTCATGGAAATATTGCTCATCTATCAATGCCTGTATCTGCTCTATTTGCAGGTGTCGGCAGCGCATTTTGTGTAATGATTTACAATGTTCTTGCTGAAAAGATAACCACAGAAATACCTGTTATAGTTGCGCAGGGATGGTCATTTTTATTTGGTGGAATTCTTTTAGGACTTGCATTTAAAATATGGCAGATACACTATGTTCCAAATATTTATGGAATATTGGGAATTGCATTTGTGGTAGTCGTTGGAAATATTTGCGCATTTACTCTTTATATAAGCGGTGTATCTATAATCGGGCCTCAAAAGGCAATTCTCTATAGCTTTGCGGAGCCTATAACTGCAGCGCTCCTATCTACATTTGTACTTAAAAGCAAATTTACAATATACGACGCTGCAGGTTTCGGACTCATATTTTTAATGCTTTGGATGATTACATTTAAATCTTTTGCTCCGTGGAAATAAATCTTTCCATCTTCCTCACAATACCACTGATTAATAGGCATACCATAAGGGTAGCCATCTTCTCCTATAAGTGATAACACGCCTCTTGGCTCATTCTTTAATACCTCAATACACTCTTCCTCAGATAATTGCTGTTTAAAGCGTCTCATTTTTCTAAACATATTTTAATTCCTTTCCAAGTAGCTTTAATCCCACAATCCCATGCTACACTCTATTTAAAATGCTATCTACATCAGCCCCAATAATATCGAGACCGGTAGCCTTTGTCAAAGAGATATCCTGTATACCATAGTAACCCTGGGCGAGAGCCTTCACATAACCATATCCAAAGTCATCTGGTGCATAATCTCCACCAGATGTTGTTACATAATAGATTTTGTTAGCCTTGCAAAGTCCTTGTGGTATGCCTTCCTGACTGTACTTAAACGTAATCCCTACCACATTAATTTGCTCAAAATATTGCTTTAGTGCGGCTGGGAAGGATAAATCCCAATATGGTGTAGCAATTACAATTGTTTCAGCCCCAGCGAACTGATTAGCAAGCTCAAACAATGGATTATCAAAATCCCCTGCAGCTATTAGCTCATCACGCTTTCTTAAAAACTCCTCATTGGCTATAGGAAAAACTATTTCATCTAGTTTCACCTCATCATAACGCTCATTAATCTCAGCCAATATCTTATCTGCCAATCTTTTTGTTCTTGATTCTTTCCTTACACAAGCATTTACGAATAATACAGACATATTCTACTCTTTCCTCACTACAACCTGATTTTTACCATTACGTTTGCCCCAATACAATTTGGCATCAGCATCTTCCATCATATCCTTTATGGTCATACCATTAACATACTCACAAACACCCATGGTAACCGTAACAGAAACCTGAGCTTCGTTTTTATAATTAACAGAATCTCTGGCTATATCTTTTCTTATTCGTTCTGCTGCTGCCTCTGCCTGTTCAATATTTGCCTTTAGCAGAATACAAATCTCTTCACCACCCCATCGAAAAACGTAATCTGTTTTCTTTACACCTGTCAAAATAGTGTGGGCTACGTATTTTAGAACTTCATCACCAAAATCATGTCCATATGTATCATTAACATGTTTAAAATCATCAATATCCGCCATAATTATGCAGAATGGATATCCTTTCTGAGCCTGCCTACTAGCTTCACGCAAGTAACCATCCATACTTTTTCTATTAAGGAGATGCGTCAAAGTATCATAGTTCGCATATTTCTCCAACTCTTCAATTAGGTATTTACTTCCTAAATGAGTCAAACTAAGTAGCAATCCAGCGGAAAAAATCAAATAACTAATTCGAATTAAGAAAAATGGCACTTGGTCTGGTCCTGGTGGAACACGCATAATCTCTGGGGAAATAAACCATGAAAGGAATACGGATGCCAATACACCTAAAGTCACCCACATTGTAAGAAACATATCAAAAAAGAAAACGGTAAAGAATATAAAAAATGGCGCAAATGCCCACCATTCTCCATATGGTATTAGATATATTGTGAAGTTAAACTGAATAAGAATGCTTATTCCAACTGCGATTTTATGGCTTTTGAGTTTCTTTTGCTTAACAAGGCTATCACCTCTAAGACCGGTGTGATAGAAATGCAATGCCAATATGAAATATAAGATATTAGTCAGATCAAAAATACCAAGACTTACCCAGGATACAGCCTTATAGTACCCTAGTAGCTTTGTTATGGTATATGCTACAGCAGATGTTGCCGCAACAGTAGTAGGCGCAAGCACTACAAATCTATAAACTCGCGCCAAGAAAACGTCCAAGGCTGATAAGCCAACCATTGGCTCGTATTCATCCTGAACATACTCACTAGCTTGTTTGATAACCATAAATATGGCCCTCCCCCAACAACACTACAACTATAATTATATCTTGATAACTCCATTGATTCCAGCTTTTGTAATGGATTTACGAGAAAAAACATATAGTCGTAGTATGTTGGAAAGGTCTTATTATATTTCAAGTACGAATGGAAGCATTGGTATTTCAGCCATGTTATAAATATTTACCTCATAATATGGAGCTTGTGCATACTCCACTCTACACTTTTTTCCTTTTATACTCTTATCAAAGGTTATCTCTACCTTATTATTTTCGATAAGTGTCTTGTACGTACTCTTGTCAATTTCATTATTTAACTCATCAAACACGCGCAATCCATTAAGGCTATCCCCTTTTGTGAAGAGCCCACCATCAACATTTTCGCATTCGATGATGAGTCTGTTCTCATCAAATGATAGCGCCTTACCAACAGGTGCATCACACAAAACATCCTCATTATAAACATGACCTCTTGCCAATAGTGCCAAGCGTTTTCCAACTGGTCTCTTTTCCTTTGGATGAATATCATATGAATTTCCAACATCACCTATCGAAGCACACCATAAATTACTGATTCTTTGAGTAGCTAATTTCTGCTGTGAACGTAGCACAACGTAATTCTCTCCGCCTCCCTCAAATGGAGCTAGCATAGTCATGATGAAAGGTATATCCTGATTAAATGCCTTTCTCCAACAACCTACGAGTCCTTCCAACATATTTTCATAAATATCTGGATGGTTCTCATCGCTTTCTCCCTGATAGTAAATTACGCCTTTGATTGAGAATGGGACAATGGTTTTTATCATATACTCATAGAGACATGTTGGTCTCCATTCATGCCATGGTCCAATTACAGGTCCATTTCCATTTTCCTGCCATTGTGCAACAATTCTTAATAATTCCTCTTCAGGAACACCTCTCAGCAATTTATTTCTAATCTCATCATCAAAAACCTTCATTGGATCAGACAAGTCTGAGGAAAAATATGCTTCTCTCTCACTATCCATGTCCTTGATTTCTAGTAATCCCTTTTCATAATCCTGAAGCCATACGGAACCATATTTTTCAACCGTTTGCTTGTCCATCCAACATGCTGCACGGGAGCCTCCCCAGTTACAACCAATTATTCCTATTGGTACATTTAAATCGTCCTTTAAAGACTTGGCAAAATAATAAGCCACAGCGGAAAAATATTTCAAATTCTCCTCATCAGCCTTTCTCCATTTTCCAAATAAATCGTATGAAAAACGTGCCTTGTGCTCATCAGATGCAACTTTTGGGACATCATAAAATCGTATTAGTTGATCATTACAAAGTGGCAATACTGATTCATAATCCTTGTCATAATACATGTAAAATTCCATGTTTGACTGTCCACCTGCAAGCCACACCTCTCCCACTGCAATATCGGTTAAAACAATTCTTTCATCCCCAGACTCTACAATTAATTCCTCTTTAACAGAAGCCTTCAAATCTGAGAGATTTACTAGCCATTTTCCCTTCTCATCGCTTATACATTCTACAGACTGACCTTGTATTGTGACTTTTACCTTTGACTTAGCTCCAGCCTCTCCCCATACTGCTACAGGTTTATTTCGTTGCAAAATCATGTCGTTTTGAAATATTGAAGCAACATTTAAAATCATTTTGTCCATCTCTCCTTCTCCTCATCCTTTTTCATTTCAAATGAATTTCTGCGGAAATTATATAAATATTGATATATAATTAAAATGTTTAAACCACTTCATTTAGATGGACATTTCACTTGTATAATCATATTATTATCCATGAACGATCAACTCTAAGGGGGATAAAATGGTAATTGATTTCAATATTATTAACTATGCTAATGGACAAAACATTTTTCACAGAGAATACTTTCAATATGTACTAGTAATAAGCGGAAAAGGAACAATTAAAATCGGAACAACAGAACTGGCTCTTTTACCTCATAATATCCTGTCACTTCCCGCTGGGGAACTGGCTGATCTTTTAGTTGAAAGCGATAATGGCATCGTGCTGGGTCTTATGCAACTTAGAGATATGCTTATTACCCAAACAACACCTGGAATCTTTCCTGCTAGTCAATCAGATTTAATTCGAAGACTATTCTATTTAGGTATGGATATCGAGGGTATGCAGCTACCTCGCAAAACAGCAGTAAAAAGTGCCTTAAATCACCTTATTTTTGAAACTATCACCTCCATGGGATTAATAGTAAGTGATGTCAATCCAGTCATATCCGCTTTTATTGATGACATGACAAGCAACTATACCAATCCTGAGTATGATTACACCCGTCTCATTTCGGAGAGTGGTTACAGCATCAATCATTTTAGGAAGCTGTTCAAGGAAACCATAGGCGTTACACCTATAACCTTTCTGCATAATCTTAAGATAGATTACGCAAAAGCCCTTATGCGTCGCCATGGTGATGAACTAACCATAAAAGAAATAGCAGAAAAATGTGGTTTCAAGGATCCATATTACTTTTCTCGCCTTTTCAAAAAAATTGAAAAAATATCACCTATTGAATACCTAAATTCAATCACAGAATAATACAACTCTACAGTTTTCCTTATGTTATAATTGGTTGACGATAAGGAGACAGATATGAGACTTTTATTTATAAGACATGGCGATCCTGACTACGTAAATGACACACTTACTGAAAAGGGTCATAAAGAAGCTAGTTTATTGGCAGACTATATCAAGAGATATCACATTGATGAAGCATACATTTCGCCACTTGGCAGAGCACAAGACACTGCATCCTACTGTCTAGATGCCCTTGGCATCACTGGCACCACTTTAGACTGGCTTAGAGAGTTCCCTGGCAAAATCGATGCCAATATATCAGAAGCCGCCAGAGAAGCCTACAAAACAGAATTAGTAATTGATGAAACCACTGGTAAATATAATCCACGTATCATGTGGGACATGTTGCCATCCTATTACGGTAATCATCCAGAATTATTTGATACAAATGCTTGGAAGGATTCTCCTCTATTTGAGGGTAGCAACGTCCTACCAATATATGACAATGTAATTGCCAATTTTGATGAACTACTTTCACAGCATGGCTACAAAAGAAATGGCTTAACCTATTCAGTTGAACACGGAAATGAAAAAACAGTTGCATTCTTCTGCCATTACGGCATTACAAGCGTGCTTCTTTCGAGACTATGGAATGTATCCCCATTTGTTCCTCTCCAATTCACAGCACTAGCTCCAACCTCTATTACAGAAGCCGTAACAGAGGAGCGTCAGAAGGGAATCGCCATTTTTAGAACACTTCGAGTCGGCGACATTAGCCACTTGTCTATTGGGAATGAATCACCGTCATTTTCTGCAAGATTTTGCGAAACCTTCGAAAATACAGACCAACGTCATTAACAGTATAGGGAGACCATGTAAAAATGGTCTCCCTATTATATTTCTATTAAAATACTTCCTCAGCAATTTCCTTTACTAATGCAAGCTTTGCCCACTGCTCTTCTTCTGTGAGCTTATTTCCAATTTCACAAGATGCAAAACCACACTGAGGGCTTAAACATAATCTTTCAAGTGGAATATATTTTGCCGCTTCATAAATACGTTTCTTTATTACTTCCTTATCCTCTAGCTTTGGAGTCTTTGTAGTTATCAATCCCAGCACAACGGTTTTATCCTCTGACACCTTAGCAAGTGGCGCGAACCCACCTGATCTAGCATCATCATACTCTAAGAATAACGCATTTACATTTTCCTGGGCAAAAACATAGTCCGCAACAGAATCATACGCTCCACTATTGAAGAATGTAGAGTGATAATTTCCCCTGCAGATATGAGATGTTATAACCATATCTTCTGGTTTATTTTCCAATGCAAGATTATTCACATCTAAAAGCTGCTGTTTTACCTCTTCTAAATCTACACCAAGAGACTTATATCTCTGCTTTGCCGCATCACCAACTATTGCACCCCAAGTACAATCATCTAACTGCAAATTTCTACATCCTGCCTCATAAAACTGCTTAATAATGTCCTGATAAGCAATCCCAATATCGTGAATTAATTCTTCATTTGTTGGATAGAACTTTCGTGTTACCTCATAATTTCCAGGCACAATCATCTGCTGATATGTCTGTGCAGGTGCTGGAATAGTATATTTAGCAATAGTATTTTCGTCCTCAAACTGCTTTAAAAACTTAAAATATTCTACAAATGGATGCGCCTTAGCTTTAATCTTACCCACTAAGAAAGTATCATCCAAAAGAGCTAATTCCGCATCAAAATTTACACCTCTTCCATTATTTTCATGAGCTACTCCCTCAAGTCCCCACATAAAATCCAGATGCCAAAAGCTTCTTCTAAACTCACCATCTGTGATGATGTGAAACCCTAGCTCCTTCTGTTTTGCTACAACCTTTGTGATTTCTTCCTCAATAACCTTGTTGTATTCTTCTTCTGAAAGCTTGCCTGCCACATATGAAGCCTTTGCATTCTTTAATGCCTCTGGTCTTAAAAAACTTCCTACAAAATCATATTTCCCTGGAATATTAACTACGCTCATATTTTCTCTCCTTCTCTGTTACTAATTATGAGAAGAATTATATGCCTACTAAGTAGATAGGCAAAATACAAAAAACTAGCATTGCATCATAGATATTTTCTATGGCAATAGCTATAATAATAACTAATATTTATAGTGAGGTTTAGAAATGACACTGAAACAACTAAAATATGCGGTAACAGTAGCAAAAACAGGCAACATAACAGAGGCTGCCAAGCAATTATTTATAGCCCAACCAAGTTTGACCTCTGCAATTAAGGATTTAGAAAAGGAATACAACATTACTATTTTCTATCGTTCGAATAAGGGAATAGAGATTACTCCAGAGGGGGATGAATTTTTAGGATATGCAAGGCAGCTTCTTGAACAAGCCAACCTTATCGAGGAGAGATACGCTGGTGCAGACCATGGAAAACAACGCTTTTGCGTATCAGCTCAGCATTATTCCTTCGTTGTTGAAGCTTTTGTAGAGTTGCTAAAAACTTATGGCGGTGATAAATACGAATTCCATATGAGAGAAACACAAACCTATGATATTATCGACGATGTTGCCCATCGCCGTAGCGAAATTGGCGTATTATATCTCAATACATTTAATGAGACTGTTATTCGTAAGACCCTCAGAGATCATGGACTAGTATTTAATCCCCTTTTCAAGGCTAAGCCACATGTTTTCATTGGAAAAAACAGTCCTTTGGCAAAGAAAAAAACTATCACTTTAGATGATCTTGTAACATACCCAAGACTAGCCTATGAGCAAGGTAGCCACAATTCCTTTTATTTTTCAGAGGAAATACTCAGCACTATCGATTCAGATAAGGAAATCATCGTAAGAGACCGTGCCACTCTTTTCAATTTGCTAGTTGGACTAAATGGCTACACGATTTGTAGCGGTGTTATCAGTGAAGAGCTTAATGGTCCACACATAATTTCCAAACCTCTTGATGTGAACGACTATATGGAAATTGGTTATATTTTACCTTCGGGTATACCTCAATCCACCCTTACCCAGCACTACATAGATATTCTTAAGAATTTTTGTAAATGACAAATAAGGCAGAGCACTTCAAATGCCCTGCCTTAACATATTATCCTTATTAAGCAATTCTAAATGATGCAACGTAATCTACGCCTTTTTCCAGCTCAATTCCTGGATTATTTAATTCTAATGTTACATTCTTACCCTCGCACTTAAGCTGAGACTCAAAATGATACATACCAATTCCAAGGTCAATCTTCTGTAAATCATATGTACCATTATCATAGCCCCTGTCATGCTTGATAAAGAAATGAGCAACATCGTCAATCACTACAACTCTCCATGGTTGCTTATTTACAGCTGATGGAGCTATTCTCACTGCCTCTAACGCCCTCTTAAGTCCAAGCTCTTCTGCTCTATCTTCGGACATTCCATTCTCGAAACTACCTTCGAAGAATAGCTTGTCAAAATCGAATCTCTTGTCAGCTTTAACACCCTTTCTCATAAGACCTTCTTTAAGCGACATGCTCTTGGCAGCAACACCAATTGGACTAACACATGGCATAACTTCATTTTCCGCAAGCTTAGAGGCTGCCTCAAACTTATCTCTAGGCATTGTTCCACCGATCCAAACAGTACCAAGTCCTAATTCATGAGCCTTCATTAACAGATCCTCAAAGGCATAACCATATGCTTCTTCAGCATTCTCGCCTGGTTCCATCACTGCAGTTACATATAGCTTTTCACCTGACAAAACAGGGCTTGAAAGATTATTTGATTTTGCATCTAAAAAGACAAATCTAATTTTCTTACCATATGGATTCTCAATCTTGTCAGCATGTGCCTTAAGCTGATCAAGAATTTGCTCATCAACCTGATTACCATCAAAAGTGCGTACACTTCTTCTAGCCTTTGCTAAATCTAAAAAGTCTCCCATTTTTTTACCTCTCTAAAAAATACTGTTACTAGTTTCATTATGATGCATTATATCAATTGTGTGCAATTTAATCAAGCTTTGCTACGCATGTCCACAGTTTCCAATTTTTATACATTTTTCTTAATAGGGCTTGCAAAATTTTGAAAACCATATATAATATATTCCGTTGCTGTTTCTCAGTAGCACATATGCGCGACTAGCTCAGCTGGCAGAGCACCTGACTCTTAATCAGGGTGTCCAGGGTTCGAACCCCTGGTCGCGCATTTTCTTAGCATCGATGTGAGTCGATGCTTTTTTTTGCTTTTCTCTACTAAAGTTCGACTACATTCTGTGAAATATGTTAAAAAAATCCTCATATTCCATAATTTTCATATAGAATAACGCATACATTTATTATATAATTATCAAAATGTGTATTTTATGTGAATCACATAACAAATGGGTGAGAATAATTAAGAGGGAATTATGAATAATATTGGTTGCTTCAAAAGTCCGAAGGTACTTGAAATACTAGAAAAAATCGAATCAATTAGAAAACGAGATAACGCAACACACGTGGAGTTAGCAAAAAAATTATATGATTTAACTGCTAACTCAAGCAACTCTGATTTAAAGAGCTTTGCTAACTGTATTCTTGGTGATGCATATTGTATGTGCGACGATTACTATCAGGCTTTATATTATCTATCATCAGGCATTCAGAATTTAGCTAAGACTGATGAGCATTTGCTTATTGCCCGCTCTTATAACGAGCTTGGTATCATCTACCGTACTCAGGGTCAGTTTTTATATAGCCTTGAGAATTTCATGAATGCAATTTCTGTTGCAAGAGAGCATCGATTATATCTGCCAGAGGCTATAGCTTGTGAAAATTTAGCATCATTGTGTCACGAAATGGGCGCTCTCAGAGAGGCTGTACAATATCACAACAGAGTATTAGAATGTTGCGATTGTATCAAAGATGATGAGTTTAAAGATGAACTATTACAATGTGTGTACACACTTACCACCAAGCTCTTTCTTATGCTAGAGGAACAGGATAAGGCAGATAATTCAGTAGCTAATCTCAAAAGACTAATTACTAAATGCCCACATTATGCAGATCGATTTGATGTCCGTATCAGCTTATGGGTTTACTACAACAAAATCGGAAATACTACAGAGACACTAAAATACAAAGAGCTCTGTAAAGAAGCTTTCTATAGCTGTGATGACCTCGTCACCTACTACGAAGAAGCTGTAGATTTTGTGGAAATGATGCTCAACGATGAAGAGTACGACGAATTAGAGAAAGCCTTCTCTAGAATGGATGAAAAGAAAATCGACGGAGAATTAATCAATCTACATATGATTATGGCCGAGTTCAAAATATCCATGTACAAAAAAATTGGAAATGCTCAAAAGATGATGGAAGCTGCTTACCAATACTACGAGTACTCTTCTATGAAGAATGATGATTCTAAAAAATCATTTTTGACTACTCTTCACCTCCGACTTGATTTGGAAAAGCAAAAGACTGCCAACATATTCCTGACGGAGGCAGCTGAGACTGATGCACTCACAGGTTTATCAAACAGAGCAAAGCTCAATAAGGTAATCGACGAATTGTTCGTTATGGCAGACAAGGATAAAAAACGACTTGGCGTAGAAATGATGGACGTTGACTTTTTCAAACAAGTTAACGATTGCTACGGTCATTCGAAAGGTGATGAACTGCTGTCTGCAATGGGACGTGAATTCAAAGAATTAATCGACGACAAAATTTTCATAGCTCGTTATGGCGGAGATGAATTCGTAGTTTATTACTATGATATGACCGACGAAGAAATCCTTGATGTAGCATTAAAAATACAAAAGTGTATTGCAAAAATTGGTCAGGAGCTCAATCTTGAAAACCTTAGCGTTTCCCAAGGAATCGTAAACCGTGTTCCTGAACCTCTTAACAGAGCTTGGGATTATCTTAACTCTGCTGATTATGCCCTTTATCATGTCAAAAACAATGGCAAAGCTGGCGCTGCTCTTATTCATAAACGTAAAGACCTTGATAATAAAATAATCAAGATAGTTTCTTAAAATCAAAACCACCGGCTTAGCCGGTGGTTTGTTCTAGCCCTATAAGGGCTTGTTACCGGCACTGGAGTCTAAAGAC